>JAJCYQ010000033.1 GCA_029262835.1 Bacteroidota bacterium
GTTTAGTCTCCGCTTCGCGCTTGACGGGGCGCGCGGCGGGGCGGCCGCCCACGACGCCGGCATCATCCACCGGGACATCAAGCCCGGCAACGTGATGGTGACAGACGCCGGCTTCCTGAAAATCCTGGATTTTGGGCTCGCCAAAGTGCAGGATGTGACCATGACGGTGGGCGAGGTGTCGATTGGTACGCTGGCCTACATGAGTCCGGAGCAGGCCCAGGGGGCGCCGGTCGACGTGCGCACGGACCTGTGGGCTGTGGGCGTGGTGCTCTACGAACTGCTCGCTGGAAAGCGGCCGTTCGATGGCCCATACGACGCGGCCATTCTGTACGCGGCCGTGAATACCGATCACGAAGATGTCACGACATGGCGGGAAGATGCGCCGGAGGTGCTTGCCCGGATCGTCGACAAACTGCTTCAGAAATCGCCCGATTCCCGCTACCAGACGGCGCACGAACTCGTGACGGATCTGCGCGCGATGACGGGGGAGGGGGACCTCTCGGGGCTGTCTGTGATTTCGCAGCTCTCGGGGATGCAGGCGGCCGGTATGCAGGTGGGAGGCGCGCCGGGCGGTGCAGGGCAAGCGGGTAGTGCGGGGCTTTCGGACGCCGGAGCGTCGCAAGCGGGTGGTGCGGGGCAAGCGGGTAGTGCGGGGCTTTCGGATGCCGGAGCGTCGCGGGGGCTGCTGTCCCGGCACGGCTACCTGCGCCTTGGTGCGGCCGCTGCTGGCGCACTGATCGTTGGCGCGGGTGCCTATTTTGCCCTCTCTGGCGGGGGCGCGGGCTCGGCCGAGAAGGCCGCCATCGAGGCCTCGGCGCGTGAACAGGCTCGGACCTTCCTCGACAACGGCATTGCCTTTCTTCGCGATGGCAAGTACGAGCTCGCGCTCGCTGAACTCGAGCGCTCGCTCCAGTACGATTCGACCTACGGCCCGGCCTGGAGCTCCCTCTCCGGCGTCTACTACCAGCTCAACGACTATGGCGGCGCCATCCGCGCCGCGAACCGGGCCATCGCCTTCGACGGCGAGAACACGACAGCCTATTACAACCGTGGGCTCGCTGAGGCGGGCCAGGGGCAGACGGATCGTGCCATGGGGACGCTTTCCCGTGCTACGGAGATCGACAGCACGTTCACGCAGGCCTACAGCGCCCTCGCGGACCTTCTCATTGAATCGGGACGCGCCGCCGATGCGCTGAATGTTCTTGAGCGCGCGAGCCGTACGGCGTCAACGTCGCTCCGGTTCATTGTGTACAAGAACCAGGGCAAGGCGTACATGGCGCTTGGCGAACCCGCCACAGCGCTCGACTACCTGCAGCCCTCGCTTCGCCTCAATCCCGACTGGTCAGAAACCGTGCTGCTCATGGCACGCGCCTATGACGCACTGGGCGATGACGGACAGGCGCGCCCCCTCTGGCAGCGTTACCTCGAACTCGAAACCCGCCCAGCGCTCCGGGCCGAAGCCCGGCAGCGCCTTGAGGGCGGATCCTGAGTTTACGTTCTGAGCTCTATTTGCTGAGTACGAGTCGGAGCGTTGTGTTGTGCGCGCCCGCCTCGGTGCGAACGAGATACATGCCGCTCGAGAGTCGCTCCCCGTCAATCTGGACCAGGTGTCTGCCTGCCGGCATGGACCCATTCACGATCACGGCTACCTCCCGGCCCAGGATGTCGTACATCACCATGCGGACATCGGCGGCTTCCGGCAGATCGACCTGGACGGTCGTCCGCGCGCGGAACGGGTTTGGATAGTTCGGGTGCACCGCGAACTCATTTGGCAGTGTCTCGTCGGCCGCGAAGAGCGATGCGCCCTTGCCCAGTGACGGGGGTCCGAGCTTCTCCAGATCCTTCTTGATCGCCGTCCAGGCCTTTCTGGTGGCCGCGACCGCGTCGTCGAAGTCGCCGTCCTCGAATGCACCGTCTTCTGTGCGAACAAGGACATAGGCCCCTTCGTCGTTGCTGTCGATAGCGTATCCGGCGTCACCAAGGTGTTCCTGGGCGCGCTCGAGCGCCTTGCGGCACCTCTTGTTGTTCTCGCAGCCAGCGTCAGCAAGGCGGGTGATGGCGGCTTCAAGAACGGCCTCGTCCGCATCCAGAATCCGGTCCACGATGGCCTGGAGTTCCTCAGCGTAGGAGTCGGTCATGTCCATGATGGCCATGATTTTCCTTACAGCGACCCGGTCGCGGTTCAGCGTTTCCTCGCCTACGTCGAACCGCGGGAGGTTCCACTCCTGCCAGAGGGCGGGATCGAGGTTCTCCGTCAGCTTCTCGAGGGCAGTCTGCGCGGCATCCTCGAGCGATTCGTCTTCTTCGTCCTTGTCGGACTTTTTCGACTTGTCGGACTTCTTGGACTTGTCAGACTTTTTGGACTTGTCGGACTTCTTGGACTTACCGCCCATCTCGGATGTCGTATTGACCGTCTTCATAGACAGGAGCGGCATAGGGCCAACGAACGTCTCGTCTGTCGGTTGCTCAACAGCCAGGCCGCCCTGGGGCGTCGCCAGTTCAGCCAGCAATGCGTCTGTTATGACCTGCAGATCGCGCGCCGCAAAGAACCGGTCGTCCGCCACGAGGTTGCCGTCTGCATCGGGGTCTTCGCCGTCGAGCAGCGGCTCACCATTTACCGTGTCACCGTCCGTATTGGGATTCAGCGGATCGGTTACACCCGCTACTTCCGCGCCGTCGTCCAGGCCATCACCGTCCGTGTCGGCCACAAGCGGATTGGTCGTCAGCGCCACTTCGGTGCCGTCGTCCAGACCGTCATCGTCCGAATCCGGGTCGAGGGGGAAGGTGCCGAGCGTCACCTCGGTGCCATCTCCAATGCCGTCACCGTCGGAGTCCGCGGCATTCGGATCCGTACCGCGGGCCTCTTCGTCAGCGTCCGTCAGGCCGTCTCCATCCGAGTCAACTACGGTTATCGCTTCGCCACCGAAGTCCAGGATGCTGATGTCCTCCGACCCGGCGTTCGTGACGATGGCAATCTGAGCGGCTGGGGAGAAGACCACGGCTTCCGGGTTCTCGCCGACGGCCAGCGTCTGCAACGGCTCGAGCGTGAGCGCCAGCACGCTGCCGGACGCGGACGATGAGCTTGGAATGATCTGCGAGGAAATCGAGTAGACCTGCACGAGGCCGAGATCGAAGCTCGTTACGTAGAGCAGGCCGCCATCCGGGCTGATCTCCACTTCGCGCGAGTTGGATTCCACGCCAAGACGCGCGACGGCCTGGAAGTCCGTCTGCTGCGTCAGTTCTTCCGGCACACGGTAGCCTTCGAGCGCACCAGCGAGCGTCGTCACCCAGACCACGCCGCCGTCTGGCGACACTTCGACGTCACGCGTAGACGACTCGGAGGTAATCCGAAGCGTTCCAGCGTCCTCATTCGCCGATCCGTTGGCATCGAGAACGAGCGCTCGGAGGCCAAGTGTCTCGGTCGTGAAAAAGAGTGTACCCCCATCTGGAGAAATTTCCACATCCCGGGGACTGGATTCCTCACCAAAGCGGGTACCCCCATCCGGGGATACGTCGACATCCCGATTGTTGGCTTCGACCCCGATGCGGGCAATGGCCTTGTTCTCGGTGCCACTACCGTCCGCAAGGTCGATGATCGAGATCTTCTGGCTCGTGTATTCTGCGACGTAGAGCCGCTTGCCATCTGGTGAGATGGCGAGGCCGAACGGGTTCAGTCCGACGTCAATCGTCGCGACCACAGACCGGGTGGCGACGTCAATGACGGACACGTTGTGCGATGCGAAGTTGGTCACGTACAGGCGCGCACCGTCGGGCGACATGACGACTTTCAGCGGCGCGTCGCCGACACTGATCTTGTCAATGATCGCGCCCGAATCTGTATTGATGACGGTTACGAGGTCGCTGCCTGTGTTTGTTACGAAGGCCGTCCCGCCGTCCGGCGACACTTCGACGTCGCGCGGCGCGCTCTCGGTGGTAAACCGCGATACGGCCGGGTCAAGGAGCGGAAGCACGTCATAGAGTTCGAGGTTGATCGTCGCCTGCCCGTTGATTGTCACGGGTCCTGAAACGGCGCCGTCTGGAACGACCACGTTGAGCGATGTCAGCGTGGACGCATCAGGGGTAACCTCGATTGTGCCTCCGTCTGACGAGAACCGCACGCTGTTCTGCGAGGGAATGGGGCTGTAGCCCGTACCTGTGAAGACCACGACGGCGCCCGGTATGGCGACAAGTGGGCTCACGGATGAGACCGTGGCCATGGTCGGCGCGGCTTCGGTGGTGAAGGTCAGCGACAGCGCGGTGCCGAGCATCTGCGCGGGGCTGGACGTATCGGTGATCTGATCCGAGAACGTCGCCGTGTAGACGGTCGAGAACGCGAGTGGCTCCGCCGGGCGGAATACGATGCGGCTGCCCTCATTGAGCACCTCGGCGGTGCCCGCGACGGCGGAGCCTGCGTTCGATGACCCAACGTGCAGCGTCACATCGCCCGCGCCGAATACGACCGGCTCCGAAAAGTCGGCAAACACGGCCGTGCGCACAGATACCGCCCCGGCGCCGTTAACTGGCCCGAATGCGGTGATTGTGGGCGCTGCGTTGGTCGGTGTGGTGAAGCTCGAGGAAAATGCCGTTCCAAGCGCATTACCAGACGCATCCGTGACAGCGGCGTCGACCTGGATGGTGTACGTGGTTTCATCTGCAAGCGATACGCCCTCCGCGAGTTGGAAGGCCGCAATCCAGCCCGGAAGACCACTGTCAAGCGATGTGTTCGGGAAGAACGGCTCGCCAGAAACAGGCCCATTTGGGCCCGAAAGCCGCATACCAGCAGCCAACGAGGCCGTATTCATCGGCTCAGAAAATGTAACATTTATTGTTACATTTTTTGAAACGCCCAGTGCGCCGTCTTCAGGGCTCGACGCGAGCACAGTTGGCGCCGTTTGATCGGCTGGCGCTACGGTGAATGACTGCGCGAACGGCGTCGTCATCGAGTTCCCCCGCTCGTCGGTAGCGCCTGTCACCTGGATCGTGTACGTGGCGTCGTGGTCGAGCAGGACGCCCGCATCCAGCGTGAACACCGCGAGTACGCTCAGGCCGCCCGGGACTTCAGCGCGGCCGGGAACAGTGTTGTTTGCGGCATCCAGTACCTCGAACACGATGTTCTCGGTGGTCACGGGTTCATTGAAGGTGACCACGATGTCGGGCCGCGTAGCTACGCGCGTGCCTTTTGGCGAGGCGCCGTTGACTACGGGCGGTGTGGAATCGACGTTTGTTGCAAAATCAACACTACCCACCGTCTGGCCTGTGGATACGTTAACCATGGCTGCCACATCCTCTGTTTCGTTGGATGTCTCATCCTGGTCCGACCAGAGTTCCGGAATGAAAGACGCGTTCTCGGTGATGGAGCGGATGTATGGGCTGACCGTGCCCGGGTACATGCCCGGCACGTTGTCCACAACGCCATCGAGCGGCTGGATGCGCAGCTCATAGGAGCCCGCCGGTACGCCGGGAATCGTGTATGTGCCGTCGACATCGGTATACGCATGCAGGCGGGCGCGCGTATCTGGGTCGCGCGCCGTGACGAGGGCGCCTGCGAGCGGTTGGCCTGCAGGCTCACTCTCGCTGTCTGTAACGAGGCCCGAGATGGAGCCGAGACCACCGGTGTTCTGGGCATTCGGATACTTGTGGCTTACCCACGCGCGGTCATCCACCTCAAGGCTACGGTAGGACGTGCCCGACGGAATGGAAAAGAACATCGTGGCCGTTGAAATGCCGGAGTGCCGAAGGCCGAGCGTGTGCCCGAATTCGTGCGTGGCAACCGCCTGAGCATCCCAGATACCGGGCGTCAGGTCCGTTCCAATACCGTTCTCCTGACCAATGAGCGCGGCATTGAAAATGATGTCCGCCTCGACAATTTTGGCTTCCGTCGCGCTCCCAATGTCGCCCTCGAAGGTCAACATTTTCGATGCCACGGCGAGCGTGTTCGAGGAGAGCGGAAAGGAGGCGGTGGACTTGGTGACGAGGTTGATGCCGTCGCCCATGGCGGGCTCGGTGACACCTGGGCCAGAAGTGCCCGTAGCCACACTACCGAACGAAATTTCGTCTGACGCCGTCGATGTACCGACCGCAGCCCACGACGCGATAGCGTTCCGAATAGCCATCTCCATGCCTGATATGGCGGCGAGCTCAGGACTGAGTGTGAACACGAGGCCGGAGGTAACGCGCACGATCTGATCGGGAAGCGCTGCCGCCACGTTCTCGGCCGCGATGGTCACGGGCAGTGAGAATTCGGAGGTCGCGCCGCTTGCTGACGTCGCGGTGGCAACGAGCTGATCTCCCGCAATAAGCCCACTGAGCGGAATGGTCTTCAGGACGCTTGTTCCTCCTGTCGATGCGACGGGGATTGACGCCACGAGCGTGCTGCCCTCAAGCCCCGATGCGTCGGGCGTAAAGAACTCCAGCGTCATGGCTTCTGTGCGCTCGAGCGAAAACTCGATGTCGAGATCCAGTCCGCGCACGCCGGCAAAGGAAATGACTGGCGCATTCTGCAGGTTGTTCGGGCCCGCGTCCACATCGCCTCCGTCGTTCGGCGTCTGGCCGTCGCCCTGGTCATCGGCGCTCGTCAGCGGGTCGTCCAGCACCAGGTCAATCCCGATGCCGCCGTTGTCGAACATTTCGTTTGCCGTAATGCGTGCCATTGGCGATCCGTCCGCCGTGTTGTCATCCTTCAGAAGGATTCCGTTCAGCGTGTTATGTGCAATGACGTTTGCTTCGATGAGCGACGAGCCGGTAAAGACGCCTACAATGCCATGTCCGCCATTCGGGAATGAGTTCCTCGCGCTGTTCGTACCTATGAAGTTGCTACGCAGGGTGTTGCCCGCACCACTGTGCACGAGTACGACGCCATCCAGCGTATTTCCGGAAAAGACATTGTTTTCGACAAGGTTGTCGGAGGCGCCATTCGTGATGGCGAGTCCCTGGCGCAGGTTTCCGAGCGCCGCGTTGCCAGCCGCGTTCAGGCCGACGGTGTTGCCCGAGACAATGTTGGCCGCAGCTCCTGTCGTCAGCACGATGCCTGTGTCGGCGTTGCCCGAGACGACATTGTCCAGGATGGAGTTGCCGGAGGATCCGAGCTCGACCCAGACGCCGGCAAAGCCGTTGGCAAGGACGATGGTTCCATTGGCATCCAGGCCAATGTAGTTATGGGAAATAACGTTTCGTGCATTGACCAGCGAGGCATCGTCCAGATTCGGTTCGGAGATCACCACGCCATGGCTTCCGTTGCCCGAAATCACGTTTCGTGCTGCCGGACTTCCACCAATTGTGTTGTCGGTGGCGCCGAACCAGATTCGGACACCCTCGATCAGGTTGGGTCGTGCCTGCGTTCCTGACGCATCTACTCCAATCAGATTGCCCTCGACCGTGTTCAACGTCGAGCCTGGCTCTTCGATGATCAACCCGGCGCCCTGGTTACCAGAAATCACATTGGGGTCATTTCCGGCGATGCCAATCTGGTTCGATGGGGAGCTTGCGACGATGATACCGTTCAGGTTGGAGATATTTTGGCTGTTCGTGTCGAGGAGCATGGCCCCGGATGCGGTCAGGCCAACGACGTTGCCGAACAGCTCATTGCGTGCCGATCCCTCTCGGATGTCGATACCTGAATCGCCATTGCCTGCGATCACATTGAAAGAAACAGTATTTTCATTTGAGTTCAACAGGGATATTCCATTCAAGTCATTTCCCTGCGGGGTCTCGCCGTCTACGGCAAGCCCGATGATGTTCTCCGTAATGGTCATGAACTGGGCAACATCCTGGACGCGTATGCCATCGCGGCCGTTCAGGGAGATTGTATTGTTGCGGACCAAACCTCCGTCAGCATTACTTACCCGAATTCCATCCGTCACGTTCTGTTGGATGGAATTGTGTTCAACAATGGCGTTCAATCCTCCCAGTTCAAGCAGGACGCCGGTTCCATTCTGCTCGATATCATTGTATCCAATGACGTTGTCCTCGGTATCAGAAACCCGAACACCCAATTGGTTGAAGCGGATTGTATTGCCGTTACCCGGCACCAGATCGCCAATAAGGTTGTTTCCGTCTCCGTCTCCGGCCAGGCCAATGCCCACACCGTTTCCGAGGTCAGTCGTGCCATTGCGCGCTACTCCGATGTGATTACCGTAGAGCATGTTGCTGCCGCCCCAGTTTCGGGTTCCGTCGAACCGGCTCCCCAATGCTACGGCTTCGGAAAACCCTCCCAGGACGTTGTCACGAATGATGTTGGACGCACCCTGGTTGCTTCCAATACCCGTGTTGTTGGCAAAGTTGTCGTAGTCAGGATTATCGAAGTGTCCGGCCGGAGAAGGCAGAATGCTTGTTCCTGTTCGATCGGTTCCGATAAGATTGTTCTGAATGATGTTGCCATCAGCGCCCGGTTCGAGGTGAATTTCGTCGGCTGCATTGGCTGAAATCAGATTACCATCAACGGGGAGGGAGCCACCGATGACGTTCCCCGTCGATGTTCCAAAAAATCCAACGACATCTATGCCCGCTCCAAAATTACCGAGTGCGACGAGACCGTCCACGTCCGTACCGATGTAATTGCACCGGACAACATGGGCATCCGAATCGTGGTCTATAAGAATGCCTCCACTGGCGAACGAGTGAATAACCAGCCCCTGGATGGTGACTCCGCGAGCCCCGCTGGCCATCCGGAGGCCGTGCGTATTCGGCCCGGCCGGATTGAACGGAATGCCGGAGCCGTCGAGCACGATCTTGAGTATGCGGTCCGTGAAATCCGACGTGCCGCACGTCGCGCCCGTCTGACTCGTGCCGTCGATAACAACCGCCTCGGTGAGCGCTGGCAGTGGGGTCGCGGGCGAAATCACATGCGGCCCATCGCCCGGAATATTGAACGTAATGATGTCCGGTCCCGCGCCATTGGCCGTCAGGTTGGCCGCTTCAATGGCGCTACGAAGAGAGCCAGCGCCCGTATCAGCGGTCGATGTGACTGCCAGCGGGTTGGATGGCGCCGTGGTCACAGCGATGGCAGGGGAGAACTCCGACGTGTTGCCAACTGCATCGGTGAGTGTCGCCAGGATGAAGTCACCGTCGGCGATACCAGCAGCTACTGGATCCGTGATGACGACGACGGTCGGTCCGCCAGCGTTGGTGTACGCCGTCGACGTAAGGTAGTGCTCGCCTTCGCGGGTCTGGACGTCGGCTTCAAAAAATTCGATGGTACCCTCGCGCTGGCCCGTTACAAGAATTGTCAGGTCGCCGCCAACAGAGATCTCAGCGTTTACAACGGCGGGCGCGGTAATTCCATCGTTGGCATCCGTGCCACCCGTTGCGTGCGGTACGAGATCAATTCCCGTTCCATTGCCGAACATGCTGTTCCGGCTTATGGTGTTGCGAAGGGGGCTGAAGTTGCCATCTCCCTGGGTAATTTGGATGCCCTGTCCCGAGTGGCCAGCAATGATGTTGTTCTCGAGCAGGTTGTCGTGTGCGCCTTTCTGAACGTAGATACCGGTGTCGCCACTGGGAAGGACGGTCGTACCAGTATAATCCGTGCCAAGGCGGTTCGTTGCTACTGTCCAGTTTCTCGGACCCTGCAAAGCGTTCGCATGCGTAATGGCAATATCTCTCCACGTAGCACCCGCCATAACGTTGTCGCGGACTTCGACAAAAGTAGCCTGGTTGCTCGAGACGCTGTGTGTAGTGCGCCCGTCCGTGAAAATCTCCGTACCGGAAGCCTTCAGTCCAAAATAGTTACCCTGGATGAGCGGACTGTTGACCGACGGCTCCTGCTGGACACCACCCATGATCAGATTTCGGTCGGCCGGGTTCGGGCCACCGATTTCGTCGTCATTGCCGCCGGCCAGGTGAATGCCACCGCTTCCGAGCCATGTTACTCCGTCGCTGCCGATGTAACTCCCCTTTACCTTGTGTCCCCCACCCTGGAGGGAGATGGCGGGTCCGGGTGACCCATAGACAACAAGGCCCCGGATCTCCGTTCCGGAGTGTCCTGAAACCTGGATGGCGTTACCCGCACCAACACCAGAGCCATCGATGTGCACCCGGATATCTGCATCGAACGGGGCGTAGCCGGCCGTCGTATTGGCCGATGATTCCGACTGGGAGTATCCGTCGATGACCACGGCCTCCGTCACATCGAGTGGGCTCAGAAGCGCAACGGTGTGAGGACCCGCGCCCGGAATATTAAACGTAATGACGTCAGGTCCCGCGCCATTGGGGGCCGAGTTGGCTGCTTCAATAGCGCTCCGGAGTGAGCCAGCGCCCGAGTCGGCGGTCGATGTGACGGCCAGCGGATTTACGGGCGCCTCGGTAACTGTAAACGCGGGTGAGAATTCAGATGTGTTGCCCGTAGGGAACTGTGAATGAGTGGCCACAAGAACATCCCCAGTGGCGATTCCAAGTCCGCTGGCAACGCCAAGATCGATTACTTTGGTTTCCCCACTCTGCGTCACATTGAACACGCGGGCGGCTTCGAAGAAATCTGTCGCACCATCCCGATAGATTTCCACGGTGTAGATGTCTGTGCCAACCGGCGTTCCCGCTGTCCACGATACAATAAGTTTACCGGCTGCATTAATTTCAGCCGCCAGGTTGTCCGGGTGGTTGATCAGTGTGTTCGGGCCCACATCGGTGTCGCCCGCGTCGTTTGGCGTGACGCCAAAACCGCCAAGGTCAATCCCGAGTCCTCCGTTCAGGTACAGCCTGTTATTAACGATCTGGTTTTCGGTCGATGATCCATCTACGCCGTCAACGACCTCTATGGCGCTTCCGACGCTTCCGGTAATCGTATTCAGGAGCAGGTGTGCATTGTCGGTGTTGTTCGACAGTTGAATTCCCGTTCCATTCGGGAAGGGCCCGCCGCCCCCTGCATTCGTGCCAATGAAATTGTTATTGATGTCTGGAGCATCACTCTGATCTGTGACAATCGCTGCTGCAGAGAAACCTCCTATCTGGTTATTGGCAAGGACAGCATTGTTACTGCGGAATACGTTTATTCCCACACGGGTACCAGTCGAAGGCTGCAGAACAGCCGAAGATGATGCATTCAGGCCGATGACATTGTTTCGAACCGTCGAGTTGTCGGCAGTCGAGAGCATGATCGAGGTGAACACAGTACCTGCTATCAGATTACCCTCTGCTGGAGTTGAGCCACCGATGACGTTTCCTGTGGCTCCGGACACCTGGATCGCCGACAGCCCGACATCCGCGAGCATTGTACCATCTGGGCTTGTACCAATAAGGTTACACGCTATGGTATTGTTGGCTGCGCCATCGAGAAGAATTCCATGCCCTTCAGCCTGCCCAAGCGCGAGCCCTCGAATGGTAGATCCGCCAGCTGTCGGGTTGAGCTGTAGGATGTGCTGCGTCCCGATGGCTACACCTGGAGCCTCCAGGACTATCCGAAGTGACCGATTGGCAGGGGAATCGCCGCAGGTGGCGCCAGCCTGTGAAATGCCGTCCAGCAGGACGGGTTCGGTGACTACGAGCGTTGACGAAAGTGAAATCGTGTGCGGGCCTGCTCCAGGGATCGCAAAAAGAACGCTTTCGAGGCCCGCGCTGCCAGCAAAACAGTCTCCAGACGTCGTATCGGTGCCCGAGTTGGCGTTTTCGATAGCTTCGCGGAGCGTACACGCGCCGTCTCCCGCTGTGATGTTGTCGAGGGGAGACGTGACCTCAATAACTCCCTCCGCGAAATTCCCACCGAAGACGGAGTTGGAACCCGACGACGAGGCGGTGACAAGTTCCAGCCCGGGATCTGACGCATTCATTTCGGCAAGACGCAGTTGTCTATTGGCACCAGGTAGCCGCGTGCGCATGAACGTGCCGTCACCGCGGCCACGGAGGCCCTGGAAAAACTCGCCACCCCAGGTGAAGCCGGCGAGTAGCAGATCCACTTCGCCGTCGGCGTCGATATCTCCCGCCGTCATATCAAAAACGGCCTTCCTGTTGTCTCCGAAGTAGGATGGAGCAGAAAAGGACGTGCCGTTCTGGCCCATGTAGACCGCGACGCGCGCCTCGTTGCCGTTCTCGGCGGCAGAGTCAGACCCGGAGGCGGCGATGTCCAGGTCGCCATCTCCATCGAAGTCCGCAACGACAAGTCCATTCACGTTGAACGGGCCGGGGCCATAGGTGATGGCGGTGGAGACGACGAACGTACCGGCCTGGGTTGTAGAATTTACGAGAACCTGTGAATCGGAAAGGAATCCGTCGGCAAAGACCAGATCGGGCTTACCATCTTTTGTGATGTCGGCGATTTCTACTTCTGCCGATAGAAGAGTCGACAGTCCGGTCGCGGCATTGATGACACTGCCGTCCAGTACAATCGGTGTCATTACTCCCGACGTCACATTGTTGCTGTTACTGAGCCCATTGAGGTAGACGACAGACGAAACGCTCCCACTGAAGGTGTTGGCTACGACTACATCCAGTTTCGCGTCGCCATCCACATCAGCGACGGCGATGTCTGAAGCGCCCCCGTTTGCAGCCGGCGTCGCGGCGTCCGTCCAGTAGAGTGAGAAGATGCCCGAACCATCATTCAGGAAGAGTTGATTCGGTTCACAGCCTGGACTGGTACAGTTCCCATTATTGGCTATGGCGTTGCCCACAAAAGCATCCAGATCACCGTCGCCGTCAAAATCGGCGAGTTCAACGGTCATGCTCTGGAATTGCCCGGTCATGTCAGGATCGGACTGCGCGACCTGGGTGAGGGCACCTGTGCCATCTGAGCGCCAGACGGTATTGGCGCTGCCACGATTGGCAACGAAGATATCGACGTCACCGTCACCATCGAGATCGCCTGTCGCGACCTCGGAGGAATTGGCGGCTGAAAACGTTCCTAGCGTGACCGATTGCGCCTGGACGACCGGAGCGGAGAACAACGAAAGCAGCATGGCAGCCAGGAAGGCTCCGGATGCGGCGCGGACTGGGCGTACGTTCGGATTGGACGTATTCATGGGGGAAAGCGGATAGGTGGAGGGGCGAGCGGGTCAGGTAAGACATGGAGCCACCGGCGAGGCCAGCGGCGGGGGGCCGAGGGGGGCTCAGCGATTCGGCGCGTCGCCGAGAAGCGCGCGCTTGAAGGCTTCAAGCGAAATGGCGCGGCCCATTCCCGGCTGCGGCGCGTCGGAGTCAATGGCGCCTTGCGTCTGCGCTGGCACCTGCTGGGCGCCTGGAGCGGAGCCCCCGGCGGCCTCGGCATCGCCCGAGAACAGTCCCTCGGCGCCGAGGACCCGTTTTTCGCGTGTAACCCGGTCGGTTACAACGTCCAGTTTGCCCTGCGCGCCGCCATTTACGACGTTCATTCCGCTCGCTGCGTGGCGCTCAATGAAAACGACGGCCTCGTCACCCGGCGTGAACACGGGCATATCCGATACCTGGTGGATCACATTGCCCACCTGCCCACCGGGGACGATAACCTCGGTCTCGGCGCCGGAGCTGCCGAGGAGCGTCTCATCGACGCGAAGCGTGATGCGCGTAAGAATAGCCGTGCGGTCCTCGTTCCAGAAGCTCTCGCTCTTCATGGTGCGGGCGAGCACGACCGAACTGGACGAGCGGGTGAGCGTTTCGGCGCGGAGCCTGACGGGCTCGTCGTCGCTGACGCCGGCCCGGTTCTGCGCGGCGGCGGAGCCTGGGTCGAGCGCCCCGGTCAACAGGAGAAGGCACAAGGCCAAAAGGCGAAAGAGAGGGTATGCTTTCATGTGGGTGGTGTGGTGTTGGGCCAGGCGGCCCGGGTCTGGGTGGGTAGTATGTATTACGATTAATTATTGAGAATCAGCTCACGGTCTGTCAGCGATCAGTGCGTCCGGTCAAAATGAATGGGGCCCAATGGAATGGATGCGCCCACTCGCTGCTCGTCATATCCAGTTTGGCGCGCCGGAGCGCTTCGGCGGTTGTATGGCTTTGCCGGCCGCCTGCCGCATAGGCATAGAACGCGCTCATGAGCTCGGCCGTCGATTCGTCCGCGACGGCCCATAGGCTGGCCATGACGCTCTCGGCGCCGGCGTACATGAAGGCACGCGTCAGCCCAACCATGCCTTCGCCCTGGACAAGCTGACCAAGACCCGTCTCGCAGGCGGAGAGCACAACGAGTTCCGACGAAAACGGCAGGTTGAATATTTCAGAGGCCTGGAGCAGGCCTTCGCCCGGACCCGTCTCGCGGACCGCGTTATTTTCTGTAGATGCGCCAGGGCGCGTCAGGGCGAGCGCCGAGTAGTCGGGACGGTTGTCATCGATAAGGCCGTGCGTGGCGAAGTGGACAAACCGGTAGCTGTCGCTGGCGGCCGCCGCGCGGACGCGGGCCTCCGTAGCATCAGCACCTGAGAGCACTACCGACCGGTCGCCCGGTCCAACGACCGCCTCTACGTTCTCGATTTCCGTTGCCGTAAAGGGAAGCTGTTCCAGCGGGTTGTTTCGGAGTGCGGAGAGCCCGTTTGTCGCGCCGAAATCCGGATTACCAACCGCCAGCAGATCGTGTGTGTATGACCTGGCCGGACGCGTGCCCATTTGTATCCAGGCTGTTGCGCTCGACATGTAGCTGATGGTACCGGCCTCCAGAAAATAGGTGTGCGAGGACCACGAGTCGCCAGGCATGGAGACCAGTGCCTCAAACGGGACATAGTTCAGCAGGTCGTGCGGCATGACAATAATGTCCGTGGCATCCTCAAGGAGGTCGGCGGCAGGGGCCACGAGCATGTCGTAGAGTCCCTGGGCGGCCAGACCGTAGGCGCGCGGCGTCGTGCGCGCGGGGTCTTCGAGGGCGAAGCGGAGCTGATCGACCTGCGTTCGGAGTTCACTTCGGCTTGGAAGGCGCACGAGCCGCGCGCCGCGCGCAGAGACCGCCCAGAGCGCCGAACTTGAATCTCCGACGCTGTAGGAGAGGGCCACCTGACCCGGCGAGAGGGCCGCCTGGAACTCCCGGAGCGTTACCGGCTCGGGGTAGACAAGGTCGGCGTAGGCCGGATTCTGGGCGCGGATTTCCCGTTCCAGGGCAGAGAATCGGATTTCAAGGTCGCGCAGGTAGTCCTTCAGCATGGCGCGGCGCTCGCGGTCTTCGGCGGCCGGAATGAGCGAGCGCACAAAGGCCAGACTGTCAATCATGACCTGTTCGCGCTCGGCGAGCTCCGGGTCAACGCCGCTCTCGACGCCTGCCGTGGCCTCGGCAAGCTGCTCGGAGAATACACGGGCCTTGGCGCGCTCGGCGGTGAGGAAGGCGCGGTCCATCCAGACGTTTTCTTCCGCGGAGCCGAAGACGGCTACGGACCGGTCTACGGGCCTGGCTGCAGACGTGCCTGAAGACGCAGATCCCGACGTCGCCCCGGTCGCCGTACGCGTTAAAAAGTCAACGTAATCCTCGTACAGGTAGGTGGTCTGCGCAATGAACCCGGCGCGGTCCTCGGCCGCATGCAGCAGGCCGCGGGCCGATTCAATGGCGGCGACGCCCTTTTCGTACCAGACATAGGCGCTGTCGGCCTGCCCATCGGCTTCGGCGGCATCTCCAAAACCGAAATAGATCCCCATCTGCAGCTCGGGCAGGTCGTACTCGGTGGCGATGGCGAGGGCTTCTTCGTAGGCGGGGCGGGCCGAGGCGGGGCCTTCGGCGCGGAGACGCGCGTTACCGAGGCCCATCTTCACGGTTGCCGAAGTCACGTCGTCCGAGAGCGAATCGGCCAGCGAGGCGGCACGGGAGAGCCAGTCGAGCGATGCGCCGTAGGAGCGCTGCTCGAACGAGGCGCTGCCCAGATTCACGAGGGCATTCAGGCGGCTGTCCGCGAAGTCCGCGCCAGAGGAAGCGCCAAGGGCGCGTTCAAAGAAGGGTTCGGCCCGGTCCGGACGGTTCAGCCAGATGAAGACGACCCCTATATTATTGTATGCGCCGGCCAGTAGGTCATCGAACCCATTTTCTTCCGCGAGCGCGATGACGTCCTGGTAGTAGGCGATGGCGCTTTCAAAGTCACCGAGCCGCCGGCTGACGACACCCAACTGATTCGTGACCAGTGCCTCGGTTCGGGCATCGTCCGTCAGGCGCAGGTCTTCGCGCAGCGCAAGCAGATCAACCATCGCGTCGCTGTGCCGGTCCAGATAGTCGGTCAGGATTCCGGTGGCATTGTTGCGCTGCCGGATCCATTGCGCGGTATTGCCGGTCGCCAGATAGAGGTCGCCTGCCTTGCGGTAGTAGTTCTCGGCCTCATCGAACCGGCCAACGGCCTCGAATGACCTTGCAATAATGGCGAGCGTGCGGGTGAGCGGGATGGAGTCGCCGATGGCCCAGCGGATGCGCTCCGACTCGAGAAGGGCGTCCAGCGCTTCTTTATAGTCGCGACCCAGGGCACTAAAATAATAGATGCCGATGTCGTTCAGCGTGTTGCCAATCAGTTTTTTGTCGCCAAGGCGTCGCCGAAGCTCCAGCGCCGACTGGTTGTAGGTCAGGTAGGCACCGCGGTCAAGGAACCAGCTCACATAGCCGAGCTGTCCCTTGGTGGCGGCCAGGCCCGCCAGGTCACCAAGCGATTCGTACAGCGCTTCCGCGCCGAGCAGTGCCTCTCGGGAGGCTTCCCGCGTATCGGCGCTGGCGCGCTGTGCTACGCCCAATTCAAACAGGCTGTCGGCCCGGAGTTTATCACCGATGGCATGCGGCGGCAATTCCGTGGCAAACCCGACCTGCAGCATGAGCGACGGCTCCTGGAAACGTTCCCTGTACCACTGCGCAACGCGGCCTGCACGCACGAGCGAGGGCGCTGCGCTCTGCCGCAGGCCGTTTCCGTCAGCGGGCGGTTCTCCGCCCGAGGCCAGGAGGCGCTCCCTGAGGCCGTCCCGGATCCAGCCGGAGACCACGTCGCCTACATCCAGACGATGCCGCTCCAGAAGAGGTGCGGCCACATCTGAATTGTTGGACGCAGCCGCTTCGCCCAGCACGCCGATCCAGGCTGGCACCGCCTCGGGGTCCGCTACCTGGGACGAGCTCTGGCCAGCGGCGGGTAGCGGAGCCATGGGGCCCGGCAGAATGGAAGCGGCCAGAAGCACGACGGCCCAGACGACCGAACGGATGGCCTTCAGAGATACGACGCGGCACTCCTCACGGGAGGGTTGTAATGCGTATAGACTGTGCATGATGCCATCCTCATTGCTTCTCGGAAGCAGCCACGGCGCGTTGAAGCGACTGGATGGCCTCATCTTTCATGCCAGCGTCGGCATAGAGGCTGCCGAGGATCCGGTGGGCCGCCGCAGAGTCGGGATTACGCTCGGCGATTGCAGAGAAGATGGAGATGGCATCGGCCAGCAGTCCGTGCCGGGCGTAGACCGAGCCGAGCAGGTAGGCGGCGTCGGCGCTGTCCGATTCACCGAAAAGGTTTTCAATGTCCGTACGCGCTTCCGCTACCTGGGTCCGCTCGGAATCGGTAAGCACGACAAAGGAAGCCAGGGGAGATGCCACCGTGTCCAGCATATCATCGGCCTCGACGCGCCAGAAGTAGGTCGTACCGGGCGAGAGCGTGGGGGCGGATGCCGGCCAGGTCCATGAAGTTGCCTCGGTCTCCGCCTCGTGGACAACGCCATCAGAGGAGGAGACGGTGATGCGGTAGGTGTCGAAATCGTCCTGCGCCGCCCACGAGAAATCTGGCGTGCCGTCGACAATGCGGGTGTTTACGGGCGCGAGGACGCGAAGCACGGAGTCGCCGGCGCCGCTTCTCAGGCCGCCAAGCACGGCAATTTCACCTTCGCCTGCCCGATGGAGCGCCAGATCCGATGCGGCGGCGAGGAGGTCGCCTCCGACTTCACGAACAGGGCCGGAAAGGGTCGGCGCCGAGGTCGTAGCCGCTGAGATGGTCATGGTGCTGCCGCCATCGAGCGACACCATGTTGCCGTTGGCGAAGAGGAGGGAGGTCTCGGAGTCGGCTCCTGTGCGGACGCGGTCGCCTTCAAAGAGCTGCGAGCCCCAGTCGGCGGCGCGGAAGGTGGTCTCGCCCGCGCGGGCAACCTCAACGGTTCCTTTGATGTCCGTCATGAGGGCGACACGGTCCTGGGCCGAAGCGGCCGGGGCGAGGAGACCGGTCACCATCACGGCGACAAATGCGAGGGAGGTGACGGAGGCGAGAAGTGCGCCGCTGCGGCGGCGCTCGCTCGACGCGCGAGGTTCGAGCTGGACAGATGCGGTGAAAGTTGTCATAATCGTGTGGGTGGTTTCCCTACACGTTACGACAAGAATTGACCAAGTTTCAAAGAAGTGTGAAGAAATCCGTTGCGGCCCGGACGATTTCACATGCTCGTTACAACCCGCTCTGCCAAAAGGTTACAGGAATCCAAGCTCCAGTTTCGCCTCGTCAGACATCATTTCAGGTGTGAACGGTGGGTCGAAGGTGATATCGACCCGCGCATCGCGCACCTCGCGCAGGTGGCGGACGCGCTGCTCGACCTGCCCGGGCAGGAAACCGGCGGCCGGGCAGTTGGGCGTTGTCAGCGTCATGGTAATCATGACCGTCCTGTCCGGGTTGATGTCTATCCCGTAGATGAGCCCGAGGTCGTAGACGTTGACCGGAATTTCCGGGTCATAGACGGTTTTGATGGCTTCAACAATCAGCGCTTCGAGCTCCTCGTCCGTAAGATTGTCGCCCGGCTGCGCCTCGTCATCCGTAATGGCACCTTCGTCCGCACCCGTTTCGGGGGACGCTGACCGGGCCGCGTTGAGCGCGGAGTTCGCATCCACCGAATGACCGGACGGTGTGCTGCCGGAGGTGCGTTTTTCTGGAGTGCTCATATCAGGATGCTGTGTTGAATGCTTGCTCATGGAGACGGCTGATGTTGCGCGGCGAGTGCGGCGGCGTAGAGCCGGAGCTGCCGGATCATGCTGTCGAGACCGTTCTTGCGTGTGGGAGAGAGATGCTCTTTCATGCCAATCCGGTCCAGGAACGAGAGGTCCGCCTGCGCAACGTTGGCAGCAGGCTGGTTGTCGAGTACGCGGATGAGGAGGGCGATCAGGCCACGCGTGATCTGGGCGTCCGAGTCGGCCGTAAACCGGACGCGGCCGTTTTCGCCCTCGGCGCGGATCCAGACCTGGGACTGGCACCCGGAAATCCGGTACTCATCGGTCTTGTATGCATCGGCAATTCGGGGAAGGTCGGCCCCGAGGTCAATCAGATACTGGTACTTGTCCATCCAGTCGTCGAACATGGCGAATTCGTCGACGAGGGCGTCTGCCTGCTGTTGCATGGTATTCGTCGTTGCGTTGGTCATTGCAACATGTCCGCCGCGCGCCGGACGCCACTGGCCAGGCGGTCAATTTCACTGCGCGTGTTGTAGAAAGCCATGCTCGCCCGGACCGTTCCGGGTATGCCCAGACGCTTCATGAGAGGCTGCGTGCAGTGGTGGCCCGTGCGGACGGCAATGCCCAGCCGGTCAAGAATACTGCCCACGTCATAGGGGTGTGTATCGCCGACAAGGAACGATACGACGGCGGCTTTGCGGCGCGCTGTGCCCACGAATCGGATGCCTGGGATGGCCGCGAGTTGTTCCGTGGCGTAGGCCAGCAGGTCCGCTTCCTGGCGCTGGATGGTCTCATACCCGACGGATTGTACGTATTCGATGGCCGCCGCCAGACCGATCACGCCGGCAATATGCGGCGTGCCAGCCTCGAATTTGTGGGGGAGATGGTTGTAGGTCGTGCCTCCGAAATCCACCTCTTCGATCATGTCACCACCGCCCTGCCAGGGAGGCATGGATTCGAGCAATTCCCGCTTTCCGTAGAGCACGCCGACGCCCGTGGGGCCGAAGAGCTTGTGACTCGAAAAGCAGTAGAAATCGCAGTCGAGCGCCTTGACGTCGACGGCGGCATGGGGGACGGCCTGCGCGCCATCGAGAAGTACGGGCACGCCCATCCGGTGGGCGTCGCCTATCATGCGCTCCACGGGGTTGATGGTACCGAGCGTATTGGAAACATGCACCACGCTTACAATGGCGGCGCCTTCTGCGAGCGCGCGCTCATAGTCTTCGTAGTCGATTTCTCCGTCGTCGGTAACGCGCACGACGCGGAGTGAGGCGCCGGTTTCCTGACAAATGAGCTGCCACGGGACAATGTTTGAGTGGTGCTCCATCTCGGTGACCACGACGTTGGCGCCCGGGTGCAGGTGCATGCGGCCCCAGGACGATGCCACCAGGTTGATGGCTTCGGTCGTTCCCCGCGTGAATACGATCTCGCCGACATCCTCCACGCCAAGAAACGCGCCTATGTCGGCCCGCGCACCCTCATAGGCATTCGTGGCGACCTGGCTCATGAGATGCACGCCCCGGTGCACGTTGGCATTTTCCATCTCGTAGTACATGGAAATGCGATCCAGCACGGCGCGCGGTTTCTGCGCCGTGGCCGCATTGTCGAGATAGGCCACCGTCGTGTCATACACAGGCGTCGAGAGCGCCGGGAAATCGGCGCGGAGCGTATTCAGGTCGATGGTTGGGGCAGTGACAGGGTGCATGGTGGGATCAATCGGCGAGCAACTGGCCGAGACGCGTATTCAGGTAGGTTCGGACCTCTTTAAGCGAAATGAGATCCACCACGTCCCGCGCGAACGCTTCCAGTAGAATGAGTCGGGCCGTTTTTTCAGGAATGCCTCGCGAGCGAAGGTAGAAGAGGGCCTCGTCGTCGAGTTCGCCTGTCGTTGCGCCGTGACTGCAACGCACATCGTCGGCGTAGATTTCGAGTTCCGGCTTGGCGTAGACGTGCGACCGGTCATCCATTACAATGCTTTTGGATGACTGGTAGGCGTTGATTTTCTGGGCATCCTGCCGAACCATGACCTTGCCGTTGAATACGCCCGTCGAGCCGCCTTCCACGATGCCCTTGAAGAGCTCGTTCGAAAAGCAGTTGGGCTTGACGTGGTCGACCAGCGTATAGTTGTCCACGTGCGCACCGCCGCGGGCAATGTAGAGCCCGTTCAGATGGGTTTCGCAGTGCTCGCCGTCTGGAACAAAGTGCAGGTTGTTGCGCACGAGGGCGCCGCCCAGCGTCATGTTGTTGGTCGAGAAGACGCTCTCGCCCTTCTGTTCGACGTAAAGACCGTTCACGAAGCGCGCCCGGGCACCGCGCTCGTAAACAACAAGATGTTTCAGCCGGGCGCGCATGGCCACGTCAACGCCGACAATACGGTTTTCGAATACCGAGCCCGCATCAGCCTCTGGAAAGTGCTCTACGATGTGCGCTTCACTGTTTTCGCCCGCCACGACAAGCATACGTGGCTGGATGAAGGCATCGGGCGACACGGCGGCATGATGGATGTAAACAGGCTCCGGAAGTACGGCGCCTGGAGCAATGTGGATGAACAGGCCGTCGGGGGCGAACGCGGCGGCCAACGTACCGAAAACATCACTGGATGTACCTTCCGAAACCCTTTTCAGATGCTGCCTGACCAGTTCCGGATGCGTTTCAAGCGCGCTGCGGAGCGTGAGGACCGTGAGGCCTTCTGGAAGCTGCTCGGGAGCGGACGCCAACTGACCGTTGACGGTCTTCAGGTGCACTCCTGGCAATTCGGACAGTGGGAGTCGCGTTGCGGAGACGGGTCCCGGGGTCTGCAGCAGGGGGGTGTCGCCTATCCACCTGGTAACAGGTGTATATTTGTACGCCTCGCTTTTGGGGCGCGGGAAGCCGGTGTCGGCAAAAGTTCGAATGGCCTGACGTTGGCTCGACGTCCAAGCGTCCGAATCATCGGACGGAAGGAGGCCGAGGTCCTTGTCAAAGGCCTCGATGAATGTCGTTTCAAGAGATTTCTGTCGGGTCATGCCGGAACACCTGCATCTTCACGGAGCCAGTCGTATCCCTTTTCTTCGAGGTCCAGGGCAAGCTGTTTGTCGCCTGATCGGACAATGCGCCCATCTACCAGTACGTGCACCACATCCGGAACGATGTACTCGAGCAGGCGCTGGTAGTGTGTGATGACGACGAAGGAGCGTTCAGGGCCGCGTAGTTTATTGACACCCTCGGAGACGACGCGCAGGGCGTCAATATCGAGACCGGAGTCGGTCTCGTCCAGGATGGCCAGCTTTGGAGCCAGCATGGCCAGCTGGAAAATTTCGTTTCGCTTCTTTTCGCCGCCCGAGAACCCTTCGTTCACGCTGCGCGCCTTGAGCGCCGGATCCAGGTTGACGAGCGCCGCATTTTCCCGCATGAGGGCAAGGAAGTCGGCGGCGGAGAGTTCGTCTTTGCCCTGGTGTTCGCGCACGGAGTTGACCGCGTGCCGCAGAAAGTTTGACATGGAGACGCCCGGCAGTTCGACCGGATACTGGAACGCCAGAAAGAGGCCCTCGCGGGCGCGCTCGTCGGCTTCCATTTCGAGCAGGTCATGACCTTCATAGGTGACGGAGCCGTCGGTAACTTCGTACCCGTCACGGCCGGCGAGCACCGACGCGAGGGTGCTTTTTCCGGAACCGTTGGGCCCCATGATGGCGTGCACCTCACCTGGCTTCACGGACAGGTCGAGTCCTTTGAGGATGGGCGTCCCGTCCTCTTCAATGGACGCGTGCAGGTTCTTGATATCAAGCATATTCATTCGTGATGGAAGTGGTTTTGGGTGGGTCAGCCGACGCTGCCTTCGAGTTCAATGGCGAGCAGGTTTCGGGCTTCGACGGCGAACTCCATGGGGAGCTTGGCCAGGATTTCTTTGCAGAAGCCGTTCACAATCAGTTTGATGGCGTCGGTTTCGGAAATGCCGCGTTGCTGGCAATAGAAAATCTGATCTTCACCGACCTTGGAAGTTGTCGCTTCGTGTTCGACCTGGGCCGTGGGGTTGTTGATTTCCAGGTAGGGGAACGTATGTGCCCCACACCTGTCGCCGAGCAGCATGGAATCGCACTGGGAGAAGTTCCTCGCGCCGGTGGCACCACGGTTGATTTTCACAAGGCCGCGATAGGCGTTCTGGCTCTTTCCACCCGAAATTCCTTTCGAGATGACGGTCGATGTAGTATTCTTTCCGATGTGGATCATCTTGGTCCCGGTGTCGGCCTGCTGGTGCCCTTTTGTAAAGGCGACACTGTAGAACTCGCCGACCGAATCGTCTCCCTTCAGGATCACGGATGGATACTTCCACGTGATGGCACTGCCGGTTTCGAGCTGCGTCCACGAAATTTTGGAACGCCGACCCTCGCAGATGCCCCGCTTCGTGACAAAGTTGTACACACCACCCTTGCCTTCTGCACTACCCGGATACCAGTTCTGGATAGTCGAGTATTTGACCTCGGCTTCTTCATGCGCGACGATTTCCACGACGGCGGCGTGCAACTGGTTTTCGTCCCGCATGGGGGCCGTGCAGCCCTCGAGGTAGCTCACGTACGAGCCTTCGTCGGCGATGATGAGAGTACGTTCGAACTGCCCGGTGCCCGCTTCATTGATCCGGAAGTATGTCGAGAGTTCCATGGGGCAGCGAACACCCTTGGGGATATAGCAGAACGAACCATCGGAGAACACGGCCGAGTTCAATGCGGCATAGAAGTTGTCCGTCCGGGGCACGACGCTGCCCAGATACTTGCGCACGAGTTCCGGGTGTTCCTGCACGGCTTCGCCAAACGAGCAGAAGATGATGCCCTTCTCGTTGAGTTCCTTCTTGAAGGTCGTGGTGACACTGACCGAGTCCATGACCACATCCACGGCCACGCCGGCAAGGCGCTTCTGCTCCATCAGCGGGATGCCGAGTTTGTTGAACGTGTCAATGAGCTGCGGATCGACTTCGTCAAGGCTCTCAAGCTCCGGCTTTTTCTTCGGGGCGGAGTAGTAGGAGATGGACTGGAAGTCGATATCGCGAATATCCAGGTGCGCCCACTCCGGCTTGTCGTTCTTTTCGAGCAGGCTGAGGAAGTAATCGAGCGCCTTGAGCCGCCACTCGAGCAGCCATTCCGGTTCGTTTTTCTTGGCTGAGATGTACCGGACCGTGCTCTCATCAAGGCCGATGGCCGCCTTGTCCGACTCGATTTCAGTGACGAAACCGTACTTGTAGTCGGCATTGGCTACTTCCTGAAGGTATTCGGTGCTCATGGATTACGCTCTGGGTGACGACACGAATGGATGTTGTTTGGATTGAGTCCAAATAATAAAATGGCGGCGAATTAGTTTCATTTTCTGCCGTGAACTTCCAGAGTCTTCACATACGTGCAAAAGCGACTCCTGAACGTTTATGCATTGCCTGCCGGACACCGCTCCGAGTCGGGATCCTGCGGCGTATGATTACGTTCGAGGCCGCATGGAAAACACGCTTGAAGTCATAAAAATATCAGATTCCGCCCGGCAACAGATCATATCGACCGCCGAAAAGGAACGGGTGGACATGACGGCGGCCTGGCTGCGTATCGCGGTGGTTCCAGGTGGCTGCTCGGGCCTTACCTACGACCTTGGTTGGGATACGACGGTCCGAGACGCCGACGAGGTTCTTGAGATATCGGACATTCCGGTTGTGATCGATGCCCGCAGCATGGCCTACCTGGAAGGGTCGGTCCTGGATTTTTCAGATGGCCTCGAGGGCAAGGGCTTCCATTTCAATAACCCGCAGGCCGTGCGCAACTGTGCGTGTGGCGAGAGCTTCGGGCTGTAGAGCTGACCGCTGCCGCTCAGGGCGAGGAGGACGCTGACACTGATTCTTCACGGCGCTCCCACGCCATGCTGTCCCCTTCGACGAGACCGAGGGCATCGCTCTGGCCGGCCTCCAGTTCGAGTACGTACATGACCGGACCGTCAGATGTGACGTTTTCTGCGCTCATGGGCTGCACGTAGCGTCGGATATTGTGGATTATGCCGTCGGCGCGGATGAACAGCAGGTCAAGCGCGAGCGGCGTATTGGCCATCCAGAACGCACGCTCCGACTCGTCGGGAAAAACGAAAAGCATGCCGGATTTTTCGGGCAGATCCTCCCGCTGCATGAGACCGCGGCCACGTGAGGAGTCGTTATCGGCAATCTCGATGGCCAGTGTGTCCAGTACCTCGTCATCGCGGAACAGGCGCAGCTGCCCATCGACCCGGAAATCGATGGTGGGCGTGGCGGCGGATCCATCTGTGACAGGCGTGTCCCCCGCAGGTCGCGGCGCGTCTCCGTCTGAACAGGCGGTGAGCATACTGCCAGAGAGCAGAATGGGTAGCAGGAAGCGGGAACAGGTCATTTATTCGGTGTTGAATGTGCGTCGTTGCCAGGTGAAGTAGGCGGTCGAATCAATACCAAGTCGCCGTGCGGTGCCAGCGCGCACTTCGAGTACGTACTGGGCCGGGGCCGTAGAGTTTATGTTCTCATCTGAATATGGCGTCGTGCGCTCGACAATGTTGACAATGCGGCCATCTTCACGCGCGAACACGATATCGAGCGGCAGGGGTGTATTGCGCATCCAGAAGGACTGCATGGATTCGGACGAGTCGACGAAGAGCATGCCGCCCCGCTCGGGCAGCGAACGACGATACATCAGGCCTTGCGCCTGCTCGGAGTCGGTTTCCGCCAGTTCGATCACGAAGCGCTGGATAAGGGTCGAGTCGGCGCTGTACACGTCCAGCACGCCCTCGGGAGTGAAGGGGATGTCCTGCTGGGCGCTGGCGGAGTCCGTTTCAGGCTTCGAACAGGCGGCCACGAGCAGGAGCAGGCTCAATCCGGCAGCAGCCGGGATGTGATGGAGTCGCATAGGGTCTTGCCAGGGTTGGTCAGGCGTACGGTGTGGTTGCGCAGCGGATGAATGAGACCCGACTGCTCCAGTTCGGCGATGACAGAAAGTTTTTCGGTGAGCAGATCTACGCCATACCGGCGCTCCAGTTCAGTCAGGTCGAGTCCGTCATCGGTGCGCAGGCGAAGCAGGATGTACTCGTCGGCTAGCGCATCGAGGCTGAGATGCTCGCGGTCTTCGAGTGGGGGAACGTGCTGCGAGAGCAGGGCCTCGTAACGTTTCAGGTTGCGCACGTTCGACCACCTTTTAGCCGGCAGGCCCGACCACCAGAAAGAATGGGCCGAGGGGCCGCAGCCGATGTAGTTGGTGTGATCCCAGTACCGGTGGTTGTGCCGGGATCGATGGCCAGGTCGGGCAAACGACGAGATTTCGTAGTGTTCGTAGCCGCGACCGATCAGGTAATCCATGGTGAACTCGAACGCATCGGCATGCGCGGCATCGTCCTGCGGCTCCACCTGTCCGCGCTGAACCTGCTTCCAGAGAGGCGTGCCCTCTTCAAGCGTGAGACTGTAGGTGGATATATGCGGAACGTCGAACGAGGCGGCAATTTCCAGATTGGCGGCCCAGTACTCACTTGGCTGACCAGGCAGGCCGAATATCAGGTCCATGCTGTAGGAATCGAACCCAGACTGGTTTGCGGCGCGAAGGACCTCGCGTGCGTTTGTGCTGTCGTGCACCCGGTTCATCTGCTCGAGGTCCCGGTCAAAAAAGGATTGCACGCCAATGGAAAGCCGACGGATACCCGCAGCGAGCAGGCCATCAAGGTAAGCCGGCGATCCATTTTCAGGATTGAGTTCAAAGGTGATTTCCTGAAGCGAGGATGTGTCGAATGCCTCGTGGATCGTATCCATCAGAATCTGGACCGATCCTGTTGGCAGGAGTGAGGGAGTGCCACCGCCGAAATAGATGGTTTCGAGCGCTTCGCGGTGGCCGTACTCGCGTCCGTAGTGCTGTATTTCGTAAACGAGAGCCTTCAGGAAGCGGTCCTGTGACATGGCCGTCGTGACAAAATAGAAATCGCAGTAGGAGCAGCGCTGTGAACAGAACGGGATGTGGAGGTAGAGTCCGGCCATGCGCAGGGGGTGGGGCGCCGTTATTCGGCGCGCTTTCACGGTTCAGAATATGATGCCGATGCGGAAAGGAATAGCGACCGACGTTGTTTCTTCGCCCACGACAAGGGCGGGTACGAGTTCGTAGAAGAGGGTCGATTCCCGAAGCAGTTTGACCCAGCCGACACCCATATGGATGGACGGGCCGCCCTCCGATGTGGACCCGTCGCCGAAAGGAATGTAGCCGCCAAGACCGGCGAGCAGGTAAGGAGCGCGCGTTTGCCCCTCGAGCGTTACGATGAGCGAAACCTGGGGATCGACGACCCAGGTGGCCTGGTCCTGCCCCTCGAAGATGAAACCACTGATTCCCGTATCGAAGGCGAGCGAAAGATCGGAGTTGATGGGAGAGGCGAGGCGTCCGCGGAATCCGAGGCCGAGACCATCTTCACTGCTGAGCAGCGTATTCAGGCTGATACCCAGCCGCGGCGTCTGCAACTGCGCCTGGGCGCTGTCGGTGCGGGTGGCAATTACCAGCAGCAGCGCGCCCACAAGGGCAGTGAACGATTTGCGAAACATGAGAATTCGGGGTTGATCGGGCGGGCCAGCAGGGGAGTTTCTGTTGGACCGTCAGGAAGGCGTGGCGAACCTTGAAAGATAGAAAAATCCCGCGTCCCAGATGAAATTTTGTGTGTGTATCAAGCAGGTCCCGGATGTCGCCGCCAATGTGCAGACGGGGCGGATGGTTCTCAACGCGTACGATGCCTCGGCGGTGGAAGCGGCGCTCGCGCTGACGGAAGCCCATGGCGGTGAGGTGCACCTCGTTTTGATTGGGCCCGATATGGCCAAGGAGACAATTCGCAAAGCGCTTGCCATGGGGGCGCACGAGGCGACGCACCTGGTGACGACCGCTGCGCTTGACTCGCACGCCGTCAGCCGACTGCTCGCCGCGCATTTCTCAGAGGCGGAATACGACGTTATTCTGACGGGAAAGCAGTCCCAGGATACCGACGCTGGTCTGGCAGGCGGCATGCTGGCTGAGCATCTGGGATGTGCCTATGCGACCAATGCCGTCGGGCTCGACCTGGAAGGGGACAGCACGGTCGTTGTGACCCGCCAGGGCGATGCCGGCCAGGAAATCCTTGCGCTCCAGGCGCCGTGTCTCGTAACATGCTCGAACGACATGAACGACCCACGCATACCGTCCCTCAAGGGAATCATGGCGTCCAAGAAGAAGCCGCTCCACGAACGCGAAGTGACGCCGGAAGCAGGCCGAACAGAGCTGCACAGTACGTATGCGCCACCGGGTCGGGAGCCGGGTATCAAAATTGAAGGGGAACCCACGGAGCAGGCAGGCGAGCTGGTTCGTCTGCTCCAGGATGAGGCGGGGGTACTGTAATGAAAACACTGCTTGTTGTTGCAGCGCTCCAGGATGGGCGCCTGAAGCGTTCCACATTCGAGGTCATAGCCCGAACGCGTGAGGTGGCCCGGGAAATCGGGGGCGACGTGGCCGCTGTCGTGCTGCATCCGGCTGCCCGGGACGTGGCTCCCGAGCTGATGGCGCATGGCGCCTCCCGCGTCCATGTCGTGGAGGACCCGGTCTTTGACAGGCACCTCAATGGGCCGGTTGTAGATGCCCTCGCTGCGGTGATTTCGGAAATCGGACCGCGGCTCGTCGTGGCACCGTCCACGGAATCGTTCAAGGATGTGATGGGGGCGCTCGCTGCCCGCCTCGGAGCGGGGGCGCTTCCGGATGTATCGGAGTTCGGCCTGGAAGGTGACCAGGTTGTTGCCGTGCGTCCGGTGATGGCAGCCAAGATGATGGCCCGGGTTTCGAGTGCGGAGCCGCTGGTTATTGTGTCGGTGCGGAGTGGGTCGTACGAGGCCAGCCGTTCGGCAGTGGAGGGAGAGGTGGTGCCCGTGTCATTCAGCACGCGCGCCGATGCTCCCTGCCCGGTCCTGCGTGATATTCTGACCGCCGGTGGAGGAGAAGTTGATCTGTCGGAAGCCCGCGTCGTCGTGGCGGCCGGGCGCGGCGTTCGCGATGAAGCGGGCCGGGACCTTGTGCTTGAACTGGCGCGCATTACGGGCGCGGCCATCGGAGCGTCGCGCGCTGTCGTGGAAACAGGCCTGTTCCCGGCTACGGCGCAGATTGGTCAAACGGGTAAGGTAGTCTCACCGGACCTGTACTTCGCCATCGGGATATCGGGCGCCATCCAGCACGTCGCCGGCATGGTGAACAGCCGCGTCATCGTGGCCATAAACAAGGACCCGGATGCGCCCATCTTCGAATATGCGACCTATGGAATCGTTGGCGATGCGTTCAAGGTCCTGCCGCCCCTCATCGCGGCCATCAAGGCGCAGGAGGGACGCTGATGGAAGAGCCGTTCGATTGTATCATCGTGGGCGGAGGCATTGCCGGATTGAGTGCGGCCATGACGCTTGCGCGCGGGGGCGCCCGGTTCCTGCTCATTGAGCGGGGAGAATTCTGCGGGGCGAAAAATGTCTCCGGGGGTGTACTCTGGGGGACCGACCTTGAAAAACTCGTTCCTGGCTACGCGGACGACCCGGACGCCGGGTTTGAGCGCTTCGTGAATCACCGCCGACTTACGTTTCTCGACGCCGACTCGGCATTTTCGGTCGATTTCAAGTCGGCCCGGTTCAACGATAAACCCTATGGTGGCGTAACGGTGCTCCGTGCGGTCTTCGATGCCTGGTTGGCTGGCAAGGTCCAGGAAGCGATTGACGAGAGCCCGTACGCGGACGAATCGTTCCTGGCGACCGACATCCTCGTGGAGGAAGTGCTCATGGAGGACGGCCGTGCGGTCGGAATCCGGGCGGGCGACGAGACCTTTCATGCCCATTCGGTACTGCTCGCCGAGGGCGTAAACAACCTGCTCACGCGGCAGGTGGGGCTTGAGAAACCGTTTGTGGATGCGGACTACGTCGCTGTCGGCGTAAAGGAGGTGCTCAGGCTGGACGCCGACCGGCTGGCCGATCGCTTTCAGCTCACCGGCCGCAGTGGGCTGACAAATGAATTTGTCGGGGCGGGTACCGACGGTGTGGAGGGAGGTGGATTTTTGTACACCAACCGCGATTCATTGTCGGTCGGACTGGTCATCGGAATGAAGGACCTTCGGGAGAAAGGAGGTACGCCCTATGACCTGCTGAATCACTTCAAAGCGCATCCGGCAGTCGCGGACATGATCCACGGGGCAGAGACGGTGGAATATTCGGCGCACGTCGTATCGACCGGTGATATCCGGGGCCTTCCGAGCGAGCTCTACGCGGGCGGACTGCTCATTGCCGGGGAGGCGGCGCACCTGCTCATGAACGCCGGGAAAGCCATCCAGGGAATGGACTATGCCATGCGAAGCGGCATGTTGGCGGCGGAAACGGTGCTGGAAGCGCGCAAGACCGGAGATTTCTCGAAAGCCATGATGTCCAATTACCGCAAGGCGCTCGATGCCAGTTATGTATTGCAGGATATGCATTCGTTCCAGGATGCCGTGCACCTCCTGCACGCCGGCCCCATGTTCAAAGATGTCCCGAATGTGCTGTGTGACTTTGGTCGGCAGTTTTTCGCCGTGCGGAGTGAGCCGACACCAAAGGCCATGTCCATGATGCATGCCGCCGTCAAACGTCATGCTTCGTACTGGGATCTCGTCAAACTCGGAATCAAAGCAGCCCGATCACTATGAAAGAGCAACCGACGTCCATTGCCGAGCGACTGGGGCTGGTGGCCTACAGAAACCAGGGTCGATCCGCGGCGCGCGCGCATATCGAGGTCGACACGGACATCTGCAATTCAGGTTGTCCCCATAAATGCACGACGTACGTGTGTCCGGCGAAGTGCTACACGCTCGACGAGGTCGGCGATGTCCACTTCCAGTTCGAGGATTGCATTGAGTGCGGCACGTGCCTGTATGCATGTGACCAGGGTGCCGTGACGTGGCGCTACCCTCACCCCGAGGAGGGGCGTGGCGTGAACTGGGCCCTGGGCTGACGCCCGCGGCGCCGAGAAGCCGGGCCTACTCGGCGCTTTTATCCGGTTTCGTGTCTGTCTTGGCGTCCGGTTCCGCTGCCGGGCCTGCCTCGTCGTTCGATGCCGAATCCGGTTCGGTGTCCGGTTCGATATCCGAGCTGCCGTCAGCGTCAGCTTTGGCTGTAGCCGTTTTGGCCTTCTTCTTTTTCTTCGGCGTCGCCTTCTTGCGGAAACTCAGCTCACCCGTATCCTTTTTCTCGTCGTAGGTGATGACGAGCGTGTCGTCCTCTCCGAGGTCGTGGCCCAGAATAGCTTCTGCCATGGGATCCTCGACGTATTTCTGGATGGCGCGGCGAAGCGGCCTGGCACCGAACTTGGGATCGTACCCCTTTTCCACCAGAAACTTGCGGGCAGACTCCTCAAGCTCAACGCTGATACCGACCTCTCCGGCGCGTCCGAAGAGCTCGGCCGCCATGAGGTCAATGATCTCGTGGATATGCTTCTTCTCGAGCGGATTGAAGACGATCACATCATCGATCCGGTTCAGGAACTCGGGGTTGAAGACGCGCTTGAGGGCATCTTCTACCGTCGACTTCATAGTCTGGTAATTGAATTCCTGTTCGTTCGGAGAGAAGCCAATACCCTTGCCGAGGTTTTTGATATCACGCGCTCCAATGTTGGAGGTCATGATAATGATCGTGTTGCGAAAATCAATCTTGCGCCCCAGGCCATCGGTCAAAAGGCCATCGTCGAGGACCTGCAGTAGAATGTTGAATACGTCCGGATGGGCCTTCTCTATCTCGTCCAGCAGGACGACGGAGTAAGGCTTGCGCCGCACTTTTTCAGTCAGCTGTCCACCTTCCTCGTAACCGACATATCCGGGAGGCGCTCCGACAAGGCGCGACACGGAGAACTTCTCCATGTATTCGGACATGTCGATACGGATCAGCGAGTCCTGCGAATCGAACAGGTATTGCGTCAGGCGCTTGGCCAGTTCCGTTTTGCCAACGCCCGTCGGCCCGAGGAATATGAACGATCCAATGGGCCGCTTGGGGTCTTTCAGGCCTGCCCGTGTGCGCCGAATGCTGCGGGACAACTTGCGGATGGCATCTTCCTGGCCGATGACCGCGCCCTGCAACTCCTCCTCCATGTGCAGCAGGCGCCGCGTTTCCGGCTCGGAGATCTTGTCGACAGGAACACCGGTCATCATGGCGACAACTTCCGAGATGTCGTCGCTGGTCACATTGTAGACCTCCGATTCAGACTGTTCGTCCCACTCCTTTTTGGCAGCCTCCAGTTTCTCCTGGAGGGTCTTTTCCTTGTCGCGGAGTTGGGCGGCTTCCTCGAACTTCTGACTCTTGACGACCCGCGTTTTCTCTTCGCGCGCCTTCTCGATCTCCGTCTCGAGTTCGACAATATTCTTTGGTACGCGAATATTCTTCAAGTGTACGCGCGCGCCGGCCTCGTCGAGGACATCAATGGCCTTGTCTGGCAGATACCGGTCGGAGATATACCGCTCGCTGAGCTTTACGGTGAGCTCAATGGCTTCGTCGGCGTAGGAGACGTGATGGTGATCCTCGTACCGGTCCTTGATGTTGCGCAGAATGATGATGGTCTCATCGGGCGTGGCCGGATCGACCATGATTTTCTGGAAACGACGGTCGAGGGCACCATCCTTTTCGATGTGCTGGCGATATTCATCGAGCGTTGTTGCTCCGATGCACTGAATCTCGCCCCGCGCAAGGGCGGGCTTGAACATGTTCGATGCGTCAAGCGAGCCAGACGCACCGCCTGCTCCGACGATGGTATGCAGTTCGTCGATGAACAGGATCACATCCGGGCTCTTCTCGAGCTCGTTCATGACCGCCTTCATGCGCTCCTCGAACTGTCCGCGGTATTTCGTGCCGGCGACGAGCGCCGCCAGATCGAGCGTGACCACGCGCTTGTCGAAGAGGACACGGCTGACCTTGCGCTCCACAATGCGCATGGCAAGACCTTCTGCGATGGCTGTTTTGCCCACACCCGGCTCGCCGATCAGAACCGGGTTGTTCTTCTTGCGACGCGAGAGGACCTGGGCCACGCGTTCAATTTCACGCTCGCGCCCGACGACGGGGTCGAGCTTGTCATCTTCAGCCAGGGCGGTCAGGTCCCGGCCAAAATTGTCGAGTACCGGTGTTTTACTTTTTTCCATCTTTCCGCGCTCCTTTGGACTTTGGCTGCGACCACTGCCGGACGACTTGGAGCCGCTACCGGATTGGGATGTACTGCGGGGTGAGGATGGCTTTCCTGAGATGATGGTATCGAGTTCTGTCCGAACAGAGTCGTACGTCACGGTAAATCCCTGCTGCAGGATCTGGGCGGCCAGGTTTTCGTCATCACGCAGGAGGCTCAGCAGCAGGTGCTCCGTACCGATGACGTCACTCTTGTAGAGCTTGGCCTCGAGATACGTGATTTTGAGGACTTTTTCGGCCTGTTTGGTCAGCGGGATGTTTCCGACCGTCAACGTGCCGCCTGTACTGCGCACCGTATCTTCTACGGACTTTTTGAGCTTGAACAGGTCACAGCCAAGGTTGCGCAGGATTTTTACGGCAATTCCTTCGCCCTCGCGGATGATGCCGAGCAACAGGTGTTCCGTTCCTATGTAGTCGTGACCAAGGCGGATGGCCTCTTCACGGCTGTAGGAGATGACGTCTCGGACCCGATTTGAAAAATTTCCTTCCATAAGTGGGATAGTTCGCCGGGATCAGGAGGCAAAGCTCGATCCACACCCGCAGGTCGCGGTGGCGTTGGGGTTTTCGAAGGTGAAGCCACGGGCATTGAGGCCATCCTGATAATCGACCATGGTACCCATGAGGTAGAGTCCGTGACGCTTGTCCATATAGACGGTGATGCCATCCACGTCGAAGGTCACATCGTGCTCACGTTTGCGATCAAAGCCAAGGATATAGCTCATTCCCGAACAGCCGCCTCCACGGACCCCTACTCGCAGGCTGAAACCATCTGGAATAGACTTGGCCTGCATGATGTTACGGATTTCTTCCGCGGCCCGTTCGGAAAGCTGGATAGGACTGGTAAGCGTTTCTGTCGACATGTTCGCATTGGTTGCTTCAGCGTGCGTGTGTGCTACGATAGGTGATGGGGGCTGTTCCACTGTTACCGCGTCCACATCCTATCTTCGGAGAAGGGCGACCGGCAGGCGGAAGGTTGTCTCTCCGGGGCTTGTGACGGTTATTTCCACCACGTACGGACCGGCCGGGAGCAGGGTACCGTCGTCCCGGCGCCCGTCCCAGGACAGTGTCTCGGGCCCGTGGACAAGCAGTCCCCGAGACACGCGTCGAACGATGTGTGCGTGCAGGTCGCGAACCACGATGCGGACCACGCGAGGCCCCTCGCCAGGCGGATTGTACAGGTGGATCAAGGTCTCGCCGCCAAGTTCCGGATGCTCTGGATAGAAGGAGGTGGGAGAGAGGTGCGCCGATGGGCGATCCGAATCCGCGTCTGTTGGGGGCGGCGTGTTTTCGTTGCCGTGTTCGGGGCTGTCCGTGCTACCGGGAGATGCACCGCCCTGCGCTGTTGACGTTGTCCAGGGAGCGAAGCCGGTACGCGTGTGCACCCGCACCAGAGAGCGCCCTTTTCCAGAAATGATGGACGGGTGGTGATTGTCCGGCGTATACGTGTCGTGCGCCAGAACCGTATGATCCCGTGCGTGGAGGGTGAGGGAGCGGCCGCTGTTCAAAAGACCGAGGGAGCGGCGAACAGGGAGTGTCAGCACGGCCGAAGGCGTGCCCGGCCAGATATCGCGGAGTGTGCCTGCCGGGTTTTCCGTCCCGGATCGATGGGAGGGAATCTGGAATGCCACGACCGTCGCGCCGGGTGCAACGAGAACCGGTTGATACCCCAGCCGCAGGGTGTCGGACGTACCCCGCTCGCTGATTTCCCACGTCATGAAGGCACCAAAGAGCGATACGGGTGCTTCGCTGCTGTTTGTCCATTCCAGGAATTCAATTTGGTCGACCAGGCCATCGGAAGGATCGGTGAGCGGATCGTACAGCACTTCGGTCATGGTGAGGGCATGGGCCACGGGGTCTGGATGCTGGGTTTGCCGGAGCGCTGCTGCCGTGTCTTCGCCAGGAGAGCTGGGTGGGAATAGAGACGATGCCCAGTCGGCGGGGCCGGGCCCCGTGCGGACGAGTGATCGGTCCGTGTGGCTGCGGAACCTGGGATCTTCCATGTCGGCGGAGACCATGATGGAGTCGAGCACCGAAGCCGACACGCCATCCGTGCGGAGGACCAGCGTCTGACCACTGGTCGGGATGCTCCTCTCGAGGGTCAGGATCTGGCCTGGATGCACGAGGTGCGCGGCCAGTGGACCGGCGCTCCGAATGGGCGCTGAGCTGTCTGATGTATCGTGTATGCGAACGTGCCGAAGCGAAATATGCCGGTCCGACTGGACCAGGATTTCGATGAAATCCGGACTCCCGCGTAGCAGGACCTCCGTTATGAGCAGGTCGCCAGCCACAGGCGCGCCGTGCACGGGGTGGGATGACGGGGGCGCGGTGTTTCCGGTCGGGTCCCGGAGCCCGGAGACGTGGAGTTGCTCTCCGAAAAGTGGCGAGGCAAGACGAACATCGGTCTCCGTGAACAGATGGGTCGGGACGGGATTTCCCGGCACCGAAGTGGGGCCGGTTGCGCCGGCGCCGGAAACAAGAATTTCCAGACGGCGCACATCCTTTGGTAGCAGGGGCTCCGAGAAGTAGAGTCGAATGACAAGGCTGTCGAGTTGCTCAACGCCTGTTATCGAGGGTGCCGCTCGATCGATCTCGAAGACGGTATTCACGCGTCCGGGCGATCCCACTCCGTCCGTGGGCAACGACCAGTTGGCCGCGGCATGCGCCGGAAGGAATGTCTGCACGCGCTCGAGACTGCGCCCCCGCTCCACCTGGCTGGACGTGTACCCCAGGTGCTCGCTCTGGCGCCCGTCGAGCGCCAGAGCGAGCGAGTCGCCCCCATTATTGAGTGCGGGCCATGGTCGCAGCTCCACCGTGCGGCGCGGAGCGGGCAGCCCGGGAAACGTGCGGCGGTACCACTCGCTGAACAGTGTTGTGTCGGGCGTCACAACGACGAAATCTCCGGGCATAAGCGGGGTGGCTTCGTCCGGAAGCATGCGCCACGCCGACGTGGCGTCGCGCAGGGCGAGTCGGCCGGGTGCAAGAGGGCTCGCGCCGCCGATGGCAAGTTCAACATACTCCGGATCGCCAGATGCCGGAGCGGCCATAAGCTCATTGAGCTGCACGCGCGGAGCCAGCACCTGCCGTGCCTGCGATTCGGGCGCTGAGCAGGCGACAAGGAGTGCACTCGAAAACAGGCAACAGACCATGCGGGACATGACATCAGGGAGTTTGTTCACTCCCTCGACCCACGGGTCGGCGCGGCATAACCTGAATCGGGCCTACCAGGGCGATCGGCCTTTGCTGCGGCGCGTTCTGCAGGGCATTTGGTCCTTGGACCGTGGCCCGAAGAACGCGCCGCAGAAAGGCCCGCTGCGGGGGCCTGAAGAGCGGGAAATTCTGTCCTTGGACCGTGGCCCGAAGAACGCGCCGCAGAAAGGCCCTCTGCGGAGGGCCTGAAGAGCGGCCGGCCTACGCCGGGGCGGTATTGCGCGCGACCTGTTGGAGGGCCCGCTTCATGATTTCCGCCAGCATACGCGACGTCATTGGAATGGCCGCTTCGTCCACATCAAAGCACGAGTCGTGCAGTGGGTGGGAGGTAGCCGGGCCGTTCGAGGTCCCGACCCGAAGCAGCATTCCGGGTACGTGCTGCAGGTAGTGGGCAAAATCCTCTCCTCCCATGCTGGGGCGCGGTATCTCAAATATTGCATCGGGTCCGTGCGTGTCCATGAGAGCGTCCCGGACAAGCGATACCAGTTCCGGTGCATTGTATACGGGAGGGGAGCCGATATCGAACTCCACATCGACCTGGGCACCGTGCATCCGGCCAATCGCTCGGGCGGTATGCTCCATACGTTCCTGAAGTACACGCCGTTCGTCGTTGGAAATACACCGAACTGTACCCCCGATCTCCGCGCAGGCAGGAATCACGTTGAACGCCTCGCCTCCGGTCATCCGGCAAATGGAGATGATGGCCGTGTTGCGGGCATCGGACTGTCGGCCTACGATCTGGTAAAGGACCGCCATGATCTGGGACATGATCCAGACCGTATCGGTGCTCTGGTGCGGTCGTGCTGAATGCCCACTCGCATGCCCCCGTACCCGGATCGTGAAGCGATCGGCCGATGCCGTGGCCGGGCCGGAAATCAGCCCGTAGCAGCCGGTGGACAACGTAGGATCCACGTGCGACGCGAAGACAGCCGTTACCCCGTCCAGGACGCCGTCTTCGATCATGGCCGGTGCGCCACTCGGAATACCTTCCTCATTAGGCTGGAAGAAGACACGCACGGTTCCAGGAAGCGCTTCCCGTTCTTCGTTCAGTACGAGCGCCAGTCCGACAGCCATGGCACTGTGGGCGTCGTGGCCGCAGAGGTGGGCTACGCCGTCGACCGTCGATCTATAGTCCACATTTTTTTCGTCCTGCGTTGGAAGCGCGTCGATGTCCGAGCGGTAGGCGATGACCGGACCCGCCGCGTCGCCGACGATGTCGACGTAGAGTCCCGTTCGCGCAAGTGGGCCGTGGACCTCCAGGCCGTGCATCTCCAGTACCTCCTGGAGATAGCGGTGCGTGTGTACTTCATGGAATCCCACCTCTGGATACCGGTGCAGATGCCGCCGGACCTTTTGCAGCAGGGTGTCCAGGTCTTCATTCAGCAGATGGGCGGGGGCTGTCGTTGTCATATCATCTCTCTCAAACCATTCCCAGACGTTTCCGGAAAAACCATTCCAGTGTCAACAGGATAAGGATTACGGCGAGGAACGGGTACTTCTGCCAGAGACGATTCTGTGAAACAATGCGTTCGTCCACCGTCTGCATGGCCGAGAGGGCGAGCAGCTCCTCACGCAGCGAAGCAATCCGATCCGGGGCAATGAACACCCCTCCCGACACGTTCGCCAGTTGTGCCATCAGGTTGTAGTCGGCCTGCGTGGTGCGGAATTCAACGGACTGCTGCCCAATAACGAACTCCCCGCGGTCGCTGCCAAGAATACTGCCGTCGACCGATGCCGACGCCGTGTAGGTGTATTCACCGGCGGGCAGTCGTCCGAGGTCGGCCGTATAGCGGCCATCCCCAACAGGCTGCATGCCGACCGGCAATTCGGTGCCGTCGGCCGCACGGACAAGAAGCGAGACACTGGCATCTGGTTCCGGCGCGAGTGTTTCATCGTAGACCTCACCCGTAAGCACGATGGGAGTCCCTTCGGCCATGCGCACCGAAGCAGGCGTCACTCGCACGAGGCGCTCGTCGTCGGTTGCGTACATCCAGCTGAGTATGTTTTCCTGGATGCGCTGCCAGGCGGCGGCCTCCCGCTCCAGGTCGTCCGGTACGAGGCGCCATCGCCAGGTTTCGGTCGCCAGCAGCGCAGCCGTCCGCGTTTCCCCCATACGACCAACTACCAGGAGGGGTTGATCCAGGTCGACGCCTCGAACCGTTGCGCCTGCCAGGACCGTTGCACCCGGGAGGACACTCCACCGGGTTTCGTTGGCCTGTACCGGGAAAAGTCGTTGCCAGAAGGCTTTGTCCAGCCCCTCCTGTCCATGATCGAAAATGGGGTGGGTCGATGCGCCGGGGTCCGGTCGGAATGAAACTTCAGCCCAACTCTGGCGGGGCGTTTCCGGCGTGACGGCAAGGATGCCCCCCCAGTCACGAGCCAGCATCCGCGTATCGAGCGCCCGGTCTGCGATGAAAAAAACAGGAACCCCTTCTCGCGCTGCGGCAGCGAGACGCTGGGAATCGCCGCTCGAGGCGGCGCGGCCCGGAAATCCGACGAGCACAAACAGATCCCAGGTCGAGAGCGAGTCAGGGAGAGGGCCTTCATGCCATTGGCCGGGCTGTTTCTGGATCCGCGTGGTAAGTTCAATGTCCGTGTCGCTCTCGAGGAGCCTCCGCCATGCGGCCGTCTCTGGCGATGGACTACCGGCTACGAGCAGTACCCGCTTGCGCTGGTCAAGTATCTGAAGTCCAATCTCCTCCGTGTTGTTGCGCGTGTTCGCCTCGCCAGGAATCCGGGTGACGGCGACCTGGAGCCGCTGCAGTCCGGGCTCGGACGCCGTATAGGAGAGATCGACAACGACCTCACCCGTACCGGGGCTCAGGACCGAGGTGTTATCCAGCACCTCACCGTCCCGTGACAAGGACACATTCACCGTCTGCTCCTCGGCGCCTTCGCTACGGATTCGTACGCGAATGGGCACCTCACTGCCGGTATAGGACAGGGAGTTGAAGAGTACCTGCTGGATACGCACGTCCAGTTGGCGGAGTGTATCGCCGTGTGCGACGGCGATGACAGGCACGGGATAGCGCTCCGCGACAGCCAGCGGATTCGCCCCCGTATTGTAGAGGCCGTCAGAGAACAGGACGACGGGCCCGGGCAGGGCACCTTCTGGAACGCCGTCAATGACCGATCGAAGCGCCGCGTCGAGATCTGTCTGAGGGGCCGCAAACGTATCGGCCGTCACGGAGTCTGCCAGCAGATGGGCAGTTCCATGGAACAGGGTCCGGTGGGGGATGCCGCTCAGCGCATCTTCAATGGCGGCAAGCTGCGCGTGTACATCGGGGACACGCGTGCTTCCCTCGCCGCCGGTGAACGACATACTCTGGCTCGCATCCACAAGAACATGGACAAGTGGCTCACGGCTTTCTGTTTCTTCCCGCGTCCAAAGTGGCTCGAAAAGCAGGAAAAGAACGAGTGCCAGAGCCAGGAATCGGAGTGTCCCAAGGGCAGTGCGTGGAAGCAGAGGGAGTTCGGGCGTCGTTCGCCGGTAACTCCACCATGCGGCCAGTCCCAGAAGGACGAGGCCAAGGACGAGCAGCAGGGGATGTTCTCCGAGGGAAACGTTCATGAATCAGCTGGTGTAGGGCAGCAACAGATAGATCATATAGGCGATAAATCCAGTCAGAAGCAGCAGGCCGCCCGCGCGATTGAGCTCGTAGCCGAACCTGGCCAGGGGAAACAGCACGAAACTGAATCCCATCATGACAGGGAAGTGGACATTGATGGTTTCCTGTTCTACTTCGATAGGCTCGAGCAGCGCCACGGCACCAATTACGAACAGTACATTCAACATGTTGCTGCCCAATATGTTACCAACCGACATGTCGGCCTCTTTCTTTACGGCGCACATCATCGATGCGGCCAACTCCGGCAGGCTGGTACCGATGGCGACGATGGTCAGGCCAATAACCACAGGATGAATCTGGAGCAGTTCGGCAATGGCAATGGCGGAGGTGACCATGAGCTGAGCGCCCATGGCCAGCGCACCTATGCCCGCCACGAGCAGGACGACGCGGGCCCATGGGGCCAGGCGGTTCGAACCAATACGGGCAATCAGGCGGGATACCCGGCGCTCGGCCGCGCCTGCATTCTCATCCTCATGGGGAATGAGCGGGGTAGGTTTCTGCTGCGATGGAAGCGAACGGGCGTGTGTCACAGAATCGAAGATGAGCCACGCCATGAACATGCCCAGCCCAGAGAGCAGGATGACGCCGTCGAGCCGCGAGAGAAGGCGGTCCGATGCCAGCAGCCAGAAGAGCAGCATGACGGTAAGCATCATGGGATATTCGCGAAGCAGCGTCTGCCTGGAAATAGCCAGCGGAAGCAACACGGCGCTCAATCCGAGGATGAGGGCGATATTGGCAATATTGGAACCCACGACATTTCCAATAGCCAGACCGTCTTCGCCGAGAAGCATGGCGAACATGTTGAGCAACAGTTCGGGCATGGACGTTCCGAGCGCAACAATGGTCAGTCCGACAACAAGCGGCCTGATCCCGAAGCGGAGTGCAACACTCGATGCACCCTGGACCAACCAGTCGGCTCCCATGTACAGGATACCCAGGCCGAGTAGGAAAACAAATACGTGCAGGAGCATTCAGTCCGGGGTGAGTGCGCGGCCGGTGAAGAAGTGGGGTAACATGGAAACGGCCTCCATGCAGTCAGGAGGCCGATTTCCGCGGTCCATCCAAACCGATGCTCCGGGAGCAAGTTCCACGATGAGCTGGCGGCACGCACCACAGGGCGTACCCTGGTCGTCCTTCGGACAGGAGAGCGCCATTGTCGCAGGTTCGGCCAGCCCGTAGGACACCATGGTTGAGAGCGCATTGCGTTCAGCGCACAGGATCCATGTCCATTCAGGATGCTCCACATTCACGCCGGGAATGGCTGTGCCGTCCTCTGCGTCAAGCAGGCATCCGACCGGGAAATTCGAGGAGGGAACGTGCGCGCGCTCGGCGACGTGGCGCGCGCCGGCGATCATGGATCGAGGGTCCGCGACCCGGTCTCGATCGCCAGAGGGCACGGAGGGTGAAACCTCGGTCCCTGGCGTCGGAAGGGGGGCGTCAGAAAAATGCACCATCTGGGAGGAGCCCGTCCTCGCCGATCGGCCAGCGAACGCTCCCCGCAGGTACAGCACCTCGGCGTCGCTGAGTGCGCGGCTCGAGTAGAGCGCCTCGATGTCGAGGCGGCCGAGGGCATAGGCCGTCGTTACCGCGTTTACCGTGGCAGGAATCGACAACTGGAACGATGCGCTGTCAATGCGGACCCCTGGAATCCAGTCACCATTTCCGAGGAGCAGAAGGACCACATGCGGATCTCGGGACCAGGGAACCCGTGCCCTGGTCTGGTACGTGCTGGCTGTATGGATCAACCACTCGTCGTGCATTCATTTTTGACAAAATTGTTTGACTCGCTACGACGTGGTACTTTCTACGTTCCTTGCCGGGATGGCGGAATAGGTAGACGCAACGGACTTAAAATCCGTTGAACCGTAAGGTTCGTGCGGGTTCGAGCCCCGCTCCCGGTACCATCATTGACAGGACCACATACATGTTCATGCGCACTTTTCGCCCGCTTCTTCTGTTCGTTCTTCTTATTCCGGCGGCCTGTCAGGCCCCGGACGCCCGCTTCCCCGCGGAGGATATGGCCCGTTGGGAGGCGCGGGCAGCGGGCATCTCCATCACGCGGGATGACTGGGGTATTCCGCACATTGAGGGTGAAACGGATGCCGATGCCGTTTTCGGCATGATCTACGCCCAGGCTGAAGACGACTTCAACCGGATCGAGGTCAATTTCCTCAATGCGATGGGACGCCTGGCGGAGGCCGAAGGGCGCAGTGCACTCTATCGCGACCTCAGGATGCGTCTGTTCATCCATGAGGATGACCTGAAGGCCATGTACGCGGAAAGCCCGGCGTGGCTTCGGGACCTTATGGATGCCTGGGCTGACGGACTCAACTACTATCTGGCGACGCATCCAGAAACGGTGCCCCGAGTTCTGGACCGCTTTGAGCCCTGGATGGCTCTTTCGTTCAGTGAGGGCAGTATTGGCGGGGATATAGAGCGCGTACGAACGCGCGACGTGGAATCGTTTTACGGAAATAATGACCAAGTGACCATGGCGCAGATTGGTGCGCCGGACGACGTCCGTCTCGAGCCGACCGGGTCAAACGGATTTGCCATCGCTCCGGAGAACACGCAGAACGGCCATGCGCTGCTGCTCATCAATCCGCATACGTCGTTCTATTTCCGGGCCGAGGTCCACGTCCGAAGCAACGAAGGGCTGAACGCCTACGGCGCTGTGACATGGGGACAGTTCTTTGTCTATCAGGGATTCAATGATCGGGCTGGCTGGATGCATACCTCGAGCCGGGCCGATAACATCGATGAGTATCTGCTCGATGTCGAACGGCAGGAGGACAGCTGGTACTACCGGTTTGACGGCGAACTGCGGCCTCTTTCGGCGCGCGACGTCACCATCCGCGTTCGGGAGGAGGACGGGTCGTTCACCGAGCACGAATTCACGACCTACCGCAGCCATCACGGCCCTGTCATCAGGGAGCAGGATGGTCAGTGGGTGGCGTTCAAAATCATGGAGGAACCCCTCAAGGCGCTGCAGCAGTCGTATCTGCGGACGAAAGCACGTTCGTTCGATGCGTACATGGAGACCATGCGGTTGCATACCAACTCATCCAACAATACGGTATATGCGGACGCAGATGGCACAATTGCCTATTTCCACTCCAATCACATTCCCATCAAGGATCCATCCTACGATTGGACAGCGCCCGTTGACGGTACGACATCGGCAACCGACTGGAAAGGGGTGCACTCGGTAGAGGAGTCACTCCTTATCGTGAATCCACCAAATGGATGGATCCAGAACACGAACAACTGGCCCTTCTCAGCGGCCGGGGAATACAGTCCGCGGAAGGATGATTTTCCGGCTTACATGTCCCAGAATCCAGAGAATGCGCGTGGAATCAACGCGGTACGCGTGCTTGAGGGTGTCACCGATTTCACCATCGAAACGCTTCGGGCAGCCGCCTATGATCCAACGATGACAGCCTTTGAGCAGCTCTTGCCGCCGCTCTTCGAGGCGTGGGAGGCGCTGCCGGAGGGCGATGCACTGAAAGACGCGACCCGCGAGCAGATCGGTGTGCTGAAGACGTGGAACATGGACTGGGGCGTCGATTCCGTGCCGACGTCAGTAGCTATTTTCTGGGCGTCGGAGCTGCTTGGAAATAGCGAGGGGAGCGTGTCGCCCCGCCGCCGCGTGGAAGCACTTGTCGAAGCAACGAACACCCTTGAGACTGATTTCGGGTCGTGGCAGACGCCATGGGGCGACATCAACCGGTTCCAACGTCTCACTGGTGATATAGTCCAGCCCTTTGACGATGATGCGCCCAGCATTCCTGTAGGGTTCGCGTCGTCGCGGTGGGGCTCGCTGGCGGCCTATGGCCAGCGGACGTTCAATGACACGAAAAAGATCTATGGAACACGAGGCAACTCATTTGTGGCGGTCGTTGAATTTGGAGACCGTGTCGAAGCCATTGCCATCACGGCCGGTGGACAAAGTGGTGATCCCGAGAGCCCACATTTCAATGACCAGGCTGAACTGTATGCCAGCGGGCAGCTGCGGCCTGTCTATTTCTACCCGGAGGACATCCAGGCTGCTGCAGAAGAATCCTACGTTCCAGGGCAGCGCTGAGGTCGTGTAGCGCGCATCGAATTACTCGTTCCACGCCGTCGTGCCCATGGCGCTGGCATCGGCAGGTGGCAATGGCGCATCGTGACCAGCGTTGCGCATGGACAGCTGGTGCACCTGCTCCTCAAGTTCATCGAGGCGCCTGAGCAGATAGCGACCGCCCAGGACAACGGCGGCTGCAAGCAGCAGGTTGATGATCGAGAGCAGCAGGACGAGCAGTTCCATGTCAGTAGCCGATGGCGCGACCGTCAAACGATCTACTGTCAGCAGCACCCCAGCGGATTCCCGATTCAAGGTCAATCACAATGCCCATGGCCCGGCCCTGGCGGTTACGATCGTAGACGGTGTGCCCCATCATTTCGTAGAGCCGGCGCGTATCGGGAGAAATCCCGGGCTCGAATGACGTGCGGTCCGGCAACCACTGATGGTGGATGCGTGGTGCTTCGACAGCTTCAGCGATGTTCATACCGTGATCCACCACATTCAATATGACCTGTACCACGGTATTGATGATGGTTCGTCCACCCGGACTACCAATGGCCATGAACGGACGCCCGTCCTTTGCCAGTATGGTTGGTGTCATGGAGGAGAGCATGCGTTTTTCCGGCGCCACCTGGTTGGGCGCGGTTCCGATATTTCCGCGTCGATCGGTATAGCCTGGTACCGGATTGAAGTCTCCCATTTCATTATTCAGAAGGAACCCGGCACCGTCCACAACGATCTTGTTGCCATACCCGTGTTCCAGGGTATAGGTCATTGAGACCGTATTGCCCTCGGCGTCCACCACCGAAAAGTGGGTGGTTTCCTCACTTTCCTGGATCTGGATGCCGTTGAAGGCAGAGGAGTCGCTCTCCGAAGCCGCGAGCAGGTCAATCGTGGATCGAAGCCGCGAGGCATGGTCCTTGCTGGTCAGTGTGGACAGGGGAAGATCGGGATTGAAGTCCATGTCTCCCACGTACTGGGCCCGATCGGCAAAAGCCCGGCGCATGGCTTCTGTGACGATGTGCAGGTAGGCTGCCGAGTTGTGGCCCATGGAGGCGACATCGAATCCTTCAAGGATGTTCAGCATGGTCACGGTAGCTATGCCGCCAGAGGACGGCGGCGGCATGCCGTAGACATCATAACCCCGGTAGGTACCGTGGATGGGCGTCAGTTCCTGGGCCTCGTAGCGGGCCATATCTTCTTCTGTGATGAGGCCACCGTGACGCGCCATGAAGTCGGCTACCAGGCGTGCCGTTTCTCCTTTGTAAAATCCGTCGTGTCCACCATCCCGGATGCGCTCGAGCGTACGGGCAAGATCCGGCTGCCGGAATAATTCTCCGGGAGCATAGTTGCCGTCGTCGCCTTTCGTGAAGGCGGCGACCGCCGCGTCATAGACGGGATCCTCGTCGGCCAGGGATCGCAGCCAGTCGCCCGTAGTGCGCATATCCCAGGAGTATGGGAATCCATCACGGGCCAGACGGACGGCTGGTTCAACAAGGTCCGCCCAGGGTAGACGACCGAGACGCTCATGGGCCAGTACCATGCCGGCAACCGTTCCTGGAACGCCTGTAGACAGCAGGTTGACGTGCCTGTTGTCGGAATCGGGCATACCGTCGTCGCCGACGAACATGTCTACTGTAGCGGCGAGCGGCGCCTTTTCCCTGAAATTGAATGCGGTGACTTCGCCGTCAGCGCCATGATACATGAGGAACCCACCTCCTCCCACGTTGCCGGCAGCGGGGAAGACGACCGCCAGGGCAAAGGACGTTGCGACCGCCGCATCGACCGCATTTCCTCCGGCTTTCAGGATGTCGACGCCAACCTGACTGGCAAGATGATGCGTAGTTACGACCATGCCGCTTTCGGCCGGCACAGGCCTTCGGCCCTGCTGGGCATCGGCGGGCAATGCGTGTACCAGCGTGATGGCCAGGAGAGCGAGGAAAACAGAAGCGTTGCGCATGCGTGGAGACGGTAGAGTGATCCAATACAGGTATGAGAGGTTCAAACTACGCTTCGCACGCACGTCCAGCAAGACGGGGGCGTGCTAACACTACCCAGGATGGCCCAAGGGCAATTACAGACCGCGCTCCCGCCATCCAGAGACGGTCTTCATGTAGTTGGCGCGTTCAAACGCCGATGGGTCGTACACGTGGATCTGGCTCATGCTGCCACACATCTGGGCAAGCGAATCGTATTCATGCTCATTGAGCCAGGCCCGGAGCGCCATGTTCATTTCCTCGATACGATCCAGCCCATGTGCCAGTAATTCCGACGCCATCATGGTGACCGATGCGCCGGCCATGATGCCGCGAACCACGTCCTCGACCGTGTGGACGCCCGTGGTCAGTGCCAGGTCCGCCGGAATGCGTCCATACAGGATAGCCAGCCATCGAATGGGAAGCCGCGCCTCAGAGGATGTAGAGAGGTGCACGCGGGGCACGACATCAAGCTTCTCGATGTCTATATCGGGCTGATAGAACCGGTTGAAGAGCACGATGCCGGAGGCGCCGGCGCGGCACAGTTCCTGCGCGAAATGGGCGGTGGCTGTGAAGTAAGGAGAAATCTTGACCGCGATCGGAATCTCGACCTCGTCGCGTACGAGGCGAACTACAGCCAGGTAGCGCTCTTCCACCTGGGCTGCCGTCACATCCGGGTCCGTTGGGATGTCATACAGGTTGAGTTCGAGTGCATCGGCACCCGCTTCCTGTATGAGCTTGGCGTAGTGGATCCATCCACCGGGCGTGGCGCCATTCAAACTGGCAATTATGGGGATATCCACGCGGGTCTTGGTCTGGCGGATATGCTCCAGGTACCGCTCGGGCGTAGACTGGACACCGATCGGTTCCGGAAAATAGGAAAGGGACTCGGCGTAGCTCTCTGAACCGTGGTCCAGGTAGTGGCTCAGGGCGCGGCTTTCCTGCTCAATCTGCTCCTCGAAGAGGGAGTAGAGCACGACAGCGCCGGCTCCGTGATCTTCCATGGCCACAATGGAGTCCAGGTTGTCCGAGAGGGGCGATGCGGACGGTACAAGCGGAGAGGACAGCTCGAGACCCAGATATTGGGTATTGATCTTCATGGTATCAGTGGCTTGGTGTGGGAGGCAGTTTCCGGGCTCTGGGAGGAGAAGCTGGGCCGGCCGATTTGTCCGGTTCTTTTCCATGCGCCATCCCTTCGAGACGCTTCCATCGCGCGTGGATCTGTTTCTGGGCCTCTTCCAGGAATGCGTTCGCGGCGCCTGGATTGGTGGCGAGCAGCATCCGATACCGGTTTTCGGTATGGATGTATTCCCCGAGTGGGAGATTCGGCGGTTTACAGTCGAGTTGCAGCGGCGTTTTGCCTTCCTCTGCGCGCCGTGGGTCATACCGGTAGAGTGGCCAGTAGCCAGACTGGACGGCCAGCGTCTGCTGGTCGAGGGCCTTCGACATGTCAATACCGTGCGCTATGCAGGGGCTGTACGCGATGACGAGCGATGGTCCGTCGTAGGACTCGGCCTCCTGGAGGGCCTTGATGACCTGGTTGTCGTTGGCTCCCATGGCTACCTGCGCCACATACACGTAGCCATATCCGACCGCCATCATGCCAAGGTCTTTCTTGGGTGTCGGCTTGCCGCCCGCCGCGAATTTGGCCACTGCGCCGAGCGATGTGGCCTTCGAGGCCTGGCCACCCGTATTGGAATAGACCTCGGTATCGAGCACGATCACGTTCACGTTGCGTCCTGAAGCCAGAACATGATCCAGACCTCCGAATCCAATATCATAGGCCCAGCCGTCGCCGCCTACGATCCACACACTGTGGCGGGCGAGGGCGCGCGATACGGCAAGAAGGTCACGCGCCATGGGGTCGTCGACCCCTTCGAGGCGGGCGCGCAGTTCATTGATCCGCGCACGCTGCTGTGTACGGAGGGCATCGTCGGTTTCCGGACTGTCAATAAGCGCTGTCGCCAGGTCATCCCCGAGCGTACCACGAAGGCGTTCGACGAGTTCGCGGGCGTACTCGTTCTGTTTGTCGAGGGAAAGGCGCATTCCGAGACCGAACTCGGCGTTGTCCTCAAACAGGGAGTTGTTCCAGGCTGGCCCGCGGCCAGCCGCGTTGTGCGTCCACGGCGTAGTGGGAAGATTGCCACCATAGATGGAGGAGCACCCCGTTGCATTGGCCACAATAATATGGTCCCCATAGAGTTGCGTCAACAACCTGATGTAAGGTGTTTCTCCGCAACCCGCGCACGCACTGGAAAACTCGAAGAGCGGCTCGAGGAGCTGCACGTCCTTCACTTTCGTGAAGGGCAGGGTCATGGCGCCGTCTCCGTTCTGCCCGTTAGTGCGGCCGAACGGTGGAAGCGACGAGAAAAAATTCCATGCATTCGTCGACATATCCCTGTTCGGAGCCATATTGAGCGCTTTCCGGCTGGCATTCGATTTGTCCCGGGCCGGACAGACTTCAACACACAACTGGCACCCGGTACAGTCCATGGTCGACACCTCGAGTGTATACCGGGAGGCGTCCATGCCACGCCAACTGGCGGGAAGCGATTTGTACCCGTCTGGAGCGTCGGCGAGCGCAGCTTCGGGTACCACATTGGCCCGAATGACGCTGTGAGGGCACACCATGACGCATTTCCCACACTGGATGCAGAGGTCTTCCTCCCATACCGGGACCTCGAGAGCAATATTGCGCTTCTCGTACTTCGTGGTTCCCGATGGCCATGTGCCGTCATCCGGGAACGCACTGACCGGAAGGGCATCGCCTCGACCGGCAATCATTTCCGCTGTCACGCGGCGTACGAATTCCGGCGCATCGGGTGGTACGGGAGCGCGCATGGCCACGGTAGACGCGGTCTCGGCCGGCACATCGAGTTCATGTACACTGTCCAGCGCCGCATCGACAGCTGCCATGTTCTGACGTACCACGGGCTCACCCCGTTTGCCGTACGTGGAACGGATATAATCCCGAACATGGGAAATGGCCTCTTCGGTCGGAAGAATATCGGACAGCATGAAGAAGGCCGTCTGCATGATGGTATTGATGCGGACTCCGAGGCGAAGCTTCCTGGCCAGGGCGTAGGCATCGATCACGAACACGCGCAGCTCTTTGTCCAGGATCTGCTTCTGGACCTCGCGGGGAAGTTCGCTCCACGTGGCATTTCCAGCGTGCGGACTGTTGATGAGCAGCGTGGCACCATGGGCAGCAATGGACAGGATATCTACATCTGCCAGGAAATTGAACTGATGAACCGCAACGAAGTCGGCCTCTCGTATGAGGTAGGCTGATTGAATGGGTTCCGGCCCGAAACGAAGGTGCGAGACGGTGCGCGCTCCGGCTTTTTTGGAGTCGTAGACGAAGTAGCCCTGCGCATGATAGGGCGTGTACTCGCCAATGATCTTGATGGTGTTCTTGTTGGCTCCGACCGTTCCATCGGATCCAAGCCCCCAGAACACGGCGCGGCGCGTCTCCGGATGTTCGGTTGTAAAGCGCGGATCGATGGTCAGTGACCTGTGCGTGACGTCATCATCTATACCAACAGTAAAACTCCTGCGGGGACTCTCTTTCCGAAGTTCATCGAGAACGGAGAGTACCATGGCAGGGGTAAACTCCTTGGAAGACAGCCCATAGCGGCCACCGATCACAGCAGGCATAGAGATGGGATGGTCCGGATCCGACGGGCGCATGGCCGCTTCGGCACATGCTGTGACCACGTCCTGGTATAGCGGTTCGCCAGCGCTGCCGGGCTCCTTGGTGCGGTCAAGTACGGCAATGGAGCGGACCGTGACTGGCAGTGCGCGGAGCATCATCACCGATGAGAACGGCCTGAAAAGTCGCACATTCAGGACGCCGACGCGCTCGTCCTGGTCGACGAGCCGGCCAATGGCCTCACGAGCGGTATCGACGCCACTTCCCATGAGAACCACGACGCGCTCGGCCTCGGGGTGGCCGGTGTACTCAAACGGCTGGTAGTTGCGCCCGGTAAGGGCACCAAATTGCTCCATGGCTGCCGTGACTGTTTCCAGGCAGGCGTCGTAGCGTGGGTTGACACTTTCGCGTGTCTGGAAGAATACATCTGGATTCTGCGCTGTGCCGCGGATGACGGGCCGCTCGGGGTTCATGCCACGCGCCCGGTGTGCCTGGATGTGCTCTTCGGGTAACATGGCGTGAATGACGCTGTCCGGGACGACGGTGATTTTCTTGAGTTCGTGGGACGTCCTGAAGCCATCGAAAATATGCAGGAACGGAATGCGCGACGAGAGGCTGACCGAGTGGGCAATGACCGCCATATCCATCGCTTCCTGCACGCTGGATGCGAAGAGCATGCCCCATCCGGTTGCCCGGGCGGCCATGACATCCGAGTGGTCGCCGAAGATGGAGAGCGCCTGCGAGGCAATGCTGCGCGCTGCAATGTGGAATACGGCGCCGGTCAGCTCACCCGATATCTTGTACATGTTCGGGATCATGAGCAGCAGTCCCTGGCTCGCCGTAAAGGTGGTCGTGAGCGAGCCTGCCTGCAGTGCGCCGTGCACCGCCCCGGCCGCTCCACCTTCGGCCTGCATTTCTATGATCCGAGGCGTCGTTCCCCAGACATTCTTCATGTCCCGGGAACTCCATAGATCGGACAGTTCTCCCATGGGAGATGCGGGTGTTATCGGGTAGATGGCGATGACTTCGCTCGCGCGGTATGCCACGTGGGCGGCAGCCTCATTTCCATCCATTACAGCCGTGTACTCAGACATGCGGTATCACCAATATTCGTCATGTGTGCGGAAAAGCACAGGCAAATTCAGCGAAGAACCGGATGGGGAATGCAGGCTGTCAGATCTGTCAGACTGTAGGGGATTGACGCGTCAAAACGCGGGGCAATCCCCGGTAGGCAGCAGGCCGTCTTCTTCTGACGGATTCAGGCGTTGAGGACGGGTTCAATCCGCGAAAGCGCGTCGTCAATATCGACCGTCGTGACGTCAAGGTGTGTGGTGGCCCGGATGGTCCGCGGACCAAAGGGCACGACGGCAACCCCTCTTTCGCGGCAGCGATCGACAATCTCTATGGCGTCTCCGCCCGCTACATCGAACATGACGATGTTGGTCTGCACGGCATCCGGATCAATACGGACGCGGCGCATGGCCGCAAGGCCTGTAGCAAGTCTGGTCGCGTTCTCGTGGTCACGGGCCAGACGCTCTATGTTGTGATCGAGCGCATACAGCCCGGCCGCGGCAAGAATGCCGACCTGTCGCATTCCCCCTCCAAACATCTTCCGGTAACGGTGGGCCTTGTCCACGACAGAACGCGAACCGACCAGTACGCTGCCAACGGGTGTACCCAGCCCTTTGGACAGGCAGACACTGACGGTATCGAAGAGTGCCGCCCACGTTTCGAGTGGCACCCCCGAAGCCACGGAGGCATTCCAGAGACGGGGGCCCGGCACGTGACACGGAACAAACAGTTTTAGAGCCACCACGAACGCGCCCCGCAAAGTGACGGTGGGGCACATAAATCCC
>JAJCYQ010000034.1 GCA_029262835.1 Bacteroidota bacterium
GGCGCCGCTGCCCACCCAGGTGATGCGGGTCGGCTCGCCGCCATCGGCCGGTATCCACACATACTCGAGGTCCGCGGTGGCTGCGTGGAACCCGAAGTCTTCGAGGGTGCGCATGCGGTGCATCTTCGAGCCGCGCACCGCCACGATGCGGGTACCATCGGGCGAATAGGCAATCTTGTCGAAGAAGGCCGACGTGGGCGTCAAACGTTCCGGCGGCCCGCTGCCATCGGCGCGGACGCGATAGATATCGCCGCCGTCGACATCGTTCCAGGTGACATAGGCAACGTAGTCACCGTCGGGGGACCACACCGGTGCGTGCTCCACGTCGGTTGAGGTGGTGAGGCGCACGGCGTCGTCAATCGAGGGAATCGACGGCTGTTCGGCAGCCTCATCCCCGGCCTCATCCCCGGCGGGAGCCATTGCTTCCAGCACCGGGGCCAGCGCCGCGGGCAAGGCCGCGACCCACAGTCGATCGAGTGCCGAAAAGACCAACCGAGAGCCGTCCGGCGAGGGGCGAGCGCCACGAATCTGCGACACCGTTAGCGTGTCGTCGTCGATCGGGTAGTCGAATTTCGCCAGTGGGCCGAGCTCTTGCTCGATCCTGGCGGTGAAGGGGATGGGCGAGACGTCACCGGAGGGAACTTCGACCCGCCAGATCTTGCCGCCGAAGCTGGTGATCAGGGCGCTGGAATCAGCCGTGAACGCCGAACCCGGATACACGTCGCGATCGCGTGAACCGCCGCCCTGGCTATCGTCGCGCTGCACATCCATGAGCAGCCAGCTCTCGGCGTCGTTGGTCAGATCGATGAGCCTGAGCGCTTCCCGCGTGTCATGCCGCGTGGCGTAGACGAGCCAGCGCCCGTCCGGGCTGGCAACGGGACGGAAGGCGCCTTCCAGCTCGTGCGTGCGTACGCGAACGCGCCCACTTTCGCGATCGAGAAGACCGATCTGGTAGGAGCCCACCCGGCGCATGGAACTCTGCGATTCGTGCTCGACGGCCGCATGGGTTTCCGGCTCGAAGGACCCGGTCGGGAATCCACCTTCGGGCCGTCCGCGGAGGTTGACCCAGAGCTGACCGGGATCGGCCGCCCGCGCGACGCCGGTGTGGGATGCGGCGCCATCGTCGTGGCCGGTGACCTGCACACCCGAACCGCCGTCGACGTGGTAGAGCCATAGCTGCGAGCGCTTGGTGGCCAGTATGTAGTCTTCCTCGGGGGCCCAGACGGGAGACAGGTAGTTCTCCTTCTCCCCGGTGGTAAGCGTTTCGGGGTCGCTGCCGTCGGCGTTGGCTACCCACAGGTTCTCCGAGCCGTTGCGGTCGCTCACGAAGGCGATCCGACTCCCGTCCGCCGAGTACCGCGGCTGCATGTCATACGCGGGTCCGTCGGTGATCCGCGTCGCCACGCCTCCGTCTACAGGCAGCGTGTACAGGTCGCCGAGTAGCTCGAACACGATGGTCTGTCCATCAGGCGAGAGGTCGAGCGAGATCCACGTGCCCTCATCGGTGGTGAACTCCAAGGTCCTCGTGGCAATCAGCGGCAGCGTCTTTTCTTTGGCTGCTTCCTTGGCGGCCGCGTCGTTCTCCTCGGCCGTCTGGGCCAGGACAGGCGCGCAGAGCAGCAAGAACAGACCGCACAGCAGCGTGGAAACGTGGCAACGAGTCGAGGGGCGCATGGCTCTCCAATGCAGTTGGATTCGAGAATACGCCGAGCATGCCATACGCGAGCGGCCTCTAGACGCGGCGCGGCCGCGCCAATAGCCTTCCGGGCCATGGATAGGGAAACTTGTCTCGACCTGATCTGGGCACTGGTCGCGGGGTGTGTGGCGACCCTGCTCGGCGGGTACGTCTTCGGGGAAGGCAACCAGTGGGCGCATCTTGTGCAGGTCTATCGCCACATCGATCCCGCCTACCTTCCGGGCGATTGGTTCGCGGACACTACCCAGGAGGAGTCGGTTCGGCGCTACTACACGATGATCATGTCCGGGCTGGTGCGGGTGTTCCCGGTGGCGCCGACGTTCTTGACCCTTACGGTCCTGGCCAACACCGGTATTGCCCTGGTAACCGTGCGTGCGTCACGAGCCCTGTTCTCGGTAGCCGGCGCGGAGGCTCGGTGGGCGGCGGCGCTAGCCGTTGGAGTGGCGGCTTTTGGTGCCGGCGGCGCGACGCATCTGTCGAGGCACTTCTTCGAACCCGCTCTCGCCGCGCGCGTGTTCGCTCTTGCCATGGTGCTCGCTGTTTGGCGCTCGCGCCCACTGTTGGCGATCGTCGCCGGGGCCGTGGCGATCGCGCTACAGCCCCTCGTCGGAGTGGAGACGGTAGCCCTGGCGACCCTGTCGCTCTGCGTCGCGGCGGTGTGGCTGGTCGAGCTGCGCCGTCGGGCCGCGATCGCATTAGCAGTCGGCGCGGTACTGGCCGGCTGGACCCTGCTGCTGTGGGCGGACATGGCCGCTCGCCAGAGTCCGGCGGCGGAACTCACCACGATTCTCGCCAAGGTGCGCGCGCCGCACCACTACCTACCTTCCACCTTCGATCCGGCTGCGATCGCGGCGCTACTGGTCTTCCTCGCCGCCGCATGCATCGCCTGGGCCGCCGCGGGGGGGGCGCCCGCCCGCGTTCAGAGCAGGGCCATCGCGGCCGCGGCGATGGCCGGGGTGGTCTTGGCCTGTCTCGCCGGCTGGCTGTTTGTCGAACTGATTCCGATTCGCAGCGTGCTCACTGCGCAAACGTTCAGGCTTACCTACTTGTTGAAGTGGGTCGGCTTTCTGCTGATCGCGGCGAACGCCGGCCGGTGGTGGCGCTTGTCCCGATCGACATCGTCAAGCGTCGCGCTGCGTGCGGCGGCAGCGCTCTCGGTGCTGAGCTTCGGCAAGTTCTACGCGGTTGGGGCGCTTCTCGGGCAGAGTCTGGGATTCGTTGCCGAGCGGCACCCGTCGCGGCTGTCAGGCTCGATTCTGCCGATCGCAATGACAGCCGGCGCAGCAGCGTTGATGGCGACGCCGTACGGAGTCCGCCCGGGGGAACCCTTGGTGGCATGGCTCCTGATTGCGACGACGTTGCTGCCGGCATCAACAACGCCTCGGCGTGCACGTTGGGTGATGAGCGTCTATGGGCTCCTGCTAGTGCTTACGCTGGGAGCGTTGGCCGGGCGAAGGGAACCTGCCGCTATCGCCGTGGCGGACCGTTTGTCCCTTCGTCTGCCGGTCGTCACACTGGCCGAGGGAGATGGGGACCTGGAGGGTCTGCAACAGTGGGCTCGTGATTCGACGTCGCCCGACGACGTGTTCATCGTGCCGCCTGACCTCGGACGCTTCCGGCTGCGCGCCGAACGGCCGATCGTCGTCGACTTCAAGGGCGTCGCGTTCTCCGGGGCCCAGCTCGTGAACTGGTACGAACGGATGCGGGCGTGCTGTCTCGCACCGCTTTTCGAAGGGCCCGGGAGCATCGGCGACTTCCGCACGGGCTATCGTCTGATCGACGACGAACGTCTCGAGATGTTGGGAATACGCTACGGAGCGCGGTACGCGGTGCTCCCGCACGATACGGACACGCGGATGCCTGTTCGCTATGTCGACGCCCGATTCAAGGTCGTTTGCGTGTCGCCACTGGAATGCCCGTCTTGATGGCGGCGAGACCAGGTGCCAACGAGGATACGAATTCGGTATGAGCCAGCTTCGAGTCAGTGTAGCGGTGCCGCTCTTCAACGAGGAAGAGAATCTCCCGGAACTTCTCAGCCGGCTGGGCGCCGTCCTCGAAAGCCTGCCGGGCGGGCCTCACGAGATCGTGCTCGTCGACGATGGGAGTACAGATCGCACGTGGGAACTGATGGAGGTCGCCGCAAAGGGCGACGATCGGATCACGGCCATCAGCTTGTCGCGCAATTTCGGACACCAGGCGGCCCTGTCGGCGGCGCTGGATCACGTGTCCGGCAGTGTGACGGCGGTGATGGATGGTGACCTTCAGGACACGCCCGAGGAGATTCCGCGGTTTCTCGAGGCCTTCGACGAGGGCTACGACGTGGTGTACGCGACGCGTCATCTACGCAAGGAGCCGGCCTGGCTGCGGGCGTGTTATTGGACCTACTACCGGATGTTGGCGCGTCTGGCACGGCCCGCACTACCGGTGGACGCTGGCGACTTCGCTCTGCTGTCGCGCCGGGTCGTCGACGAAATTCGTCGGGCGCCCGAACGCCAGCGCTACCTGCGCGGACTCCGCGCCTGGGTCGGGTTTCGTCAGCTGGGTCTTCCCGTGGAGCGGGCCAGCCGACATGCGGGTAAATCCAAGTACTCGCTATGGCGTCTGGTCGGTCTCGGGCTCGATGGTGTGTTCGCCTTCTCGACGATTCCGATCCGCGTGGCGGCCTTGTTGGGCTTCGCGGCGCTGGCGATGACTTCGACGTATGGTCTGTACGCGCTCTACGCAAAGGTCGCCCTGGGTCGGTCACCGGAAGGCTTCACGGCGTTGCTGTTCGTCATGTCCTTCATGACCGGGGTGCTGCTGTTTTTCCTCGGCATTATCGGAGAGTACGTGGGCAGGATCTACGAAGAGGTTAAGGCCCGCCCGTTGTACGTGGTGGGGCGCCTGGTGAACGGAAAGTCACGGCAACGCTGAGTGTTCATGGACCCGACCTACGGACAGCATTATCGTCGGCTCTACGAAGAGCATTGGTGGTGGCGGGCACGCGAAGCGATCGTGCTACGCGAACTGGCCCGTCTCCGACCCGCGGCGGGATGGCGACGGGCGCTGGATGTGGGCTGTGGCGACGGGCTCCTGCTCGACCGGCTTGCCCAGCAGGCCGAGCGCGTCGAGGGCGTCGAGCCCGACGAGAGGCTGCTCAGCGACGCCGGGCGGGCACGGCGGATCCATGTGGGGCCGTTCGACTCGACGTTCGCGCCCGACGGCAACTACGACTTGATCCTGTTTCTGGATGTTCTGGAGCACATCCAGGATGCTGCCGGCGCCGTTCGGAGGGCGGGGGAGTTGTTGGAGGCGGGAGGCATCATGATCGTGACGGTGCCGGCTTTCATGCACCTTTGGACCCGACACGACGAGCTGAACCACCATGTGAAGAGGTACCGTCGCTCCGAACTGGTGGATCTCCTGTCGCCGGTGGCCGACCTCGTGGTGGCGCGGTATATGTTCCGTTGGGTGCACCTGGCCAAGCTTGCGCAGCGGCTATCGGAGTCGCTGCGCGACGGAGAGCCCGGTGTGCCGCGGATCCCGGCGGCCCCGGTCAACCGGCTGTTGACGCTGTGGACCGGCGCGGAAGACCGGCTTCTCGGGCGTATCCCTGTGGCCATCGGCAGCAGTCTGCTAGCGATCGCTCGCAAACCCTAGCGGATTGATGGCGCGGCTCGTCGCTGCTCATGGCGGCAACCCTTGGCGCGCGACCCTGATCTCACCAGGCTA
>JAJCYQ010000035.1 GCA_029262835.1 Bacteroidota bacterium
GAACCGTTGAGCGTGAGCAACCGACTTGAACCTGCGCATCTGACGCTCCCTCTGTCGGGTCGGCTGATGTGAGACCTCAGCTCGGTTGTTCGCGTAGCGCGCGGTGACATGTTCGACTGACGGCATCACGCTCCGATGCGCGGCTTCGTAGCTTCCGAGCTTGTCGGTGATCAACCACCGCGGTTCGCTCCCCTGCCCTTTCAACAACTTCCGGAAGAACCGCCTTGCTGCGCCGGAGTTTCGTCGGCGTTGGACCAAGATGTCGATCACGTCGCCGTCTTGATGGACGGCGCGCCAGAGATAGTGCCGCTGGCCGCGAATCGTGACGAAGACCTCATCAAGAAACCACGCGTCTCCGAGTCGGCCTCGCCGCCGCCGGAGGTTGGCGGCGTACTCGGGCCCAAACTTCGTGCACCAATACCGGATCGCCTCGTACGAGACGGTGACGCCACGCGCCGCTAGAAGATCTTCGACGTCTCGGAGGCTCAAACCAAACCGGTGATACAGCCACACGGCGTGGCTGATGATCTCAGGTGGGAACCGATGCCGACGGTAGCTCAGCCGATCGTTGCTCATCGGCGAACTCTGTCAGGCCGCTCGTTAACTTGACAGTACCCCGGGAGCATGGTCGGAGCGTACCTTCCGAGTACGAAAGTACGCAAGTACGCTATTGGGGACTTTGTAAGTTATGCACCATGGCAAAAGGGCGCGAGAAACCAGGTCCGAGGGGTGGAACCACGACTCGAAAGAGTGGCCAGGTCAGAAAGACGTTCTGGCTTAACGACGACGAGGCGGAGGCGCTCCGGAGGGCCGCGTTCGAAGAGAATCGGCCGGAAGCGAGCATCGTCCGCGAAATGTTCCGGGACTACTTCGAGCTGGACTAGCTCGCACCGCGGCCGAGCGAACCGCCGCAGGTTGTACGCGACCACACTGAGGACAATCGGGCGGCTATCTACTGGCCGCCAGCAACGCCGCTTGTTCGCGAACGGACCCCTGTTTTGGAGTCCGGACTACAGCGAGAGCCGTCTGATCCGCTACCGATAGCGGCTACGTATTCGGCTACGTGCGCGCCGATGCCTGGCCCCGGATATTCGCTTTTGGGGCAGGAGCCAATGGAGACGGGGCCTTTGAGCACTCCTGGTCGGCTGGAAGCCGGACAGAGCGGCGCAGTGAGAATCCGTCGCTGAGGAGGATGGTCCCCTCACAATGCGGACCGAACAGGACGCGGGCACGAATCGACTGCGGTTACGGTCACTCGACATAATGTCATTTGACTTATAGTCTGTCGGTCACCTTTCCGAGCGCGTCGCATTCAGTCAGATTGCACCGCCCCCCCGAGCCGAGGCCTCGATGAATCCCGAAGCACTGATACCGCTAAACCCTCGTGACTATCTGATCCTGTTTTCGCTGGCCGCGACGGAGCGGCACGGCTACGGGATCGTCAAGCAGGTTGAGGCGGACAGCGAGGGGCAGGTGAAACTCGATCCGGCGAATCTATACCGCGCCATCAAGCGGCTGATCCGGACCGGCTTGATTGTCAAGGCCGAGCTTCGCGCGACGCCCGAGTCGGGCGGCAAGCAGCGTCGCTACTACAGCATTACCGAGCTCGGTGACGAGGTGGTCGTACTCGAGGCCCAGCGACTCGCCACGCTCGCCGACGTGGCGCGGGCCAGGAACCTCATCCCTGGTCCGGAGTCGCGGCGATGAACGCCGCCGTCCCCGAGGACGCTGCACCGTTGGCGGTGCGCGTATACAGCACGTTGCTGCGTCTGATGCCGCTGTCCATCCGCGATCAGCACGCCGACGACGCCCTGCACCTATTTCACGACCTGTATGTCGAGGCCCGCGATCGCGGATGGCTTGGCGGTTGGCGCCTGCTGGCCTGGTCGACCGGGCATCTCCTTTTTTGCGCGGCCGGCAGCCACTGGAGCGAGCGCCGCCGCCAACATGACTCCGGAAGCGCCGGCGACTGGCGCCCGCCCCGGAGAAAAGAGCCGCGCGAAATGTTGTCGACTCTCTTGCACGATCTCAGGTACGCGGCCCGCACGTTGGTCAAGAAACCAGACTTCGCGCTATCGGCGATTCTCATCCTGGCGGTGGGGATCGGCGCTGCGACGACGATCTTCAGCGTCGTCGACACGGTGGTGCTGCGTAGTCTCCCGTATCCGGAGCCGGAACGCCTCGTGCTGTTTACGGAGGGTGCTCACAACTTCCCCGACTACAACGAGTGGTCCGTTCGCCTCGAGGCCCTCAGTGCCATCGCTGGCGTGTGGGACGACCGCGTCGACCTTACCGGCAACGGCGCTCCGGAACAGGTCGCAGCCGCCCGCGTGTCCACCGACTTCTTCGAGATCTTCGGCGCTACCCCTCATCTCGGTCGGCTCTTCACGCCCGACGAGTTCACCGGCGATCCTACCGTCGTTCTGCTCGGGCACGGGATCTGGCAGCGGCGATGGGGCGCCGACCCGGACATCGTCGGCGAGACGATTATGGTCCATGGGCAGCCGCTGGTGGTTGCCGGCATTGTCGGTCCGAGTTTCCAGCCGCCCGAGGCGCTGACGGACAGTCGCGTCGATGTGTGGTTGCCGCTCGAGGTCGACAATCCTGAGTACGACGGCGATATGGGCTTCCACGTATTGTCGGTGGCCGGTCGTCTAGCCGACGGCGCATCGATCGAGATGGCGCAGGAGCAGCTCGACGCCCTTACAGCTTTGCGCGCCGAGGAGTTCCCCGACTACTACGTTCGTCGCGACGGGGCGTTGCGCACCGTGCCGCTGCAGCCGCTGCGCCAGGCGACGGTGGGGTCGGTGAGCTCGACGCTGTACCTCTTGCTCGGCGCCGTCGGGTTCATGTTGCTGATTGCCTGCGCCAACGTCGCCAATCTCTTTCTGGCGCGCGGTACCGAGCGCGGCCGCGAGATTGCCTTGCGCGGCGCCCTGGGCGCCAGCCGCGGGCGCATCATGGGACAGCTCTTGACCGAGAGCGTTGCTGTGGCCGTTGTCGGCGGCGGCGGCGGGATTGTGGTCGCTTACCTCGGCGTGGATCTGTTCGCCGCCCTCAACCCCGGCAATATCCCGCGCCTACAGGACGTGGCGGTGGATCCCCGAGTGCTCGGTTTCGCTTTCCTGATTTCGGTCGGTACCGGGATTCTGTTCGGCATGCTTCCGGCGTTGCACGCGGCCCGTGCCGATGTTAACGAGATGCTCAAGGAGGGTGCCGCCAGCGTGACCACCGGTCGGCGCGGGCGTCGCACCCGCGGCGCCCTGGTCGTCGCCGAGATCGCCCTGGCGTTGGTGCTTCTCGTAGGTGCCGGCCTCTCGTTTCGCAGCCTAGTCGCCATGGTCCAGGTAGACCCGGGATTCGAGACTGAGCAGATCGTCGACCTCTCGGTGCCACTCGGACCCACTTTCACCGGCGCCCAACGCGTGGCTTTCGCCAGCCGACTCACCGAGCGGATCGAGTCGCTTCCCGGCACGCAGGCGGTCGCTGCCGGGTGGGCGCTACCGTTCGTGCGCCACGGCCGCAGTCGCTGCTGTTGGACCACCTCAGTGCGTGACAAGAGGCAGCCAACGGCGGATGCAGAGACGGAAAGCGTGGTGCATCCCGTGACGCCCGGCTACTTCACCATGCTGCGTGCACCGCTGCGACACGGACGGGACTTCGTTCCTGCCGACAACAGCGTCGAGCCTCCGGTCGCAGTAATCAACGTCCACGCCGCATTGGCGGTGTTCGGCACGGAGAATCCGATCGGCCGCACGCTGGTGCTCGGCGGCAGCGACGAGGTCACCGTCATCGGCGTCGCAGAAGGCGTGCAGCACTTCGGTCTGAGCCGTGAAATCGACAACGCTGTCTACGTGCCCTACGCGCGTTTCGGTGGGGGTCTCCCCATGTTCCACGTTGGCGTGCGCTCGCAGGCGGACTTCGAGTCCGTGGTCGACGCCGTGCGCGAAGCAGTGTGGGCGCTCGAGCCCGACCTCCCGATCGAGGACATCATCACCATGCGCCAGCGGGTGTCGACCTCGCTTGCGACGCCGCGGTTCTTTTCCGTCCTGCTCGGCGTCTTCGCCGTCGTGGCGTCGCTTCTCGCCTGCGGCGGCATCTACGGATCGATGCTGTACTCGGTCAGCCAGCGAAAGCGTGAGATGGGTATCCGTCTGGCGCTCGGGGCAGCGGGCAGCAACCTCATCCGGCTGGTGCTCGGGCACGGTTTGATGCTGACGGGCATCGGACTGAGCATCGGCGTCGTCGGCGCGCTGGCGATGTCCCGCCTGATGCAAACCCTGGTATGGGGCATCGAGCCCACCGACGCGATCACGTTCGTCGCGGTGACGGCGCTTCTCGCTGCTGCGGCGCTCGCCGCCTGCTTCGTGCCGGCGTACAAGGCGTCACAGGCGGATCCGTTGCAAACGCTGCGTGCCGAGTAGGCCCGAGTCGAGCCCATGGTTTGATCAGCCTCCGGCTACGTTCCGCATACGGACCACCAGACTGGGAAGGGCCCGGCTGTGAAGGGCAGGAGGCCCTTCTTGCCGGCATCTCCCAGTGCGAACACAGCATCGGAGTGGAACACGAAGCGTCCAATCTCGACGCGATCCGACGGGGGCTATTGGCGACGCTCGAGGAGGAACGCATTGAAACCGCCGACTGCGTCGAACTCGTCGCCAAGGAGCGGTCGGAGCTTGGATAGAGGCGATCTGCCATTCCCTCGCGGCAGGAGATCCGGCCCCGAGTAGATAACGGACCCGAGGCTGGCAACAGCATCCCGTGGCTTCGAGGTCAGCACGGCGCCGTTCACCGTCGGCGGGGAGGCGTCGAGCCTCAGTCGACCCCAGCGGTCCAACTTGAGTCAGAGGCTCCTTCGAGCTGGACGTCGGGACTCGCACGGTTGGATCAGCCGGATCGAACGCGGGGCCGGTCGAGACTCCAGGGCCGTCACCAAGGATCTCGCGCCCGTCGGCGCCCAACGGCCGGACGGCCAGCGAGGCACCCTTCTCGACTCGTAGCGGCTACGTATTCGGCTACGTGCGGGTGGCCGTCCGGATTCGGCCTGCCCCAGTTTCACGGACACTTAGTTAAGAGTCATTCTGGTCGTAGTAGTAGCGGTTGTGGGAGCTGTGGGCAACGCAGAGCGTTGTCCAAGCGACGGTGGGAATCGAGAATCGATTTCCACGGGCGCGGCAGCTTCCACAGCTGATTGCCGGCCTCGGCACGGCCGCCGTTTCGCAGCTTCGAACTGGGCCGGGCTCTGGTCGCCGATGGACGTGTGCATGCGGTTG
>JAJCYQ010000036.1 GCA_029262835.1 Bacteroidota bacterium
AGCAGGGTCTGAATCCTGAACGAAGCCACCCATCATCCTGAAACCCGACCCCTCGCTACGCTCCGACAAGATGGCCGCGTTCAACCGGAACAGGTGGCTCTCTTCGACCGGAATGGGTGGCCGGGAACACCGGAATATGCACATAGCCCGAGTGCGACTCCCTTTTTCTCTTTCATCATGTTAGACTCCATATCTCGGTACGTATAACGCCAGGTTATACGTCCACGTGAATCAGCTTTCCCGGACGAGCGGCCTGAAAGCTTCTGTTGATCGAAGGCACCAAACTCCTGAGCCGCCAATTTGAGCAGCTGCCCGTTCTTGACGCCAGCCCATCCGTGCTCGGGAACCGTGACGGCATCTGCCGTCAGTGACCACTTGAGCTTGCGCGGCAAGTTTTCGTCGCGCAGAGCCCTGGTCACGCTGCCGACACCAGTTCGGTCTCCGCCAACTGAAGTAGCGCTTCTGCTTGTTCACGGGAGACCGTTGGGAAATCGTCCCGAAAGTCCTCGATCCTCTTTCCCTTGCGCAGATACACCAACAAAGTGCTCACTGGAACTCTGGTCCCTGTGAAAACCGGTTGTCCTGCAAGGATTTCCGGGTCCGAATGATATATTTGTTCTCGTTTCATAAGGCACCTACTCTCAAAAGGTACCGGGTTCTAACGCTGCCTGGGGAGCGCGGTTCAGACAACTACAGCGATGGAAGCGATTGACGTATACCGGTCAGGCGATTTGCGGCGAGCTCCGCGCTCACCTTCAATGATCCGAAGGTACCCCCGGCTCTGCGAGTCCGCAAGATTGCCTGGTTATACAGCCCGCCGGACAACGTGTTGGGAAAGCCACGTAGCCAACTCATCTTGAGACGTGCCTCCTGCTGCTACGCTGAGAATCAGATCCTCCTGAACGTCCACGCTTGCTGAAATCTCGTAGCCGTTGAAGATCAGAAATACCTCCATGGCGGCGTGTCCGATACGCTTGTTCCCATCCAAAAACGGGTGATTGTTAACCAAGGAGAATGCCAATGAAGCTGCCTTCTGTTCCAGCGTTGGGTACAAGTCCTCGCCGCCAAACGTCGCCTGAGGTTGATGGACAGCTGATTCGAGACCGCCTGAATCGCGCAGTCCGTCTATTCCTCCAGACTGCTTGATCAGAAGTGTGTGCAGTCGCGTAACCTCATCGAGGGTGAGATAGCGCATCAGGTAGCCAGACGCCTGTAGAGCTCCTGGTTTTTGGCTAGAACCAGGTCCGCCACTTCCTCAAAGGCCAGTTTGGGCTGATTTACTATTTCTTCGGTTACGCGACGGACAAAGTCCTCGGCAGACACACCCTGTTCTTTGGCAATCGTCTCAAGTTGACGAGCCGCCTCTTCTGAAATGTTGACTTGATATGTGCGCATAGCCGCGATCGGAAAGTGGTTCTTCCATGGTTGAACGTCTGGGATCGACTGGGTTTCCAATCAAAGAGCCCGGGCTGTATAGCGGTTCGGGCTTCACCGGCCCAAGGCAGACCGGTGTTTGCTCGAAGCTACAGAAGCATCATTGGCCCTGCAACGTATAAACCGTGCAGCCTTGGATCCGTGTGCAAGTCCTTGTTATGCCGCAATAACATACGACTGCCCCGGCTGCACCGACGGAAGCAACGCGTTCACGGCTGGCAGCGCCGGTTGCAAATCTACCAAGTCGGCACTGGCTGCCCGGATCACAATCACGGCTATATCAAACGAGGGCAAGTTTTGCTGGTGCTCCAAACCCACGTCAAGCGTCACGAGTACATCGAACTCTGCCGCTGCTGCTCGCAGCGGTTCTCCGTTCTTCTTCCCACCCCACCCTCGATATTGCACCGTGACCACATCATGCTCATCATTGAATTCCCGCCGCAGTCGCCAGTCAAGGTTCTCGTCCAGTAGCACGCGCATCAGGCTGCGAGGAGGGCTTCCTTTGCCAGTTGGAGGAACGACACCGCTTGCTCCCGACTCACACCAGGGAAGCCTTCGAGGAAGTCGTCTAAGGTATGACCGCCTTCGAGGTAGTCGAGAAGAATTTGAACGGGAACCCGAGTGCCGACGAAGACCGGTACCCCGCTCATAATCTCAGGATCGGAATGATAGACATCGTGCCGCTTCATCAGTTCGCTCAGCTAGGCTTCGTTCAGTTGGTTCGTGTCTCGAACGCCCTCACCAGCTTCCGGTTCAGGCATAGCGCAGTTGCGGCATAACGGTGGGCGGATTTGCGGCGAGCAGACGCGCCCCTGCCAGAAAGTAACTGTTTCAGACCGGCACACCCAGTCGTGGGAGCCCGCAAAATTCGCTTGTCATAGCCCGCCTGACTATTCGATTGTTCTGACGTGTTCGTAGGCGGCTATTCTTTTGTCAACTGTTGCCAATGGGCAATTCAATACGATCGAAGTCGCGACAATTATTTGGTCGGCAGGGTCTCGATGGAACGTCCCTGGCAATTGGGTCGAAGCGACCGCAATCTCTGGAAGAAGGTCAATCAGCCGGATCGAGGGGTAAGCGAGGGCCGTCTGCAGCCAACTTTCAACTGACTGGCCAAGTTCGAGACGACCTCGCTCAACGAGTTTTGCGACCTCCCAGCACGAAATGGCACTGACACCCAGGCTATCTTCTTCGGCGTCGTCCAGTTGCATCCGAAGCCTCTCTGAAAGCTGATCGCGCTGGCTTACCCACCAAATCCAAATATGCGTGTCAAGAACGATCACGCCGAATCCCAGTCATCAGCCTCAACAACAGGGTCCGTCGGACGATCATACCGCAGAACGCTGCCTTTCAAAGGCATTTCTCCCTTTTTGATAGTCAATATGGGTCGGCTCGGAAGAACGATTACTTCAACCTCCTCTCCGTGCTTGAAAGGGACACCATGCACAGTGACGCTCCCGTCACCGGATACCTTGGCCTCTGAACGATGTGCTTTCATAATCGAGTCTCGGTAGTCTGGCCATGTTCAACCAGATGACCCCTGAAGGGTTGCAGGCGACGTCAATAGCGGGCTATAACGGCTGGGCGATTTGCGGCGAGCCTCCGCCCGCCTTCCAGAAATGTAGGAGATCCGGCTGTCACATGCTTGGACCGGCCGTGTCCGGCGGCTCAAACACCTCGGATTCCGGTGCGATGCGGACCAGCACGTTGACGCCACCCTCTCCAGCCGGATCGACGACACCACCTCCCCGAAGACGCTTTCGTTGCCAGCGAGCCCGCAAGATCGCCAGGTTATAGGGCGCTCAGTCACAGTTGATTTCTACGAGCGGTTCCCCTTTACGGATAAGTAAAGCCACAGCACTCATTTTGCCGGTCAGGATTTCACGCATCCTTGCGTTCGATGTGTTTCCACATCGAATCCAGATGATCTCAGGAGGAGAACCGAGGCGCCCGACAAGACTCGCAAAATCACCGTCCTTCGTCATCACGACTGCCTTCGCCTCTCGTGCTGCACGAAATATTTCGAGGTCCTCGGCATGACGTAGCCCAAGATCTCGGAGCGACACGGATTCGATGCCGTCAAACTCGGACGTTATCCACGGCGCCAGACTGGGCGACAGGTGAGCATCCAACCAGAGGGTCACGCCGCTACAACCGGATGGTCAACTCGGCTCCTTGCGAACTGTATTGACGCCTGGATGTCCTCCATCTCAAGATCAGGAAGCTCCTCGAGGATTTCCTTCGGTGTCAAACCAGCCAGGAGCAGGTCCAAGACGTCCGTCACTCGGATCCGCATGCCTCGAATGCAAGGACGGCCTCCACACTGATTAGGATTGAACGTGATTCTGCTTTTCCAGTCTGTCATAGCGGGTTCTCGCGACAAATGCGACCATCATATCTCCTTTGGACGCATCAGTGAACACGGAGTTGCCAGCGTCCCAATAACGGTGGGCGATCGGCTGCGACCGACGCAGCAGCTCTTCGAAGTCTACGAGTCACACACCTCACAGACCAGCAACCCGAGTAGTGAGAGTCAGCAGCACCATACTATTAGGCCGAGTGCTGGACAAAAAGACGGGGCCTCGCTACCCTCTCTGTGAGTCCAATCACAATCAAGAGCACACTCGGCCCCGCCATGAATATCGTCTCTACAAGGCCCGGCGTCAATGCCTCGGGTAAACTCGTCCTCTCGGTAGACGTCAGCAAACAGTTCCTGGACTGCTACGTCCGGCTCACGGATTCCTACCGGCGCATCCCCAATACGACGCCTGCTATTACTGCCCATCTCTCCGCGCTTAGCCAATTTGCTGCCAGCGAGGAGTTGTCCGGTCTTCTCGTGGCCTGCGAACCTTCCGGTGGGTACGAACGGACGCTGGTGGCCGCAGCGAGGGCGGCGGGCTGTACTGTCGTTCATGTCTCCGGTGAACAGGTCGCACAGCTGCGCAAAATCGAGTCGCTTGACACTGGCAAAACGGACATCAAGGACCCTCGTGTGATCGAACTGGCCGTTCGGCTCGGTAAAACGCAGCCGTGCCGCCAGCTTCCTGCCATCTACGAAGAGCTCCGCCTGCTCACGGCCGCAGCCGATGCCGACGAGCGTACGCGTTCGCGCACAAAGCAGCGTATCATCACGACGAGCCTCAGCCTCTTTCCCGGGTACGACATCGGAGTGAATCGCTTTCTCAGTCCAACGGGACGCGCCGTGATTGATGCCTATGGCCTGAGTCCAGCGGCCATCGTCCGCGCTGGCCGGATCCGGTTTGGCCGCACCATGCGGCGACGCGTCCCCGGCGTGCACGATAAAACGCTCGACAGGATTTTTGCCCAGGCAGAGGCCGCTGCCACGCGCCTCTCTGGCGCAGAATCTATTCTCGTAGGCCGCATTGGCGACCTGATGGCGGACCTGCAGCGCATTGAGGTTCGGATTGACTCCCTGAGAACAGGTATCGAAGCGCACGGACAGCGTCTCCAAGAGGCTGGCTTTTTGTGTACGCTCGACCAGTCTGTCAGCGGCTTGACACTCTACAACCTCGCCCGCATCGCTGGCGAGGCCGGGCCCTTTGGCGACTTCAACTCGAAACGTGCGCTCCTTCGCTACGCCGGACTCAACCTGCGCGAGCGGCAGAGCGGTACGTACCGTGGCAAGACGCGTATCTCCAAAAAG
>JAJCYQ010000037.1 GCA_029262835.1 Bacteroidota bacterium
CCCGATGTCGGAGTCGGTCACGGCCGGGGCTGGCTGGACGTATCTGTACGCTGGCCGCTACCAGGACGCGATTCGCCATTGTCGCCAGACGTACGACATTGTGCCGGATCACCCGCGCGCGAAAACCTGCCTGATTCATGCTTACGAGGCTCTGGGGCAGCCAGTGGAAGAATTCGAACAGCTCGGCGATTATGCGCTGGCCAGCTTGGGCCCGGAGCGGTTCGCGACGCTGGCTGCAAAGGGACCGGCAGAGGCCACGCGCGAGTATTGGGAGATCTTGTTCAAAGCCTACGCTGTTGACGGAAGCCGTCCCTGGCGCACTGCGGTCTTTGGCGCGCTGGCGAACCGCCCCGAGGATGCGTTCGAGTGGCTCGAGGTTGCGTACGAGACAAGGGCTCCGCAGCTCGTCTATCTGCAGGTTGATCCTCGATTCGAGGCGCTCCGCGCCGATCCGCGCTTTGCGGACCTTGCGTCGCGCATCGGTCTTCCCGCTTAGTACGAGCGCGTGCGCGTGGGCGACATGAGGGGCGTGGCACGGGCACTTGAAAATTGACAAGTGTCTATATATGGTTTGAAGACCCTAGAACGATCCCCTCGATCAAGGCGTTGTGAACGCATTACGGATTCCCGAGGCTGAGCTCGAAGTGCTCGCCTGTCTGGACAGGCTAGGCGGCGCCACCGCCCGCCAGCTGCGCGAGGCCATGGGGTCTTATCGGCCGATGGCGCACGGCTCGGTCATGACCTTGTTGAAGCGGCTCGAGGCGCGCGGCCTGGTGGGGCACCGGAAGGCCGCGTCGGGCAAGGCGTTCGTCTTTCATCCTACCGAGGAGGCGCGCAGCACCTACGCAGGTGTGCTCGAGCGCTTGCGCGAAAGAATCTTTGGCGGTGACGCGGTCGCCTTGATGGCGTCGCTCTTCGACGCCGCACCCCCCGATGCCGATCAGATCGTCGAGCTGCAGGCACTGATCGATCGTCTGAAGGTGGAAGGGGAGGAGGGGGCATGAGCGGTTCCGAGTGGCTTGATGGTCTTGCTGCGAACTGGTTCGAGCTGTTACTTCCCGCGGCGCTGGAGGCTGCGGTGTTGGGGCTGGTCGTGTGGCTGATCGTTCGACTGGGTCGCCGCGCGCCCAGTTCGCTGCGCTACGGCCTGCTGTGCTTGGCCATCATGAAGTTCCTGGTGCCGTCCGTCCCCGCGCCCTGGGCGATCCAGATCGAGCTGCCGCTGCCGTTGGAGCTCGTCGCCGCGAAGGTCGAACCGGTGGCTCGCTCCGCGGCGGTACTCTCCGCGCCTGTTTCGCTAGAGATGGAGAGGAGCCCGGCGCTGGAAGTCGACCACGCGGCGAAGTTGCAGGCGAGTGCCACGATGCCGCCGAGCGCTCGGGAGAATGGAGCACGCGTGCTTGCCCTGCCGACACCGAGCCCTGCTTCGGTTCAGGCGTCGACGGCAGCGCGCCCCCGTCTCGGCGCCTGGCTGCTGGTGATCCAGTTGATGGGTGCCCTCTGTCTGCTGGGCGCTCGGGGACGTCAGTTGATCGGATTGAGGAATGTGGTTCGGCGGACCGATCCGGTCACCGATCCGGTGTTGCTGCGTATCGTGCGAGACACCAGTCGTCGACAAGGGCTGCGGCGCGTACCGGACCTCGTTTCCTCCGCGGCCGGCATTGGACCGGCTGCCGCAGGCCTCTGGAAGCGGAGGATCATTCTTCCGACGGAGATCGTCGAGCACGTGCCGGCGGCCCGTCTACGCCCGGTCATCGCCCACGAAGTGGCGCACCATCGGCGTCGTGATCTGTGGGTCGAGGCGCTCGTCTTCCTCGGCGGCCTCGTCTGGTGGGTACACCCCGTCTACTGGCTCTTGCGCCGTGAACTGCGCCACGTCGGCGAGGATTGTTGCGACGACATGGCGGTGGTCGACACTGGGCGTGCGAGTTCGTACTGCCAGTCGCTCCTCGACGCCGCAACTGCCCTCGGCGGCCAACGGCCCGGTCTCCCCGCGATTGCACATGGCAGCTTTTCCCATCCCCTTGGTCGGAGAATCCAACGCATCATGAACCCGTCAACACGCCCATCGCCTCGCCTGTCTTCGGTTGGCCTCACAGCGCTGCTGGTGCTTGCGGCCATCGTAGTGCCCAGCGCGTACACCCTCGCGGCTGCGGCACCGGCCCAGGTCGCCCCGACACCTTTGGCCGCTGCCTCGTTGTCTCTACCGGCGGCGGCTCCAATGGCTCCGGCGCCGACCGTAGCGCTACCTCCCTCGGCCTCGCAGCAATGGAGCTTCAATCGTGGGCGCAACGTTTCGATGGGTGTCGACGACGGCATCATCGAGATTTCCGCCGGGGCAATCGACGAACTCGTCGACAGGGGTCTGGACGAAGACTTCCTGGAACAGCTCGACGGGTCCGAGAATCGTGTCGTGCGGCTCGATGAACTACGTCAGTGGGTGAGCTACGGGATCGACGCCGAGCTACCCGGCGAGCTGGAGGCGCTCGGTGTTCGCCAGCTGCGAGTAATGGAGGTGCTCCGGTTGGTTTGGTCGGATGCCGACGGTGCCTATATGCGGGCATTGCGCGAGAGTGGAATCCCCGGGCTCGGGTTGGACGAGGTCATCCAGTTGGCCCGATACGAAGTGACCCCGCGATATGTCAGCGACTTCCGCGATCAGGGATACACGGATCTCGACACCGAGGATCTGGTGCAGCTGAGTCGCTACGATGTCGAGCCTGGCTACGCTGGCACCTACAGGGAGGCCGGCTACCAGCTGTCAGTTGAAGATCTCGTGCAACTGCATCGTTATGACGTCGACGAGCAGGAGGTGGCG
>JAJCYQ010000038.1 GCA_029262835.1 Bacteroidota bacterium
AAATGGCCTTTCAACCTTTACATAATATCACAAAAAGATAAAGTATTTCCACTACGCACGGCTCTTTCACTGCCTTAGTCGCAGTTTGGATATTCAAAATTGGAGCAAATTCTTGACCGAAGCACATTGGACGGCGCGATCCATCAAGGATGTCTTTTACGAGAACCAACCGGCTCTCAAGCATCCAACCATAAAACCAGACATGCGCGATCTAGAAATTGCCAAAGCGCATCCGCAAATGAGCCGCAAGGCTATGGATCAAGTAAAAAAAAGAACTGAGGATGCTATGCTCAAAAACAACCACCCCGAACTAACCTACAAACCCAAGATGGGTGGGCGTGATTATCCACAAAAAGAAGTCGAAAAACTAGATAAGCAGGTCTTACACCACAGAACCAAACAGCTAGATTTGCACCACGCCTATCAGGAAACCAATAAGCACAAAGCTCAAGGCCAAAGTCGCTAATGGGTCGCTAATTCTAAAACCCCAAAAATCGTCGCCAGCCAAGCTGGCGACTTTTTCCTCAATTGGCGGGCAACACCTCTTCCGCCAATTCCTGTTTTAGAAACGCTACATCATCGCCACGCATCAATACCAACCACGGCTCACCGGCTTCATCCATTATCCGGCCATAAGGTTCAAACTCACGCCCCTTGGAAATCGAGTCAACCACCCTCGCATTTTTGGTGTTGGGAGCTTCGCGCAAACGCGCATTACCCTTTACACGGTAATGCGTATCAATTTTTGCGATTTTAAGCCCTTCTGCGATTGTTTTGCATAATTCTGGTAGATTGCCCGCCTTTGAGGCACAAAAACCCTTTAGAAAGCTCCCTTGCGCCGTTATTGGCCTGTTTTCAGGCTCTTTTGCCTGTGAAATCCCACTCCCAGCCAAAAGCAGGGCTAAAATCGCTATAAATCCACATATTTTCATTTGAAAACCCTCCGTTCACTCAAAATCATGTTGCAAAACCATAATATCCTGCCTTACCGCCCCGGCGCGTTGCACATGGGCATAAGCGTGCCAACGCCCCATGGCGATTATATCCGCAGGTGTTAGGGCGGGCATGATCTCATTACCTTTAGTTCGGTAATCACGCTCTAAATCCTCGGCGCGCCAAGCGGATGATTGCTCCGCACTTAGCTTGGCCAGATTAACCCCTTCACTAGCACCAAACCCGCCTTTTGGGATGAAGCGTTTATCTAGCGCATAGGTCGGGTTTCTGGTTGTTCGTGCCGATTGCCTTCTTGATGGCATCACCAGAGACAATGCCGAGCTTAACAGTAAGCGCCATAGATTCTTTGGTTCTGCTTCATGATCCTCGACAATCGGATCAAGCACGCTCCAGCCCTCAATCAGTTTTCGTTGCTCAAGGCTTTCATTCTGGCCTTCCTCATAAACCCGATTGCGCTCAAACTTACCGGCGCACCAACAGGCATATTCAACTGTGGCCTGATCTTCTGTGCGCAAGAATATTTTCGTTCGTGCTTGTTGCAAGAAATTGCTCGAAGCACGTTTGCCCATGGCTTGTTCCAATGCGGCCACGGTCTGTGTGGCAAAAACCCCCGCAAGACCAGTTGAGCGCGCCACATTCCAGAAAGTTGCATCGCTTAGGCCAGAGGTCGGATCAACGGTTACAATCTCTTGCACCTCATCCATCATCACAATGCAGGGCTTGTCCTGTGGCTTTTCCTTACCCTCCGCCTTCATGCGTGCTTCTCGCAATCTGGCTTCGCGGTAGAGCGAGGTTTTGATCAATATGCTAACCAGCCGTGCTGGCAGACCGTCTTCAATACTGGACAAGGCAACAAGTACAATTTTGCCATTCAAGGCCTCACGCAAATCTGCAATGCCGTAATCCTTGCCAGAGGCAAAACGATTACGCAGATTTTTTGTTCCAGAAAATCCGCCGAGTAATTGCACAACATTGGCGGTAATGCCGGTTTTGGTTTCACTGGCCATACTTGCCCATGAGCCTTGCAAGTAAGACATGGCGCTAAATAATGATGGCTCTGACAAGGCTTCGAATTTTTCTTCTAATTCTGAAACGTCTTTTTTGGCCTTCCTGCCTGCCTCAATTTCTTCCTCAAGCCTGATCTGCTCTTTTACCAGTTCCCCAATCGCATCACTCAAAAGATTTTCATTGATGACAGCCTCATAAGCCCAATAGAGCGAATATGGATGCGGAGCGATATGATCTGGCGTGTACCAGGAATTAAATTCCTCAGTTTTTGAATAGGCTTGGCCGACTTCCAAAACTTGGCGCAATAAATTAGCTGCCATATCAGGCCAGAAGCTATCAGACTCTCCGCCTCCCATTTGGCGCATTACCGAGCGCGTAACAGCGGCAATCTGGGTTGGGGTCAGCAAGGCCGTTACATCAAAACCCAATTGATCCTTGCCCGTCCCAATCACCACCACATCACCCAAGCGGTTCGCATCTTTGGCAATATCGCGGGCATCTTCCCAAAGCACGCCCTTGGCATCAATGACGAACATGCCGGTTTTACGATCATCCATGAATTGCCGCATAAGCGGCTTTAGGATGGCGGTAGTTTTACCCTCGCCAGTGCCGCCCATCACCATGACGTGCTGAAATAGCGAGTCCTGATCGAGCATAATATCCTGCTCTTTGCTGGGCGCGCATAGATCACCGCGCACCCGGAGCGTTCCTGTGGCCTTGCCCAAATTGAACAATTTCGCATCTTTGAGATACCCATTGGCCAGATCAATCTGCCTTGCGTAACCAGCATTGACCAAAGCGCGAGTTTCGGCGCGGTACGGCCAGCGAACATCGGCATCTTTGGAGATATTCGCGTAAGGTGCGGCCTTGGCACGGCGCATTGTCTCCAAAACCACCATCGATACCAGTAAACTTGCACCAATCGCGGTAACGGCAGATGCGGCCAGATATTTAGCGGAGTTAAGCACGGTCAATCCAAAAACCTTGGCAAAGCCAATTAGAAACCCACCGAGCAATGCCCACCGGCTTTGCAAAATTGGATCTTCGCCCGGCCATTTCTCCAACACTGGCAAATCAGCATTAAATAAACTCCCAAATGGCGTGGCCAATGCGTCCAACACCTGAAGCGTGAGAAACACAAAAGTTGCGACAGCCAGAACCATGAACAGCAATACGCCCATTTTGGCGGCTCGACCTATCATCTCTTTTGTAACATGGCGATCCGCAAGCCAGGTAATGCTAACCCCATTTGGCAAACGCCCATCTTCCCAAAGCGGGCGGTTTATATCGCTCGGCACTTTGCAATAAAGCTGCGGGTATTTGTCTTTTGACCAAATCTGTAATGCCACATCTTTGCGTTTGCCTGCGACCAGCAGCTTATCCAAAGGATGGCGCACAAAGCGGCCAAAAAACTCTATCGATAAACCAAACAATCCACTGGCCTGCTTGGAGCGTGGGAAAACCGTTAATAGCTTATTTGCTGGCCACCAAAATATCGCGGCTTGCAATGACCAAACACTTAAAGTTAAGGCCACTGGCAACATCAATATGCTAACCACAAAGCTACGGAATTTTTGCGAGATAAACAGGCCGAAAATAATGGCCAGAATTGTAAATCCGATTAGGAGATCAGAAAATTCACCCAGCATGGCTCAACCCTCCTTTTGTTTTTTTAAGGGTTTGAGCAAAGCCTTGGGTATCAGTTTTTCAAAAGTAACAGGATAGCGGGAAGGATTGAGGCGATCTGTTCCTTCGACGCTGAGCAATGATGCGCCATCAATACGTCCAGACAAGCTATAGGCCTGCCACTTTCCATCTTTGTCCTTCCTGAAAGCTCCAATCCAAAGCCGCTCATCTGCTGGCACTCGCAGGTTAAAACGGCGTTGTTTTTGCTCATCGGTAACACGAGCTGAAATCAGTTTGAACTTGCCCACATCCAAAAGTTGAATTTTACCGGCATCACTGGAAAACTGCCAAAATTCTGACTTTGAAATGCTCACTACCGGCAAGGTATCTGGCAATTTGCCAGTGTCATTCAACGCACTCAAAATTGCCTCGGCAATTACGGGTAACTCATAGGCAGGGGCAAGTTTGGCTTTGGCGCTATCATCAAGCGCGGGAAGTTTAATCGAGGTAAAAACACGGTCAATTGCCTCGCGACGCGTCTCGATCTGTTGCTCGTTTTTGGTAAGCGAAATCGAGGCAGGATCAAACAAGCCATATTCACCAAAAACCCAACCGCCGAACAAAAAGATGATTAAGCCTAAACCTAAAATAAAGGGTCGTGAGGCTCGCATTTTAGCGGCGTTCACATGCCCATCTGTGACCAATTCTTCCCACTGCATATAAATTCCCCTCAAGCCATAAATTATACTTTGCAGCGCGACGCTAGGGCGGGTGCAAATAAGAGGCAACGCAACCCAGATCAACTTGTTGTGAGGTGACTGGATTATAAAAAATGGAGGCGCAGATTGCGCCTCCAAAGTCTTATTTTAAGCCTTTTTGGGGCTTTCTGCGGTCTCCTCTTGAGGCTGGCGCAAAACCACACGGCCATTGATTGGAAGGACTTCAAGTTGAAGGGATAAGCCCTTGCCGTCCTGATGTGGCCAGCACGCCCCTATTTTTTGCCAGAAAGTTTTGTCGTCACTGCCCGTGACGTTCCAGGCTATATAGGTCGGAGCCTTGTTTGTGTTTGTCGTATTTTGGTCTTTAGTTTGTGCCATGATCGTTCTCCTTTGTTTTGATTGGCTTGCGTTTGCAATTTCCTAAAAGACCGTCCGATTGAGGCCGGTTGTCATTCCCAACACGGGTCTTCGCCAAGGGGCGGCTACGCTCCGCAAGCGTGGACTGGCGCGGGCCGGGTATTGATAAGCGGGTGCGGATGGTCAGGAATTTTGCATAAAAACGAAAGCAATCAGAGCAAAGCGAGCCTTGGCAGTGATCAATCTTCCAACAATATGCAGACATAAACCTCCTCAATCTCCCAAGCCTGTTCAAGGGGACTTTCTAGAAACTTTCTCACAATCTGGCTGTGCTGGCGGCAAGGACGAGCAAGCTCTAACCCTTCTCCACTTTGTTACGACCATGGCCAAAACCATGGTGCCTCCCCGCCATCTGGTGATCTGAGCTTCTCCTCGAAAGACCTGGACAGGCTGGGTCAAAAGATAAGGAGGCAATATGCTAACAATCATAACTACTGGAACATTGATGCAATACTCAGAGCTCGAATTGCTCGCGATGCATCAGCAATTATCGCAAGAACTGATAACCACGGAACCCGATACCAAAGAGCGCCGGATCATTCTCGCCACATTGGAAAACATCATCCGCGTTATCAACTTCAAACGATGCCAAAAACCAAAACCGCCGGGCTTCTAACCGGCGGCTCTCATGGCACGATAAATAACGATACGAAAAGTTCAGGCCTCAACAGGCCTGAACAACGTAATGCGTATTATCGACTTCAAGGCTGGCAATATCACCATTTAGAACAAGATCACGGGCGAAGCTTTCGGTATCGAAATAATAGCGCAGATTTTCTGGAATTTGATCCAGAAGGCCAGTATCTTCGAGATAGCTTTCAGCGTATTCGAGAACTGAACCTTCAAACAGGATCACATCGTCCAGGCGGTCAAGAATGCCGTCCATGGGATAGCCTAAATCTTCGCTCAGATAGATGATTTTGATAACGTCTTCGTCGTCAAGCTCTTCAAAGCTATCGAACCATTCATTGAGATTGGCCTGATTGATACCAAGCGCACTGAACAGGCGGTAATTATCACCGTCGATGAACTGGATTTCGTATTCCTCGACAGGATCACCATAATCATTGCGATGGTTAGCGGATTGTTTGAGATATTCCTCATAAGTGTTGAAATAAAAGCCTGATGCTGAAATGTCATAAGGCGTTGCGTGATATGTATTTGTCATTGTTTTTCTCCTTGTTTTGAACAAGAAGACGAGCACTGGTTGTAAGGGAGAGGACACAACTGCCTTCACGGAAAGCGAAGCGCATCTGGGAGCGGAAGGTCAGTTGTGAGCTTGAGTGCAGCCATTAAAAGGGCGCTGACTCAAAACAAGGGGGGAAACGGTGACTTTAACGAAACGCCTTTAAATTGGCATACTCCTGATCAGAAGTGATTTTTTTAACAACGAAGGAAATCCATGCTTCGCTATAGGTGTAATCTCCATGCGCTTCATCAAAATTACAGTATTTTTTATTTACCTTGTCCTTTAATTTAGCATTTGTTGGAGGGCGCACTTTATACATTTTCCATGCATGCGTATGATTAGTAACAGAAAACCTACGTCCAGATCGTTTTGATATTTCCTGAGCAGCTTTTTGAGGAGCATATTTATGCGTATCTTTGCCGTATACAGTTTGAGTCGCAATCACTTTGGTGGATTTTTTGATCTCCCCTATCAACTTCAATGTCGGCGCGCCGGATTTTTCGACAAATTCACCTTCCTTGATGAAGTTGATTTTAGGCATAAGCTCCTCATCAATGACAAAGTTACCCGCCTTGCCGTCCACAACACCGGAATCCAAGTTTAAAACGGCTGAGTTCTCAATCCCGTTCGACAGAATATTGCTGATGTGTTTACTCAAGATGGTTTTAGAGAGCATGCGAATTCGCTCTTCAATGATTCGTTGCAGTTCGGCGGGTGCAATCAGTCGATTCTCGCCTTGATAACGATAGTAGATATGACCTTCAGTGGCACCGGCTTTATTATTTTGCTTGATAAACATAGCTGGTTTAATTTTTGCTGGATGTACATAAACCACGCCAATGGTTTTCCCGCCTAAATCCAGTGTGGCCATATCAACATCAATGCCACAGCTTAGGTTGTGCCTAATTGTTTGGTTAAAGTTTTTTCTGTCAAAACCTTCAAATTTTGACTTATTTATTCCTTTCAGCTCCCAAGTATTATCCTTTACACCGAATGCAATATATCCCCCATTGTTATTGGCGAAAGCTGCTATGGTTTTAATATAATTACTGGTCCAATGAGCAGAATAGGATTCTTTACATTCGATCTGATCGGTTTCGGAGATGGTGAGACGGTCTTTGTTACCCTTGCGTATTGGAAATAGAATTTCCAATACTTCTATGCTGACCGGTCCAATATCAATTTTCTTAAAACCCGCCGGTTTTTTTGCCCGAGTGATGAAGGCATCGGTATCTTTGTCAGATACAGCCTTGATCCCCTTGTATCGTGGTTTATTGGTTTTGACTTCGGAAATGCGACCGCCATTGGTTTCATCGCGCGCCTCAAGGCGACGAACCATATTTATTAACCCCAATATATCCTGATTTTTATATCCTCCGCGAGCCAGCAAATTTCGAGTGATACCAACCTCATCAACCGTCAAAGAACCTGCTCTTGGTTTGAAGTTTGGCAAAACTATTCTTCTCGCGAACTTTCGTTTGTATCTGTGGATACATCCGCTTGTTTGATTTTATACCGCGCCAAAATCATGAGCTGACTTCCAAGAACCACATGCCAACATTCCCGCAACGCGATGCTGGAAATTAGATATAACGCGAACGTAATATAACAATGTGGAACAGAACTAAATGCCTCCAGACCAGCCAACCCCCAACCAATGAGTGAGATCAGGATAACTAAAATAGCGGTCTGGAATGTGTATATATAATTTTCAATTCCGTCCTCATGTTTTTCGACCATCTTTTCGATTTCATCAGATTGCAACAAAGCTTGTGCATTTCCTGCCCATGCAAAAGACAATCCAATAAATATCCCAGCCAATGGCAGCATCATGGTTCGAGCCACTTCTGCAAGCGGCATTGAAATCCATATAGTCAATGCCGTAGCTATCGCTATGTGCAGAAATAACCAGCGATTCCAAAACTTTACAATGCCGGGCTTTCCGTTCAGTCCCTTAAACAGCCATGTCCAGTAACGCCATTTCATTTATTGCTCTCCGGCGTTTCTGATAGATTGATATTTCGTAATAATTTTGGACAAAAGCGTCACTTTTTCACCTTGCGTTGCAATCTCATTAGTTGCGAGGGTGGCCGGGTTACCATCAAGTTTTTTTGTGACGTACTTGCTGTCTTTTTCCTGCTTTAACCGCGCAGATGCAGAATTTCCGGTTGCTGCCGCCGCCGCAGCAAGTTTCTCGATAGGGTCTTTTTCAAGGTTCTCCCCCTGAATAGTGGTTTTGCCCTTTGAGCCGCCTGTTTTCCCAAGAAGTTTTTGCATAGGCTTTTGAAAGTCCTGTTCGACATCCATCGGGTTAGGTTGCCCAAATTCAATGTCAAATCTTTTGATCTCCCAGGCGTTTCGGACATATTCAAGAAACTCGTGAGGGTCTTTAATTTCAGCCATAACAAATTTTAGATTACTTCCCTTGGCCTTATTGGTCTCATTCAAGAGTTTGGCAAGGTTGTTAGCAATATCTGAAACTTTTGGGGCAATTTTGGATTTATGCGCTACGGCACAAACTTGGTTTTCCAGATCAAAGATCACGTATGTATATGGTGCCTGGCGTTGGGGTTCGTCCAGAAAGTTCCCTGCCTCTTCGTCATATTTTTCAACAATGGATTTTGTGACCCGCCCAAAAGCGAAAAACAGCCCCGTTTCTCCAATTTGTTCAATGTTACCAATATGCCATGTATTCCCTTTTCTTATTTCCTTAGAGGGTTTTTCCTGAATTGCCGCACAAATGATTTCCGAGGCTGTGCTGTTGGTATCCTCATATAGATCTCGCTGCTCTGAGCGTTCAATTTTTAGGCGATATAAATAGAAGGTAATATTCATTGAGCCATCCTTCCCACTCCCACAACATCCATCAGTTTCGCATAGTCAGTGACAACGTCGTATTTGACCTTATCAGAATCAACTTGCTCATTGAGTTCGTCAAAAAACTTATGCGCGCATTTGATTTTGGTTTTTTCAATTTCGCGCAATTGCATAGAGGACATGGAGCCTTTGGTTTCGGCAATGAAATAAATGTGCTTTACACTGCCGCGTTTGAATGAGATTGCCCAATCTGGGTTGTAATCGCCAACGGGTGTGGGGATTTGAAAACCACGAGGTAGCTTGGCATAAACAACAACTTCATCGCTTACGTCTAAATCTTTCACAAAACGGCGTTCAGCATCCGAGTCCGTGACGCAATAATCATAGATATGGTTTTTGAGCTTTTTGGTTGCTTTTGAAAAATCTTGACCGGTTTGCGCTGCCGTGAAAATGTCCGTGTCATATTGATCTTGGGTGCCGTCATAGCTGAGTTTCTCAATTATGACGCTGGCTTTTTGCTCTTTCATCAACCTGGACGCTTCTGCGATGAAGTGTTCTGGGTTTTGTGGAAATTGCTTGAATATAGAAGGCTCAATGCCAGACAAAACCTTAGCTACTGTATCCCGTGTTAGTTTTGCATTTTCGCCAATATTGCCAATGAGGTCATAGGTAACATCGGAATATACGACGCCACCTTGTTCGGTTCTTATATCAGTAATCTCAAAGCCTTCACCGGCCTTTAATTGCTCATCTGTCAGGGCCGTGTTCTGTTCGCCTGCCTGTATCGTGTATTGCAAAGGCGTGACACGAAGCTCGCTGTTTAACGTGCTGATTGCCTTTTGTATCAATTCTTTGGATTCAAACTCGACGCGATAAACCGCTTTGCGGTTAATCCTTGACCAAAGTTCCTGAAATTCTTTTTTCTTGAAATTAGCGTTGAGCAGATTTGTTTTTGGCTTACGACCATCATCAATTTTTGGTAACTTACTGTCGTCGAATACACTATCAATCAGTTCAATAATCTGGTCGGTAAAAGGCGCAAGCTCTTCAGAGAAACCAGCTAATTCACCGGTCTCTTTTTCTGAATGATAAGTATCCGTTATCGCATCTGCATCGTCCGTATAATCATTTTTGACAAGGTAGCGGTAAATCTGATTTGCCATTTGTTCGGTTACTTCGACCAAGCCTGTTTCGGTCCTGAGCATTTTACCCGCAAAATATTCCTTGGTTGCCTTCCTTGGCCGAGCAGACAGACTCTCGGCAATTTCAGTTTGCAAGCCTGCGACAAAATCCTTGTAACTTTCACTGGCAACCACGGTTAGGACATTCACATCATGAACAGTAGATGGGTGATCCATACGATCCCCACTTTTGTTCACTGAAATACGAAGTCCACGCCCCACTTCCTGACGGCGGGAAACGGTGTTGTCGGAATGCTTGAGCATGCACATGACAAAGACATTGGGATTATCCCAACCCTCTCGCAAAGCGGAGTGTGAAAAAATAAAACGGGTGGGTTCTTCAAAAGACAGTAGTCGCTCTTTGTCTTTCAATATCAAGTCGTAGGCATCCACGTCATCGGAAAGCCCAGCCCGCTCCCCGCGTGAAATGGTTTTCGGATTGGTCAGCTTGCGTTTTTTGTCGATTGAGAAGTAGCCCTTGTGGGTTTGGCTCCCATCAATGTCGGCTAAATACTTGTGATAGGCTTCACTTTCCAACGCCAGTTCTGAAAGGTACTCGCTCTTCAGTGCCAGATATTCTTCTTCAAAGACGCGGGCATATTCCCCCTTGTCGTCTTCTTGTTCATAATCCCGATATTTGGCAACGGTATCGATAAAAAATAGGGATAGCACTTTGATACCCTGGTCGAAAAGTTGACGTTCCTTGTCGAGATGCGCCTTGATGGTCTCTCGTATTTGAATGCGACGAATATCGCGCTCATTTACGTCCCCAGTGGCTTCGCCCGCATGCAGTATTTCACCATTGGTAAATTCAACGGTGTCGTGATTGTAATCAATCTGGCTGATGGTGAAGCCGCGATATTGATCCAGCTCATTGGATTCAACAAACAGATCACGGCCAAATTCAAGTCGTTTAAGCTGGCGTTTAATCTCGCCGGATTTGAGTTTTATCTCAATCTCGATACGGGCAATCGGTGCCTTTTTGGAGATTTCAATCCCTTCCAGATAGAGATAAGCGTTGGTTCCAGCCAACCCTCTCGTCTGGATACCACGCACAGCAATTTTCTTGACCAGCTTCTGGTTATAGGCATCCAGTGCATCCAGCCGATGAACACGTAAATGCTGGGTTTTATGGGTGGCAGAATAGCGCATGATGAACAATGGATTGAACTTTGGCAAAGCCTCAAGGGTCGCCTTGCCTTCCATTTTTTGAGGTTCATCCAGAATCAGGATCGGGCGATTAGCGGCAATCACATCAATGGGCTTACGCGATTGAAAATCATCCAGTTCTTCATAAATCCGACGATTGTCCGCTCCACGGGCATTAAATGCCTGAATGTTGATAATCATCACATTGATACCGGCATCAGAGGAAAAACTTTCCAGCTCGTGCAGGCGTTTGGAGTTATAGATAAAGAACCGAGCGCGTTTGCTATAGCTTTCGGTAAAATGATCGGCTGTCATCTCGAAAGATTTCTTGATACCTTCACGGATGGCAATGCTCGGCACCATGATGATAAATTTTGACCAGCCATAACGCTTGTGCATCTCGAAAATACTTTTGATATAGCAATAGGTCTTGCCAGTTCCGGTTTCCATCTCAATATCAAGATTGATTTTTGCGCCCGGTTTGTAAGATTTGAGCGCGGGTTTTACAGCGCCCTTTTTATCCAAAGTGGTGAAATCTGAAAGCGATTTGGAAATTGGTAAATTCTGACGTTTTTGGATACCCTGAATATTACCCAGAACTTCCATATCAGTCAGGCGGATATCGGCGTTCTTGAAGCCTTCATCAAACAGTGCGCCTGATTGGGTCCGCCCTGGATCAACGCGATAGCGTAGTGCGTCGCTCTTGGGTTGCCCGGCAAAGCAGTCGAGAACCGCTTCTACGGCTTCGGTCTGATAGGGCTGAATTTTGAATTTGAATTTCATCTTCTGCTTTTCTTTCTTGGCCATCAAATCGATTTGACTTCGGTTGATGGGGAAAGCTGGCGGAAGATTTGCTCTACGTTGATTTTGACGGCATCAGAAACAAAGCCATTGTCACGGAATACGATACGCATAGGCTTGTGAGTGGCTAGCTCCTTGACCAGCTCTTCGGTAATACCCTTATCAAAGCAGGCGATCAGGTCATAAGGCTCGTTACTGACGAAGAAAACGGTTTTGTCCTGAATGGTTTCCTTAGCGATAGGCAAGGTCAGGTCCACACCCCAATCGACCAGTACCTGGAACAGCAAGTCTTCCGGGTTATCCCGTCCCGGTTTGATATTGTCCACAGCGGTCAGCAGGTCTTTCTGGTCAGTCTGTTCTGATGTGTAATAGACATCCGCCATGTTGGACGTGTCAATTTTCAGTACGCGGAAACCAACATCCTTGTTCCAATCTTCGTGGCTCTCGCCCTCAAGGATTTTTTTGCCCGCACGACGAATGCGTTCTTTGGAGATTTCGGAGATAGTTTCGTAACCCACTTTGAAGGCTTCAGATTTTTTATCCGTTTCCTCGGGTAGTTGCACCAAGATGAACTTGCGGTTGCCACCATCCTCGGCATTTAACCGCATGACGGCATGGGCAGTGGTGGCGGAACCAGCGAAAAAATCGAGGATGACGCCTTCTTTTGATCGAAATAAGCGCACCAATTCTCTAATTAGGGTTTCATTTTTTGGGTTGCTAAAGGGGATATCAAATTCTTTATGTATCTCCGAAACTTCAACATCTGTCCAGTTAGATGTCCGCAGCGATGTCTCGGAAGGCGCTATCCAGTATTGCACTCCACCATTTTTCCCAACACCGTTATTGATTCTTCGTATGAATTTTAGATTTTCCCCTAATTTCTTCCAGTATTCCTCCAGTGACATTGTATCAGAATATTCACTCAAGTATTTTTTATAATTTTCAATGGCTTCTAACGCTTTTTCCTTACCCCAACGCCATTGCCCAGTTTTGGGACTAAAACCAAGTAATTCATACCTCATTGTAGGACGATCAGCGCCACTCCAGAAAACATTCCAAGTGCCCTTTTTAGAGGCATTTTTCTTCTTCATACGAAGTGCATTCATTAAAAAATCATGTGATTTTGAATAAATTATTACGTACTCAAACCCAACATTCAGACTTGACAGCCCATTTTCCGCAAACTGGACGTTTAAACTCTTTATGCGACGCCTAACTAAAAGAGAATTACGAAAGTTTTCTTCACCAAACACTTCATCCAATGCCTTAGTTAGATTTGCCAATTCATTTTCATCAATTGAAACGAAAATAGCTCCATCATCCGCCAACAAATTCTTTGCCAACCGAAGGCGCGAATATATCATGCTTAGCCAATCCGAGTGAAAGCGACCGTTGCTATCCTTATTGGCAACTAATCGATTCCCCTCCTCATCTTTTTGATTCGATCGCTTTAAAAACTCTTCCGTGCTCTCTGAAAAATCATCGTCATATACAAAATCATTCCCCGTATTATAAGGTGGATCGATATAGATCATTTTGACTTTGCCGAGATAGGTTTCGCGCAACAGTTTCAGGGCGTCCAGATTGTCGCCTTCGATGAATAGGTTTTGGGTGGTGTCAAAATCCACACTTTCCTCGCGGCACGGGCGCAAGGTTTTTGCGATGGGCGCGTTGGCGGTAAGCAGGGCTGTGCATTTTTAGCTTTTCAATTGTCATTCTTTACCCCTTGCTAAAACTTCGTAATCCCCACCCCAATAACTGTACAAATACTCACTTTTTCCTTCGCGATCCGTCAATTTAGCTTTCAATCTAAATTTTGAACCTAGCGGATAATCCTTTGAGAGCTTTTTCGAACATTCAACATGCATATCAGTTGAGTAACCTTGGCCAGGGCAAGGGCGAATATGAATTTTCCCATGTAATCCGCTTTTATGATCTGGGCGATAACTTTCCACTTCAACATAAACATAAGTTTCTAACGGTTTAGCCATCTACTTTTTCTCTCCTACCAAATGTTCAAATTCAGCCTGTGCCTCGCGCAATGCCCCATTGATTTGCACGCGTATATTAAACTGTTTTTCCCTTTTCAGGCGTGCCTGAATGCGAGAAATTTCCCGCTTTTTGCCGGCAATCAGTTCAGCCCGCTCAACCTGCACCGCAATCGGCTGATCCGCAGCAATTTCATCATCAATAAAACTGCCAAGCAGCTTCTCATAGAGTGCACCAAGATTAAGTGCGGTAGGGAGTAGTTTTCTTGGGTTATCCACAGATTCCCATGCGTTAGTGAAATATTCGCTCACCACCCATTTAGTGCTATCCGCTTCACTGGGGCGTTTATAAGCGGCCATCATTTTGCGTTCGCCGTCGTGGGCAAGCTCAAAAATAATCGGAAAGGCAATCGCCTTGTCGATTGCACGTAAAACCCGCTCGTCCAGATCGGGGGTACGCAATTCTAGCGTAAAAACCTGAATTTCCGTGACCGCTTTGGTGGCGCTCAAATTGATAGTTTCAGGGGCGAGCTTGTAAGCCCAAATGATCTTTTCTACCTGATGGACAAAGAGCTGCTTTAATTTTACAGAAGCCTTCGTGTGGCCAAAAATTCTGGACTTTGGCACCATTTTGCCAAAACGGGCAGCTTTTGGATATGCAAAAAAGTTGGTCATGCATTGCCCTCTTGCACCACAAGAAAGGCGATCAGCTCAAAATCATCCAATCCGGCAATGGTGTTGACAAGTGCCGTTGTGCGTCCGCCGGAGAACAGGCTGTCTATGTCTTTTTCTTCCTTGACCTCGATCATGGAGTGAATGGCTTCACTCAAGAGTTCTGACTGGCGGCGCATATCGCGACCATCATCTGTTTGCTTGTTGAACAATCTACATACGGCAGTGACGGGTGCAGAGCGCCCCTTACAGCTCGCCCGGACTAGATCGAGCAAACGCTTTACCTCAGTATGATCCGCAACAATCTCGCCATCATTAGAAATATAGATCAGATAATAGGGATGTAGTCGGTTTTGCTGGTTGATGTTCACACTGTCATGAATGTTTTTCAGGGCGAAGATAATCCCGGGCGGTAGGCCTTTTTCAGGGTTGGCAGGAACAACCGCATGCAGCCCGTTTGGCATTCTTTCCAGATCACCATTTTCTTTCACATAGTTGAGCAAATCCATACGAAAGTCATTGAGGCCCAAATCAGTAATGGATACGCCGGTTTTCACATCTTCCAGATCAATCACTTCTTCCTGAAGCTTTTTAAGCTGTTCCTTGCGGTAAGCAATCTCACTCGATTTGGCCGTCAGCACATTGTCATCGCCGGTGGCGGTCACATCGGCAATCACCATACGGTTTTCAACGCGCTCTTTGAGGTTGATATATTCATCCAGCGTGATATCCGGCCAATAATTGACGAGCTGGATTTGAGCGTTTGTCGAGCCAATCCGATCTATCCGCCCATAACGCTGAATGATGCGAACCGGGTTCCAGTGAATATCATAATTGATCAGATAGTCGCAGTCCTGAAGGTTCTGCCCCTCAGAAATACAGTCCGTGCCAATGAGAATATCGATCTCACTCTGCTCGTCTGGCATAATGAGGTTTTTTTCTTTGGAGCGCGGTGAAAATAGCGTGAGTACAGATTGAAAATCACAGGCTTTTTTTAAGGTTGTCTTTGGAGAAGCGGAACCTGAAACACGAGCCGTATTCAGCCCTTTCTCTTGTAAAATGTCTTCGGCAATATTGTCATAGAGATAATTCGCCGTATCAGCAAAGGCGGTGAATAACAGAATTTTTTTGTTTGCCGGATTGATCGGGTTGTCAATTTTATCCCTGATATGTGCTTTTAAGTGTTGAAGTTTCGTGTCGTCTTCTGGCTTGATCAAGTCCATTGAGGTTAGCAACTCATCAATCAAGGTAAGATCGCCATTTAAGTCATATTGCCAGGACTGTACATCCATATCCGACAGACTGATCTGAATCTTCTTGCCGACCGTGAAGTCACCTAAGCCACTCAAGTCATCATCTTCAGCATCAAAATTTTCAGCATTTGACGTATAGTCAGATACTTTCAATGCGCCACCACCGCGTTCAAATTTTTCTATCGCATCAAGCGTACCGGTCAGGTTACCTTTTAGCGAGCGAAGGGTCAGACGAAACGCCTCCACAGAGCTTTCCAGTCGCTTCAATAAATTGGTTGTCATCAGGGCTTGCAGGCTACGCTCCCTGTCCACCTGCCTGAGCCGACCTCTACCACCACCAACCTCTGTATCATACAACTCTTCGTACTTTTCCATCCGGCTAGGCAGGATGTAACTGAGCGGCGCATATACAGCCAGCTTCAACAGGGTGAGCTGGGCAACAATTTCATTCAAACTCATTACGTCTGTACGGTTGGTCAGGGGGCAATGATAGGATAGTGGCTTCAATCGCTCGGGGAATTTGCCAATATCTTTCGTGTCGTAAAATGTCTCAATATGCTTGCGAGAACGGGCAATGGTTACGCTATCGAGCAATTCAAAAAAATCAAAATCCAGTGCCTTTAGAATGGTCTCTGCCGTGCGCTCTTCTGGTGGGAGTTTCGACCAGGCATTGAATACGGTCTGAGCATTGCGAAAAATGGCTTCAATACTGGTACTGGATTTCAGCTTCTTGCTCAGGTTCTCGGATTCCCCTTCATAAGCCAATGCAAGCTGGTTGCGCAGGTCGGTAAAGTGATTGTTCACTGGCGTTGCCGATAGCATCAACACCTTTGTCTTGACGCCTTCGCGAACGACCTGATTCATCAGTTTTTGATAACGTGTCTCTTTGTCTTTGTAGATATCGTTATTGCGAAAATTATGGGACTCGTCGATAACAACAAGATCATAATTGCCCCAATTGATACGGTTCAGCGGAATGCCAAATGAATGCCCGCTGGTGCGTGATAAATCTGTATGGCAAAGCACATCATAATTCAGGCGATCTTTGGCAATGAGATTGGTTTTGAGATTGCTATTAAAATTTAGCCAATTATCAGCAAGCTTTTTGGGGCATAGCACAAGCACCGAGCGATTGCGCAACTCGTAGTATTTTATGACTGCCAAGGCCGTAAATGTCTTCCCCAAGCCCACACTGTCCGCAAGGATACACCCGTTATAAGTTTCAAGCTTGTTGATAATGCCGGTCGCCGCGTCACGCTGAAAATTAAAAAGCTTATTCCAAATCACACTGTCCAAATAACCTGTTCGATCATTTGGCAAAACATCCTCATCAATTTCCTCCAGGAAATCACTGAAAAGGTTGTAGAGGATCAGGAAGTAAATTCGTTCTGGTGAGTTTTCTTCATAAACAGTTTCTATGTGCTGACAAATCGCCTCTGTTACGTCCTCCAGTTTTTCCGGATCGGCCCAGATTTGATCAAAAAGCTCAAGGTAGTCTTTTGTATCTGATGCTGTGTCAAACCGGTTGACAAAATTCGAAACGGCGTCACCTTTTTGGTATCCAAGATCAACTGCGGTGAAGCCACCTATCGGCATGTAGGCGACCTGTTCTGACTTACCATCAACACAAATAAATTGTTGCATCGGTGCTTTGGTTTTATTGGACCGGAATGTTGCCTTCTTTCGTATCCAACTCGCACACTCCCGAGCAATTGCACGCTGAGTTAGCTTGTTGCGAAGCTGAATTTCAAATTCCGACCCATAAAGGTTACGCTCACGTTTGGCTTTGGGAATAAAGAACTCGCGCTTTTCCTTTTTTATTTGATCAGTTGCCCCCTGTGGAACAAAGGTCGGCGCAGTAAATACGAAATTGAGGCTATCTATTTTACCAAGTTCTTTTTTCAGAGCTTCAAAAGCATAGATAGAAAAACACGATGCGGCTATTTTTAGCTTTGAACCTTGCCCAAGCTCTGAACGTAAATCGTCGCCCAATAAGTTAGTTATGTTGTCTATAATTTTCACTCTGCAACCCCGTCACCCGAATTGAGCTGATTGCTCACATTTAATTCTTGTACGCTCTCATTCGCTGATTTGCGCTCCCTAACATAGGCACGCATGAATTCACGGATCACCTGAGCCGCAGGTCGATCCTGCTCGCGACAAATTTGAAGGAACTTCTCTCGAAGGTCACGGTCGATACGAATGCGGAGGCCTGCGTCTTTTTTCATGACCAATAGTGTAGCCAATGGATGCACTTTTTAATAGAGAAAGTTTTGATTGGTCAAAATAGCAAGTATAAGCAAAGATTATCGCTTACGGAACAGGTGTTCACCTTCGATTTCCGAAACTATCAATCCGAATCAGACCTACAACAATGCCGGGGTTTTCCAGCAAAGTTTGTTATTGGTCTAATTTAGGGCCTTGTGCTGTTCAGCAGGTTCAAGGCTGACGGGGTGCGTTTTGATCAGGTTCCTGTTCCTTACGACACCTGAAATTCAGAAGGTATGAGCCATCTATCTTTATAAGAAGGTTTTGTGGAGGAAGAAATGTTGGATCAGAAGCTAATGGTGCCCCACAGGGGACATAGATAGGCACAGGGTTGGAACGGCTCAATTACCTTTTTGGTTAACGATATTTGATGGGCCTATTCAAATTCATGCTTTCGGCCATTATCCGGTCTTCATCACTACAACAGTGAAGGTTGGCATCTATGCTAAATTGGATTTGCCACTTCGAGCGCCCACATTAATCCAGTCCGGCTTTAACCTCTCGATACAAAGCCTTTAGTTCTCCGAAGCCCATATCCAAAATAGGTTCGTACATGAATGCATTAATGTGGATATTTGAAGGTGTTATGAGATTGATCCTCTTCATGAGTCCAATTTCTTCAGTCTGGTTGTTAAACCTATCTTTGAAATCTTGAACCAAATGCCCTGTTAGTTTTCGAGCGGGATCATAGCTTGCGTCGCTACTTCGCATCTTTCCAATGATGTATTTTTCAGCCCAGATGCGGGTCGCTACCGACAGCACAATTTTATGTTCTAGATTTATTCCATCATTTGCATCTAGACACTGATCTGCAGTGCTAAATATATGCTCCAGAATGCCTAGACTTAGATCAATTTCTGGAAAGGTCACATTTGGAAAAGTTTGTTTAAATACCTCTTTGTAGTCCTCAATCTTAAGTCCCTCTGAATTATCCTTATAGTGAAGCATGTTTGTAAGAATGAGGTAATCAGCGTTGTCGCTACCGTCTGCATTCTTCTTGCCTTGCGTATACTCGATCACATTCCGTAGGAATGGGATGTAGGCAATTTGGATTACTGCTTCTGTTAATCTACCTTGCCATTTTTGGAATGGATTTTGAATATCTGACTGTTTAAAGTCACTTAGCGTGATCTCACCTTTATTCTTGAAGGCCATGCGGCATTGATGTGCTGGACATATGTTTCTGCTTTCAATTGTCCTCAGGAAGTCAAAATTATGCGTAAGAATAATCGCTAGAAAATTTATATCTTCGACTTTGACCACGTCTTCCAGGTAGTCAATAATTGCGAACTTGTTCTTGTAGTCGAATGAGTCTGCCACATCGTCAAAAATAAACAGTGTCTTCTTGCGAATCTTCCATTTTGTGTGAACCTCAAACATAATATTAAGAATGTACAATGCGCGCGCTTCACCCGTGCTAAGGACGCGAAGCAGGTCACCTCGTTGCGTTGCCGCATAGACCCGTTCGTCTTTACCATCGACAAAGTTAAACCCGATTGAAGGGGCGGTGTCTTTTAGAATCACATCGGGCTTGTTCTCAACAAAAAGTTTGAATGGTAGATGTAGAAAGCGGCGATTGAAATCTTTGATTACCTCGTCCCAATCATTCGGGTCAGCACGAGCCTCTGACACTATGGTCGCCAATTCTTCTTGCCCGCTCTTATACTTGGCTATCAGTAGGTCATATTCATCTCGAGCCTTGTGGATGTATTGTAACCAGAGCTTTCGCTTATACGCATCCAAGTCCTGCAACTCTGGGAGCAGATGCTGATTTTGGGTAATGTAGTCACGAAAGGCTTGAAGCTCTTTGTTTTTCAACTTGGCATTAAAGGCATCAAATTTTTTCCTCAATGTAATGTCGCTGAGAACTCGAAGCTTTTCGGCTTCAATTTTGTCCAAAAGGGACTCGTTAGTAGTGAACTCAGTTTTTTCGAGTCCACTTTCATCACTCAGGTTAATGCTGTGACCTGCATTGAAGAAATTATTAGCTTCAAGTTGTTGCTGCACCTGATTTATATTGTGGTACTGAAATTGCTTCCGCAAAATAGGAGAGCTCTCCGTAAGTTCATCATACTTTTGAGCAAATTCCTCAACGGTTGCACCAACGGCATCATCCGTTAGAAGTTTAAGCACTTTGGGATCAAATATAATTTTGTAATCAGCGTTACCAAAAGTAGCGTCTTTGGTACCTTCAAGCTCGGATTCTAGATGAAGTAAAGCATCATAATACTTTCCATCGAATATACCTTCAATAATGGAGTCTATGTTTTCTCTCGAACGATCTCCGAATCCTGACAGTGAACGCAACTTTTTGTCCAAGTCTTTTTTGGCTTCGCCAATGTCTTTGTGAACTTCTTCATATCTTTTTTTGAGGTCATCATTTGCTAGCAGAGTTGACACTCCCTCAGGTGAATATTTTTCGTCGTAAGGCCTAACTACAAAAATGTCTTCTTGTTTTATCGGTTCTTCATTAAGCTTCACATCACAAATGCTGTCACGGTCAGGGAAGGCTAAATCGCTTGGTTGTTCCCCTTTGGATATATCCAGCATCGTTTTGGCAAACGATGTTTTCATCACGCCGTTTGGTGCATAAATTGCATAACCCTTGTGTTTGAATTCTAGCTCGACCTCAAGCTTTCCAATACCGTAGCAGTTTTTAAGATTTAGGCTTAATGTGTCTACCATAGTATGTTCTTCACATCAGAAATCTCTGAGACCTTATTGTTTGTTAGCATTGGCAATTTGCATTTAATATTGGTGCGGGCGGGGGGACTCGAACCCCCACGGCCAATGGCCAACGGATTTTCTTACCTACCACGGCTTTCGCCGCCTTTGGGTCAGGCGTTCACCTGATAACCCAAAGTTTGGGGTCTGGACTATCCCTTCATCATAACCGGAGTTCTCCGGCTTTAGATGCTGCCCGTCTAGTCTCTACACCTTCCGAGGTCATGCTGTTCAGCTAGACCAAGGCTTGGCTCGGGATTGGCTTAGGTCAGGTTCCTGTCCCTTAGCTTTCCCCGAATTTGAGCAGTTCTACGTCCCGCGTTTCCGCGCGCGCACTCAAATTAATCTCGTTTAAGTCCGTAGCGTCTACCTATTCCGCCACGCCCGCATATCGGTGTTTTATGCCGATTTTTCAGAGAGTATCAAGTTCAATTATTTTTTGCCAGAGCTAATTTCACTTATCCAGTTTTTTACTTAAACTTTTCTT
>JAJCYQ010000039.1 GCA_029262835.1 Bacteroidota bacterium
CCGCAACCGAATGACGGAAAAGAAACGCGCCGTCAGTCGTGAGACCAACGGCGCGTAAACATTGCCTTTCGGCTTTAGTTGCGGGGGCCGGATTTGAACCGACGACCTTCGGGTTATGAGCAACCGGCACTGTCCTCACCCACCTTGTAGTGGTTGGATTTCCCCATCGTATCCGGGCACCTAGCGGCGTCAACCTTGTTGTCCCGACCGACCTCGCTCATTCTCTGGCCCCAGAATGGCCCCAGGAGAGAGAGAGCAGTTGGCCCCGGAGAAACTGCGGGCCGCGGTGGTCGAGTTCCTCACGCTCCTCGCGCACGTCGAGCAGGAGAGCGGCAGCGAGGACGTGCGAAACCGGGTCGCCAAGGTGGTCGGCGCCATCCAGTCGCGCACCTTTCGCCCGGTCGAACCTGATGAGGCATCCCGGAGAATCGACTTCCAACTTGAGCTTCGGAACTTCTATCGAGCCGTGCTCGCCATGGACGAGGGGAAGGAGGAGAAGCTCCATCCGAAGGGGATGGCCAACTGGCTCAGGACAATCATCGCGAAGTACGATCCGCCTCACGCCAAGGAACTGCTCGCCGCCACGGATGGCAGACTCCTCGAACGGTTGATGCTGTCGGCTGACGAGATCGCGGAGACGGGCGACCTCAAGGAAGGGCAGCGGGGAACGGCACAGACCGCCGCCGACTTCTTTACCGATGACCTTTTTGGCGCGGGAGGGGGCCTTCGTAAGGCGCGCAAGCGCGTGATGGAGGGCCAGCGGATTCGGCCAGCGCGATGGGACACCGAGATGATCCCAGACGATGCGGGGATCGATGCACTCGGCGCGCTGTTCCAAATCCTCGGATACGACGCGGGCAGCGCGGAGCGGCTCGCCTGTATCGTAGCCCTCGCGGGCGTGGCGCTTTCGCGTGATGACGCGGACGGGGAGCAGATCCACAGCACGATCGTCCGTGAAGTGATGCGCCTCGACTTTGGCCTGAATCGGCTGAGCTACCGGATTCTGGGCTTGGCCGATCCAGAGGACGAGTAGTCGTTGTTGGGTGCAGACGTCTGCACGTCGAGCTTGATCCCGGCGGGCCGTGGTTCCCGGCACCGAGGTAGCATCGGCCACGGTCCCCGTCAGGCCCCCCCGGCCCTACGCGCGTTGGGTCGCTCGCATCGCGTTCTCTGGGTCGCAGTCTAGGGCCACTCGGGCGGCAGGGGGCGCCAGTCGACCGGCGTCCCCCCTGGCTTCGTCGCTTGGGCTCGGAACGTCTTCAGGTTGCGCAGGGGAATGTCCACCGTGACGATGTCGTCCACGTCGCGTTCGATCAACCGACATAGGTCGCGCTGCCAGCGCACCGTCCTCGGTGCCCAGGCCCGGCAATCTGAGTAGTGCCCGTTGTTGGCGACCGCCACGATCGCGTTGAGCTGAAACCCGACCGAGCGGATCAGGTGGTCGTAGGACGAGGTGTCCGGGTTCCACGAAGGCGCGAGGAGTAGCTCGACTCGTCCCAGCAGATCCGCGATGCGCGGAGCTTCGATCAGTTCGCTACAGATGAGGACTGAGAAATCGCCGAACTGTGAACGAACAACGATGCGAGCGGGCCTCGACTTCCGGGGCGGCGGGACCGCAAAACCGACCCGCACCTTCATGCCAGCGAGAGCGTCTCCTTCCTCGCGGGCCGGCGAACCCTTGGTCCATGCCCACGAGGCCGCGCTCCCGTAGGGACCAGGAAGAACTGCATGCGCCTGGTTCTCAACGATCGGCGCATGCGGGAGATGCTCGTATTCGAGTCCCGCCACCAACCCGTGTCGATTGAGCTGGACCACGTACCTCGCCACGGTGCGAAACCATGATCGAGGGATCGACAACTCGGGGAGAACGAGCAGTGTGGGCGGAGGCGTCCCGCCACCCCGCGACGGGCGGCGTGACGCAGCGTCAGCCTTGCGAAGCACCATCGCGAGCCCCCTGAGGCGCCTTCGCGAGCGCACAGGCCGACCCTCAGTTGACCCGACGACTCGGGTAGCGGCACCCACCCAGTCGGGGTCCTCGTGGGTGACGAGGTTGCCGAGTATCAGTCGTGGGTCCAGAACTCGTTTTGAGCGAGGCCCAGCCACGAACGGAAGAGGCGGGATCGCGACAGTGCGGGCATCGATCACAGAACCCACAGGGTCAGCATACTCGGTGCCCCGAATGGCGTTCACCACGTCGATCAGGTCCTCGAAGACCGTGCGCTCGAAGCCGTCCGACTCGACGTCAACCAGCCAGCGGCGGGCGATGTCGAAGTAGGAAGGGGGGCGTGTGCTGAGGAATAGGCGGGCCGGTGCCACTCCCCAGACACCGCCAACCTGACGATCGGCGTCGGTGAACTTGGCGATGGTCCGGAGCCGCTCCAGCAGATCGGTGTCGGAAGAGAGTTGTTCCGTCATCCAGTTCGACGCCTTGGAACCTTGGCTCTCCCGGGCGCTGGCATCGTCTTCGCGATCTCGGGCTCGAAGGTCGGAGGCGGCGAGAAGACGGGCGCGCCCACGAAGGGCTGACGGACCGATGCGCCGTGTACGCAGGAGAAGGCCGTCGGTCAGCCACGTCGCGAGAACTGGCCCTGCCACGTGCGTCGGCAGCGCACCGAGCACGCTTTCTAGCCGCCGTTCATGGAGATAGTTTCGGAGCCAGGTCCACGCACTGCTGCGGTCGGCTGGTCGCCCGCGATGAAATAGCTGCCCGACGCTTGTCCTCAGTGCTTCGGTGGTTCCCCACATTCGATCCATGCGTCCGAGGAGGTCCCGGCACGACTCCCAGTCGTGGGCGGCCACCGCCAGCCCCAGCAAGCGAAAGACGAGGTCCAGGTTCTCGACCCAGTTGTCCTGTCCGTCGAGGATCCTCACGACGCGATCCAGAGTCAGGCGAACCTGTGTCTTCGCCTCTTCCGGGTCCACCATCGAGGACACTCGCTCCATCGAACGGAGAGTGGTCGAGAGGGCAAATCGCTCCAGCCGCGCTCGGTCAGCATCCCGCAAGACGCGGAGCGGGGAGCCGTGAGCCTTCCCGGCCCGGACTAGGTGGGCCGTTGTGTCGTCGAGGAGAACAGACGGATCTAGGAAAGAGCGCCGCTCACTGACGAGTCGGCGGAAGTCGTCAGCCACGGCCTCGACGAACGTGAGGCCCTGGATCCCTGCGAGGTGGTGGATCTTGACCTTGCGCCGTTGCAGCGAAAACTCCGAACCGGAACGCCCGAGATCGTCGCAATCGAGCCGGTACCCATCATCCGTCTTCTTGGCGCACGGGACCAGCCGCATGACCGCTTCGTCGAGCGTCACCGCAACCTTCGGGTCGGCTTTGGCCACGATCACCATGTCGTCCACGTACCGGCGGTAGGTCAGGATCTCGGAGTTGGCTGCGATGGCTTCGTCCAGAGAGGCGAGCGCCAAGTTCGCGACCAGCCGACTCGTGAGTGGGCCGATTGGGATGCCCAACTTCCACGGCAGACCTGTCTTCGCCTCAGCGACTGCATGGAACCTGCCGTAGGCTCGTAGAAGCGAGGCAACCGCCTCCCGATACTCGCCCTCCGTCGGTCCGTCTCCCGTGACCTGTGTAGGGAACAGTCGCGCCACGAAGGCGTCATCGAGGAGGAACCGTGCGTCTACCGTGTCGTAGTAGCTGGCCAGGTCGGCACTCAGCACCAGAACAGATCCACTTGGCCGGGAGAGGTGGCGGCGTGCCGTCTCCAGGGGCGCCGTCTTGAACTCGTCGTAGCTCTTCGGCCAGTAGTTGAAGAGCCATCGACTTGTTCGACGAAGCACGCCTCGCTTCACGGCGAGCCGGTAGCCGAGCACCTCTGGCAGGAGCACGCGGTCGAGGAGCGGTCCGAATCTCCAAAGGAAGAGCACCTCGGCAATCGCCAACTCGGCGCTCGGCGTGCAGCGGAGCTGAATATCGAGCCCCACCTCCTTCGCGGTGGAACCGACCCCAACTCGGATCACGCGATCTTCGGGGCTGAAGTCAGCTCGGAGCCGCTTCGGGACGACCCACACATCGCCCACGGAAAGCTCGTCGAACCACCCACCATTTGTGCCCAGCCTCTTTTGGAGGCTCTCAAGGCGCTGGGGCAGCTCGTGCTCGAACTTGGCCAGGGCGCAGAGGCCGACCCCCCGACGCTCGTAGTAGAGCCCGGCCTTTGCCTGGCGGAAAGCCAGGTACAACTCGCTGATCGGCGGTGGCTCGCTCATCGGCGCATCTGGCCTACCCTGCCCATGATCCCCCTCTTCACGCACGACATGTTCGCCAACTCGGCTCACGTTGTCACATGCCCCCGCGCCCGCTCCGGAGCCAATAGGTGATTTCGCCCAGGATTCGTGAAACCCCCGTAGGACTCTACGGAGGACGACCGGCTGGCAAGGGCAGGCCTACGACCGACTGCGTGGCCGCGTTGGTGCTCACGCCCGCGCCGGGACTGCTCCGCACCGTGACTTGGTCGCTGAGCACGGAAGGGAGCACGGTCGTGTTGAGCACCGCCGGCCGTGTCGAGCAGATTGTTGCGACCCGCACGGCTCGTCCGGGGCTGGACCGTTCGCGACGCTGGCTGGTGTGCCCGCTCTGCGATCACGACCGAGCTACGCTATTCCTGGTCGAACATCTTCACGCGGCCTGGGCCTGCCGGGTCTGTGCGGACCTCGGATACGTCAGCGACCGGCTCGACCGTGGTCGTCGTGCGGCTCGAAGGGCACGCAACGTTCGTCGACGGCTCGGCGGCCAAGGAAGCCTGCTGGCGCCCCGGCCTCCTCGACCCAAGGGGATGCACCATCGAACCTACGCGAGGCTGTGTGAAGCCCTCCAAGACGCCGAGGACCAATACTTCGCGTCACGACGACGTGCGGCATCCAGGCTCGGGGGGTGGGTCAGCCAGCGCCGTGACTTGCTGCTCGCCAACGACGAGTAGACACTTGGATGCCATGGACGACGATTTCGACGAGCTGACCGAGCTGACCAAGCTGTACGAGCTTCAGAAGGCCAGGATCGAGACCCAGATCGCCCGAGAGCTGCGCGTCGGGGAACTCGACAAGGACACGCTGCGCGAGTTGGAGCTGTCGGTCCGGATCCTCGCAAGCCGGTTCCAGGTGCGGAAGGACCTTGGCCTTGTCGGTGACCGTGCTGCTGGAAAGGCGCGCGCGATTCTGGATCTGCGCGGCTACAGCGAGGAGACCGCGAGGGTGCTGAGTCGGCCCGACAGCAGGCGGCGGGTGGTGTCCATCGTCGAGCGCATCAAGCGCATGGCGGAGACTGACGGAGCCCTGGAACTGTCCGCGGGAGCCGAGCCCAGTGCAGACGACTGCACCGCCGTCCTACACCACGTCCCTGCTGCTGCGAAGTAGACGTTCGACGGCGCGCCGATCCGGCTGAGTGCTCCACCACTCCTCCAAGATCCTCACCATCACGCCGTTCAGCGATTCGCCTTCCTTGGCTGCGACGTAGCGCAGGACCTCGTGCAGTTCGGGCGTGAGTCGAAGGAGGAAGCTCGTCCGCTCGCCGTGAACACGGGGCCGCCCTCGCTTCCGTTTCTTCTCGGGCTTCGGGGGCTTCCTAGGGTTTGCCATGCTCTGGATATTGACGAACGCATTTTATGCTATCAATAAATCAGCGGAGGTTGGTGGCGTGGGTCGAGTGGGCGGAGGGAAGGCAGGTCCTCGGGTTGCGTTGTACGCGAGGGTCTCGACGGCGAAGGAACAGAACCCGGCTCTCCAGGTCGAGGAGCTTCGCGACCTTGCTCAACGCCGCGGCTGGCACGTGATGGGGGAGTTCGTCGACCTGGGCCAGAGCGGCGCGAAGGACCGGAGGCCGGAACTCGACCGGATGTTGACCGAGGTGCGCCGGAGCCGCGTAGATGTGGTCGCCTGCTGGAGGTTCGATCGCTTCGCACGGAGCCTCCGTCACCTCGTGACGGCGATGGAGGAGTTTCGCGTGCGCGGCGTCGAGTTCGTGTCCCTGCAAGACGGGATCGATACCGCCACCCCTGCCGGTCGGCTGACCTTTCACTTGGTCGGTGCGATGGCAGAGTTCGAGCGCGAGTTGATCCGCGAACGCACCCGGGCCGGCCTGGCGGCCGCCCGACGGCGGGGCGCTCGCCTCGGCCGACCGAAGGTGCGCGTCGACGTCGAGCGGGCGCTGGCGCTCCGAGCCGAGGGCCTGTCCATTCGCAAGGTCGCGACCGCGCTCGGTGTCGGCGCTTCCACGGTCCACCGTGCCCTCCAAGTGGCCAGTCTGGAATCAGCCGTGGCCCCCGAGTAGCTGGTCCGCTACTCGAAGCGTCCGCTCCGGCCGCTGTACGCCAACCTCGTCTTGTCCTCGCCCGCCTGGACGGTGACGTGGCAGCGACCGCTCGAAAAGTGGCCGGCGTGGCGAAGCGCGAACGTCCGGCAGGAGATCTCCACGGGATCCGCCTCGCAGACCGGGACGACGACGGCAACGTCGCTGGCGGCCGCGTCGTCGACGATGGCGGGCAGCCCGCCTGCGTACCCGTCGGGCTCGACGACGACGACGTCCTGGGCGGCAGGCAGGGCGCTCCATGGTGTTGGCCCCGAGACCATCGAGAGGGCTCGGTCGGACAGGAAGGCTGCCGCACCCCATACGAAGTCCGCGTCAGCTCGTGAACCAAGCAAAGGGACTCCCGAGACGGCCGCCAGGAAGTCGTGGACCCCTGGGCCGGCGTAGCAGTCATCCGCGAGGCCGACGCGCTTGTCCCGCCATGGACCGACCGCCAGGCTGGCGATGAGCATCCGAACGGTCGGCACCGACCCCTGGATGGCGGTCACCTCGCCCGGGTGGACCGGGAAGGCCGCCGCGAAGTCTGCGAGCGTCATAAACGACGGTTCGGTCGCGATCGCCCTGGGAGCCGACGGGGCGGACAGCTCGACGGCTAGGGACTGCATGAGGTCGGCGACCGGGACGAACGGGGTCATGACGATCAGGTAGGGCATCCCGCCGCCTCCGCCAAGTAATGGGCTGTCCCAAAAACGTCCCCGAATGCGCCTCTCGGAGAGCCCGAGAATCGTGGGGTTCTCGTTCACGCCGATGGGTGTTCCAGAACCGACCGTTTCTGGCACGCCCCGCGCTTTCAGCGCTTCCGCTTCCGCCCCCGCGGCCGACCGGGCGCCGGAGCCGGCAGGTCGGCTTTGCGGAGCAGCAGGCCCGGTCGCACGTCGAGAGCACCGGCCAGTCGCATGAGTGCCACGAGCCCGATGTTCACCTTGCCCCTCTCGACACGCTGTAGATAACGCACGTCGACCCCAACCTTCTCGGCGAGATCTTGCTGCGTCATCTCTCGACGAACCCGGAGGCGGCGAAGATTCGCTCCAAGATACGCCAGGATGTCCTCGGGATGAGGGGGCACCCCACACCGCTACAGTGACGCTTGATTCTATTACACGGTATGATTGCACCGTGTTTTGCGCGCCTTTGGTCGCCTTCTCTCCCACCAGGTCTGTGATGGTGTTCGGCCTCGTGGTCGTCGGCATCGGATGCGGGTCCGCTCCGCTGCCGACTTCCCGGCTCGTCCGCAGCGAGCAACGGGCATCGAACTCGTGGACCTACGCAGCCCAGGTGACCGTCGATGGGGAGAGTCGACTGGTTCTCCAGGTGAGCCGCTCACGACGCTGCCGTCGAATCGACATATGGGAGGTCCCAATCGGGACGCGCGGCCAGACGAGGGAAGAGGTCCACCCCACCGGCGATCCGGGGTCCCCATGCCACGAAGAGATTGCCGCCGGTGGAGCAGTGGTCGTGCGGGGAGATGCGGGAGATGTCGTGACCGCCACCCTGGACGAACAGGGCGGAGCGGCCCTGGCGATCCCAGCGCCAGCAGTCCTCGAAGCGGGCGCGCCGTTTCACCTCGTGGTCGACGGTCAGGATGCGGGCGAACTATCGGCTCTCAACACCTGGTACGCCGCACTGGTCGATGGGGCCAGACGGCGGGAGGCGGCCGAACGCCGCCAAGCCGCGCTCGTCGAGGGAAATGCTGAGGTCGAAGGGGGGCGATGCCTGCCCGAGAACTCACGCGCGTTCACCTCTGGCCTCGACTGGATCGGACAGCGTGCGAATCTCATTGACGGCGGCAGCGTCGTCTTCACCCACCTCGCCCATCGCGTCACCGTCCTCGGTGAAGACGAAGAGGTCTTCCACCTCGCGCGAGGTACGTCCCGGGGCACGTACCACGTCTTCGCCGTGGGTTCGTACCTCCGCCCCGAACTCAACGTCCAGACGAGTTCCGGACTCACAGCGACGAGGGAGTCTGAGTTCGTGGGCTTGTTTCAGCAGCAGCACCCTGAGCTGAACGCGATGGCGAGTCGCGCCGTCCTGGCCGGCGGCGATGAAATGACGGTCCGAGTGCGAGGACGCGGATGCACGTTGCTGGTCGCGTATCAACACGTGGACCTTCGTTCTCCCTACTGATCGGCCTCACGCGGCGGTCCTGTGCAGACGTCTGCACAGACTCAGCTTTCGGGTCGTCAAACAGCAACGACGCCAGCGGCGTTCTCGGCGAGCCACTGCTTCCGCGCCGAGAAGTCAGGCATGGCCCTCTCCAGGCGGGTCCAGAACTCGGGCGTGTGATGCGGTTCGTGCAGGTGGACCATCTCGTGGGCGACGACGTACTCAACGGCGCGCGCCGGCAAGAGGATCGAACGCCAGTGGAAGTAGAGCTTGCCGGTCTTGCCGCACGAGCCCCATCGGTAGCCGAGGTCCTGCACGATGACGCCGGAGGGCTCGACGCCGATGCGGCCCTGGAGGCGCTGAACGCGCCGCTGAAGCCACGCGCGAGCGTGCGTGGTGTACCAGTCGATCAGCGCGCCCCGTCCTCTTGGCGCGTCCGCACGGCGCATGAGGAACCTGCCCCGTTCCAGTTTTACGGCAACCTCTTGGTGGTCGACGAGAAGGAGACGGTGGCTTCGACCGAGGTAGGGGAAGCCCTCGCCGCTAGCGTAGTCCTTGCGCGGTGGGTCCGCCCGAAGGACCTCTTTCTCCGCGAGCTTCTTGTAGATCCAGAACCGCTTCTCGCGGACGAAGTCCTCCATGGTCGCGAGGGCGCACTCGTCCGGGGCTGACAGCACCAGCTCGCCGCCACGCTCCACGGTGACCTGGACGGTCTGGCGGCGCGGGCTGCGCCGCACCTCGAAGTGAAGGTCGTCGATGGTCAGCGCGCTCACGACTTCCTCGCCAGCTTGTGACTGTTCGCCTTGGTCAACTCCATCAGCCGGTCGGCCACGACGTCGAGCTGGTCGAAGTCGGAGATGATCTCCGCCTCGTCGAGGAACAGGAAAAGCCGGCTCCGCAGCTCTTCCTGGCGGGTGGCGTTCTTCCAGAAGTCGATGACGTTGACCGCTTCGCGAATGATGCGCTCGACCATCTGCACGGTCTGGTCGGCGAGCCACTTCACGTCCGCGCCCTTCACCGAGCGTTCCTTCTCCCGCTCCCGCTTGAGGAGGTCGAAGAATGGGGCGTGCAGCTCGGGGTCGAGGCCCACGTCGTCGTCCCTCTTCCGGCCCTGAGTGACCTCCTGCACGAAGTCGGCGAGCGCGATGGCGAGCTGTTCCCAGTCCTCGCCGAGCTTCTCCAGGATCTCTTCGAGGCGCTCGGAGAGCTGCTGGTAGTGGACAGGGTCTTCGTCGAGCTTCTTCTTGATGTGGCTCCGGACGGCGTGCTCCATCTCGGAGGCTTTAGCCCGGTCCGAGACCTGGCGGTCGACGTGGTCGGAGAACTTCGCGTCGGTGATGGCGATGGGCGGGATCCTGGGATCGATGCCGAGCGAGATGACGTGCTCGTCGATGAGTCTCTGGACCTTGCGGCCGATCGCCTTGCCGAGCTGGGGAAGGCCCTCGCGGTATCGGTTCCGCGCCCTCGCGTACACCTCGCCCAGGGCGGCGGCGTCCCTCACGAACGGCAGCCCCTCGGGCCGGGGAAGGACGAGGTCGAGCGTTGCGAGGAAGTGCTTGAGCTTGACCGAGAAATCCGCACGCAACCGTTCGTCGGCGAGCAGCTCCACGGCGGCTTCGGCGTCCTCGATGGGATCCACATCGCGGCTCTGGAAGATGCCGATGACGCGAGTGTGCCGGTCTCGTAGCTTCGGGATCTCGTCTGCGAGGCTCTGGAGCGCGCCCTCGATGTCCTCGACGCTGTAGGCCGACAGGGCGTCTTTCAGGTGCCGGGCGACTCCGTAGTAGTCCACGAGGAGGCCGGCGGTCTTGCCGGGACCGGTCCGGTTCACTCTGGCGATGGCCTGGAGCAACTCGGCTTCTCGGATAGGCCGGTCGAGGTACATGACGCCCTCGATGGGTGCGTCGAAGCCGGTGAGCAGCATGGACTTCACGATGATGAACGCGACCGGGCTGCCGCCGTCGCCGTTCTCGTCGGGCAGTCGCTTCTTGAAGCCCGCGATCCTGCTCTCGATCTTTCCGGCCTCGCTCCACTCCCGCCACTCGGGTGGGTCGTTGTTGTCGGGCGAGATGATGGCCGCGAACTCCAACTTCTGGAGCGTGTCGAGGCTTCGCCACGCTCGCACAGCTGCTCGTAGCTTCCGAGGTCGACCCTGTAGGTCGAGGTCGCCCAGCCGGCGCGTGGCCACGTCAAGACCGTTAGCCTCCCCTACCAGCTCGTCTCGGGCCTTCTCGAAGGCGGCCTGATACCGGACGCAGGCCCGGCGGCTGTAGGCCACGACCTGAGCCTTGAGGCCGGTCGGCAGGATGTGCTCGACGTAGTGTCGGAGCATGTCGGCGGCCTTGGCGTCGATGAGCCGCTCGGCCTCGAAGATGGAGCCCTTCGTGCCGTACTTGCGCTTGATGGCCTCTCGCTCGTCGTCCGTCCGATCGGAGAACAGGTCCTCGAAGAGCTGGTCGAGGTCCCGGCCATCGGAGACAGCGCCTTCGGCGGTGCGGCCCTCGTAGAGGATGGGCACCGTGGCGCCGTCCTCCTCGGCCTGCTTGATGGTGTAGCGGTCGATGAACTCGCCGAAGATGGTGTGAGTGCGCTTCTTCGCGCCCATGATGATGGGCGTGCCCGTGAAGCCGATGCGGGCGCAGTTGGGCAGGGCCTGGAGCAGGTTGCCGTGGAGCGCGTTGCCATGACTCCGGTGAGCTTCGTCCACCATCACCAGGATCGACTCGTCGTCGTTGAGCAGGCCAAGGTCCCCGACCTCGTCCTCGGGGCCGAGGTTGTCGAGGTCGCGGTCCTGCATCTTCTGGATCATGGCGAAGACCATGCCTGGCCCCTTCCGACGCAGGACCGTCTTCACCTCGCGCACGCGCCGGGCACGTTCGAGGGTCTCACCGGTGAGGGTGGCCGTGGCCGAGAGCTGACGCTCCAGGTCCTTCCGGTCGGTGATGACCACAATCTTGAAGCGGCGCAGTTCGGGGATCGCGCGCATCTTCCGCACCAGGAAGACCATGGTCAGGCTCTTCCCACTTCCTTGCGTGTGCCACACGATCCCGCCGCGTCGGTCGTGCTCGCCGTCCTGTCTCCGGGTCTTGCCCGTGAGCAGCCGTCGGATGGCGAAGTGGACTGCGCGGAACTGCTGGTACCGGCAGACGATCTTGACGGTCTTGCCGCTGACCTGCTGGTACAAGGTGAAGTGCCGGATGATGTCGAGCAGGTGCGGAGGCCGTAGCATCCCGGCGATGAGCGTGTTCTGGCTCGAGAGGTGTTCCTTGCCCATCTCAGCCTGGACGTCGGCCAGCGGAACCGGCTCCGTGTCCTTCCACTCTAGGTAGAAGCGAGTATCCGCACCGATGGTCCCGACGCGGGCCTCGTCGTAGCTCGTCGCGACGAGGAACTGGTTCGTGTAGAAGAGCCGCTCGTTGCCCTCGTTCTCCTCGACCTCACCAGCGTGCTTGCGTGCATTGTGGTAACGGCGGAGCTGGTTTACGGCGGCGGCGATGGGCTCGGAGATGCCGGGGCTCTTGCACTCGACGACGACGATCGGGATGCCGTTGATGAGCAGGATAATGTCCGGCCGGATGGAGCCCTTCGCCTGACCTCCGGGGCAGAGCACCTTGTACTGGCTGATCGCGATGAACGTGTTGTTCTCGGGCGTCTCCCAGTCGATGAAGTGAATGGTCCGCGCCCGACCGCCATCCCAACCGGGCAGACCCTCGACCTGAACGCCACCCAGAAGCAGTGCGGTCGCTTCCTGGTTGGCCTCCATCAGCTTCTTCTGGCCGATGCGTTCGAGGGCACTGACGGCCTGAGAGAGGCGGCCATCGTCGAGCCACGGTTTACCGTCTCGGAGATTGATCTTCGCGATGGCTGTGCGGAGGTCCTGCTTCATCAGGACCTCGCGGAACGACTCGCGCCCGGTCACCGAGGGCTCGTCGAGGTTGCCCATGACGATCTTCCAGCCCATCGACGCGAGCTGATCGAGGAAGGGGCTCTCGACTTCGGCCCATTCGGGACCGCCGCTCATTCGGCCGCCTCTTCGAGGAGGGCTGTGACGCGGACACGGCCGGTTAGAAGGTCCTCCATGAGCCCCTGCTTCAGGAGGCGTAGCTTCGCGAGACTTGCCTCGTCTCCCGAGCGTCGGCCAGCGATGGAACGGAGACGCTCCACACACGCAGCCTGCTCGGATGTGGAGGGCAGGGGCAGAAGGAACGACCGGATCTGAGCTTGGGAGATGTTCTTCTGACCACTACTACCGCTCATCAACCTCGCGATCTGGCCGCGCGCGATCCAAGAGGCCATCAGAGTCGCGAGGAAGTCGCGGCTCATCCGACTACCTGGCGTGAGTCGGAGCAACTTATCGGAGAGCATCAGCCGCGGCGGTATCTCTCCCGCCTGGGCCGTGACTCCGACCAACGCAGCCACCCCGTTCGCCCGAGTGAGAACGACATCACCTCGTTGGACCTCTAGCTCAGGACGAGGAGTGAGGTTTGCGGGCAGCGTCTTCGACTCCGACGCACGGAAGACGCCGGCTGACACCGCGCTCACCTTCAAGACCCCCCACTGACCAGTCGGCGGTGGTTGCTCAATGCACGCAGGACTCCAACCGCCGTCGATTCCGTCGAGCAAGTCGCCGAGAGTCTCCACCACCCACCCCTTCGGAATCCGCCCGAGGGGGGAGTCCTTGAACTGCTCGGGGTGGCGGTCGGGGTCGCGCAGCTCGCCGTTGTCGTCGATGCCGCGGGTGAGGAGGTCGTGGAGCAGGCCCTGCTTCACCCGCTTGAGCTTGGCGATGATCTCCTCGGTCTTCCGAATCGCCTCATCGACGGTGTCGAGGATCTCCGCGATCCGCCGCTGCTCGGGGAGGGGCGGCAGGTTCAGACGATGCCCGGCGTACTCAGTCGCGTTGATGTTTGGCTGGGCGCCCTGCCGCAAGGTGCCGAGCACCCAACGCGCGAAGGCGGGGCTTTGCGTCCAGTGGAAGACGTACCTTGGCTCCGCCAATGCGGACTCGATGGGGAAGCGGATCACATACCCTGCGTGGGCGCAGATCCCGTCCGCCTTTCGGTACAGGTAGGTCTTGCCAACCGTGGCCCCAGACCGAGCGAACAGAAGATCGCCAGGGGCGAGAAGGTGATCGGCAGCATTGTGGTGCGTGATGCTCGCGCGGGTCGTGGGGTCAAGCCGTCCATCGTGGGTGATGTCGGTGATCCGCACGTATCGAGGCAAGTCTGGCTCGAAGGGGAGCGCGGATGCGCCACTGCCGTAGAGCCCCTTGTTGCGGGCGATCTCCCTGATTGCAGCTCGTTGCCAACTGCCGGGCAAAGGGTCAGGCATATCCGAGCCCCGAGAGGAACCCGCGCAGCTTGCCTGCCGCCGCGTCGCGCGTCTCCTCAATGCTCGTCAGCGTGACCCGGTACTTGTCCCACCACACCTCCAAGGCGGCGACGAGATGCTGCCGGTGGTCGGCGACGTAGCGCACGAGGATCGCGTCCAGGTCAGCCCGGACGATGCCGAGGGCCAGGTCCTTTGCGCCGTCCTCGTCGAGTGCTGCGCGAGCCTCCTGAAGCCGCTTGGTGAAGTTGCCTTCCTTGGCCTTGAGCTTCTTCTTCACCCCGCTCAGCTCCTTCTTGAGCGACTTCACCTCGGCCTCGGAGAGCTGCTCCTCGGACTCCTCCTCTTCGTCGTCATCCGACGCCGCCGCGCCCTTGATGGTCGCGTCCAGCTCGGCCTTCTTGGCCTCCAACTCGGAGATGTCGGCGAGGTACTCGGGGAGCAGGCGCCGGACGAGGCGATGGTCGAAGGGGTTGTCCTTGCTCTTCTTGTCCTCCATCGCGGTGAGGATGCTGACCTCCCACGCCTCGATGAGGCCGAGGAAACCTCGGGCGGCAATCGTCTTCAGGTCGTTCTGCACGTCGCCCCACCAGGTCGCGACCACCCCCGAGACCTGAAAGCGGTCGAGCAGGCCGACCGGCCGCAGGGCCTCCTCGAAGGTCGTGAGCAGCTTCGCGCGGGCCGCCATCAGCTCCTTCGTTTTGGGGAGCCAGCCGATGGCGTCCTGGTTGGCGGACCACCACGTCTCGACGGCATCCGCGAGCGCCTTCTCGCGAGCCTGCACGCCCTCGTCGGTCTCGATGCGCTTCTTGAGGTCGGCCTTGTCGGTCAGGTCCGCGGCGAAGTCGAGGTAGCCCGTGTCCCGCTCGACGAGCAGGCCGCGTGGGTCGAGTCCGTGAGCCTCGAAGAGCCCGCCTTTGGCGTCGACCTCGGCCTTGGGAATGCCGCCGAAGAGGTGCGCCCGAACGTCGTGGGGCTCGGGCGGCGGCGCGTTGTCGGCGTAGCGGCGGATGTTGAGATTGTCGTCGTTCTCGCGCAGCTCCTCGCGGCTGACGACACGGGCGAAGCCCTCGACGTCGGCGAACTGCTGCCAGGTGCTGACGATCTTCTCGATGTGCTCGGCGTACAGGTAGTTCTGCGCGCGGCCCTCGTAGTATTCGCGGTCCGCGTTGATGAAGAGCACCTTGCCCTTCCGCTTCGCTCCATCGGGCAGCAGTGGCTTGGCACCCGGCGCCCGAAGGATGAGAAGGCAGGCGGGGATGCCGGTGCCGTAGAAGAGATTCGCGCCGAGGCCGATGACCGCGTCGAGCAGGTCGTCGTCGAGGAAGCCCCTGCGGATGTCCCTCTCGGCGCCGCCGCGGAAGAGCACGCCGTGCGGCATTACCGTCACGCACATCCCGCCGGGCCGCAGCACCGAGACCATGTGCTGCACGAACATCAGGTCGGCCTTCTTGCCGCCCTCGGGGCAGAAGCCGAAGCGGAAGCGCTCGGGGAACGGGATGCCGTCCTTTTCGTAGTTCTGGCTGAACGGCGGGTTGGTCAGCACCCGGTCGAAGCGCATCAGCTCGCCGCCCTCGGTGTGCAGCGGCTCCGCGAGCGTGTCCCCGTTGCGGACGTCGGCGTCCGGGATGCCGTGCAGCAGCATGTTCATCTTCGAGATGGCCCAGACCCCACCGTTCGACTCCTGGCCGTAGAGCCCGAGGTTCTTGGAGTTGAGCCGCCGCTCGTCGAGGTATTCCTTCGAGAGCACCAACATGCCCCCCGAGCCCGAACATGGGTCGTAGATTCGCATCCCCTCCTGGGGCTCGCTGATCCGGACCATCATGCGGACCACGGATCTCGGGGTATAGAATTCTCCGCCCTTCTTCCCGGCCGAGTCGGCGAAGTCGCGGATGAGGTATTCGTAGGCTGCGCCGAGGAGGTCGGGGTACTCGAAGTCCTCGTTGCGGAGGCGGTGTCGCGAGAAGTGAGCGATGAGATCCCGGAGCCGCTTGTCCGGGAGCTTGGAGGTGCCGACCTTCCGGTTGAAGTCGATGTGGGCCAGCACCCCGTCGAGACTCGTGTTGGCCTCCTCCAGGCCACCCAGCGCCTTGTTGAGGCCGTCGCCGACGTTGTGATGGACCTCGTCCCGGAGATGCTCCCAGCGGGCCTCCTGGGGCACGAAGAAGTGCGCGCCCGCGTAGTAGCTCGGATGGTTGGCCCGCTTCTCCGCGTCAGCCTGCGACCGGCCCCGTGACAGCTCCTGCGCGACCACGCCCTCGAAGCGGTCCTCGAAGACGTCGGAGCAGCGTTTCAGGAAGAGGACGCCGAAGATGTACTCCTTGAAATCCGACGCATCCATCTTCCCACGGAGGATGTCGGCGGCGGCGAAGAGGTGGCGTTCGAGCTGGGGCAGGGTCAACGGCATGAACCAGGGATCATGCCTGACAATCGCATCTCATCCCATGGCAACGATGAGGGCGAAATGACGGTTCGATCGTCGCTGTCGGCTGAGCGGAGCGTCCGGGCACGCGACCGGCGATCGACCGTGCAGACGTCTGCATAGGACGTCCCGAGGAGCCTTGGCCGACGGTGTGGAGCTGGACTTGGGTCCTCGGGTTTCGAGTCTCACGACGTCGGCGTATTGGGTTCGGGCTCTTCACCCAAAGGCTCCTTCCCAGCCGTCCTTCCCAGCCGACAGCGCCACAGTGAGCTGGTCGTATTGGCGAGCCGTCCGCCGCCTTTCGCGATCGCCGAGCCATTGGTCGGTCCGCTTCTTGGCAGCCCGGATTGCCTCGCGCTCTCCAACCGAGCCTGGGCGCCAGCCTGGGTCCGCCCTGAGGGCTTTGTTGGCGGCTCGCACGACTTCGCGATCGCGCAGGCGCTGGACAAGGTCTGGGCGCGCCCCAAGGACCCCGATGTTAGGTCCCCATCCGCGTGCAGGAGGAACCAGTTCCACGATCCACTCCCACTCAGGGACAAGTGCTCTCACGGTGGCCTCGGCCGATGTCCACGCCTCTTGCTCCAGAAGCCAGCCTGCGACGTCCCGCTCACGCCTGGTCCAAGGAGGCGGGAGTGGTCGCAAGCATGAGCGCCAGATCGTCTGTAAGCGGTCGATCAATCTCGCTTTCGCTGCCGTTCCAGGCTCCCTCCCCCCCCCCGGGGGTTTGGGGGCGGAGCCCCCATGCGTTCCGACTTGCTCGCCCGGCACTCTCTTCTCTCCACGGAAAGAGAGCTTGCTTCTGGATCCTCTGCTCTCGGAGCCTGATGTGTGGAGCATACGCTTGGATCCTGGACATGAAGTGTCGTTGGCCCCCACAGGTGCGTCGTCCGACCCCACGGGTGCGTCGTCCGACCCCGCAGGTGTGTTGTCCGACCCCGCAGGTGCGTCGCCCGACCCGGAACGTGTGTCGCCCGACCTGCTGGCGGCCTTCAGGACGCACTCCTCCAGGAAGTGGCCGGAGCGAAACGTGTCGCTGGTCATCCACCGGTGTGCCAGCAGCGTGAAGGTGTAGCCACGGCCGCCCTCTCGATATCGGCGCACGAGCCCTTCGCGATCTAGTTCCTCCACGAGGTCCCTCACGTGCTCGTAGCTGCATGAGAGCTGCTCGGCGATCTGCCGATAGCTGATCCACGCCCAGGCCGACCTTCCGGCCTTGTTCAGGAGAACGGCGTAGGTCCAGAGAGCGCCGTCCGTGACATGACCAACGAGAAAGGTGGGTGCACGAACCATCCGGTTCTTCTTGCCTACCCGGAGGTTGCGATGCCTGCGGGCAATGCGTGGGTGGGCGTGAGGTTGATCGTTATCCGGAAGCTCCAGGTACCCAACGGTCGCAAGGGCTTTCTGGCCGCGATGCACGCTGGACCGTGACACCCCGAGGTCAGCCGCTATCTGCCGCTGGAGACGGCTCGGGTGAAGGGAGCGGTAGGCGAGCAGCGTCTTCCTACGGAAATCGATCCGTGCATCCGCCAGGGCTCTCTGGGGCACTTGGAGGAAGCGGTAGGCGCCGAAGAGAACCATGGGTTCACCGAGCAAGTCCGGAAGCATGTCCGATGGGGGATCCGGCTTGTACTGCCGCCGACCTCGGCCCTTCGGCTTCGAGGGCTTGTCCACGGGAGCCAGGGCGCCAAACATCAAGCGTCGGCGCGAAGGCGGCTTAAGGCCCGGATGCCGGTCGAGCAGACGGCGGACCTCCTGGTCCCCGTGCGCGACCCCGAAATCATCGATGCCGAGCCTTTTCCCTTCCTTCCCGGGCGGGACCCGAATCAAGCGGACCTCCGCCCCGCGCTCCGACAGCATCGCGCTCAACCGCCGCTCAGCGTCGTGAACGCCCTTCTTGATGGCCGAGTCCGAATCGAACACGATCGCGACCGGTCGTCCATTCAGCCGGACATGTTCGTCGAAGAGCCGGTGCAGCATCTTCTTTCTCTGTCTGCGGGGTCCCCTGTTCCCCTCGACATCGTGCCCCGTGTTGACGCCCGGCAGGATCGCGACGGCGTAGCCGAGTTGCGCCAGGTACCAGCCCTTCTTCTCACCTTCCGTTATCACCAGCGTGACGGTCGCGTCCCGCAGCTGGTTCCAACACGGCCGAGGAAAGATGGGCTCCGGGCCGATCTTCCGAGGCTGCTCGTATTTCACTCCCTTGTGTCCGCCGCTGGGCCGTCTGGGATCGTCTGGTCGCACGCGATGGAATACGATCTCGCTCGTGTGTGGGCGGATCACCGGAAACACGAGCGCCGGCACTTGATGTCTCGCCGGCCATCGCCAGCCCAAGAGCGCACTCAACTCATCTGGGTCCACGACGGTACGAACACCCGATAGAGCGATGGTCTCTTCCGTCCAGCCGGACTCTGCTAGCTGGCGCCGATGTGCATCCGAAACGTGGTGTGCTCTCTCCATGCTGCGCCCCCCGTGTTCATCGGCGTGGTCGCCAGCCGTGCTTCGCCGGTCCAGCGGATCTACTCATTTCGCCCCTCGCGTGCCCACGCGATGCTTCTCGATCCACTGGTCCAAGTCGCAGCGCCGGAACCGCACGAACCTTGGCCCGAACCGGATGCACGGGATGCGCTCCTGGTGAACCAGTTGGTAGAGATGCCTCCGAGGAAGCTCGTACTCCGTCTCCACTTGGGCGTAGGTGATGAGCTGCTTTCGCGGCTCGTCCTCATTGTCGGTCGTTGTGCTCATGTAGAACGGTCTAGCCGTCCGAGAGCCGCGCCGACATTGCCCCGAACCCGGCGGTTGCGGGCACTTGACCACCTACCCACCCACTGCCTGGCCCGGCAGCCGGAAGACCTGCCCTTCGTGCCCTGGAGCGACTGCCCCCAGCAGGCCGAGGTCGCCGTCGAACGCATCGGGAGCGAGGTGGGCGTACCGCATGGTCATCTCCGTGGTGGAATGATCGAGGATCCGCTGGAGCTTGAAGATGTCGCCACCGGCACCGACCCAATGGCTCGCGAAGGTGTGCCGGAGGTCGTGGAACGTGACGTAGCGCCTCACGCGCTTTCCGCGTCGCTCCTCGGGAAAGCCGGCGCGCTTGAGCACGCGGTGAAGGACCTCCTGGTAGATGCGACCAGATGGCAGAAGCATATTGCCCTCGCGGTTGGTGAAGACGAGCTTCGGATGCCGCCGGAGACGCCACTGACGAAGGAGCGGGAGTAAGGGGTCGAGGATGGGCACGTATCGCGTGCAGGTGTTCTTCGTCGGACCGCTGAAGCTCTTGCTTACCCGGATCAGCCGTCGGTCGAAGTCGATGCAATCCCAAGTCAGCCCGGCCAACTCGCCAGCCCTCAGGCCCGAGTAGATCGCCGCGGCGTAGAGCATGTAGACGTGCTCGCCTTCTTGCATGGCGGCGCTCAGGAAGCGTGCGATCTCGGCAGTCGAGCGAAGCCAGCGGTAGTTCTTGTCCACCTTGGTGATGCTCGGCTTCTTGACCTTCGGAACCCAGTCCACCCATCGCAGTTCGTCCCGGGCCGCCGTCAGCATCGTGATGAGCAATGTGAGAGCGTTGTGGATGGTCTTCACCGATCGACCGCGCCGCATCATCCGGCTGGTCACCAGGTCGGTCTGCTCGGCGGTCAGCGTGCGGAGGAGCACCTCGCCGATCACGGGCCGGAGGTGGTTCTTGATGATGCTCTTGTCGTCCTTGCCGCTCCGCTTCCTCGGCGAGCGATGGTCCAGCCAGTAGTCGCAGAGGTGGCCGACGGTCTTGTCACGGGGCGGGGCGGGGCGGGCATCGCCGCGCTTCACCGCCGCGGCGCGGGCCTGCCTCTCGGCTAGCCCGACGTTGGCCTCGGCGAACTTGACGAACACCGCGCTTCGCCTTTTGCCGTTCTCGTCGTTCCACCGGATGCGCCACTTGCCCCGGTGCTTGATAGGTTTCGCCATGTGTTCTCCCTGGCGTGGGAGAGGACGAAGGGCCGGTGCTCCCAACCTTCGGGTTCGGGGCACTTGCGCTTGGCGCATGTCTGGCCCCGGAGTGGCCCCGCAACCGAATGACGGAAAAGAAACGCGCCGTCAGTCGTGAGACCAACGGCGCGTAAACATTGCCTTTCGGCTTTAGTTGCGGGGGCCGGATTTGAACCGACGACCTTCGGGTTATGAGCCCGACGAGCTACCAGACTGCTCCACCCCGCGTCAGGGAGAGCGGACTATACTCAGCCGGATCGGGCTGTCAATAGATCAGTTGAGCAACTCGCGAGAAGTTTCTTCGGAGTCGATCGGGCCGGTGTCGCGGAGCCAGGCAGCCCACTCGGCGTCGCTCGCGACATCGATGCCTTCGGCCTGAGCCTGGGTCTCGAGAAGCAGGATGAGGCTCTCGAAGAAGCCGTTCCCATTGAGCTCCGGGCGATCGTCTCCGTTCTCGACGAGGACGCGGTAGATGGCCTTGAGGTCGTACAGAGAGGCCTCGAGGCTGGGGGATAGAAAGTCGTCGTCGTCGTCGTCGTGGGTCATTGCTCTGCCTCCTCGTCGGCCTTGGCGCGCTTGGCTGGGGTGAGGTACTGCTCTTTGAGCTTCTCGAGTTCCTTCTTCTTGAGGGGTCTCCAGTCGCCGGGGCGCAGGTCGCTGGTGTCGAGGCCGGCAAAGGAGAGGCGTGCGAGACGCCGCACGGGGTGGCCAATGGCGTCCCCCATGCGATGAATCTGGCGGTTCTTGCCCTCTTCGAGGGTGATCTGGAGCCAGGTGTTCTTGGGCTCTTCGCGAATGACGAAGGCCTCGGCCGGCTTGGTCTTGTAACCGTCGTCGAGGACGACTCCGTTGCGGAGCTTGTCGAGCTCGGGAACGCCGAGGTGGCCACGCAATTTGACTGCGTAGACTTTGGGGACGGAGCGGCGGGGGTGCAGGAGAGCTTCGGTGAGGTCGCCGTCGTTGGTGACGAGGAGGGCGCCGCTGGTATGGTAGTCGAGACGACCGATGGGGTAGACGCGCTCGGGGAT
>JAJCYQ010000040.1 GCA_029262835.1 Bacteroidota bacterium
CGTCGCTCCTGGCCACGCCGGCAAAGCACGCTCCCACGCATAGACGGCGGAGCGCTGGCTGTCCCGCTGTAAACCCACGCCTGAGTTCCCCATGCGGCGGATTGTATCGGGCCCCCACTGTGGCCCGCACTCGACCACGAACAGAAATCCAGACCTTCCCGCGCGGCAAACGAAACTCCTCTGATGACCTCTCCGTATATCCTTTACTATGTACGATAAATATCCTCCGAGGGTCGCCGAACGCCTGCTGCGCTGGGCGACGGCGCGCGTTGATCGCGACTGTGTCGCTGGCGACCTGGCCGAGGAGTTCGTTGCGCGCGCTCAGCTCTCCGGTCCCGGTCGAGCCAGGCGCTGGTACTGGTGGCAGGTCATGCGATCGGTCCCCATGGGCCTGCTGACAGGTCGTGAATCCCAGGCGGCGCGACGCTGCGCGATTCAACTCGATACCCCCCTCCGTCGAGGAGACGGCACCATGAGCAACTTTGCCCAGGACCTTCGCTATGGCTTGCGGACGCTTGCCAAGAGCCCCACGTTCACCGTGCTCACCATCACCACGCTGGCACTGGCCATGGGCGTGAACACTGCAATCTTCAGCATTCTCAACGTGGTGCTGGTGCAGGATCTGCCGCTCAAGGACACCGATACGCTGGGCTTCATCTACTCGACCAACGCACAGCTCAACTCCTCGCAGGCGCCCGTCCCGGCGGCCGATTTCCTCGACTACAGGGAAGAGGTCAGCGCCTTCGGCGCCATGGCAGCCGTCGATCGTGGCGCCGCCTTCACGTTGACCGGCACCGAAGAACCCGTATGGATCGAGGGGTTTCTGGCAACGGCCAACACGCTCGAGGTGTGGGGACAGGCGACGATCATGGGGCGTTGGTTCACCGCTGACGAAGACCGGGACGGTGGCGCGCGCGTGGCCGTGCTCGCCCATGGAGCATGGGAACGCCGCTTCGGATTTGACCCCGACGTTGTGGGTCGGGTGATCGAGCTCGACGGTTACCCGACGACGATCATCGGGGTGATGCCGAAGGAAATCGAGTTTGGCTCGCTGGCCGAGGCCGAAGTGTGGGTCCCGGCGCGGTTGAACCGCGCCACCGCCAGCCGCGAAGACCGCACTCTGTGGGTAACTGGGCGCCTGGCCAGCGGCGCGACTCTCGCTCAGGCGCAGCAGGAGGTGGATGCGGTGCGTGAGCGCATCATCGCCGAGCAACCCGATCTCCAAGGCCCCTGGGGAGCCATCGTCTACGACATGCAGCGGGCGCTGGCGCCGCCGGACACGTGGGCCATCATGTTCATGCTAGGACTGACGGTAACGTTCGTCATGCTGATCGCCTGCTCCAACGTCGCGACGATGATGCTCACCCGAGCATCATCGCGGTCGCGCGAGATCGCGGTGCGCGCGGCACTCGGCGCCCGGCGACGGAGACTCCTGGGACAGCTGCTCGGTGAGAGCGCCATCCTGTCGCTTGCCGCCGGGGCACTCGGTCTCTTGATCGCGCGTGCATCCTTGATGGGCCTGATCTGGATGGCCGGCGAGAACAGCGGCCTCAGCATCTTCCACATGGTCACGCTCGACACGACGGTTCTGCTCTTCACCCTGGGCGTGGCTCTCCTCTCACCGATGCTGTTCGGTTTCGTTCCAGCGCTACGTGCCTCACGTCCCGACCTCAACGAGACCCTGCGAGAAGGCGCCCGCGGAAGCAGCGGAGGGCCCGGAGGCCTGCGCGGGCGACGGTTTCTCGTGACCACTCAGGTAGCGCTGGCCCTGAGCCTCATGCTGGTCGCAGGTCTGCTCATGCAGGCCATGGCGGAGAACCGCAACTATGATCCCGGGTTCGACACCGACCGCCTGATGACCCTGCGGGTGGATCTCACCGAGTCGAAGTTCCCCACCGGAGAAGGACAACTACAGCACTTCGCGCGCATCCGTGCCGCGCTGGAAGCAGCTCCTGGCATCGAAGAAGTGGCAGCCATGGGGTGGCGCCTGGGCGCCAACGACGATCCCGTGGTAGCGCGCAGCTTCCGTATCGAAGGACAACCCGAACCGGATGCCGCCGAGGTACCTTCCGGTTTCTTCAACGTGGTGAGCGCCGGAGCACTCGGGGTGCTCCAGCTGCCGCTACGAAGTGGCCGCGACTTCACCGCCAGCGACAATGCCGACTCGGCGCCCGTGGTGATCATCAACGAGCACCTGGCAGAGCGGTACTGGAATGCCGACCCGGTAGGGACTCGTATCAAGCTGGGCGTCGGCGACCGGTGGCTTGAGGTGGTCGGCGTGATGACCAACATCCATTCGGGCGATTCGAGTTCGCCCTCGTTGCCGATCATCTTCGCACCGCTGGCCCAGAATCCACGACGACAGATGGGCTTCTTGGCCCGTACGGTCGGCGATCCCTTGGCCCAGGCGGGCGCTCTTCGTCAGGCGGTCTGGTCCGTTGACGTCGATCAGCCCGTAGCCGACATGCGTTCGGTGGACCAGTTGATCGAGGATAGTTTCGCGGCGCCGATGACCCTGTTCTCGATCTTCGTCGCTTTCGCCGGCTTCGCTGTAGCGATGTCCGCCGCAGGGATCTACGGAGTTATCTCCTACGCGGTGAGCGCGCGCACGCGAGAGATCGGCATTCGTATGGCGCTCGGTGCGCAGGCGACCGGGGTGCTGGCGATGATCACGAGGCAGGCCCTGTGGCTGGTGGGCATCGGCATGATCGTGGGCGGCGCTGCCGGGTTGTTCCTCGGGCGAGTCCTGTCCAACGCCATACCGGACGTCAGCGGCTTCGATCCGATGTCACTACTCGGTGTGCTGACGCTGTTCGTCGCAACGACCCTGCTGGCAACCTGGATCCCGGCACGACGCGCGGCTCGTGTCGAGCCGGTCACCGCGCTGCGAAGCGAGTAGCCGCGAGTGAGGTCACGAAGATGAGCAAGGGAGACTACCTGGGTGAGTTCGAGATCGTCGTCCTGTCCACGCTCCAACGCCTCGGTGACAACGCCTATGGAATGACGATTCGTTGCGCCATCGACGAACGTACGGGGCGCTCGGTGTCGATCGGCGCCATCTACGCCACCCTTCGACGGCTCGAGCGCAAAGGGCTGGTCACGTCGCGCCTCGGCGAGCCGACGGCCGAGCGCGGCGGTCGAGCCAAACGTTTCTTTCGTTTGGAACCGGCCGGCGAGGAAGCCATCGCCCGTTCGCGGGAGATGTTCGCGCTCCTCTGGAGCGATCTGCCGAAGGTTGGCAGCTGACGGAATCACCGCCGCCAAGCACTCTGGCGATCGGTGTCAGAGCGTACGAACGAAGACGGCCTCGGTGCCGGAACCGGGCACGCTCTCGATGCGCAGCTCGCCGCCCAGACGCTGCGCGCGTTGCCGCATGCTGTGCAGGCCGTGACCCGGGGTCACCGTGCTCGGATCGAAGCCAACGCCGTTGTCGGCAACGGTCAGACGCAGGCCACCGGCAGTGGCGACCAATCCCACGTGCACCTTGTCGGCCCGTGCGTGGCGGGCGGCGTTGTGCAGTAGCTCCTTGTAGATCAGCAGCAGTTCGCGCCTTTCCGCCATCCGTAGCCGATGCAAACTCGGGACACCTTCGGCCTGCAGTGTGAAGCGATCCCCCAGCAGAGATTCCGCCACGGAGCGCATCTTCATCAGCAACCCCTCGGCGCTATCGTGACTCGGATCTACCAACCACACGAGATCGCGCAGGTCTTCGAGCATG
>JAJCYQ010000041.1 GCA_029262835.1 Bacteroidota bacterium
CGTTGTCCCCGTATCGGACCACATCCATACCGCGCGCCCGGAACCACGCTTCCAGATGGTCGGCGGCGGCCGCCTCCTCCCGGCTCAGCGACGGAATGGCGACGAGCTCGCGGTGCAGAGACAGGACCTCGGACGCGTCCACCGCCTCGGCCTCGGATAAGGCTCCGCTCGCCGGGGCACGTGGCGACTGGGCCTGGAGCGGACCGACTGAAAAGGCAGAACCAGAACCAAAACCAGAACCCGAGCCGGACTCTGACTCTGAATGAATACGCGTGCCACGCTCGCGCCTGGCGATGTCTTCCGGGCCGCAAACCCAGACAGTCGGCGTGCCGCTGGCCAGAGCGCCGAGCGCCACATCGACCTTGACGCGCATGCCGCCGGCAATCCACCCCTCTGATTTCCCCCGCTCAATATCATGTGCGCGGAGGTCGGGCAGCCGCTCGCCATCCGGTCCCAGGACGGCCGCGGCTTCGGCTACGAGCAGCAGGGCCTCGGCCCCAACGGCTCCGGCGAGCGCCGCCGCGATGGTGTCGGCGTTCACGTTATAGATCTGCCCATCCCTGTCGCGCCCCATGGGTGTCACGATGGGGGTATACCCGGCCGCTACAAGATCGTTGAGCAGACTGGCGTCAACCCGTTCTATGTCTCCCACGAATCCAAAATCGACCGTTTCTCCGTCCACGGTCCAGGGGGGGCGGCGCGTGACGCGGACCATGTCCGCGTCGGCGGCGCTGACGCCGACGGCCCGCACGCCGCTCGAGAGGGCTTCACTTACGAGCAGCGTCGAAAGCTCACCGCGCAGCACCCAGCGGACCATATCCAGGTCGTGCGGGCCGGTCACGCGCCGCCCCTGGACCATGCGCGGGGGATGCCCCAGCCGCTCGGCCATCGCCGTAAGCTGGGGCCCGCCGCCGTGTACCACGACGGCGGGCCCCAGCCCGGCCACCTGCTCCCAGAACGCCTGCCGGTCCACTTTTTCGCCGAGAAGCGCCCCGCCCACCTTGACTACGTACCGTATGCTCATGACCAGATCCATTCCAGGATGGCCTTCTGGGCATGAAGGCGGTATTCGGCCTGGTCCAGGTGCACGGCTGTCGGATGCGAGAGCACATCGGCATCGACCACGACCCCCCGCCGCACCGGCAGGCAGTGCATGAACCGTGCCTCGCGTGTTGAATCCATGAGCTTGCGCGTGACGCGCCAGGACGCTGGACCGCTGAGAAGCGCCGTGCGCGCCGCCTCCTCGGCCGCCGGATCGTCATAGCGCCCCATGCCCCCCCAGCCCTTGGCGTAGATCACGTCGGCTCCTTCGAATGCCGCGCGTTGGTCACTGCTCTCTTCTACGCTGCCGCCGCTTCCCGCTGCGGCCGCGCGGGCCGCGTCCATCACCGCACCGTCAAGCCCAAACCCTCCAGGCCGCGCCACCGTCACGTCCATTCCAAGCCGCGCGGCCGCCATCATCGCCGAGTTCGCTACCGCCATAGGGAGTGGCCTGGGGTGCGGCGCCCACGAGAGCACGAACTTTCCGCGCCGAGCCCGCTCGCCCTCCGATCCAAAACCCAGCGAATACAGTACAGCCGCATCGGCCAGCTCCTGACAGGGATGGTACCAGGCCGATTCCAGGTTCACGACCGGGACCGACGCCGCTGCCGCAATCTGGCGCAGCCGCGCGTCCGTCCGGTCCGCTTCAAGGTCGGTGCCCGACGCGAAAAGGCGCACGCCGAGTACATCGGCGTAGCGCGACAGCACGCCGACCGCCTCCTCAATATGCTCCGCCTCGCCGCCCGTCATGGCGCCAGGGCCCCAGGCGAAACCCCACGTTCCCTGTCCCGGCACTACGGTCGATACGCCGGCTCCGAGCCCCCTCGCCGCCATCTCCATCGAGACGCGCGTCCGGAGGGAATCGTTGAAAAAGACGAGCACCACTTCGCGGCCCGCACCGACGGCCGGCGCACCCGATCCCGCACCGACCACTGGCGCCCCCACGCCCGCACCAACCGCGGGCGGACCCAGGCCAGCGCCCTCCCCACACGCATACGCTGCCGTACGGTCAAGACAATGGGCCCACGTACCCGGAGGCACCTCGTTCCAGTTCAGCAGATGACGCAGTTCAGATTCAGGCATCGTTATTGACCGCCAGTATGGGTGCTATCGGCGGCCAGCATGGGTTCCACGACGCGGGCGAACGCATCTACAAAAAAGTCCACTTCCTCGTCGGTCGCCGTGAGCGGCGGCATGAGGCGCATGACATGGGGATTGAGCGACCCTCCCGCAATCACGCCTTCGTCCCGCAGTCCCTTCAGAATGGGCGCTACGGGCCGGGAGGCCTCGAGGCCAATCAGGCACCCCTCGCCGCGGAGCGTACCGCCATATTTGCGGATGCCGTCGAATATGCGATCGTGGATTACGGTTGCGCGCTGCATGAGCCCATCCTCGCGGAGCGCATCCATCGTCGCTTCCATGGCGGCCATGGCCAGCATGCCCCCGCCGAATGTGGTGCCCTGGTCGCCGTATCCAACCGAATCGGCGACCGTCTGATTTGTCAGCACAGCGCCCACCGGAACGCCCGATCCGAGGCTCTTGGCGAGCGTGATCATGTCCGGGCGCATGCCGTAGCGATCCGAAACCGAAAACGTTCCCGTGCGCCCCACCCCTGTCTGCACCTCGTCGAACACCAGCATGGTGCCCGCCTCGTCGCAGAGGCGGCGCATGGCCTGGAAATAGGAGGCCGGAGCCGTCGTAACGCCCGCCATGGACTGGATGGGTTCGACAATGACGGCCGCAACCCCTGCTTGATGGCCGAGGGCCTCGGCGAGCGCTTTTTCGTCACCGAATGGAACGAAGACAGTCTCTGGAAACACCTGCTCATACCCATCGCGGTATTTCTGGTGCGATGTAGCGGCGAGCGACCCCATCGTGCGACCGTGGAAGTCCCCGTCCATGGCAACAACACGGGCCCGGCCTGTTGCCTTGCGTGCCAGCTTGAGCGCCGTTTCGTTGGCCTCCGTGCCCGTCGAGCAGAAAAAGACCTGCTTCATTTCGGGCGGTGCCAGTTCCATGAGCTTGCTGGCGGCGCGCGCGCGAACGGGCGAGTAGACAAGGTTCGAATAGAAGAGGATAGAGCGGCTCTGCTCGGACACGGCCTCCACCACACGCGGATGAGCGTGCCCGAGGAGCGCTACACAGTGCCCACCATAGAAATCCAGGTAGCGCCGGCCGTCCACATCCCAGAGCCAGGAGCCCTCGGCGCGGTCCACGACGATGGGCAGTTTGTTGTACGTACGCAATTGGAGGCGATCCTCCAGCTCTATGAGTTCATCGCGGTTCATGACCGGCGGCGTCGTCTGTGTTGTCATTCGAATGATGGATTTCGTGGCAGCAGTCCGGCCGCGGCCGGCCAGCCGAAGGCCAGGTTCATGTTCTGGACGGCCTGCGAGGCCGCCCCTTTGAGGAGATTGTCAATGGCAAATCCGACCACCAGCGTCCCGCCGCGCACCACCCACCCAATGTCGGCAAACGGCGTCCCCACGACGGGGAGCATGGCAGGCAGCTCGCCCGCATAGAGCCGGACGAGGGGCGAACTGCCGTAAGCTGATTCAAACCAGGCGGCCACTTTTTGCGCAAGCGCTCCGTCCCCGCACCCTACGTCGCCACCAGTGCGTTCTGCCTCGCCGCGTTCTGCCCCTCCAAGATCGACCTGTGCCGTACCCCATATGCCGCGCGTCCAGGGTCCGGATGCCGGCACGAACGAAAAGCGGAACGTCTCCGGGAAGAGCTGTGCAATCTCGGCCGCATGCTGGTGCGCGAGCACCTTGTAGGCCCGCACATTGCCATCCCGGTCAGGGAAGTGCGTGCCCGATGACGGGCGGGCACCCGAGCCCGATGCCCCCGTGAGCGCGGTCACATGAACCGGCGCGTCTGGAGGAAGTGCGCGGGAAAGCGGCCACAGGGCGAGGGCAAGCGCCGTGGCGAAGCATCCCGGATTGGCAACGAGACGCGCATCGGAAGGCAGGTCGCCCGTGATCTCGGGAAGTGAATAAAGCGCGCCTGGCAGCAGATCGGGACGCGTGTGCGCCGCGCCAATCCACTTTTCGTACGAGGCCACATCCGGATACCGGAAGTCGGCGCTCAGATCAACAATAAGCCCTTCATAGCCCGCGTCGCGGGCCCCGCCAACAGCCGCCGCGCTCTGTCCGTGTCCAGCTGTGACGAAGAGTACATCGATGTCCGAGAAGTCCGGGATCGATGCGCTGAAAACCAGTTCACTCGCCCCGCGCAGCACCGGATGCGCCACATGCAGGGGCTGCCCGGCGAACGTGGCGCTTGTCACGTGCGTGAGATGCACGCCGTCGTGCCTGAGAAGCAGCCCTATCAGGTCGCGGCCCACATAGCCGGCGCCGTGCAGCACCGCCGCCCGCGCCGGATTTCGACTATCCAATCTGCGATTCATTGGCCAGCTCCATGAGTCCCGTTTTACGTTTCAGCTTCTCGGCCACAATGCGCCCCATGCGTGCCGGGTCCTCTCGAGCATTGATGGCGGCCAGGCCCATCACCTGACGGATGTACTGCTGCCCGACTCCGTTATCGGTGACTGGACCCGTGATGCACGTAATCTCCGCATGATAGCGCTCCTTGAAGAGTTGTTGCACCGCCCAGACGCCCGCCAGATCCACAGCAGCGACAATGTGAGCCGCACAGAACGCCTGCAACTCCTTGTCCTGCAATAATTCATCGACACCGTAGTACCCGATTATTCCATCCCCGAGCTCAATCACGATCACATCCGGCTCGCTTTCAGAGAGATGCTTGATAATGCCTTTTACGTACGCCGACATGGCCTTCGACGTGGACGAGACCAGCCCAACCTCTGAAAAGGTGACTGTTTTGACCGCGCCGTGCCGCTCCATGGTGCGGACGTCCCGCTTGAGCGATGCGCCCGTCGCCTTGGCCGCCGCCACCTTGAATCCGTGCCCCGTAAGGCGCTGTACCAGTTCACATGCGGCCCAGGTCTTGCCCGTATTCATGGCCGTTCCGCTGATAAAGACGAGCGGCACGCTCTTCTCCAGCTTGTCGACGGCGGGCAGCGCGAAATCCTGCAGCCGTGCGTGCACCTGACGCCCGTCCACGTCGGTCATGGCAGCGCCGAGCACTTTGACCCGGAGTGCCGGTCCCAATTCGGGGTGATCGGACGTGCACTGCCCGATGATGGCGCCCATGTTGAGTACATGCAGGATTTCTCCTGGATGCGCCGTACGGGGCACGACGCCGCTGTACCCCTTGAGGGCCTTGCGCTCGCCAAGCACGCCGACCAGCGTATCGCCCTTCGAGATGGTCCGGAACTCTCCGTCCTGGCATTCCACCTGGTTGTAATGCGGCTTCGACTCGAGCGCCTCGACCACGACGCAGTAGCCTTCCTGCGCCACGACGTAGTCAGATACCACGACATCGCGCGACAGGCCCGTGATGGCCGCCGTTGACGACAGATAGGTGACAGTCATTTCGTGTGTATGCTTGATCATGAGGACGTCTGGTTGGCTGGGGAAAGCAGGGACTGGACACCGAGAATGCGCGCGAAGCCGCGGGCATCCCGTCCGTCCCATAGGGCATTGGTCTCGCCATACGTGGCGACGGCGTCATTGAACATGGAATGCGGGCTCGATGCGCCGTCTATGGACACGTGCCCCTTGAAGAGCGTGGCGGTCACGTTACCGGTCACATGGATTTGGGATGCGTCAAACAGCGCTTCGATATCTCGGAGCGCAGGATCGAAGTATTGGGCTTCATGCACCATCATACCGTAGAAATCGGCCAGTTGGTCCTTGTGATACCGTTGCCATCGGGTCAGGACCAGCTTTTCGAGCTCCCGGTGCGCCGGAATCAGGATGGCGGCGGCGGGCGCCTCGAAGGCCACGCGGCCTTTGATGCCCAGAATGGTATCACCGACGTGTACGGCGCGGCCCACGCCGTGGGCCGCGCCCATCGACGCCAGGGCATCGATCAGGTCGACCGGGCCCAGCTCAATACCATCCACGCTGACAGGAAGGCCGCGCTCGAACCCGATGTCAATGGACTGCGCCTCGTCCGGCGCATTGGCCGGGCTCGTCGTGGTCGGCCAGGCCGCCTCTGGTAGGGGCTGAGACGTACCCAGCGTTTCCCGCCCGCCAATGGTCGTACCCCACATCCCGGTGTTGATGGAGTAGGTCGTCGTTGATGTCGGCACGTCGAAGCCACGGGCTTTCAGAAAGGCCGTCGTATCGGCCCTTGTCAGTCCTTCGTCCCGGATGGGCGTCAGGATATCCATGTCGCGGGCCAGGACGCCGAGCGCCACATCGAACCGGATCTGATCGTTCCCGGCACCGGTCGAGCCGTGCGCAATCCGCGAAACCCCCTTCTCGGTAGCCACCCGCACCACGTGTCGCGCCTGCACGACGCGGTCTGGCCCCACACAGAGCGGGTAGACATGCCCCCGGAGCACGTTTCCCTTGATCAGATACTGGATCTGCGTCTCGAAGAGATCTTCGCGCGCATCTACCAGAATATGCTCCTGGGCGCCCAGTTCAAGGGCGCGTCGCTCGATGGCGCGGCGGTCACCGGCTGTGAGGCCGCCGGTATCGACGGTCACGGTAATAATGGGCTCACCGTACTGCTCGGCAAGGAAGGGGACGCAGAAGGACGTATCGAGGCCTCCGCTGAAAGCGACAACTATGGACATGGCATGGTAAAAGTTCAGGGCATAAAAAAAGCGCCCATCCGGAAGGTCGGATCGGCGCTTCAAAAAAGGATTCGGCTCAGGTCAGCCACCTCCCACATGGGCACACACGATCGGACCTTCCCGCAGGGAAAGGAATCGGACTCGGCGGAGTCGTCGCAGGGCGACCTGCTGTGTGCTGCCGTATGGGCCTGATGGATTCATGCGGAGAAAGGTACGGCGCCATTGGATTGTGTGCAAACAGGTCGAGTCTGCACGCCTTATGAGCTCTGGTAGACAGACAAATCCGGCACCTCTTCCCACAGCTTGTCCTGGAAATCGCGGGCGCGCTGCAGGGCGCGCACGCCTCGGGGCGTTACCCGGTAGTAAATGCGTGGCCGGCCGCCCTTTCTGTCGGGGTGCGCCGCACTGCGTTTGCGTACAAGTCCACGCTCGGTCAGATTGTTGAGTGAGACCCAGAGACTACCGACGGTCACCTTCTTTCCTGCGCGGCGCACAAGCTCCTGCTGCAACGTTGTGCTGAACGCATCGTCGCCGAGAACGACGATTGAAATGAGCAGGACCTCATCGGCGCGTGAAAGTGGCTTGGCTGCAGGCATGCGCCAAAGATACACGGTGTCACGGAGAAATGTCCCGTACTGTTCACACCTTCAGCCAGATCCGGCGTCGGTCCATGGCAACGGTAATCACGGCCCAGAAGGACACGAAGAGGATGCCGAACAGGAAGGAGGCAAACGCGGGCGGTCCAGGCAGCGCCTCGTATAGAAACGCTTTCAGGGAAATGGAGCCGCCCACACGGATGCTCGCAAGCGCAGTGGCCATCATGCCCGACGCCACGAATGCAAAAATGGCATTCCGCCCGTAGGCCACGAGTGGACGCGCCCAGCGCTTCCAGGCTTTCATGTCAATGGCGTGGAACAGCACGGCGAACGTAAGCAGCGCCATACCGGCCGTAAAGACCACGTAGCTGCTTGTCCAGAGCCGCTTGTTGATTGGCATCCAGATGGAGAATACGAGTCCGGCCACGGCGAGCCAGCACCCGGCCACGAACAGGCCGTTCAGGCGCGCACGGGCGTCAATATCTCGGCGCCGCACAAACAGTCCAGCCAGCACCCCGAAAAGGACAGAGGCCGTGGCCGGGATGGTACTGATAAGACCTTCCGGGTCGAACGACCAGATGAGCCGTGCATCGTCGAAGAGTTGCCGAGCGCTCCACGTGTGGCTGCCGAACACGTGGTAATCAATGTAGAAAGCCCAGTTCGAGAAGAGTTCGCCGGGCGCCGTTTCGGCCGTTGGAAACGAGCGCGACAAATCCGGCATGCCGAAACCCGGCACCGGGACATACATCATGAACAGGGCATAACCGAGGAGCATGGCCAGGGTCCAGACCACCACCGATTTCCACGACGGCGACAAAAACCAGATGGCGCTCGCCGCCACGTAGCACCAGGCAATGCGAACCAGTACACCCGGAATGCGCAGGTTTTCCAGCCTGTGCAGCAGCGGATCGGTCGATGCCAGCAGGTCAAATACGCCCATGGATGCAAAGCCCCCGGCGAAGAGCAGGAAGCCGCCCACGAGGACGCCCCACCACGCGCGCGGCCGCTCTGTGCCGACGAGCAGCACAAGCGCAGACAGCACGACAAGGATGAACCCCACTCGGAAGACGACTCCAGATGCGCCGACCTGCGCATCTGTCGCGAAGAAAATGGCCGACCAGGACGCGCCCCACCAACCGAGCAGCATGAGCGCGCCGGCGCGGCGCAGGACGTGCATGAACAGCGCCCGGCGGCTTTCTCCCCGCTCCATTCGTTTCGGGAAGGAGAACATCATGGACATGCCGACCATGAACAGGAAAAATGGGAAGACCAGATCAGTGAGCGTCCACCCGTTCCACGCCGCGTGCTCGAGGGGCCAGTAGATGTGGCTCCAGGAGCCTGGATTGTTTACGAGCAGCATGGCCGCAATGGTCAGGCCGCGAAGGGCATCAAGCGAATCGAGGCGCTCGTTCATGGCAGGTGGGTGGTGAACAGCCTTTGACATCTCTGCAATATATATTGGCTGTGCTTCACCAGACAACATCCGACCCATGACCATGTACCCTATGCGTGACATGCGACCTGCACGTGCCCTGATTGCCGGCGTGCTACTACTTGTTTTCGCGCTCCTGTTCCCCGTCACCTCCCGCGCCCAGGATGCCGATCTTGACGCGTTCTGGGCGGAAGTCTCACGAACCGTCGGTGAAGGGGACTTCGACGGCTACGCGGCAACCTACCACGAGGATGCTGTTCTCGTCAGCGGTGGGGGCGGCGTGAGCTACCCCATTTCAGATGCGCTTGCAGGGTGGAAACCCGATTTTGATCGCACAAAGCGCGGCGAAGTCTCGGCGGGCGTGACCTTCCGCTTCACCAGCCGGCTGACCAGCCCGACGACAGCCCACGAAACCGGCCTCTTCCGCTATCGGATGGATGCGCCGGACAGCGATGCGGTCGATGCCATTGTGCACTTCGAGGCGCTGCTCGTCAAAAAGGATGGGCGCTGGCTCATGGTCATGGAGTATCAGAAGGAGCCGGGTACGGCCGACGAGTGGGCGCGTGCCGCCTCAGAATGAACACTCGGCGGCCGTCAGACCACACGTGTTCCATGTCAAAGTGCTCCGCAATCCACGCGAAGGTGCGTTGGTGGAAGAACGACGTGTGCGTGGGATCGCGGGCGTAGCGCCAGGAATCGAACTGCGCCAGTTGCTCCCAGCATTCGGTCATGGCAATGAACAGTCCGCCGGGTGACAGGCAGGAGACGAGATGCTCCATGTCCCGCCCGGGATGGTGCATGTGCTCCAGGCACTCGGTCGCGAAAATGAAATCGTACGGCGGAAAGAGATCCTGGGGACCGAAGATGGGGTCGTAGTCGTGGCAGGCGAATCCCGTGGCCCGCACGAGGCCTGACAGGGTCGGACCCGGTCCACTCCCCCAGTCCACACCGCTCATACCGGGCTCGAGGTACGGGAGCGCCGGATCCAGCGCGCGGCGCAAATGGCGGACATAGCCTTCCTGCTCCGGGCTGTTTTCATGCGTCAGGTAGTGGGCGCGTTCTTCTGCGGTCGATGGCCTCTCCGCGGCAGGACGGAATACAAGATCACACGTAACGCAGTGTTGCAGCGTAGTGCCGGGTACTTCCGACGCCACGTCGCGTGTTAGACAATCTGTGGTGCAGAGGGGGCACCTCAAACGTCCTCCTCCTCTACGACGCCGAGCGCACGCGCTCGATCTTTCCACAGTTTGCGAGCCAGGGCACGCATATCGTCCACCTTGTCGCTTTCATCCATGATTTCAATGCCAATCAGGGTTTCCAGCAGGTCTTCCAGGGTCACCAGTCCGCGTGTACCTCCATATTCGTCCACGACGAGCGCAATATGCTGCCGGTCGTTGAGAAGTTGATCGAGCAGCGAGGAGAGCGGCACCATTTCCGGAACGACGAGCAGATCCCGACGCAGCGCCCTGACCGTCCCCTCCCGTCTTCCTCTGGCTACTTCCAGAAGGATGTCATCTTTGAGCACGAACCCCGATACGTCGTCGCTGTCGGTGCGGTAGAGTGGCAGCCGCGAGAAAGGGAGTGTCGTCACGCGCTCGAACGCCTCTTCCATCGGCATGTCCTCAGGAAGCGCCTCCATTACAGGGCGCGGCGTCATAATGTCTCGGGCCTGCAGGCCGTCGAGCCGGAAGAGGTTGCGAATGACCCGGAATTCTTTGTTGTTCAGGAGTCCGGATTGCTCGCCCATTCGGGACATGGCAAGAAACTCTTCGCGCGAAAAAATGTGGGTATCCCGGCCACGGGCAATGAGTTTGGTGAGCTTTTCCGACACCCAGACCAGCGGATACAGAACCAGGATGAGTGTGCGCACGAAAAGAGCGGTCGGGCGGGCTAGCGCGGCCCAGTAGACCGCGCCAATGGTCTTGGGCACAATCTCCGACGCAAAGAGGATGAGCAGCGTCATGACGGCCGAAAACACGCCGAACCAGGCACTACCAAAAACGAGCGTCGCCTTGGCGCCGGCGCCAATGGCACCCACCGTATGGGCAATCGTATTCAGCGTCAGAATGGCGGCCAGCGACTGATCCACGTTCTCCTGCTTGAGCCGTTTCAGCAGGGCCGCCAGCCGCGGCCGCGCATCTCGCTGGGCCTCAATGTAGGATGGCGTGATGCTCAAGAGCACCGCCTCGGCAATCGAACACATAAAGGAGAAGCCGAGAGCGAGGGCTATGTATAGTAAAAGTAGAAGTAAGTCGGGGTTCATCAAGTAGGGTGAAGGTCCATAGCGTGGTACTACAAACAACACAGGGCTCAGGATTCATAGCACTGGCCAAAAGAGAAAAGGGGCGGCGCCTTGCAGGCGCCGCCCCTTTTGAACCGGGATCTGAGCTGTGTGACCAGGCGTGTTGTCGCACTTCGATCGTTTGGCTCGCGTTTCGATCAGTTGTTCGTGATCGTGTAGGTCACCGTGCGGCTTACGTTGTCGGGATCGGCTTCGACCGTGGCAACCGCTTCGTAGGTAAGGCCAAGGCCTGTGCCACGGACCTGCTCAATCTTGGAAACGAGATCGACCGCTTTCTTCGAGAGGGCACGCTTGCCGGCGGACGTTGCGCCCTCGGGGGCATCCATCGTGGCGTTCAGCGTAAGGCCTTCAGGCATGTCCTTGTCGAGCTCGGCCGTG
>JAJCYQ010000042.1 GCA_029262835.1 Bacteroidota bacterium
ACGTCCTTCGCTCAGGTGAACCAGGTGTTCGAGCAGGTCGACGGCAGGTTCGTGGCTACAGGGGCGGCGGCCGGGCCCGGAATGGCGGTGCGTGAGTCGAGCCGGGGCGTTGCGGCTGGCGACATCGACAACGACGGAGATATGGATCTGGTCGTTGCCAACATGGACGCGCGACCCACCGTGTTGCGCAACGAGAGCGAGCCGGCCGGCGACTGGCTGATCGTCGATGCCGGCGGAGCGGTGACGGTGGAGATCGTGGCGGACGGGCGCGCTTGGCGCCAGCAGAGCGTTAACGGAGGCTCCTACGCGTCGGCCAGCGACGCACGATTTCATTTCGGACTGGGATCGGTTGAGGGCCCGCTGGATGTTCGCGTAGCGTGGCCGGACGGTACCGAAACCTGGCGCCGGGGGCTGATGGCCAGACAGGTCGTTGCTGTTAGGCGCTAGAATACGTTTCGTTATGCGGACTCGAATCCACGCGCTGGTCGTCGGCCTGGTTTTGCTTGCGGGCCCGGCGTGTGTCTCGGCGTCATCTACAACGGTTCAGGTAGGCGATCGTCAACCGGGCGGCAGCGGTCAACTCTCGCCCTATCGCGATGGCGATGTGCGGCGAGTCGTGATCATCTCAGCCGTGCCCGCCGAGTTGGATCAGCTACTGAGCGCGGCTTCGATCGAGCGCGAGGTCGAGATCGCCGGCCGGGTACATCACATCGGCAACCTTGAAGGCCATGCCGTGGTGTTGCTGCTCTCCGGTGTGAGCATGGTGAACGCGGCCGCGGCGACGCAGGCGGTGATCGATCATTTCGAAGTGGGTGGCATCGTCTTCTCGGGCATCGCCGGGGGAGTGAATCCGAACCTCTCGGTCGGCGACGTAGCGGTGCCGGCGCAGTGGGGACAGCATCAGGAGATGGTGTTCGCGCGCCAGGCCGAGGATGGCTGGGACAACGAGGGGCGTGGCGGCGAGTTCGAGAACTTCGGCATGATGTTCCCGCGCGGGCAACTGATCACCGGCGGTGCCCCGGAGGCGCAAGAGCGACGTCGGCAATTCTGGTTTCCGACCGATGAACGCATGCTTGCCGTGGCCCGCGACGTAGCAGCGGACATCGTTCTCGAACGCTGCGGGCCAGGTGGCGAATGTTTGCAGCATCAGCCCCGTATCGTGGTTGGCGGTAATGGCGTCAGCGGTCCCACCTTCGTCAACAACGCCGAGTTTCGTGAGTGGATCTGGCGCGTCTTCGCTGCCGACGCCGTCGATATGGAGACCGCCGCGATCGGTCAGGTTGCCGCGCTCAACCGGGTGCCGTTCCTGGCGTTTCGATCACTGTCCGACCTTGCCGGTGGTGGGGCCGGCGCCAACGAGATCCGTCTGTTCGGCCGCCTCGCGGCGGACAACTCGGCGGCCGTCCTGCGCGAGTTCCTGCGCGCGTGGCGCGGCCCGCGCTGAGCGGACGGCACGGTTGCTGAGGCGGATCTCATGATCGAATATGCGCTGCTCGGTCTGGCGGGTTTCACGCTGCTGGCTTGGCTGGCGTTTGTCATCGATGCTGCACGCGGACGGCACCTGGTCCTGTACCTGAGGAACGCCGCGTTGCCGACCGCGGAGGTTCGTGCCTCTCTGCCGCGACTGAGCATCGTCTTCGGGGCTCGGAACGAGACGAGGGCGATCGAAGGCGCGGTGGTTTCGATGCTGGGTCTCGACTATCCGGATCTGGAGGTGATAGCTGTTGACGACCGCTCCGAAGACGGGACCGGCGAGCTTCTCGACGCGCTGGCGCGGCGGGACAGTCGGTTGCGTGTGTTGCACGTCGAGGACCTGCCGGAAGACTGGCTGGGGAAGAACCACGCGCTATGGGTGGGCGCTGCAGCCGCATCGGGCGAGCTGGTCCTCTTCACCGACGCGGACGTCATGTTCGAGCCCACCGTGCTCCTGCGTGCGGTGGCCTGGATGCAGCAGAACGATGTGGACCATGTGGCGGGCGCCACAGACATTCGCGCACGGGGTCTCGGACTGCAGCTATTCGTGGCCACCTTTGCCCTGCTTTTTAACGGTTACTTCCGCCCCTGGCGAGCAGCCGATCCCGACAGCACCGCTTACATCGGCTTCGGTGGGTTCAATCTGGTTCGCAAGGTGGCCTACGAGCGAGCCGGTACGCATGCGGCGTTGCCAATGGATCCGCTCGACGATGTGAACCTCGGCAGGATACTGAAGGAATCCGGCAGCCTTCAGGTCTGTGCGATTCCCGGCTCGATGGCCAGCGTCGAGTGGTACGAATCGTTGGGCGCGGCGATCCGGGGGCTGGAGAAGAACACCATGGCTGGGGTGAACTGGTCCGTCGCGCTGCTTCTCGGCGGCATCGTGGGGCAGTTGCTCCTGACCGCATGGCCGTTCTTCGCCGTCGTTGCCATGACCGGCGCCGTTCGCTGGCTCAACGTTGCCATCGTGCTCGTCATCGGCACCTTTCACACGGCCATGTTGAAGGAGACCAGTTTGCCGACGTGGCTGTCATTGTTGTTGCCGATCGGCGTTCTCTTGGTCGTCTGGACCTCTGCTAGGGCCGCCGTGCTCACCTATTGGCGAGGCGGCATCGAGTGGCGAGGCACTTTCTATCCCACGGATCGCCTGCGTCCCTGAGCCGCCCGGACTACCAGCGAGACTTGCTCCGGTGTCCTCGCGCGCGGCTCGCGCGCCGCGAATCAGTAGAAAATTTCCGAGTGCGCGAAACCAAATCCGCCGACTGGCGTAAGACTAGGGGGAGCCTATATAAGGTGACCCGATATTTGCTTCCGAACCACCGGATCCCGCTTCATGAGCACCTTGCCGCCTGTGACTCATCTGCAGTTCTTGATCCTCGAGGCCCTGCGAGACGGCGAGATAGCCGGCGCGGAAGTACGAGGCATTCTTGCCGATCACGGCGTTCGCCGGACCCTGCCCGCGTTCTATGAGCTGATGAGCCGGCTCGAGAGAGCCGGATTGGTGGTTGGCCACTACGCCCCGAAGCTCGTCAAGGGGCAAAACGTCCGAGAACGCCGTTACGCACTCACCGCCGCCGGCTCCGGCGCCCACGAAGACACTTGCCGTTTCTATCGCAGCAGAACCGGCGTGCAGGAGCAGGAGGCGTCGTGAAGTGTTCACCGCTGGTGCGAGGGTTGCGTGCCTCCCTGCCGGATGGCCTGCGGCGCTGGCTCTTCGACCCCAGCCTGGCGGAGTTGACATCGGAGGCCGTGGCCGGCCAGTCAGCCTCGCCGGTCTCGGGTGTCCGCATCGTCGGCCTGTGGCTGCACTGCTGGCTGATCGGTCTGCGAGCGGCCGTGAGCGCGTGTGCGCGGCGGCTGCGTCCACCCCGCGGCGCCGAGCACGTTTCATTTTCTTCCCCCGACCCGGAGTCCTTCATGCAGTCCGTTCTTCAAGACGTGCGTTATTCCTTCCGTGCCCTGCGCGCGAGTCGGGGCTTTACGGCTGTTGCGATTCTGACGCTGGCGCTGGGCATCGGCGTCAATACCGCTATCTTCACCATCGTCGACATGATGCTGTTCCGACCCATGCCCGGCGTTCAGGACAGCGAGGAACTCGCGTACGTGATGGGCCGCGACGGCGATGCTCCGTTCCTGATGAACCTGTCGTATCCGAACTACCAGGACCTGCTCGCAGCCGACACCGGATTCTCCGACCTGCTGGGCTACTCGTGGCGAGTCGTCGGCCTCAGCACGGCTGGTAGCGGCGCCGAACGGGCGTTCGCTCAGGTGGTCACGGCGAACTACTTCGGCCTGCAGGGCGTGGCGATCAGCCCCGGACGCGACTTCACGGCCGACGAAGGGCTGGTGGATGTTCCCGCGCCGGTGATGATGATCACGCATGACTACTGGCAGACACGCTTCGGCGGCGATCCCGAGGTCGTGGGTTCCACAGTCGAACTCAACGGCACGCCGTTCACGGTGGTCGGTGTGGTGTCGCCAGCGTACGTGGGGATCGACTCGATGCTCGCGATTCAGATCTACATCCCGGTCGGAGGACTTCCTGCGCTTGCGCCGAGCGCCGTTGCCTCGCTGCGCTCGCGCACGAGCGTGCAGTTCAGGGTGGTCGGCAGGGTCGCCGGCGGCGCCGGCGCGCCGCAGCTTCAGGAGGAGGTTGACGCGGTCGCCGCCCAGTTGCGCGATGATTTTCCCGTTGCCAATGCGGATCAAGAGTTGGTGGTCATCCCGGAAAGGGCTGCACGACCGGATGCATCGGCCGGCGGCCAGTTTGCTCAGATCGCCGTGATCTTCGGCCTGCTTGTGGGCATGGTGTTGCTGATCGCGTGCGCCAACGTGGCGAACCTGATGCTTGCGCGGGCCACCGGGCGTGACTCCGAGGTAGCGGTGCGCTCTGCACTCGGCGCGGGACGCTGGCGAATCATGCGGCAAATCGCGATCGAGAGCATGATGCTCGGGCTCGGCGGCGCGGCGGCGGGGATACTGCTGGCGGTCTGGGCTACCGAGACGCTGCGTGGTGTCGTGGCCGGCTGGCAGATTGGCATGCCGCTGCAGCTGCCGCTGCAGACGGATCTGCGGGCGATGGCCTTCGGCACTGCGGTCGCGGTCCTGGCGAGCTTGATTGCCGGGACCCTGCCGGCCCTTCAGATCACACGCGGCGACCTGACGCTCGGCTTGCGGCAGGGCTCGCGCAGTGTCTCGGCCGGAGGGGCCCGTCAGCGCTTGCGCGGCATGCTCGTGGTCGCGCAGGTTGCGGTGTCGCTGATTCTTATCATCGCGGCTGGACTCTTCCTGCGCAGCTTGGCGGGCGTCCGTGACGCCGGACTCGGTTTTGAGACGGAGGGGAGGCTCTACGTGTCCTTCGATCCCGACGTTGTCGGCTACGAACGGGATGAGGGATTGGCATTGCACGACGAACTCCTCGCGGCCACGCGGGTGCTGCCCGGGGTCTCGGCGGTAGGCCTGGTGAACTCCGAGCCGTTCGGCTCGCGCACGGGCTTCACGACCACACTGCCGGAACGCGATGCGGCGGACGAAACGAACCCGGGCCTGATGACGGTGCGCTGGCGCATCAGCCCCGGGTACCTCGAGGCGATCGGTACGCGGTTGTTGCGCGGGCGCGATGTCGCGCCTTCCGACACGGCGGACGGACCGCTGGTCGCAATCGTCAATGAAGTCATGGCCACGAGCACGTGGCCTGGCGAAGACCCCATCGGCAAGCGTCTCGTGACGCCCGGTTCGGGTAGGACCTACGAGGTCATTGGCGTCGTCGAACAGGGCAAGTACATGTTGATCTGGGAGGAACCTCAGAAGGCGCTCTATCTGCCCGCGGCGCAGAGTTATCCATCTACCCCAACTCTCGTGGTTCACGCGCAGGGTGACCCGTTGCTGTTGGCCGAGCCGATCCGGCAGTTGCTGCAGCGTCTCGCGCCCACCGTACCGGTGTTCGGCGTGATGACGGCCGAGGAGAGCCTGCGCAACGGCCGGGGGCTCATGCTCATCAGCCTTGCGACGGGCCTAGTGGGGGCCTTCGGGGTACTGGGATTGATGCTGGCGACAATCGGCCTGTACGGCGTGGTGGCCTATGCGGTGGGTCAGCGCCTACGCGAATTCGGCGTGCGCATTGCCCTCGGTGCTGACACGCGTTCGGTACTGCGGCTGGTGGTGCGACAGGGCTTGGCCATGTCGGCGGTTGGTGTTGTTGTCGGGGCGCTGCTGGCCATGGGTGTTGGTCGGCTGCTTTCGAGCCTGCTCGTCGGCGTCAGCCCCACCGATCCGCTGGTCTTCGGCGTAGCCATCGCGATCGTGGTGGCCACCGCTGCCGCGGCCAGTCTGGTGCCGGCTTGGCGCGCGACGCGTGTCGATCCGGTGAACGCGTTGCGGGGCGAGTGATATGAAGGGGCGATGGTCAAGGGCCTAGAAGCGATCGATCGTGAGCACCTCCTGGGTTAACGGGGTGCTGTATTGGCGACGACCCGCTCGGCGACGTGAATCACCAACCTAAGACTAAAGCGGCCCCATGTAGGGTCACCCTATATTGATTCAGACTACCCGAGTACTTGTCATGTTCCACCGCAGCCGGCCTGGTGCGCGGACTCAGGAAGCGTCATGAGGCGACCGTCGTTTGTGCGGGTGCTCCGCGCCGCGCTGCCGGCAGAGCTGCGACGCTGGCTGTTCGATCCCAGCGTCGCCGAACTGGCGGTCGCAGCGGCATCCCGCCGATCCGGCCGCGGAACCTCGAAGCTCCGTCTAGTCGGGCTGTACCTGCAGTGCTGGCTGATCGGCCTGCGCGCCGCGTTGCGAACAACCGTGGGGTTCAGCGTCAGCGGCCTGCGGCAGCACGCCACCCAACTCTCGCCATCCCCTCCCGACTCGGAGTCTTTCATGCAATCCGTGCTTCAAGACGCACGCTACTCGTTCCGCGCCCTGCGGGCCAGCCGCGGCTTCAGCGTCGTGGCGATTCTGACACTGGCGCTCGGTATTGGCGTCAACATCGCTATCTTCGCGATCGTCGACACGATGATGTTCCGGCCCATGCCGGGCGTACGAGACGGTCACGAACTGGCGTTCGTGATGGGCCGCGACGGCGATACGCCAACCTTGATGAACACCTCCTATCCGAACTACGAGGACCTGCGCGAGGCGGACACCGGATTTGTCGACCTGCTCGCCTACTCGTGGCGTGTGGTGGGGATGAGCGCAGCAGGCAGTACGGCTGAGCGAGCTCTGGCGCAGGTTGTGACAGCGAACTACTTCAGCGTGCAGGGCACGAGGATCAGCCCAGGGCGCGACTTCACGCCCGAGGAAGGGTTACCGGATGTGCCGGCGCCGGTTCTCGTGCTCGCCCACAGCCACTGGCAAACGCGTTTCGGGGCCGATCCCGCGACCATCGGGTCGACGATCGAGGTCAACGGGGTGCCGTTCACAGTGGTCGGCGTGGCGCCTCCGGAGTACGTGGGGATCGAGTCCATGCTGGCTGTCCAGATGTACATCCCGATCGGAGCCTTGCCAGCGCTCTCCCCAGCGACGACGGCGTCGCTGCGCTCGCGGACGAGTCCGCAGTTCCGCGTGCTCGGCCGGATGGCCAGCGACGTTGACTCTGCACAGGTCCAGGAGGCCGTGGAGGTGGTGGCGGGACAACTCCGCGCCGACTTCCCCAAGGCCAATCGCGATCGACAGTTGACAGTAGTCGAGGAGCGGGCGGCGCGGCCCGATCCCTCGAGCGGCGGACAGTTTGCACAAATCGCCGTGATCTTCGGGCTGCTCGTAGGCATGGTGCTCCTGATCGCTTGCGCCAATGTGGCCAACCTCATGTTGGCCCGTGCGACGGGTCGCGATTCCGAGGTGGCGGTTCGCGCTGCGCTCGGAGCGGGTCGCTGGCGCATCATCCGTCAGATCGCCATCGAGAGCTTGATGCTAGGATTGGGTGGTGCGGCGCTGGGCATTCTGTTGGCGACCTGGGCGACGGAGACTCTACGCGGCGTGGTCGCCAGCTGGCAGATTGGTATGCCGCTGCAGTTGCCGGCACAGACAGACCTGCGGGCAATAGGATTCGGCACCGTGGTAGCGGTCATCGCCAGTCTGATTGCCGGAACCCTGCCAGCGCTGCAGATAACGGGGGGTGATCTGACGCTCGGTCTACGCCCGGGCTCGCGCGGCGTCTCCGCTGGCGGCGCGCGTCAGCGAATGCGCGGCACGCTCGTGGTTGCACAGGTCGCGGTTTCGCTGGTGCTCGTTATCGTGGCCGGTCTCTTCCTGCGCAGCATGACGCGAGTCCTTGACGCCGGCCTTGGCTTCGAGACAGACGAGCGACTGTACGTGTCGTTCGATCCCTCGGTGGTCGGCTACGGACGTGCCGAGGGGTTGGCACTGCACGACGAACTGCTCGCAGCCACGCGGGCTTTACCTGGGGTGGTGGCGGCGGGCCTGGCGAACTCGGAACCATTCGGCTCGCGCACAGGGTTCGCGGCAACGCTGCCGGAGCGCGACGCGACGGACGAGGAGGATCCGGGCGTGATGACGGTGGGCTGGCAGGTCAGCCCCGGCTATCTCGACGCAATCGGCACGCGTCTCCTGCGGGGCCGCGACATAGCGCCCTCCGATACTGCCGATGGACCATTGGTCGCGATTGTGAATGAGGTCATGGCCACGAGCATGTGGCCTGGTGAGGACGCCGTTGGCAAGCGTTTCGTGATGCCCAGTTCGGGGCAGGCCTACGAGGTCATCGGCATCGCCGAACAAGGCAAGTACATGCTGGTCTGGGAAGAGCCCCAGAAGGCGTTCTACCAACCAGCTGCGCAGAGCTATCCGTCCACCCCCACGCTCGTGGTGCACGCGCAGGGCGACCCAATGATGCAGGTGGAGCCGATTCGGCAGCTGTTGCATCGGCTGGCGCCGACCGTGCCGGTGTTCGGTGTGATGACCGCCGAGGAGAGCCTGCGTAGCAGCCTCGGACTCATGCTCATAAGCCTGGCCACAGGACTCGTTGGGGTCTTCGGGGTGCTGGGCTTGATCCTGGCGACCATTGGCCTGTACGGCGTGGTGGCCTACGCGGTGGGGCTGCGATCGCGCGAATTCGGCGTACGGATTGCTCTCGGTGCTGACACGAAGTCCGTGCTGCGGCTGGTGATGCGACAGAGCCTGGTGATGTCATCTGTCGGTATCGTTGTCGGTTCGCTGTTGGCGCTGGCCGTCGGCCGACTGATGTCGACGCTGTTGATAGGCGTCAGTCCCGCCGATCCGCTGGTTTTCGGTGTGGCTATCTTCACGGTCGTGGCGACCGCTGCCGCCGCCAGCCTGATACCAGCCTGGCGCGCGACTCGTGTCGACCCCGTAAACGCGCTGCGCGGAGAGTAGCTCAGCTACCGCCGTCGTCCGTGGGCTCCTCGGGCGGCGGCACGAAGCGAACCGCCCATAGGCCCGAGTTGTTGTCGGCAAAGAAGATGTTGCCCTTGTGCGTCATCGTGCCCCAGGTGCGTCGCGCGTTGGGCTTGAACCCCTGCGGATCGTCGGGCAGAAAATAGGCGATCTCGCGCCCCTGGCGGTATAGATCGCCG
>JAJCYQ010000043.1 GCA_029262835.1 Bacteroidota bacterium
ACGATGGCGGACGCGAAATTGGCCCCGTCCCGCAGGGTAGCGTCGAAAATGGCGTTTCTCTGTGTTGTTCGTCGCTCGAATGACGCTGCCATACTTCGCTCCTCACGCCTTGATAAACGCCATTTTCGTCGGCTACAGCGGGCTCTGGCGTAGTGTTAACAGGCCCTAAAATACGACGTTATGGAAACCATTGAAATCGCACTCACGCCGCTTGTTTTCGTATCCGGCATGAGCCTCTTCCTGCTGGTGCTCACCAACCGGTTCACAACGCTTACAAGCCGCGCACAGGAATTCATAACAAACTGGGTTCGGGACGCGAACGATGCACGTGGGCGGCGTTTCGCCCGGCGTCATCCGGAGCGGATTGAAAAACTGGCAGCCCGGATCGACATCCTGAAAGCATCGATCTTTTTTGCCGCCACATCGATCGCCGTCTCGCTCGCGGCGAGCGGCCTGATCCTGTTCTTCTCGACGTCGGCGCGCGAGCTCAAGGAGCTGATGTTGGTCGTGGCGTTGTCGGCGCTCGTGAGCGTGGTCCTGTTTCTGGTCGATATCATGCGGGCAGCGTCGAATACCCGCGCGGACCTGAAGGATCTCGCCGACATGGTTCGTGAGGGCGAGGAGGCAGGCTGAACGCTACGTCTTCAGCGGGCTTTTACTGCCGGAGCGTATTAATCCGGTCCTGGACGCCGCGCGCGTTCGGGTTGATTTCCAGCACGCGCTCGTAGGCCACAATGGCCTTGTCGGTATCTCCGATCTGCTCAAAAGCCTGGGCCAGGGCTACCCAGGCGGGCGCCGAGTCCGGATGGAACTCCGTATTGAGCTCATAGAGCGCAATGGCCTCCTCTGTCAGACCTTCGGCGAGCAGCTCCTGGGCGACGGAGGCCGTTTCCTGCTCCGTGAAATCAAACGCGCCCGCCTGCAGGTACTTCCCTCGCAGTTCGCGGTAGCGGGCTGTCGCGGCATCGGCTCCCTGGTCGTGCGCCGCCATGTAGAGCTCCTGGGACAGCAGGAAGGGGCGGACCTGTCCGCGGTGACACGTCTTGCACGTCATGGTGACGGGTGGTTCGCGGCGGTTCTCCATGGCGGGCAGCGTGCGCGTGTTCAGCTCCTCGAGCATGCGCATCATGTAGCGCGCCTTTTCCTTCTCTGGCTTCTCGTCGGCCGCAAAGTCCATGTCGGCGAATGTCGCACCGCGGTTCACGTGGCAGTGCGTGCACCGCACGCCGAGCGCCCCTGAAAAACTGCGCATGGTCGCGACGAGGTCGGCCCTGTCAATATCTTCGGGAAGCACCTGCAGATTGGTGAACGTCTCCGGGATCTGGGCCGATGCCCGGTCCACCGCGCCAAAAAGCACAGCGGCAATGGCGAGCAGGGACAGGAAGAGAGGAGAAGCGGACAGGAGCTTTTTCATGGCGCAGGCACGGGAAAATTCGGGCTCATTGACGGATTGCAAGTGTACCACGGGCGGATACACCCCGCACGTGCGGTGTTACGGATAGTAGGGCAGATGCCACGAACAGCCCGATTGGCGCGATGAGTTGCTCTACATGCAACCGGTGGCGGCGTCACGACTCGGCCAGTTCTTTCGAGAACGTCTCCCCGTAGAGGTACCAGATGGCCAGAAAGAGGCTCGCCACGATGGGACCAATGATGAAGCCGACCGCGCCAAAGAGTACAATGCCGCCTAGCGTCCCGACCAGAATGAGTAGATCCGGCATCTTGGTGTCGCGCCCCACGAGCTTCGGCCTCAGGAAGTTGTCGACCGAGCCCACCACGAGCGCGCACCAGGTCGTGAACACAATGGCGACCCACACCGGACCCTGCACGAAAAGGATGACGGCGGCCGGAATCCAGACCAGGGCCGATCCGATAGCCGGAATAATGGACAGCACGATCATGACCGTCATCCAGAAGGCCCAGCCCGGAAATCCAACGAGCAAAAACGCCAGGCCGGCGAGCGATCCCTGGATGAGCCCGATCATCAGGCTGCCTTTGAGCACGGCGCGCGTGACCGATACGATTTTGTCGAGCAGAACCTCCTCCGACTCCCTCGGCAGCGGGCTGTAATAGAGCATCCGGTCCAGAATCCGCGACCCATCCCGCACGAAAAAAAACATCGCGTAGATGAGGATGAACAGGTGAAGGAAGAACGTCGCCGTGCCACGCGTGAGGCCCACCACGGAGTTGGCCAGGAACCCCCCGGCGGCCGCCGCGAATTCGCTGAGCTTGGTCACCAGTTCCTCCTCATCGGGCATGAGTTCGCCCACGAACGGAAGATGCGCCAGGCGGTCGCTGAGCACACCCGGGTCCTCGATCTGGCTCAGGATCCATGGCCGTGCGGCCTCGCTGATTTCCAGCGCCTGGTTTGCCACGAGCCCGAGGAAGCCCGCGAGCGGGAGCCCGACGCCAACCAGCAGGATCACCAGCGTACCGGTCGCCCCGAGCGTCCGGCGGCCCCGCGACATGCGGTTGCATACGCGCGAGAGCGGCTGCGCCATGGCGCTGAAGACGGCGGCCAGGAACAGCGTGATCAGAAAATCGCGCACCATCCAGAGGAACAGCAGCGAAATGCCGGTCACCAGGATGAGCAGCCAGCGGCGGTGGAACGTGTTCTCAATCTGCATGCCCAAATGTAGCAATTCCCGGCGAGCCGCGCGTGGCGCATGCGCGCGCCCAGGGGGCACGAATCCGAGCGCGGCAGAGAGCCCGATTCAGCCCTGCCAGACGGCGAATCCCTTTGCGCGCAGCCGATCGGCAAGCCATACCTCGATTTCAAGCGCATCGGCGCGCGTTGGGATGGGATTATACGCCTCGAACAGGTCCGGCCGAAGCCTCAGCCCGAACTCCTTCGCATACCGGTTCGATTTATAGCCTTCCTTGTGCTGATCCAGGCGCAGCGCCGGCCTTCGCACACTGCTGCCCACATACAGGCACGTACTTTCGGTAGATGCGCCGGGGTTCGCCCGGCGGAACCGGGCGCGCCCCCAGACCGCACGGTCCAGCTCAATCACATAGACGTAATAGGCCGCGACTGCCACACCTCTTCTCCCTGACTGTGTTTCTCAACAGACCGATGCGCCACAGGCTCATTCCCGTCCCAGAGGCGCGCCAGAAAATCCAGCGTGCGACGCTCGGTGTAGTAGGGTCCGCGCCGCGTGACAAACCCAATGTGTCCACCGAAGCGGGGCGTATCGACCTCGAGCCATTCATTGGACGTCTCGGGCGTGCAGGTGGGCGAAAGGAACGAATCGTCCTGGGCATTGATGAGGAGCGCCGGCCGGCGGATGTCATCGAGCACATGGATGCAGCTCGCCTTGTCCCAATAGTCGAGGGCATCCCGGAAGCCGTGCATGGGCGCCGTGAAGCGGTCATCGAATTCCCGGAAGGACTCAATTTTTTCGAGGCCGTCGGTGTCCAGGTGCCCGGGAAACAGCGCGGCCTTCTCCGCGATCTTATCCCGCATGGAGCGCATGAACCGCTTCAGATAAATCCGGTTTTCGCGCCGCTCAATAACCTCGCTGCTCGTCGTGAGGTCGCACGGAACGGAAAACGCGACGGCACCATCTGCGAGGCACGCACGGCCCTGTTCTCCAAGGTACTTGAGAACCTTGTTGCCTCCCATACTGAAGCCTACGAGCGCGGCGTGGTCATACAGCGTGCGGACGTGTTGCAGCACGGTATGCAGATCGTCGGTTGCGCCGCTGTGATAGAAATGGACCTGCCGGTTGGGCTCGCCCGAGCAGCCACGGAAATTCCATGCCACGACATCGTGACCGGCGCCCGTGAGCGCGCGCACCATGCCCCGGATGTAGGGCTTGTCGGAGTTGCCCTCGAGGCCGTGCCCAATAATGACGGCGTGGCGCGCCCGCGCGTGCTCACCATTGGCATACGCCCAGTCGAGGTCCAGGAAATCGCCGTCCGGCGTATCGATCCGCTCGCGCACATACGCCGGAGGGGGCACGCGGCGCAGACGTCCTCCGACGATCGTATTCAGATGGCCATTGCGCAGCAGCAGTGGCGGCGAGTAAGTGTGACGCGGCATGGGTGGGCAGATTTTCGACGTGGCCGTATACACGCCCACCCGCTGCAGGTTCTTCAATCCGCTTCTGGGCCGTTTTTCGGCCCAGAATTAAATGTAACTTTTATTGTTACATTTCTTGATGCTGCACGCGGACCGCCTGGTCTCGTGATTCGGCGATCACGGTGCCGCACGTGCGGCAGCGCCAGCGAATTCTGTCGGGTAGGGAGGGTGCCACGCCGAGCAGGAGCCCGGCGAAGAAGGACCAGAGCGGATAGTGCGCTTCGGGACTTACCCAGAAGCTGTCAATTCCATTGTTGCATTTGCACCGAGCGTCAAGCTTGTCTCCCATGATGGTTACCTCCGGGATTCGTGACGTGGGTGCGTTCTCCTTCCGGGCACCAGTTACGTTGCAGCCGGGCCGGGCGTGTTACTCCGCTGGGCGAATTACTCCCCGACCGGCACGCGGAGTTCGAGCACCGGGTGCGTGCCGGGCGCGGTTACGACCGAAAGCAATTCGAACGTCATGCGGACGTTCTCGAGCCGATCGAGCGTTTTTACGTCGAGGACCGTCGTGTGGTGCGGCGGCAGCATGATGAGGTCGCCCTGCTTGTGGAAGCCGTACGGCGAGGTATTACGCAGCACGAACTCGGCGTCGGAGACGTTCTCGATTTCAAGACGCAGCACCGATGTATCGCCCGGGTAGTGGGCCCTTTTGATGCGGATGGATGCGCCGACCAGCGGCATCACGTGCTGCTCGCGCCCGATCAACATGTTCCGGTGCCAGACGACCGTACGGCGGTCCACGAGCGCCTGGCGGATGCCTTCCTGCGAGCGTTCCGTGGCGAGCACGATGGTGACGGGGCGGTGGCCGCCCTCCGGCACATGATAGTCCCAGTCCACAAGGCCGTGTATGTCCGACGTGCCAATGATGGTGAGATTGTTGTCGAGCGCAATCTGGAGCGCTTCGCGCGAGTAGGTGCTTTCGTTTACGACTTCGATGCCCGAGAGCAGGCCATCGGCAATGAGCGCATCGTGCAGGGGCTCCAGCCTGGCGACGCCGTCTTTTCGCTGCGCCGTCCAGTTGGGGTGGTTCCAGAACGTGAATCCGCCCTGACCCGCCGCGGCTTCAAAGGCGGCGCGCGCGTCGTCTACCAGAAGGGCGTTGGCATCGGTCAGAAAAATGGCATTCGAGTGCCCAGGCGGCATGCTGCGCGTTATTTCCGAGCCGGCAATCACGATCAGGTCGGAGTTCTGGGCTGCACGGGTCGCGATATCGTATGCCCGGTTACGGTCGGGGTGCGGAATATCTGCCTTGTGAGGCTGGTACTCGATGTGCTCGGTGATGGCAATGCAGTCCAGGTTGTCGCGCAGCGCCTCCTGGACGCGGATTGTGGGCCACACGCTGCCGTCGGAGAAGACCGTGTGCATGTGGAAGTCGCACGTGAGCGAGAGGAAATCGGCCGTATCTGGAAACTGAATGGCGCGCGCCGCCGGGTGCGTGTGCGGGGCGGTCGGATCGCCGGACGCCTGGGCGCGGGCCGGCTCCGGGAGGGCCATCAACAGCAGGGCCAGCGTGGCGGCAAAAAGGCGGGCAATGAGCGCTTGTCGGAAGCGGAAAGGGAGAGAGAGCAACCGGGTTGATACGAGCATGGGTTCGTTGACGATGAGCCAAAGCAGCAGGGTGAAGCCACAATATGCAACGCCGCGCGGCCGAAATCACGGCCTGGGCGTGATGTTCACGATCATGTAATACGCGATATGAGAAGCAGCGTGGCATCGTCTTCGAATCGCGTCCCCGGCGTTGTGGCGAGCACCTCCCGGTGGAGCGCCTCGAGTGGTCCAGGCGGCATGTCCTGCCACAATCGGGCCAGCCCGTCGACCCCGAGTTGCTCTCCGCCCGGCCGAGCGGCTTCGCTGTAGGCATCGGAATAGAAAAGCAGGGTGTCGCCGGGGGCAAGCGTGGTCGACGCCGTTTCGAAGAGTCCGTCGCGAGACGGCATGAGTCCGAGCAGGAAGCCATCCGAGGTGAGGCGCTCGACGCGGCCCAATCCGGCGCGCAACAGCAGCCCATCGGGGTGGCCAGCCACGGCGAAGTCCGCACGCCCGGTGCTGGTATCGAGAATGGCCAGAATGGCCGATGCAAAGCGGTCCGTGGAGACGGCGCTCCCGAGCCCTTCGTTGACGCGCAGCAGTACGCGTGCGGGGTCCAATTCGGCGCGGAGGGCGTGGCGGAACTCGGAGGCGAGGAGCGACGAAATGAGCGCGGCCGATACGCCGTGCCCCGTGACATCGGCCAGCACAACGGCCACACGATCGCTTCCGAGCGGGACCACGTCGTAATAATCACCACCAATGTGTTCGGCGGCTTCGTAGCGCGCATCGAACGAAAAAACACCTTGTGACGCAATGGATTGTGGGAGCAGGCGGCGCTGTGTTCGGCGGGCGTGTTCCAGATTTTCCGTCATCTGATCGCGCTGCGCCTCGATGGTTGCAAGCGCCTCGCGCAGGCTGAACTCGAGCTCTTTCTGCGCCGTCACGTCCTCTTTTACGGCCAGGAAATAGAGAATGCGCTGTTTTTCGTCGACGACCGGAGAAATGGAGGCGTATTCCCAGTAGAGGTCGCCGTTTTTCTTGCGGTTGTGGAACTCGCCGTGCCACTCGCGGCCGGACGTGATGGTTTCCCACATCTGGCGGTACTCCGCGGGAGATTTCTCCCCGGATTGCAGAATACGTGGATTTTTTCCTTCGACCTCCCGGAGCGTGTAGCCCGTGAGGCGCTCGAACTTGGGGTTCACGTATTCGATTTCGCCATCGACATTGGTGATCACGATCGAGGCCGGGCTTTGCTCAACGGCCTTTGTGAGTTTTTGAAGCTCGATCTCGGTCTCTTTCTGCGCCGTGATGTCCTCCTTGATGGCCATGTAATGGGTAATTTGGCCGGCATCGTCCATGAGGGGCGAAATGGAGGCGCTCTCCCAGTAGAGTTCGCCATTTTTCTTTCGGTTGCGGAACTCGCCCCGCCACGTGGTGCCCGAGAGCAGGGTCTCCCACATCTGGCGGGTTTCTTCGGGTTTCCGATAGCCCGAATTCAGCACGCGCGGATTTTTTCCGCGGACCTCTTCGAATGCGTAGCCGGTGAGCGCTTCGAATTTGGGATTCACGTACTCGATGTTGCCATCGGCATCTGTGATGACGACCGACGATGGGCTCTGCCTGACCGCTTCCTCAAAAAAGTTGTTCATGGCGATGCGTAGGTATCTGGCAACAGGTATCTGGCTATTTGTGCGGGGTCATCAATGTACGATGATCAGCGGCCGGCGCGACTTCTTCGCACGCTCTTGGTGGATCTTTTTCATGGTGTGCCATAGAATTGTGCCTGGTCATTTTATAATGATGACCAAGATTGCTTACATTTGCTCCACTTATGCCGTCTTCTGAAACCTACTGCATCGGAATTAATCACCACACGGCTCCTGTGCACATCCGGGAGCAGGTGGCGCTTACCAAGGCCCGGCAGCGCGAGGTATTGGCGACGGCGGTGTCGGAAGGGGCGGGGGTACAGGGCCTGCTTGTGCTCGCTACCTGCAACCGGGTGGAGTTCTACGCGTCGCTTCCCGGTAGGATGGGCTCGCTTCCCAGCCGGACGGGCCAGGGCGCGGGTGCAGACGTTTCGCTCTCGCGGCGCGAGGCGATGCGCCTGCTTGCAGGGTTCGGCGTGGATCTGCGTCCGGTCGAGGAGCACCTGTTCATTCAGTGCGGAGAGGAGGCGGCCAGGCACCTGGGGCGCGTGGCGGCTGGACTCGACGCCGTCGTGCTCGGAGAAGCCCAGATCCTCGGCCAAATCGATGCAGCCGTGCGAATGGCCCGGGAGCACGGCGCGCTCGATGCGCATCTGGAGGCGCTCGTGCAGTTCGGCCTGAAGGCCGGGCGACGGGCACGCGCTGAAACCGGTATTGGTCGCAATCCCGTGAGCGTCAGCTCGGTCGGCATCCGCCTGGCGGAACGTGTGCTCGGGACGCTTCGGGGCCGAACCGTTGTGGTACTTGGTCTTGGCGAGACGGGACAGCTGGCCCTCAAAGTCCTCCTCCGTATGCATCCGGGGCGGCTTGTACTCATTAATCGAACCCACGAAACGGCCGTTCGGCAGGCCGCCGAGTGGGGCGCCGAGGCGGCCACGATCCAGGATCTACCCACTGTGCTCGCGGACGCGGACCTGGTGTTCAGCGCGACCGGGTGTCCCTACCCGATGATGGGACGCGACATGCTGGCCCGCACCATGGCTGGGCGGGCCGCGCGCGAGCTGGTCGTCATGGACATGGCGGTTCCGCACGACGTGGAGCCGGAGGCCGCCCATATTCCGGGCGTTCGTCTTTTTGATGTGGATGCGCTTGAGAGCGAGGTGACGGCAAGTCTTGCGCGGCGCCGGCAGGCCATTCCGGATGTTGAGCGCATTGTGGACGAGGAGCTGGGTCGGCTCATGACCTGGCGCGCACAGCGCCACACCGAGCCGCTGATTTCTGAGCTGCGCCAGCAGGCTGAGGCCATCCGGCAGCAGGAAGTGGCGCGGTTTGCGCGCCGCATGGCAACGCTCGAGCCGGACGTGCAGGAGCAGGTAGATCGTTTTTCGCAGGCGCTCGTCCAGAAACTGCTGCACCACCCGACCATCCAGCTACGCGAGACAGGCGGTGAGAGCGGGCCCGACGTGACAGGTGTTGTGCGGCAGCTGTTCCAGCTCGACAGAAGGGCGGGCACATGAATCTCGTCCGCGCCGGAACGCGAAAATCTGAACTGGCCCGCTGGCAGACGGAGCGGGTCCTGGAACTGCTCCGACGGGCACATGCCGGTCTCCAGTCGGAGATGATGCTGATGGATACGACGGGTGATCTCAACCAGCACGATCCGCTGCCCTCGATAGGCGCGAAGGGCCTCTTCACGGCTGAACTGGAGGAAGCGCTCCGCAGCGGAACGATAGATATTGCCGTGCACTCCCTGAAAGATTTACCGACGCATGATGCAGACGGGCTCGTCGTGGGAGCGATTCTGGACCGCGCCGATGTGCGGGACGTATTGGTGACGCGCCGCGGGCTCGAGGCGGATACTGGCAGCGAAGGGCTGGAGGCTGAGGGTGCGAGGGCTGGGCTGGAGGCGCTGCCGCCGGGCGCGGTCGTCGGCACGAGCAGCATGCGCCGCGCCGCCCAGATCCGCATGCTGCGGCCCGATGTGCGGGTTGAGAGCATTCGGGGAAACGTACAGACGCGGCTCGGGAAAATAGACGAGGGGACGTTCGATGCGGCCGTGATGGCAGCGGCCGGACTGCAGCGAATGGGTCTCGAAAGTGCTGTAACCGAATATTTTGAGCCGGACATCATGCTGTCGGCCCCGGGTCAAGGTGCCCTGGCGGTGCAGTGCCGCCGGGATGACGAGCGCGTGCTCGGCCTGTTGGCTGCCATCCACGAGGAGCGCGTAGCGCTGGCCACTGCGGCCGAGCGGGCCTTCCTGGCGGCGCTTGAGGGCGGCTGCTCGTCGCCCGTTGCAGCCCTCGCGGTTGTAGACGAGGACGGAGAAACAATCACGCTGGAAGGGCTCGTGGCTGCGCACTCCGGAAAAAAAAGCATCCGTCTCGTGGACCAGGGGCGGGATGCGGACGTGCTCGGGCGGTCGCTCGCGCAGATGGCGCTCGAGCGGGGCGCGGCGCAGATGGTTCTGGAACGGGGCGGGGCGCAGTTGGTGCGTTCCGAGAAGGAAGCCTCTGGCGGTGGTCGGCTCGGCGGTTGGCGGGTCGTGGTCACGCGGGCCGCGCACCAGGCCGGGCCGCTCTGCCGCGCCCTTCGGGCCGAGGGCGCGCGCGTCCTGGCCATTCCTGCCATCCAGATTACGCCCATTGACCCGAATCCGGCGCTCCGCGCAGCTGTCGGGCGACTCGGTGCCTTCGACTGGGTGGTCTGCACCAGTTCGAACGGCGTGGACATGCTGTTCCGTGCGCTTGCGGAGCATGATGGGGCGGACGGCCCGGAGGGCCGCCCTGCGTGGCCGCCCCTCGTGCACGCGGCGGCGGTGGGCACGCAGACAGCGGCAGCCTTCAGGCGGCATGGTGTAGACGATGTCGTCGTGCCTGCTGAGCATACGAGTGAAGGGCTGGCCCGCGCGCTGTCTGGACCGGGTGGCGCGTCGGGTGCGCGTGTGCTGCTTGTGCAGGCGTCGGCGGCGCGGCCGGTGCTGGCTGGCACATTGCGCGCGGCGGGCGCGCAGCTCGAGGTGGTCGCGGCCTACGATACATCCCAGGCACCGGCCGCGCCCGAAGACCGGGCGGCGCTCGAGGCGGGCGTCGATGCCATCACATTCACCAGCCCCTCTACGGCGCGGGCCTTCCGCTCGCAGTTCGGCGAGCTGGCGGACCGGGTAGCCCGGGGCGCCGTGGTGGCGGCCATCGGCCCGGTCACGGCCCGCGCCGCAGAAGAACTGGGCTACAAGGTGCACGTGGTGGCCGATCCGCACACGTCAGAAGGCCTCGTCGAGGGCCTGGCACAATTCGCCTGAACAAACCAATCCCATTCATGCTCGATGAATCTGCACACTCCTTGACGCGGCGACCACGCCGGCTCCGCCAGTCCGCGGCGCACCGGGCGCTCGTGCGCGAAGCGCATGTGTCGGCGAGCGATTTGATCCAGCCGCTTTTCGTGGAAGAAGCCGCGGGCGGTGGTGCCGGCAGGACGCCCATCGCGGCCATGCCCGGTCAGTACCGGTTTTCTGTTAGTGCGCTCGTCGAGGAGGCGGGCCGCCTGGCCGCGCTCGGTATTCCGGGCGTTGCGCTCTTTCCGGCCATCTCGCCCGATCTGAAAGACGCCGAGGCGCGTCATGCCCTCGACGAGGACGGGCTCTATCCACGTGCCATCCGCGCGCTGAAAGCTGCGCATCCAGAGATGCTGGTCATGACCGACGTCGCGCTCGATCCGTACTCGTCCGACGGACACGATGGGCTCGTGCTCGGCGGGCGCATCCACAATGACAGAACCCTGGACGTGCTGGCTGCCATGGCCGTACTTCACGCGCAGGCGGGGGCGGATTTTGTGGCGCCGAGTGACATGATGGATGGGCGCGTGGCGGCTATTCGCGGCGCACTCGATGGGGCGGGGTTCACGGACGTCGGCATACTGTCGTACACGGCGAAGTATGCGTCGGCGTTCTACGGACCGTTCCGCCATGCGCTCAGCTCGGCGCCGAGGCCGCGCGAGGGCGTGCCGGCCGACAAGAAAACGTACCAGATGGATCCCGCGAACGGCCGCGAGGCGCTACTGGAGGCCGAGCTCGATGTGGCCGAGGGGGCGGACGTGCTCATGGTAAAGCCGGGTCTTCCGTACCTGGACGTCGTGAGCGCGCTGAAGGCGCACTTTCCGGCGCATCCCGTTGCCGTGTACAATGTGAGCGGGGAATATGCCATGGTGAAGGCGGCCGTGGCCGCCGGGTATCTGGAGGAGCGCGGCGTCGTCATGGAAACGCTCCTCTCCATGAAGCGCGCGGGCGCCGATATCATTTTGACCTATCACGCGAAAGACGCAGCCGTATGGCTGAGAGAGGGTACGCATGGCTGAGGGCATTTCCATTTCAGAACAGGGCCGCGGTGAAAACGGCCCCATCACTTCGGACAGAAGGCTGTTCATGCAGCTGCTCGTACTTGACGCAGCGGTGCCAGGGGGAGGGGTGCCAGGCCGGACAGCGCCGGGTCCGGCAGTCCCGTCTCCTGATACAGATGCGCTCGTGGCCACGCTGTCGGCCGCTGGCGTTCCGGGCGTACTCTACGCGGACGTACTGAGTGCGCGGAGCGTGGGGCTGCTCACGTGGTCGACCGACCCGGCGTGGTTCGTCGAGGCGCTGCGGCCGCTCCTGAACGCGCCGCCATTTGCGGACCTCGCGCTGCGACCTGCCTTCACAATGATGGGCCGCACGTACGCCATTGGCTACGAGTCGGATCTGGATGAGGTACTCCTCAACCGCCCGGTGCGGCACGCCACCACGGCGGCCTGGCCCTGGGCCGTGTGGTATCCCCTTAAGCGCAAGGGGAGTTTTGTGCGGGAACCGGCTGAAGAGCAGCGCCGCATGCTCATGGAGCATGGCGGAATTGGCATGGCATATGGCCGCGCCGACCACGCGCACGATATCCGTCTGGCCTGTCACGGGCTCGATGCGAACGACAACGATTTTGTGGTCGCGCTCGTCGGCAGGGAGCTGGCGCCGCTTTCGAAGGTGGTCGAGCACATGAGAAAAACGAAGCAGACGTCCGAGTACATGGACCACATGGGCCCCTTCTTCGTGGGGCATGCCCTCTGGCAGAACGCCCCTTCCGCGCCCTGACACGCGCGCCGTGACACCTGGGCCCCGACACTTGTGCCCTGACTCCTTCGCGCTCACACCGCTTTCAAGACCTGATACACGCATTATGACACACCATTCCATAGATTCGGCAACCCGCGCGGGCCGCTTCATGACGACGCTTCGCGGAGAGCGTGCCGACTCTACGCCCATCTGGCTCATGCGACAGGCCGGCCGCTATATGCCCGAATACCGGGCGCTGCGCGAGCGCCACACCATGCTCGAGAGCATCCACTCGGCGGAGCTCTCGGCCGAAATCACGATGCAGCCCATCGAGGCTTTTGACCTCGATGCGGCGATCATTTTTTCCGATATCCTGCCGCCGCTGGCCGGGATGGGGCTGGACCTTGAATTCATCAAGGGGGTCGGACCACGGCTCGGGAATCCGGTGCGCAGCCGGGCCGATATTGACGCCCTCCGAACGCCTCCGATGGAGGAGGTCATGGCGGGCACGCTCGGTGCCATCAAGATGGTACGCCGGGAGTTGAATCCACGCGGCATTCCACTCATTGGGTTTTCCGGGGCGCCCTTCACGCTGGCCAGCTATGCCATCGAAGGGGGCGGCTCGAAGAGCTACGTACATGCCAAGGGGCTCATGTACAGTGATCCTCCGTCGTGGGATGTACTGATGTCGAAGCTCGTCACGGTCGTGTCAGATTATCTCACGGCGCAGGCTGCGGCCGGGGCCCAGGTGCTGCAACTCTTCGATTCCTGGGCGGGGGCGCTCGGGCGGCTTGACTACGAGCGCTTCGTGCAGCCGTACACGCGCCAGGTGCTGACGGCGGCGCTCGCTACGGGTGTACCGGTCATCCACTTTTCGACGGGGACGGGCGCCTACCTGGAGAGCATTGCGGCGGCGGCGCCTACGGCGGTCGGGGTGGATTTCCAGACGCCGCTCGACGAGGCATGGGCCCGGATTGGCACGGACCGTGTGATCATGGGAAATCTCGATCCGGTGCTGTTGCATGCGCCGTGGGAGGTGCTGAAGCGGGGCGCGGACGACGTGCTGGCGCGTGCAGCCGGGCGCGCGGGACACGTTTTCAATGTGGGCCACGGCATTCTTCCCGAAACGCCCGTCGATAACGTCCGGCGCCTGGTTGACCACGTGCATGCGGCGAGTGCGAGGGCGGGCACGTCGGTATGATGCATTCCCACGAAGACGCCCAGCCGTCCCGGTCGGACGTGCTGATTGTTGGTGGGGGTATTTCGGGGCTTGGGGCCGCCTGGCGCCTGCGCCAGGCGGCCCCACACCATCGTATTACGCTGCTCGAAGCCGCCACGGCGGGTGGCGGCAAGCTGGTGACCGAGCACGTGGACGGGTATACGATTGAGCACGGCCCGGATATTTTCCTGGCGCGCAAGCCGTGGGCGCTCGCGCTGTGCCATGAACTGGGCCTGGAGAACGACCTGGTGCCGACCAATCCGGCATTCCAGGGTAGTTTCGTGCAGCTCGGAGGGCAGCTCCATCCGCTTCCGCCGGGCATGAGCGGACTTGTGCCATCGCGGCTTGGGCCCCTTCTTTCGACGCGCCTGCTCTCGCCCGCCGGGAAACTTCGGCTGGCCATGGAGTGGTTTGTGCCGCGGCGCCGGGGCGGGGCTGATGAGGCGCTGGGGCGGTTCATCCGGCGCCGTTTTGGGCGCGAAATGCACGAGCGCCTGATGGGACCGCTGCTGGGCGGGATTTATGGGGGCGACGTGGACTCGTTGAGCCTGAAGGCCACGTTTCCGCAGTTCCATGAACTCGAAGCGGCGCACGGAAGCCTGTTGAGGGGCGCGAGGGCTGGCCAGAGGCGCGAAAGTGGGGTGACCGCGGTTGGCTCGCAGGCGTCCGGGAGCTCCGATCCTGTTGCGGAGAGCGCCTTTCTATCCCTTCAAGGCGGCATGCAGCGGCTACCGGAAACGCTCGTCCAGCGCCTGGTGGCTGGGGACAACCCGGTTCGAATCGTGACCAGTTGCCGCGTGGACCGTGTGGAACAGGCCAGCCGGCCGAACGACGCGCCCGGCAAATGCGGGGCGCCCGAATCCGGGCCGGAGTGGCGCGTACGGGCGAAGGTCGGGGATACAGGAGGCCAAAACGCAGGAGAGCAGGATGCAGGAGGCCAGACAGCCAATGATCACGTCGCCGGAAGGCATGAATGGGCCGAGCACGCCTTCGAAGCGCAGCACGTCATCATTACCACGCCCGCCTACACAGCCGCCGACATGCTGGGGGGCGCGCTCGCCGATGAGCTTCGGGGAATCGGGTACAACTCGAGCGTGATGGTGACGGTCGGATTCGCGCGCGACGCTATTTCCCATCCGCTTGACGGCTACGGCTACCTGGTGCCCGAAGCTGAGGGCAAGGCCGTCCGGGCGTGCACCTGGAGCTCGTCGAAAATTGCCGGCCGCGCGCCTTCGGACCGCGTCCTGATGCGCTTCTTTTTCGGGCGCCACGCCGAGGACCCGCTGCTCCAGGCCAGCGAGCAGCAGCTTCTGAGCCACGTCGCCTGCGAACTCGTTGACGTCCTCGGCGTGGCGCCCGGCGTGGCCGCGCGGCCGGCGCTCGTCCGCATCCGGCGCTGGCTCCGCTCGCAGCCCGCCTACACGCTGGGCCATCTGGACCGCCTCGAGCGCGTGGACCGCCTCGTCGCGGGGCTCCCCGGACTTGTGCTGACAGGCTCGGCCTACCGGGGCGTCGGCATTCCGGATGCCATCCGGCAGGCCAACGAGGCGGCGAGCCGGGTACTCGGCGATATCCAGCGGGCCAACGAACACCCTTCAGTACAGACCACAACGACGTGATACACGACATGCAGATTGAGGAATCCATCCGACTTTTCGCCGAGGCCCGTGAGCTGATGCCGGGCGGCGTCAATTCGCCCGCGCGTGCGTTCGGAGCCGTGGGCGGGCAGCCACTGTTCATTGACCGGGCCGATGGCGCCACATTGACCGACGTCGACGGCAACCAGTTCGTTGACTACGTGCTCTCCTTCGGGCCCATGATCCTCGGCCATGCCGATCCCGAGGTAACGCGGGCGCTGGCCGATACCGCGGCCAGGGGCACCAGTTTTGGCGCGCCGAGTCCGCTGGAAATTGAACTCGTTCGGCTCATCCAGGCCGCCATGCCCGGTCTTGAGCGCGTACGGCTCGTGAACTCAGGTACCGAGGCGACCATGAGCGCGATCCGCCTGGCGCGCGCATTCACCGGGCGTGACAAGGTCATCAAGTTCAAGGGCAACTACCACGGGCACGCCGACATGCTGCTCGCCAGCGCAGGATCGGGCGTGGCTACGCTCGGACTGCCCGACTCCCCGGGCGTCCCGCGGCGCGCCGTCGAAGACACGATTGTGCTACCCTGGAACGACCTTGAGGCGGTGGAGCGCTGCCTGGGGGCCCACCGGGGACACGTTGCTGCCGTCATCATGGAGCCCGTGACGGGCAACATGGGCGTTATTCCGCCTGCCGATGGGTATCTGGAGGGCATTCGTAGCGCTACAGAGGCGGAGGGCACGCTGCTCATTTTCGATGAGGTCATGACCGGGTTCCGCGTGCATCCGGGAGGCGCCCAGGCGCTCTATGGCGTGAAGCCCGACATCACAGCGCTTGGGAAGGTGATCGGGGGCGGCCTGCCGGTGGGTGCCTACGGCGGAAGGCAGGATATCATGGATATGGTGGCCCCCGTCGGCCCGATGTACCAGGCGGGCACCCTCTCGGGCAACCCGCTGGCCATGGCGGCCGGCATTGTGACGCTCCGCCGCCTGGCCGAGCCGGGCGTGTGGGAGCAGGTTGCTGGCACCACGCGCCGCGTGGAAGAGGTGATCGGCGAGGCGGCACGGCGCGCCCGCGTACCCATTCAGCAGACTCGCGTCGGGACTATGTTCACGACGTTTTTTACGAAGTCGGGGAGCCCGCCGGCCGCCATGCACGACTACGAATCCGTGGCCGCCTGTGATACGGACCGTTTCGCCCGCTTTTTCAACGGCATGCTGCGCAGGGGCGTATACCTGCCTCCGTCGCAGTTCGAAGCCTGTTTCGTGAGCGCACGGCACGGCGAACAGGAGATCGAGGCGACGGCCCGCGCGGCCGGCGAAGCACTCCGCGACCTGCAGAATGCGTAGGAACGGGATGACTGGCCGCCGCAGGCCTGTCTCCGTGCGTCGCATCTACAATAAATACAATTACAATAAATACAACGATCATGGCACGGACGTTTGGACTTATCATGCTCAATTTCGGCGAGCCCGAGGCGCCGACCATGGAAGCGGTGCAGCCGTTTCTGGAGCGCATTTTTTACAACAATGCGCCGCTCGAGCGCTTTCCGACCGACGAGGCCCGCCGCGCGCGCTGTCGGGAGCTGGCCGAAAAGCGGGCTCCAGGGCTCATTGAAGACTATGCGCGTATCGGCGGCTCGCCCCTCAACAGGCAGGCGCGTGAGGAGGCGGCGCTGACACAAAAGGTGCTGACCGGCCGCGGGCACAACGTGCGCACGTACGTGGCCATGCAGTTCACCGACCCCTCGATCAGGGACGTGGTGGCGAGCGCCCGCGAAGACGGGGTAGATGCGCTCGTCGCGCTTCCCATCTACCCGATCTGCGGCTTTTCCACCAATGTAGCGGCGCTCGAGGATGTCGAACGGGCAGCCCGTGACATGGCGTGGGACGTGCCCATCCACGAGCTGACGGCCTGGCATCACGATGCGGCGTATACGCGGCTGCGAGCGGAGAACATCCGCCGATTTGCCGTCGATGCGGGCGTCGACCTGCTCGATGCCGACACGCTGCTCTATTTTTCGGCGCACGGCACGCCCATCAGGTATCTCGAGATGGGAAGCCGCTATGACGGATACGTCGAGGAGCACTGCAGGCAGATCGCTGAGCTTCTCGGCGGCCCGGCCTGGACGCTGGGTTACCAGAACCACGCCAATCGGGGTATTGCCTGGACCCAGCCGGACAACGAAGCGCATATTCATACGCTTGGCGCCAAACGCCTCGTCGTCGAACCCATTTCGTTCGTTCACGAGCAGTCGGAGACGCTCGCCGAGCTCGATCTGGACTTTCGAAGCGAAGTCGAAGCGCTCGGCATGCAAATGCACCGCGTACCGGTACCGACCGACCGCCGCGGCCTGGCCACCGTCCTCGCTGACCTCGTGACCCCCTTCCTTCTCGGCAATGCACCGGCCACGCGTGGCCTGTACCCCTGTCGCTGTCGACAAAGCGAGGCGGCCGTGTGCACAAATGGACACCGCGACGTACCCTGTCATTATGCCCGAACAACAACGTCCTGAGGCAAAGCCCCGCGTCCTGCTGCTTCGCAGCGAAGACGGATGCGAGCCGTACCTGCGCGCCTTCGCGGGCGAAGGGCTGACCGCCGCGTGCGCCGATGTGGTGTCGTTTGAATACCTGAACGAGGAGGCCATGCTGACGGCGCTGGCGCACCCCCAGGCCTACGGCGGCCTGATTGTGACGAGCCCTCGAACGACGATGGCCTGGGCGCGCTCTGCGCAGGCAAGGCAGCTTCTCGCGGCCTGGAACCACGCGCCCCTCTACACCGTCGGCCCCCGAACAGCCAGTGAGGCGGCGGCGCTCGGGCTCGCGCCGCGCGGGCAGGAGGAAGGAGGGGCCGAGGCGCTGGGTCGCCGCATTGTGCGCGATCAGATGGCGCTGGCCTCCGAGATATCACCGGACGTGCCGCTGCCGCTGCTTTTCTGCTGCGCGGAAGAGCGCCGGGACGAGCTCCCCGACGTGCTGGCACGGGCCGGCGTGCGCCTGCGCGAGATTGTCGTGTACCGCACCCTGATTCAGCGCGAACCGCCGCTGGCCGAGCCGCCGGACTGGGTGGTTTTTTTCAGCCCCAGGAGTATGCGTGCGGCCTCCCACTGGCCCTGGCCGTGGGATCGGATCAGGAAGGCAACAGTCGGCGAAACCGGCAGGACAGCCATCCGGGAGTTCGGGTGGGATGCGGAGGTGGCGGTTCCGTATCATGACGTCAAGGCGCTGGTAAGCGGTATTGCGGGGCCAGGCTCTACTATTGACATTTCGAACGGATGAAACGGATATGACCCACTACGACTACGTCATTCTGGGCACTGGCCAGGCACTTGGCACACTGCTCGGCAAACTCATTCCAACCGGGAAAACCATCGCGGTCGTGGAAGGCGGCCGCGTCGGCGGTTCGTGCGTCAATTATGGATGCACGCCGACCAAGACACTCGTGGCATCGGCGCGCGCTATTCACCAGGCGCGGCGGGGCGATGAATTCGGGTTTCGCGTGTCCGGCCTTGAGGTCAATTACGGCCGGATCCGCGAGCGCATGAACGCCATCCGGAACGGCTCGACGACGGGACTCACGAAATGGATGGAATCTACCGACAATGTGACGCTCATCCGGGGATGGGGCCGCTTCACTGGCGGTAAGATGATTGAAGTCGGCGGCACCACGCGCATCCAGGGTGAGACAATTTTCATCAATACGGGTACGCGGCCATCGGCGCCGCCCATCGACGGCCTGGACACTGTGCCGTGGCTTGACAGCGCCGGCCTGCTTGACCTGGAAGAGCTTCCCGAACACCTGATCGTATTGGGTGGAGGATATATCGGTGCAGAGTTTTCCCAGATTTTCCGGCGGTTCGGTTCGAAGGTGACGCTCGTGCAGCGTTCCGGACGGATCATGCCACAGGAAGACGAGGACGTGTCCGGTGCGCTCCACGATATCCTGGAGGCAGAAGGAATCAAGATCATGACCGGTACAGAGACGACGCGTGCCGAGGCGACGCACGCAGGCGGCGTTGCACTCGAGACCAATCATGGCCGCCTCGAGGGCACACACCTGCTGGTCGCGGCGGGCCGCGTTCCCAATTCAGACCGGCTTGCGCTTGAGAATACGGCTGTTCGCGTCAGCGACCGCGGCTTCATCCAGGTCGATGACCAGTGCCGGACGCATGAACCGGGTGTCTTCGCGCTCGGAGATGTGAACGGGGAGGGAGCGTTTACGCATACGGCGGTAAACGATGCCGAAATCGCGCTTGACTGCCTGTTTGGTGGATCGCGTACGGTATCGCTCCGAAATCCGGTCTATGCACTCTTCACCGACCCGCCGCTCGGTCGCGTGGGAATGACCGAGCGGGAGGCGCTCGCCGCGGGCCACCGCGTGCTCAAGGCGACGCGTCCCATGAGCAAAATCAGCCGGGCGAAGGAAATGAGCGAGACGCAGGGGTTTGCGCTTCTCCTGGTCGATGCCGATACCGATCTTGTGCTGGGCGCGAGCGTGCTGGGACCCGGAGGCGACGAAATCATCAACATGTTCGCGGCCATCATGCACAGCCAGATTCCGTGCCGCAATTACCGGCAGGTTGTTCTGGTGCATCCGACCGTATCGGAACTCATGCCGTTCGTGCTCGACGGATTGGAAGAAGTGACCGCGCGTGATCAGGCGGCGTCCTGACAGGGTCCGGCGACAAAAAAACGCCTCCTGACGGCGCGGGCTGTCAGGAGGCGCGTTGTTGCCCCACAAGGAGTCGAACCTTGAACCTTCGGAACCAGAATCCGACGCTCTGCCAATTGAGCTATGGGGCAGCGTAGACTGCCAATTTACGGCGAGCGGGAAATTTTTACAACTGGCTGGCGCCGTCTGCGGTGGCTTCGGTGTCTGCGGCGGCTTCGGCGTCTATGGTAGCTTTGGCGTCTACGGTGGCATCGGCGTCCACCGCTGCCGCGGGTACGCCCCGCCAGGCGGCAATCTGCTCCACGATCATGCCGCGAACATGGGCTGTAAGCGCCACACCGTCGTCCCACGTCGATGTATCGACGGGATCAAATACGTGAAGCCGGATGGTGCGGGGCGGGCCGAACTTCCAGCCGTCCCTCGGCAGCATGTCGAATGTGCCATCGAGCGCAATGGGAAGTACAGGTACACCCAGCTTCATGGCGATCTTGAAGGCGCCGTCGTTGAACGGGAGTACGCGGCCGTTGGGCGAGCGTGTGCCTTCAGGCATGATCATGACGCTCATGTGGCCGCGGATGCGCTTGGCCACTTCCACCATGACGGCCGCCCGGCTTCTTCTGTCGGAGCGATCGACGGCAATATCCTTGGCCTTGTGCATAAGCCAGCCCAGGATGGGAAGCCGGAACATCTCGGCTTTACCTACCCACTTCATGTCCCACGGCAGGCGGCTCACGACCGGAATATCTGCAAACGACTGGTGGTTGCAGACCACGATATATGGATTCCGGATGTTTTCAGGGTAGCGCCCGGTGATGGCCACCCGCCACATCGGATTGGCGGCCACCATCATCCACCCGAGGCGACGGAACTGGCGGCCCGTGGCGTAACTCCATTCGTCTTTATCAAACAGGCTGGTCACCCACATGACGGGTACCCAGATCAGGATGAGTAGTGAAATAGACAGCCAGCCCCATAGGGAGCGCAGTACAACCAATGTGACCTCCGTGCGTAGTTTGTGCCCCGCTACTTGTTCAACACGCTTTCAACGCGCATCCAAAGATACCGGAAGTCGCCGTGTATGTCCTGAAATATTTCTTTGAAGAACCGGCGCCACTGGGACTCGGTCACCGGGGGTACGTGGCCGCGACCGATCTCGAAACCGGACGCATGGGAGCGTCCGTGCTGCCGGAAACGTTGACCCGGCTTGTCGATGGCCTGTTGCCAACCGAACGCACGTGTTTCTGGAGCGATAAGGCGGGACGTGCAGCCTCTGGCGCGGGTGATGGTATGGCCTTCGAAGACCTCACGGCGTCTGCCCAGGCGCTGCCCGGGGCACTGACCCGTCGGGCACAGAGCGTACTCATCATAGGGGGACCCTACAGGGCTTCGGCGCACGGAGCGGCCGCGGCCGAGCTGCTCGTGGAGGGCCTACGCGAGGCGGCAAACGCTGCGCGGCTGCTCATCGAGGCCGGGCTGACGCTGCTCTTACCCGAGCCGTCTCACGACGGTCTGGACTGGGCCATCCACGCGCCGGACGCATTGTCAGGGCGCGTCCGCGTGCTCGCGTGCGACATGGTGGCAGAACACCACGACCTGGAAGCCTATGTGATTCCGTTCCAGATGGCCCGGAGCGAGCACAAATTCTACTTTGAGCTCTACGACCGGTCGCTCTTTGATGATTACCGGATGGGCGTGACCGAGAACCTGTAGCCAGCTGCTGTTTCTTCGGATGTGACGTCACCGCTGTCATGCGTGACAACGCGTGGCGCCGACCCTCCTTCAGGCGGTAGTACGATTTCGATCGATCCATTCTCGCCGTTGAGCTCGATGGTAATGGAACTGATTGCCGGGATGGCCGGCGCATCCGGATCAATGTCTTCCACGACAAAGAACTGGAACTCGGTGATACCCGCACCTCGCACGACGTGCTCGAAGTTCAGTCCGCCAGAGAACGAGGTTTCCGGGATCTGGACTTCCGTGTTTCCGGTCGCCTTGACCGCTGTGCCTTCCGCCGCGACGGAGATTGTCGTGCCAGCAACGAGGGGGTTACCATTGAAGTCTGTGACCGTCAACGAATAGGCCTGACCAATGCGCGCCACGCCGGGTGAAACCTGTACGACCGGCGTCCCGGTGAATACCACGGGCGTCGTGGACGTGACTACGTTCTGCTGGTCATCGGCAGTGACGGCCGTGACATGGGCAATCCCGTCAGGCGGCAATGGGTTGGCGCTCGTAAGGTTGACGGAGCCGCGGCCCTCGGCATCGGTCAGCGTTGATCCCCCGACGATTCCGTGTGTGGAACTGAAATTGACCGACGTTCCCGGACGGACCGGGTTGGAGAACCTGTCTCCTACAATGACGGAGATTTCATTGGTCAGCCCAATGACATTCAGGCCCGGGAAATTCCGCCGAACGGGGCCGAGCGAAAAATGTGCCTGGTCCGGATGACCACCATGAATAGTGAGCGCAACGGGCTGCGAACGGACGGTTCGTCCAGCCACGTCGGTTTCCGCGATGACCTGTACGACGCCGGCGCGCGTACCACTCGAAAGCGTTACTTCCACCTGTCCCTGGTCATTGGTCTGGGCCTCCTGTGGGGCAATTTCCTCGCCGCCGCCAGGGCGGACGCCGAAGGAAAACCGGACGCGGCTCGACTGGTTCAGAATGACCGGTCGACCCACTGAGTCGGCGAGTTGAAAGGTCAGCGTGGCCACTTCCTCGGAACCACTCTCACGTACACCAATGACCGATGCCGTCTGGCGGAGCAACAACATGTTGGCAGCGCGGCCTGACTCGCGGGGGGCATCGGCCGCCGGACTGAGCGACAGATTGGGCACCGTGATGGCCCGTTCGGCCAGCGCCAGCACCTGTGTAGCCGCTTCAGAAAATCCATCTTTCGTAGCCCGGATGGACAAATCCATGGTGCTGTCTATTTCAACCACGGCTTCGTATCGGCCGTCGGTCGTGGTTTCGAAAAGAAGATCAAACGGCAGGATGCGCACGAATGCGCCAGCAATGGGCTCGGCGGTTGAAGCGTTTATGACCTGCCCGGAGAGCGAAACAACTCCTCCCGTCTCCGTTTCGTCGTCCGGCCGGAATGCGTCGCATCCAGCGGAAAAAAACAGGGCAACGAGGAGCACAGGCAGGATATGGTGCGATGCAAACGGTCGGGGCATGACAATGTCGGTATGCTTGGATACCCGGGGTATCGACCGTGCATGGACACGCTTAAGGAGGCGCACATGCCTTGAATGCGTGTCAAGATCACGTTAACTTGGAAACAGAACGCGCGTGCGCGGCGATTAAGCAGGTCCTCACACTTCTGACTACGAGCTATGGCTATCAAATCGATTGACATGGACGCGATTGCAGCGTTCACGGGTAACATTTACGAGAGCGTGACCGTGCTGTCCAAGCGCTCCCGGCAGGTCGCTACCCAGGAAAAGGCAGAGCTCGACGAGAAGCTGGCCTATTTCGAGGGTTTTGAGCAGGAACTGGAAGACCCGCGCTTCCAGGAGGAGCAGGCGCGCGTCAGCCTGGAGTACGAAGTGCGCGCAGAACCGTCGGAGGTGGCCATTCATGAGCTGCTGGACGGAGATGTATACTACCGGGACTCGTCGAAGGAACAGGATATTTAGGGCCTGCTTCCGGGTCCATTCGAGGAAACCTCATGTTGAAGCGGTCGACAACCGGTAAGTCCCTGTCAGCCGCAGAGAAGCGTCTCTGGAGTGCCGCCCAGGTGACGGCCTTCGTTGCGGCGCTTGCTGTCATTGCCGGGCTCCTGGTCTACCCGGACTGGACGCTGCGTCTGGCGTGGTTCGGCGTGGTGCCACTGCTGCCCGCGTCCTTCCTGATCAACGCCGGGCTCTGGCGGGGCCTCTGTCCCATAGCCACGGCCAATACACTTGGCGCGCAGGACGGTGGACGCATACTGCATGGAAAAACGCTCCAGATCCTGCTTGTTGTTGGTATGATGCTCCTGATAGTGCTCATTGCCGGGCGGCGCCTTGTCCTCAATACCCAGGGTCCCGTGCTGGCGGGTCTTCTGTTGGCCATCGTGGCCGCTGCGTTCGTGCTTGGCCGCGTTTTCCGCTCGAAGGCGGGGTTCTGCAATTCCCTGTGCCCCGTGCTTCCGGTCGAAAAACTTTACGGCCAGTCGCCGCTTCTATATGTTCGCAACCCGCGCTGCGTACCGTGCGATCTGTGTAGTACGGACGGGTGCCTGGATATCGATCCCGTCCGTGCTGTTGCGCCGAAGACCCGCCCGCTTGACTGGATGAAAACTCCCTTTGGCCTGTTCTCGGTGGCGTTTCCGGGTGTCATTCTGGGGTATTTCCTGACGTCTGACTATCCGGCGGCGGGTGCGGCGGCGCTGGCGACGAGTATTTTCGGCGGTGGACTGGCCAGTCTCGTGCTGCTGGGCGCAGGGACGGCGCTGGTCTCCACCGTGTTTCACCTGCCCGTCCGCAAGGTGGTCGCCACGCTTGGCGCCCTGAGTATCGGAACGTATTACTGGTTTGCCGCTCCCGCCTCTGTCGCGGCTTTTGGCGGCGCTGACCTGCTCGGAACGGTGCTTCGTGCGGCGCTCATGGCGCTCGTCTCGGTGTGGCTCGTGGTCGCCATCCGGCGCGCTGCATGAACGATCGTATTGTCATCCGCGGTGCGCGGGAGCACAACCTGGACAATGTGGATCTGGACATCCCACGCCATTGCCTGGTCGTCATCACAGGGTTGTCCGGATCGGGTAAGAGCTCGCTCGCCTTCGACACGATCTATGCCGAAGGGCAGCGGCGCTACATGGAGAGCCTTTCGGCGTATGCCCGCCAGTTTCTGGGCATGATGGAGCGCCCGGATGTGGACTTCATCGATGGGCTCAGCCCCGTCATCGCCATCGAGCAGAAAACGGTCAGCCGGAATCCGCGCTCCACGGTCGGTACGGTTACCGAGATCTACGACTTTCTGCGCCTGATCTACGCGCGCGCATCGACCCCCCACAGCTATGTGTCGGGTGGTATCATGCGCAAGCAGTCGGATGACGAGATCATTGACGGCATTCTGGCGCTTCCCGAGGGTGCGCGCGTCGTGCTGCTCTCGCCGGTCGTCCGGGGACGAAAGGGGCATTACCGCGAGCTCTTCGAGCAGGTGGCGCGGCAGGGTTTTGAACGGGTCCGGGTCGATGGCGAGCTTACCATGATTGAGTCAGGTATGAAGCTGGACCGCTACAAAACACACGACGTGGAGGTGGTCGTGGACCGGCTGGTCATCAAGGAGGGGATCCGCAGCCGGGTCAGCCAGTCGGTAGAGACCGCTCTCGGCATGGGCAGCGGAACGCTCATTGCCTATCTGGTCGATGAAGCCGAGGATCGCGTGTTCAGTCGGCACCTGTACAGCCCGGAAGATGGCATTTCGTACGATGATCCCTCGCCGAATACCTTCTCGTTCAACTCGCCCTACGGCGCGTGTCCGGACTGCAACGGGCTCGGTTCGAAGCGCGAGCTGGATCCCGAACTGATTATTCCGGATCCAGGGAAAAGCATAGCGGAAGGAGGCATTGTACCTCTCGGCGAGCCGCGTGATATATGGGCTTTTTCGCAGCTCAGGGCGGTTGCCGATGCCTATGGATTTGATTTTGACACCCCGCTCGGCACGCTCCGTGAAGAAGCCCGCACGGTGTTGCTCGAAGGCGCGGGAGAGCGCCAGTTCGACATCGTGTACGCGTACAAGGACCGGGAAGTCACCTACAAACATCGTTTTACCGGGATATACGGTCATATTCAGCATACCTACGAGAATACCTCGTCCAACACGTCACGCAAGTGGGCCGAGGCCTATATGCGGGAAATGCCATGTACGGCGTGTGGTGGTGGTCGCCTTCGCAGGGAAAGCCTGTCCTACCGGCTCGGTGGCAGGAACATCGCCGAGCTCGTGCAGATGGATCTGGGGGGCCTGAAGGCGTGGTTTGCAGATCTGGAGCTCACGGGCAGGCAGGAAGTGATTGGTGGGCCCATTGTGAAGGAGATCAGGGAGCGCCTCGACTTCCTGGTCGGCGTGGGCGTGGGGTACCTGAGCCTGGACCGCTCCGCGCGGACGCTCTCGGGCGGTGAAAGCCAGCGCATTCGCCTGGCTACCCAGATCGGAACGCAGCTTACGGGCGTTCTCTACGTGCTCGATGAGCCTTCGATCGGGCTGCATGCACGCGATAATGAGCGTCTCATTGCGTCGCTCATGCAGCTCCGTGACCTGGAGAACTCGGTGCTCGTCGTGGAGCACGACCGCGACATGATTGAGGCGGCCGATTTTGTTGTCGATCTGGGACCCGGAGCCGGCGAGCTGGGAGGTCGCGTCGTGGGCGCGGCACCTCCAGCAGAGCTGCCGCTCATGACCAATGGGCAGATGTCGCTTACGACGGCCTACCTGCAGGGCAAGCGCTCCATACGGGTGCCTGCGGTGCGCCGGAAAGGGAGCGGCCAGCGACTCGTCATGACGGGCGCGCGCGGGCACAACCTTGTGGGTGACACGCTGGAGCTCCCTCTCGGGACGCTGACGTGCGTAACCGGCGTGTCGGGCAGCGGCAAGTCGTCGCTAATCAATCAGACCCTCTACCCGGCGCTGTCGAAGCACTTTTTCAGCGCGAAGAGTGTCCCGTTGCCGTACGATGACATCGAAGGTCTTGAGCACATTGACAAGGTCATCGACATTGACCAGAGCCCTATTGGACGTACGCCTCGCTCGAATCCGGCGACCTACACCGGACTGTTCGGACATATCCGTGATCTGTTCGCCCAGCTGCCCGAAGCGCAGATCCGCGGTTACAAGCCCGGTCGGTTCTCGTTCAACGTCAAGGGAGGGCGGTGCGAAACGTGCAAGGGTGCAGGCATAGTCAAGCTGGAAATGAACTTCCTGCCGGACGTCTATGTGGAGTGCGAAACCTGCGGCGCGAACCGGTACAACGCCGAAACCCTCGAGGTCCGATTCAAGGGCAAGTCCATCGCGGAGGTGCTGAACCTGACCGTGGAAGATGCGCTCGGTTTCTTCGAGCACATTCCCCGAATTGCCCGGAAGCTGCGCACGCTCCACTCGGTAGGTCTCGGCTATATCCGTCTGGGGCAGCAGGCCACGACGCTGTCGGGTGGGGAGGCGCAGCGCGTCAAGCTCTCCAAGGAGCTCTCCCGGCCCGGTACCGGCTCTACACTCTACATCCTGGACGAGCCGACGACCGGCCTGCATTTCGAAGACATCCGTCATCTTCTGGCGGTGCTCCAGGCGCTTGTCGGCAAGGGGAATACAGTGGTCGTGATTGAGCACAACATGGACGTCGTGAAAGTCTCCGACCACGTAATCGATCTCGGGCCGGATGGCGGTTCGGGTGGGGGCCGCATCCTGTTTTCCGGTACGCCGGAAGACCTGGCGGAGACAAAGACCCACACCGGCCATTTCCTGAAACAGGAACTGGCCCGTGTGGCTGAGGACGACGACGAGTCAGACGATGCCGTCGATCTCGACGCGCTGGCAGGCGATAACGATGACGAGCCCGATGAACACGAGGAACACGAAGAAGAAACGGCAACGTGATGGAAGAACCCCAATTCATTCCCAACTACAGCAAGCCCGACGCGCCCGGCATCGCCATGAATTTCGACAACACGGTGTCGATTTATCACATCGTGGAACCGGGCGACACGTTCGAAGATGCGGTAGGCACGGTCTTTCACCTGCTCAAGAAGGCCCAGGAAGACTACCCGGACTGGCCGCGGGTTATTTATATTGATATTCTGGGGCACAAGGGCGACAGATCGGGCTTCGATGATGATTTCTACGAATTCCAGCAGGAGTTCTGGTTTTCGACAATTGCCCATTTCGTGACCGCCTTCGACGTCCCCATGCTCGGCGGTCTGGTCAACCCGCAGCCGCAGCGCAACGATATTCCCGATGAACTGGTCCTGAAAGGCCCTCTGCAACCTCCCACTGAATGACACGCCTGCCCACCCCGTATCGCGCCGTCCTCGTTCTTGTTTTTGGTGCGATGCTCAGCACAGCGCCCGGCTACTCGCAGGGCGTCCTCCCCATGAAAGAACGCGCGGCAGTCATGGATGCCTGGCTCCAGGAGCGGCTCGATACGGTCGTTCCCGCGCTCATGCGCAGGGAAGGGTTTGACGTCTGGATGGTGGCTGCCCGGGAGTACAACGAGGATCCCGTGATCGAGACCATGTTGCCGGCGACGTGGCTGGCGGCGCGGAGGCGAACCGTTCTGCTTTTCCATGACCCCGGTGCCGACGCGCCCGTTGAGCGGTTGGCGGTGGCGCGGTACGACATCGGCTCGCTGTTCAAGGGCGCCTGGAATCCTGGGGAGCAGCCCGACCAGTGGGCCCGTGTGGCGGAGATCCTGAAGGAATGGGATCCCGAGCGGATCGGCATCAACGTGTCGGAGACATTCGGTCTGGCCGATGGACTCACATCGAGTGAACACGCCCTGTTCCTGGAGGCGCTCGGGCCGGAACTGGCAGCACGGGTGCACGGGGCGGAGCGTCTGGCCGTGGGGTGGCTGGAAACCCGTACGCCAAGTGAAATGCAGACCTATCCGACGATCATGCGCATTGCCCGGGCAATTATTGAGGAGGGATTGTCGGAAAAAGCCATTACGCCTGGAGTGACAACGACCGCGGATGTAGAGTGGTGGTATCGGGACCGGATCCGCGAGCGGGGTCTCGATACATGGTTCCACCCGTCGGTCGATGTGCAGCGCGCCGACGACGCGGGCCGGGACAATGACTTTTCAGCCCGTGAGGGAAGCCAGGTCATCCTGCCCGGAGACCTGGTGCACATGGACTTCGGCATTACATATCTGGGCCTGAATACCGACACGCAGATGCTCGCCTACGTGCTTCGGCCCGGTGAAACCGAGGCGCCAAGGGGACTGGTCGACGGCCTGGCAACCGGCAACCGGTTGCAGGATATACTCACCAATGCCTTCAAAACGGGCAGGACCGGAAACGCCATTCTGGCGGCAGCACTCGCGCAGGCGGCCGAAGAAGGCATTCAGGCTACCATCTATACACACCCGATCGGGGTGCACGGACACGCTGCCGGGCCGACAATCGGCCTCTGGGACCAGCAGGGCGGCGTACCCGGAAAGGGCGATTATCCACTTTTTCCAAATACGGCCCATTCCATTGAGCTCAATGCCGCCGTTTCCGTCCCCGAATGGGGAGGAAAGACCGTTCGGATCATGCTCGAGGAAGACGCTTTCTTTGACGGCCGTGAAGTGCGCTACATTGACCCGCGCCAGGAGGAACTGCTGCTCATACCGAGGCAGTAACAGCCTCCACGTGGACTTCGAGTCCGTGGTTGAGGCGGAAGCCGAAGTGACCGTCCGTGGGGAGTGAGCTGTCGGTGCTTACGTGTACGTCTGCTCCATTGACACGGAAGTGGATCATGTCGCCCATCGTTTCTATTTCGAGCCTGTTCATGGCCGTACCCTCGGTGTCGTCGTTATACGGGACGACGGCGTCGTGCGCGGTCCAGTCCACGATGGTTTCCGTTTCGCTGCCACGGCGCACCTTGATGAGGAACTCGCCCGTGCGACGGACCAAAAAGTAGAGGTACTCCTGGTCCGGTCCATCGAGGTTGGAACCGCCAACCAGGAGTCCATGTGCCTCGCGGCGCTGACCGGGATCGAAGAGGTGCATGGTCGCCTGGGCGCGGTAATCCCCCGAAGCCGTGGAGTCCGGATGCCAGAAGATAGCCCGGGGGCGGTACATGTTGACATGGAACCCGGGCTCCATGACGGCGAATCGTATGTCGACGTCCTCACCTTCGGTCGCCGATACACTTGCCTCCGAGCCGTCGTCGGTTCGGATCTGCCAGCCTGCAGGTACGCTCGCCGCGGCAGACGTGGCTTCGGTGCTGTTCCCGGTGTCGGCATCGCTCGTAGATGCGTCGCCGGGTGAATCGGGAGAAGCACATGCGGCCAGGAGCAGCAGCGCGACGAGAGGAATACGTAGTGGGTTCATGACAATGGTAATGGGTCAGGTGAGAATGAGAGGGCGGGTCAGGAACCCGCGGGTGCTTCGGTCTTACAGTTCGGCATGAAGCATATGTCCCATGATAACAAGAAGTACCGATTTCTGCTCGGTCTCGTGATGGCTGCCGCCATGATGTGGTCGCCGATCACCACGTTGACCCGCGACGCCCAGGCGCAGGATGCTCCGGGCCGCGACGAGGTGGCGGCCGAGGTTGCCGCGCTCATGCAGGAAGCCCGGATTGAAGGCGCGGCCATAGCGCTTATTTCTCGCGGCGAGGTGGCGTGGAGACTACCACTTGGCGTGCGTAGCCGTGTGAGTGGTGAACCGGTCACAGAGGAAACAGTCTTTGAAGCGGCGCTGCTCACCAAGCCCGTCGTGGCATATCTGGCACAGGCACTCAGCGATGCTGGCCTGTTCAACCTGGACCGCCCGTTGGCAGCATACCTGGGATATGACAGACGGGTGGCCGACCCGCGACTTTTTGAGGTGTCGGCGAGAACAGCTCTCATGCACAGCACGGGCTTTCCGAACTGGCGCCCGGCGGGTGGGGACCTGCTTATCGAATACGATCCTGGAACCACGTTTTTGTATTCGGGTGAAGGGTTCGTCTTTCTCCAGCTTGCCATCGAAGAAGCGACAGGACGCACGCTCGAGTCCCTGGCCACTGAGTTCGTGTTTGAACCGCTTGGTATGACATCGAGCAGCCTGATCTGGAAAGAAGCGTTTGCCAGTCACCTGGCCGTCGCGCACGATTCCGAGGGAAACGGTCTCAACAAGTTCACTCCCGCCGAGGCGAATGCGGCGTTCAGTCTGCATACCACGGTCGGGGACTATGCCACGTTCATGTTGGCGCTTGCCAGAGGCGAGGGGCTGACCGAGGCCGCGCACATGGCGCTTACGACGCCGCAGATGTCGGCAGAGGATGGCATTTACTGGAGTGAGGGTCTGGGCCTCGAACCTCGGCGAGAAGGTCAGGCATTGTGGCACTGGGGCGACCAGAGCGGATATCGGAGCTTTGCCTACATTACGCCCGGGGCGGAAGAGGGCATGGTCTACCTGTCGAACAGCGAAAACGGTATGCTCATCCTGGACCGGCTCTATGAATTGCTCCTGTCGGGCCCGGCAACATCCATAGCGTGGCTCAATTACGAATCGCTCGATGATCCAGGATACCGGCTGGGGCGTCGCCTGCTCGATGCTCTGACCCTGGGCGGAGTGGAAGCGGCATTCGCAGAGTACGATGCCGCGCGCGCGCTGCTACCGGAAGAAGCCTTCGCCGAAGAGTCCCTCAACACGCTCGGGTACAAACTGTTACGGCAGGGACGGGTCGATGAGGCGATTGCCATGTTCGAGCTCAACACGGTCCAGTTTCCTCAGAGCTACAATGTGTATGATTCGCTCGGAGAAGCGTGGTACGCCAAAGGAGATCTCGAAAAAAGCCTGGACTTTTACCGGCGTTCGGTCCTTCTCAACCCGGACAATGAGAGCGGTAAGGCCATGATTGTTGTCATCCGCGACCGGATGGCCAGGAACTGAGACCCGTTTCCACGGAGTCGTCGCCTCACTCCGTGACCTCGAAGCCGAGCATCATGCCGGCGTGCAGGTGCTCAGCAATGTGGCAGTGCGCCATCCATTTCCCCGGGTTTGACATGTGTACGAGCAGGTCGACCGTGGAGCCCACGGGGATAATGGTCGTGTCTTTCCAGACCAGGTTCGGATTCTCCACACCATCGATGTGCGTGACCAGGAAGCGCTGCCCATGGAAGTGGATGGGGTGATTCATGGGGTGGAATGAATCGGGCGTATTGAATATCCGCACCTTCACCACGTCATCCTTCTCGAAGGTCCATTCAATGTCCATGGACTCCCGGCCGGTGCTCTTCTCGCGCAGCAGCCACTCTACCTGCTCGCCGGTCGACAACCAATTCATCATAGGCATGGCATCGTTCCATTCAATGGGGGGCACGTAGAGCGTGTCGACCTCCATCATGCGCATGATTGGAAGGGGTAAATTGTCGACGCGCACGGTCAGTTCAAGCTCCTTGTCAGGCGCCTTGTCGAAGTAGGGCCGGAAGGTGTCGATGTCTGAGACCACATCTTCGTTCGTGCGGAGTTTGTGGAAAGCGTCTGCGTGCGACACGTCTGCGGGCGTGTCCGAGACGCGGATCGTTGCCAGGTTATGAATGGACGGGTAGAATTCTCCGCGGAAATGATCAATGGCCTGTACGGTATTGGTGACCGTGACCTCCCCCGCATCCTCAAACAGAACATCCACGATGTAGCGCTCGGCGGGTGCAATGACGACGCTGCCGACGCTCATTTCCCGCTCGTATTTGCTGACGTCAGATGCCACAATTTTGATCGGGTTGCCACCGAAGACCACGTTGTAGGTGCGCGAATTGGCCACGTTCGTGAGGAAAAACCGGACCACTTCACCCTGCCTGACATCCATGGAAAAATCAGTTACGCCGTTGGTCAGCATGACGTTACCGAAGCGCCCCATGAGGGCGTGTGTAGGGGCGCTCTCGCCGTATGGAATGATTCCATTCGCATCGATCAGGATGTCGTCGAGAATGAGCGTCTGCTCGCGGTTGACCGGGGCGTAGTAGTCGTCCTCAATGGGAGAGACTAGCATGTTGCCGTAGAGTCCAAGGTCCTGTTGGACGTCCTCCCGCATGTGAGGATGATACCAGTAGAGGCCCGTATCGGGGAAATTAAGCTTGTAGAGGAAGCTCTCGCCCGATTCGACGGGCGCCTGTGAAATACCTGGAATGCCATCGAACCGGTAGTCATCAAGACGGAGGCCGTGCCCGTGCACGGTGGTAGGCTGGTCGATCGCGTTGACGAAGTGAACGTTGATATTGGCGCCTTTGTCTACGCGCAGCAGCGGTCCGGGGTACTGCCCGTTGTAACCCATCATGACGAGCGTCTGATCGCCGATCTGGCGCCTCACGAGTCCCGCCTGCAGATGGATCGTGTCTCCATTTTTCACGTCCATGATTTCGAAGGGCCGGGCCTCGGGCACGGACATGGGGTCCAGACCCGCACCAGGCAGGTAAGCCGCCGTAATGGGCACTTCGGATTCCATACCGGGCAGCATGGGCATGGACATGTTCATGGGAGGCATGCGCCATAGTACGCTGTCTCCCTGCATGACCGGCATGTCCATGTTGTGGCCAGCGTGCATGTCCATATCCTGGGCCACGGCCGATGCCGACAGGCCACCGATGAGGAGTATGCCGACAAGAAGGGAGCCGGAGAGGGGAGTGCATGCCGGAAGGGCACGCAGAGGTCGGAGATGCATGGAATTCGGGTCTTTCGGGGTGGGGTCTATCGATCCGGAGCACGATGCCGATCACGGCTCTCAGCGGTACCCGTACACAGCGCAGGGTTCGCTTTCAAAGGGGCCGTGGCCAGCCATGGTATGCATGAGTCCACTGCGGGACATGCCGCGGGCAACGATGGGGCCCGTCCATGTGGCCCCAGGATCCTCGGCGGCCGATTCGAGTGTTACAACGACCAGAAACTTGTTCCAGTCGACAGTTCCCTTGGTTTTGAGCTCATCGTCGAGCCGTCCAATGTGCCTGATTTTGTCCAGGTCGGGCGTCGTGACCCAGACGTCGAGTGCCTGGCCGTCTCGCAGGCGAACCTTCTCCATCGCAATGGAAAGATTATAGACGTACTGGCCGTTTTCAGAGATGGAGACCCCGAACGGACTTGTGGCAAACGTGACATCACCTTGGCCCTCGGCCATGCGGGTGCCCGGTACCTTACGAGTAGGTACGAGGTCGATGGCGTAATACACCGGTGGATCTGGATCCAAGTCGGAACAGGCGGATACGGGTACAGGAATCCTTGCGTCGGACGCCGAAGGAAAGCTCATCCACGTGGCCGCAAGCAGCAACGCGCCGACCACGCCAAGTACGGAAAGAGTGGGAAGTTTCATGGCATAAGGGTCTGATTCGATCCTCTTTACGCCATTACGGAGCGCTGGTTCGGCTCACTGGGCAGTATGTTCGTCCCATTTCTGCGCACTCGATACGTCGGGCAGTCCCCAGTCGGCACCGTTCCAGCCATCGAACCCTTCCATGCGGAAAGCCCAAAACCCGGTGGTCATGTCGGAAATCACAATAAGGCCATCGGCATTGCGGACATCCACACCGAATGCCCCATTACCCACGTTGCCCCCCATGGACCCGAGGCTGCGGGCTCCTGTGTAGGTGTCATAATAGCCGACCGTCTGCGGGTTCTCCGGATCCATGAGACTGAACACCTGCAGACCATCGTGGTAGCCCGATACAAAAACGTACGGCCAGCGCACTTCATGGTTGTGGACCAGATTCTCCCAGTGTGCGGTCCACGCACTGATGGGCGAGCGGATATTCGACTGCTCACCGTCGAGTGCAGGTTGAACGTCAAATATGCGCAGCGGCGCGTACTGGTATTCCGTTTCCGTGATGACGTACCGACCACGGGGCCCCGGGGTAACCGTATGCCCGCGCGACACACCCGTAATGCCGGTCATGGTCACAAGCAGGTCCGGGTTCTGGAGATCGGTAATATCGAAGATGTAGTACCCGCCCGAGCCTCCACCGTAGAATCGGTCCGTATCCGTATCGACGTGGTACCCGGCATAGAAATCGTGGTAGCTCCCGCTTCCATTGCCAGCCCCGTCCGGGACCGGTATGTTGGCCACGAGTGCATTTTCGGCATCTCCCTCGACCACACGGCCAAGATCATACACATTGGCACCGGGACCACGTATGGTCGTCATCAGATAGACCCGGCCGTCTGAGTGGGCATAGACGAAGATGTTATGGAAGCCACCGGGTGTATCGGGCGCATGAATACGCGCCACTTCGCGGACGCTGCCGGCGTCGGGAAGACCTGTGACATCAAGCACAACGGCGCCGAGGTCGTTATTCGGTCCGGTTCCCAGTTGCAAGCCCTGCACTACGTAGTAGCGGCCGTTCCACTTGAAATGCTTCACGTCAACGCCTCCGGCTCCCGTGTGCAACTCCTGGTTCTCAATGCGCCACCGGTACACGACCTGTGGCCGTGCAGGATCGGAAATGTCGATGATATCTGTCCCGCGCTCCACACTTTCATTTCGGGCCCGCCTCGAGACATACACATAGGGCCGGTCGAGTTCCTGCTCCATGTCCATATCAGCCACTGTCATCACGGCTCCAAGCGGAAGGTGCCCAACGACTTCGATGTTATCCGACCCCGGGTTGAGTGCCGTCCACGGGGTGCCCTGCTCCTGGGCCGAGGCCCGGTTCGTGCTTCCTGCGCACAATACAAGCAGGCCAAGCACGAGGAGGCGGGCAACCGGGTTGAGCGCGTGACAGGATCGGCACATCATCGTGAGCCCTCCCGGGACTCCTCATCCCATTTCTGGACGCTCGATACGTCGGGTACGCCCCAGTCGGCACCATTCCAGCCATCGAACCCTTCCATTTTGAAGGTCCAGAAGCCGGTCATCATGTCCGAGACCACAATCAGGCCGTCGGCATTGCGCACATCGACCCCGAAAGCGCCGTTCATGACGCCGCCATTTCCGGGCTCAAGCGCGGGTCCCGTGTAGGTATCGAAGTATCCGACCGTCTGCGGATTTTCCGGATCCATCAGGCTGAAGACCTGCAGACCGTCAAGGTAGCCCGAGACGAAAACGTAGGGCCAGCGCACTTCATGGTTGTGGGACAGGTTCTTCCAGTTGGCCGTCCAGGCCGAGATGGGCGAGCGGATGTTGGTCACCTCTCCGTCGAGTGCCGGCTTCAGATCGAAAATGCGAAGCGGTGCGTACTGGTACTCGGTTTCGGCAATGACGTAGCGCCCGTTGGGTCCTGGCGTGAACGTGTGCCCCCGCGTGACGCCGTTGATGCCAGTGAGTGAAACCACCAGTTCCGGATTTTCCAGATCCGTGATGTCATAGACGTAGTATCCGCCCGAGCCGCCACCATAGAACCGGTCCGTTTCGGTTTCTTCGTGCCATCCGACGTAGAAATCGTGATACGCCCGCCGGATGTCACCGTCGGCAGGTATCGGCACCTGGCCAATCAGGGCACGACCGGCATCGCCAGAGACGACCTTCGACAGATCGTAGATGTGCGCCGTGTCACCACTTATGGTCGTGAACAGAAGCGGCACCCCACTCGAGTGCTTGTAGATAAAGATGTTGTGGAAGCCACCCGGCTTGTCGGGCTCGGCAATCCTGGCCACTTCGACAGGTGGTTTGCCGCTGGGCAGGTCAGTGACGTCGAATACAATGCCTCCAAGATCGTAATTCGGTCCCGGGCGGAATTGCACGGCAAGCACCACGTAGTACCGGCCTGCATGCTTGAAATACTTTACGTCCAGCCCGCCGCGACCCAGGTGAAGTTCTTCATTCTCAATACGCCACTCGTGTGCCACGACGGGCGCAGAAGGGTCGGTCAGGTCAATGACGTCCATGCCCATGGCAAGCGCCTCGTTGAATCGCGCGCGCGCCACGTAGGCATAGGGCCGGGAGAGTTCCTGTTCCAGTTCAATGTCGGCCACGGTCTCGGGTCCGCCCAGCGGTACATGGGCCACGACTTCCATGTTGTCAGAGCCCGGCTTGATGGGTGTCCAGGGAGCGTCCTGGGCCACGACACCAGGACCTGCCAGCGCCCAGACCAGGATTGTCGCCAAGGCGGCCGTTGCCCCATGCCGTTTCCAGCAGTGAATGATGGTCGTGTTCATGTGTTTGTCCTCGTGTCTGTTCAGTCGTCGAATTTCTGTGCGCTCGATACGTCGGGTACACCCCAGTCCGCACCGTTCCAGCCATCGAACCCTTCCATTTTGAAGGTCCAGAAGCCGGTCGACATGTCCGAAATGACGATAAGTCCGTCTTCGTTGCGGACGTCGATCCCGAAGGCGCCGTTGAACATCGGGTTGCGCCCTTCGGCATACGGACCCACATAGGTATCGTAGTAGGCGACGGTCACCGGGTTTTCGGGATCGGCCATACTGACAACCTGCAGTCCGTCGTGATAGCCGGAAACGAACACGTAGGGCCAGCGCACTTCGTGGTTGTGCACAACGTGTCGCCAGTTGGGCGTCCAGCCGGCAATGGGTTGGCTGATGTTGGAGACCTCGCCGTCGAGTGCGGGTTTGAGGTCAAAAATCCGGAGCGGTGCAAACTGGTACTCCGTTTCGGCAATGACGTACCGGCCAGTCGGGTCGGGCGTGAACGTGTGGCCGCTCGTTACCCCATTGATCCCGGTCAGGGATGCCAACAGCTCAGGGTTTTCAAGATCCGTGACATCATATACGTAGTACCCGCCGCGGCCCCCTCCGTAGAATCGGTCGGTTTCGGTCTCTTCGTGCCATCCGACATAGAAATCGTGATACGCCCGGCGGGACGTCTCCTGGGGCAGCGGGACGCGGCCTACGAGCGCCTCATCCATGCGGCCCTCGACGACATGGCCCAGATCATAGATATGGGCCGTTGAGCCCTGGACCGTCGAGAACAGGTAGACACGTCCGTTTGAATGCCTGTAGACAAAAATGTTGTGGAACCCACCCGGGAAATCAGGCTCATGGATGCGCGCCACTTCGGTGACGGCGTCCGGGTTGGGCAGCCCGGTTACATCGAGCACCACAGCGCCCAGGTCATTGTTCGGGCCGCCCTGTCCGAATTGCAACGATTGCACCACATAGTAGCGCCCGTCCCACTTGAAGTACTTAACATCCATGCCGCCCGTGCGCTGGTGCAGCTCCTGGTTTTCTATCCGCCAGCGGTAAATGACCTCAGGGTTGGCGGGGTCGGATACGTCTATGATATCCGTTCCTTTGTCCCCCTCCCAGCCATAGACCATTCGCGATACGTAGGCATACGGCCGGTTCATTTCCTGCTCCAGGTCCACATCGGCCACGCTCAGGATGGGTCCGAGCGGAATGTGTCCCAGAACTTCGATATTGTCAGAACCCGGGTTGAGTGCTGTCCAGGGCGTGTCCTGCTGCGCTGCGGCGCGATCCGTGATGGCGAAAGCCATCAGGATCGCGCCCAGTGCCGCCGTGAGCATGCCGCGCGAGCCGGAATGTAGTCCAGAAGTCATTTCGTGCCTTCTTTCGATTCTTCGTCAAACTGCTGTGCGCTGGAAATATTCGGCTGTCCCCAGTCCTCACCGTTCCAGCCATTGAATCCTTCCATGCGGAACGTCCAGAAACCGGTGGTCATGTCGCTGATCACGATCAGGCCGTCTTCGTTTCGGACGTCCACGCCGAAGGCGCCGTTCGCTACCGCGCCCTCCATGACGCCTGCTTCACGCGATCCCGTGTAGGTGTCGAAGTAGCCGACCGTGACAGGGTTGTCCGGATCCATCATGGAAAAGACCTGGAGTCCGTCGTGGTAGCCTGAAACAAAAACGAATGGCCAGCGCACTTCGTGGTTGTGCACCAGGTTCTTCCAGTTGGCGGTCCAGGCCGAAATGGGCTCGCGAATGTTTGTTACTTCGCCGTCGAGTGCCGGCTTGAGGTCGAACATGCGGAGCGGGGCATACTGGTATTCGGTTTCCGTGACGACGTAGCGGCCATCTGGGCTGGGAGTGAACGTGTGGCCGTAGCGCACGCCCGTTACGCCCGCGAGCGTAATCTCAAGCCCCGGATTCTCGGGATCGGTCACGTCATATACATAGTATCCACCCGTACCACCGCCATAGAACCGGTCCTGCTGCGTGTCCGGATGCCAGGCTACATACAGGTCATGGTAGGAACCACTCGTTTCGCCGCCCGGGAGCGGGACCGGGACGGTGCCGACAAAGCCCTTGTCCGAGTCGCCGTCCACAATTGCGCCCAGGTCATAGATGTGCGCATTCGGTCCGGAAACCGTTGTGAAGAGGTAGACGCGCCCGTTCGAGTGCTTGTACACAAAAATGTTGTGGAAGCCACCGGGCAGGTCCGGTTCGTGGATTCGTCCCACTTCGCGTACGGTGTCGGCATCGGGAAGGCCGGTCACGTCCAGGATGTAGGCCCCGAGATCATTGTTCGGTCCGGGCCCGAACTGGGTGGACTGCACCACATAATAGCGGCCGTTCCATTTGAAATACTTCACGTCCATTCCCCCGAGGCCTGTGTGGAGCTCCTGGTTCTCTATGCGCCAGCGCTTGAGGACTTTCGGATTCGCTGGGTCGGAGATGTCAATGATATCCGTACCCCGCTCAATGCCCTCCCCCACCGTGCCACGGGATACATAGACATAGGGGCGCGACATTTCCTGCTCAATGTCGAGGTCTTTCGTGTTGAGCGGCATGCCGAGGGGCAGGTGTCCCTCGACTGTCATGTTGTCCGAGCCGGGCTTGAGCGGCGTCCATGGGGTTTCGTCCTGTGCCAGGACGGCCGGGGCCGCCAGGCCACTTGCGAGCAGGGCGAAGGTAAATGTGGCGGCCAGCAGGCGGGTGGCCACTGGGCGCGCGGAGAACTTTTTCATGCGTTTGAATCGTGTTGGTCTGTAAAAAATGTGTGGCAGCCCGACGCTGCCCATGCGCTATAGAAGCGTGTGCGACGGTTTTTCAACGAACATTCAGGGCTCACCGGGTGCCGTCCTTGGACTCCTCGTCCCAGTTCTGCACGCTTGAAATATTGGGCTGGCCCCAATCTTCCCCGTTCCAGCCGTTGAAGCCTTCCATGCGGAAGGTCCAGAAGCCGGTCGACATGTCGCTCACCACGATGAGTCCGTCTTCATTGCGAACATCGACACCGAAGGCTCCGTTGATGACGGCGTTCAGGCCAGTGTCGGGGTCACCGATGAACGTATCGTAGTACCCCACCGTCTGCGGGTTCTTCGGATCCATCAGGCTGAAGACCTGGAGCCCATCGAGATAGCCCGATACGAAGACGTATGGCCAGCGGACCTCATGATTGTGGGAGAGGTTCTTCCAGTTGGCTGTCCAGGCGGAAATGGGCGAACGGATGTTCGATACCTCACCATCGAGTGCCGGTTTGAGGTCAAAAATGCGCAGCGGCGCGTACTGGTACTCGGCCTCGGCGACCACGTATCGGCCATCAGGGCTCGGCGTAAAGGTGTGCCCCCATTCAACGCCGTTGATGCCGGTCAGTGTGGCGCGGATTTCCGGATTCTGAAGGTCAGTGATGTTGAAGACAAAATAGCCACCCGTTCCACCACCGTAGAAACGGTCTTCACCGCTGTCGGGATGGTACCCGACGTACATGTCGTGGTAGGACGTCTGTGCCACGCCTTCCATCGGGTTGGGAATCGTGGCCACGTGCGCGCGGGCCAGGTCGCCCGCTACAACGCGTTCCAGGTCATAGACGCGGACGTCATCGCCGCGGACCGTGGCAAACAGGTAGGTGCCGCCATCAGAGTGCTTGTATATAAAAATGTTGTGGAAGCCGCCGGGATGCTCCGGCTCTTCCATGCGTGCAATCTCGATGACCTTCGACGGATCGGGCAGACCGGTCACGTCAAAAACGACCGCGCCGAGTTCCCGGGCCGGGCCGCTACTGAATTCGAACGACTGCACCACATAGTACCGGCCGTCTATCTTGAAATACTTTACGTCCATGCCGCCTCGATTCTGCAGCAGGTCCTGGTTCTCGAGGCGCCAGCGCAGGATTACCTCCGGCTTGGCAGGATTCGAAAGGTCGATGATATCCATGCCCTTGGGACCTCCGTCGACGATGGATGCCCGGCTGACATAGGCATAGGGCCGCGACAGCTCCTGTTCGAGCTCCATATCGGTCACACTGGACGTCTTGCCGAGCGGAACGTGCCCAAGGACCTCCATATTGTCTGAACCCCGCTTGAGTTCAGTGGCCTGGCCGAGGACAGGTGAGGTCCCGGCGGCAAAAAGGAGGACGAAAAAGAGGAGAAAGGTGGGGAATCTCATGTTCATTAATCGAGTAGTTTGCGCTGGGCAGAAGATTCGTTGGGCATGCCCCAGTCTTCGCCGTTCCAGCCGTTGAAGCCATCCATGCGGAAGGCCCAGAATCCGGTGGTCATATCGGAAATCACGATGAGCCCGTCGGCGTTGCGCACGTCAACGCCCCAGGCGCCATCATACACGTTCCAGGTATACGGGCTGCCAAGGCGCTCCAGAGCGGCCTGGCGGTCATTATGAACGCCACTATACGTATCATAATACGCCACGGTATACGGATTCGTGGGGTCGGCCATATTGAAGACGCCGAGCCCGGTTTCGTACCCGGACACAAACACGTATGGCCAGCGCATTTCATGGTTGTGGGCTACGGCGCGCCAGTCGGCCTGCCAGTACCCCACGGCATGATCAATCTTGTCCACCTCACCACTCAGGCCCGGGCGGAGATCGAAAATCCGCAGCGGCTGGTACTGGAATTCGGTCTCACCGACCGCAAAGTTGCCATCGGGCGTGGGCGTGAACGTGTGTCCCCAGGATACGCCGGGGACGTCCAGGATTTTGGTGAGCAGGTTGGGAGATCCGGGGTCGGTCACGTCATACACGTAAAAACCGCTGCCTCCGCCCCCGTAGAACCGGTCCTGGCCACTCTCGGGGTGATACTGCACCATGAAATCATGGTACCCGCGAGACCACATGTTTTCAGATTCAGCCACGGGCACCATGCCAACGAGTTCGCGGTTCTCATCCCGCAGGACGTCTTCCATTTCAGACTGATCGCCGTCGACGAAACGGGCCATGTCGAATACCTTCGCGTGTTGGCCTGACGTGGCAAAAAGCAGCGGTTTGCCCTCGGAGTGCTCGTACATGAAAATGTTGTGGAAGCCCCCAGGCGCGGACGACTGGCGAATGCGCCCAACTTCGGTGAAGGACTCCGGCAGGTCGGTCACGTCGAATACGATGGCTCCAACATCCGAATTTGGTCCGCTCTGGCGAAGCTGCATGGACTGGACATAGTAGACCCGGCCGTCCCAGGCGAAATACCGCCCATCCATGGCGCCACCCACATGCAGCTCCTGGTCTTCGATGCGCCAGCGGTGAATGACGCGGGCCCGGTCCGGATTGGAGAGGTCAATAATGTCGAACCCGATCTCATCTACCCGACGCGCCACGTACGCGTACGGTCGGTCCAGTTCCTGTTCTATCTCAATGTCCGATATGCTGCCTGGCGTGCCCAGCGGGATATGCGAGAGCACCGTGATGTTGGCCGATCCCCGTTCACCGGGCGGCGGCGGGTGCGCGGGTTGTTCGATACCGAGTTGGGCGAGGGCCGGCAGGCCCGAGCCCATAAGGAGTAGGGCTATGCCGGATAAAAGTGCATTTTTTACCATGATACATTCTCCATAGGTCCATTTTCCCAGTCCTGCACGTCGCTCACGTTGGGAAGACCCCATCCGCGGCCGTCCCAGCCCTCGAAGGCCTCGAGCCTGAACAGGAACAGGCCTTCATGCTGGTCGGCGACAGCCACCAGGCCATCATGATTGCGTACATCCACGTCGCGCGCCCCGACTGGTGCCTGGCCCGGCGCGGGAACGGAGCCCTGGTAGGTGCGGAAGAACGCGTCGGTGTAAGGCGCGACCGGATCCATCATGTTGACCACCTGGAGCCCTTCCTCGAAGGCGGCCACGAAAATAAAGGGCCACCGGACCGTGTGACGCTCGATCGGGCGTCGCCAGTTGGCCGTCCATGCTCCCACAGCGGTCCGCATGACGGGCACAGCGCCGTCAAGCGCGGGGCGCATGTCGAAAATCCGAATAGGTGCCGTCTCGTAACCCGCCGTCGTGACCAGATGCGTACCGTCGGGCGTTGCCCGCACGGCGCGTCCCACCTGGACCGCAGCGGAGTTGACCTGGGTCACCAGACGCGGAGCGTCCATGTCCGTGATATCAAAAATGTAGTATCCGCCCGCTCCGGAGGCGTACAGGCGGTCCGATTCGGAATCCGCGTGGTAGGCGGCCCAGGCGTCGTGGAATCCATAATCCACATTCGGAACGGGTTCGGGCAGACCAATCTGCGCGTAAGGCTCATCCCGGCCCGAGAGGACCGCTTCGATGTCATGGACCAGGATATCTCCGCCCGCCGCGACAAAGAGCCAGGACGCGCCGCTTCCTGAACGGTAGGCGAATACGTTGTGGATGGCGGAGGCGGCACCTGCTGCGCCCGTCAGCACGGCGACCGGCTCGGGGCGCTCTGGATCGGAGACGTTCCAGACTTCAAGTGATGACCCACCGAGTACGAGATAGCTGTCGCCACCGTGGCGAAAGCCGTCGAGTGAGGACCATGAGCTCCCGTCCGTTCTGGCCGCATGGACAATGCGTGGCGCGCGTTCGTCAGAGACGTCGACAATATGCCATGCGCCGGGGCCCGCTGCGTAGATGAATGGACGCTCCGCGTGCTGATCAACGAAAACAGCCCGAAGTGCGTCATGTCCTCCAAGCGGTATCTGTGCGAGGAGCTCGACGTTGCGGCTCGCCCGTTCGTCACGCTGTTGGGCGTCGACCGTGGGCACAAAAAGGGGCAACACGAGCGCAAAAAGCAGTAAAGTGAGCGACGGGCAGGAAGTAAGCGCTCGCGCGAACGATCGGCCGCGCGGCCAGCAGGAAACCGTCATTTGGGCACAACAATTGGGTCTTGAAGGAATTCAGGTTAAGAACCAGACACGGAACTTGCAATATTACATGGACTTCCGGGGAGCGACACGCCGTACGTCATCCGAACGCTCCCCGCAATGGCTCAGCACGCCGTCCCATGCCCCGATGAGCCGCCGACGCAGCTCCTGCGCCCGCCCGAAAAAAACCCGTTGCCGCTCCGCGTACTCGGCGCGTCCTTCGGGTGTTTCGACGCAGACGGGCGAGAGCCCCCTGGCGCGGAGATCGTACGGGCTCGCCCGCATGTCCAGCATACGGATGTCAAAGGCCAGCGCAAGGCCATCTACAATGAGCTCTGAAGCAATCCAGGGCCACCCCTTGTACGCCCACTTGTAGAGATCCATGCCGGCATGCAGGCACCCTGGTTGCTCCACCTCCAGCGCGTCCTCGCGCGCGAAACTGGCCGCATTCAGGGGCTTGGCCGGTTCGGTAAAGAACCGGAATGCGTCGAAGTGCGTGCAGCGCGGCCCGACGTCTTCGACCGTACGGTCGATGTCCCTGCGCGAGAGCCGGAGCGGTACGTTTCCGTGGCGCACGGCCCCACCGCCATAAACCATGGCCCACTCGTGCATGCCCGCGCAGCCGTAGAGCGGCGGCCTATCCGCCGTTCGCACGAGGAGTTCGCGTATATACCGGAATCCATCCTGTCGATGCGCCGGTATGCGCCCGGGATCGAGCCGGACGCGCCCCTCGCCAACGGGCATCCAGAAGCCGATTACCACGCCATGTGGCTCCAGCGGACCATCGATTTCCAGTTCCACACCCAGCCCTGGCGACCAGGCCCGGAGGTGGGCCATGCGGAACCGGTAGTACTCGAACAGGAAATCGGTGACGGGGTCTTTCTCGTGCCGCGCCCTGCGCTCCACATGCGAATCCACGAGTTCAGACACGCGTTTTGCGTGCTTGTGAGCGGCTTGTTTCCATGCTGTGTGCGTCATGACAACCATACTCGCCTCAAACACCCCGGGTACGCGGCAGATCCGCCTTGTCCCCGTCATGCATCCATTCGTCCCACCTGGCTTGCCATCCATCCCTCACACGCGTAGTCTGTGACATGATTTCGCCAGCCATCAGAAACACGATATGGCGGGTCGCGGGGCAGCTCCTGCTCTGGACATCGCTCGGTCTGTTCTTCACCGTACAGAGCGTGTTGACCTATGTTGCCCAGGGAAATGAGGCCCGGCTGGGGGCGCCCCTGATATATCAGCTTGGTTACTGGTATGTCTGGGGCCTGCTGTCTCCACTCATGTTCCTGGCTGCTCGGCGCTGGCCTATTGGAGAAATCGGCACCCGGCAACCGGGTGTCACGCCCGGGGGGCGCTCGCCGCACAGGGGAAATGTACTCCGCCTCATCGGTCTCTCCCTGGTGATGGCGCCGCTGCAGGTCGTCGTATCGACGCTCGTCCGCTCCGGGGGCATGTACTCGGCGGGGATTATTTCGGAAGAGGTTTTTCATTCGCAGCTTGGGAGGCTGTTGCCGCTGCTCCCGATCCAGAGTTTCGATGCGCTCTTCACGTTCTGGGTCATCCTTGGCGTGTACCTCGGCATCCGGTACTACAGGCAGTCCAAGGAACAGGACCTTGCCAATCAGCGGCTGCAGGCGGACCTTTCCGACGCCCGGTTGCAGAACCTGCGCGCGCAACTGCGTCCCCACTTTCTGTTCAATACGCTGAACAGCATCAGCGCCCTGGTCGCCGAATGTCCGGACAGGGCCGAGCAGATGATTGCGCGGCTGAGCCACCTGCTCCGGCGATCCCTCGACTCGGACACGCGAACGCTCGTCCCGGTGGTCGAGGAGATGGATTTCATTCGGACCTACCTGGAAATCGAAGAAACGCGGTTCGGGGACCGGCTTTCGATTGAGATCGATGTCCAGCCAGAGACGGAGCTGCTCACCGTGCCCGCGCTGATCCTGCAGCCGCTTGTAGAGAACGCCGTGGTGCACGGCGTCGCTCCGTTCGACAGTCCTGGCAGGATCACGGTCATGTCGCGCCTCGAGGGGGATGTGCTCTGCCTCTCGGTCCGGGATACCGGTCCGGGTGTGCCGCCGGGCACAGTGTTCGGCATTGGGCTTTCCAACACGCGTTCACGGCTCGCGCAGCTCTACGGAGAGGCGGCCGAGCTGAAGGTGGACGGCAACCTGGTCACCATTCGACGAAAGAACCCATGATACGCACACTCATTGTCGATGATGAGCCGCTCGCGCGCGACCGCATGCGGCGTCTTCTGTCCGAGGAGCCGGACATCGAGCTTCTTACGCCATGCGGCTCGGGTCCTGCGGCGCTCGCGGCCATCCGAAAACACGCACCGGACCTGGTGTTTCTGGATATCCAGATGCCCGGCATGTCGGGTCTCGATGTCGTAGAGAAGCTCGGAGAGGGCGAGTATCCATACATTATTTTCGTAACGGCGCACGATACCTACGCGCTGAAGGCCTTCGACGTGCATGCGCTCGACTACCTGCTCAAGCCCTACGACCGGGAGCGATTCCGGCGGGCGGTCGCGCACGCCCGGTCCATGCTGCTTGGAAACGGATCGGAACGTGTGCTCGAGCGCATAAAAGCGCTTGGCGAGCGCTTCCACGTGGTTACGGGTGGCCGCGTTACGGTTGTACCGGCGCGCGACGTGGACTGGATTGAATCGGCGGGTAATTATCTGGTGCTGCACGAAGGTCCCCGCAAACACCTGCTGCGCTCAACCATGCACGAAGTGGAAGAGCGCCTCGGGCCTCCTTTTTTCCTGCGTGTGCATCGATCGGCCATGGTGCGCCTCGCCGCCGTGCGCGAATTCCGGCCGACGGGAAGTGGCTCCTATATCCTGGAACTGAGCAGTGGAGCACAGGTCGCAGCCAGTCGATCCTACCGGAAAAGCATCCGCGAGCACCTTTCGTCCCAGCGCCCGGCACCCTCGTCACAGAAAAGGTAACCGAGCGGCAACGGGGTCGTCACAGCGGTCACATTCATTTTGAACATGACCAGGACGAATCCATGCTGATCTTCTTCTCCCTGCTGGCTGCGCTGTCGGCGGCGCCGACAGCGCCTTCTCTCTCCCCGGCACAGGTTGCTGACACCATCGAGTACGAGATTGACCGCGAGCACTCCTTTGTCACCTTCAAAGTAGACCGGTTCACCATGGTCAAGGTGGTCGGCTCTTTTGAAAAAGTGGAGGGCACGATTGAGGTCGACGCTGAATCGGGCCAGCCGGTGGCCGCCGACGTGGATATCCCCACGACAAGCGTCTACCTCGGGAAATCGAAAGGGCGTTACCAGGCTGTAACCGGCAAAGCATTTCTGAACGTCCAGCGGCACCGCTCCATCACATTCAAGACGCTCTCCATCGATGGCGGCGTGGCCCGGGGCGAGCTTACCATCAACGGCGTCACGCAGACGGTCGAGTTTCCCTTTGAGTACAAGCGCCCATTTGTCGACCCCACCGGGCTCACCACGATTGGTATCCATGGCGAACTGACCATCAATCGCCAGGATTACGGCATCACATTCAGCCAGAAGCTCCCAAACGGAGGAGACTTTGTTGGCAATGAAGTGGAAATCGAGATCGACGTGCTGGCCATCAAGAACGATTGACGGCGCGTCGTGACGACAATGAGGGTCTCATCCTTGCTCTCATTCGTCCTGAGGGTGGGCATGGCTGTCTGGGTCTCGGCCGTGCCCACCCGACTGGACGATACCTCTTCCACCTGGCAGCTCGTTCCCTCGCGCAGCCACGTCACCTTTCATGCCGTCCACATGGGATTCATGGAGGTGGACGGCCAGATTCCGGGCCTGGAAGGAGAGATCCGCCTGACGGGCGGCGCTGCAGACGGCCGCACCGGGCTGGACCGGGCGCCGGACCTCGATGCTGCTTCCGTTCGTGGACACGTTCGAATCCCCGTAGACCGGATCAATACAGACAACCGGCTCCGCGACCGCTCCCTCCGGTCGGAACCCTTTCTGGATGCCACGACGCATCCGTTCATTCTGGTAGATGCGACCGATGGAGGATGGCTCCTGACCATCCGGGGCCAGCAGCGGCCCATGCATCCAGCGTCCATCCGGTACACCATCTCGGCCGATACGCTCCGCATTGACGCCCAATACACGCTTTCACGCCGCGCATTCGACCTTGATCTGGGCACGATGGATGCGCTCGTGAGCGACGAGGTCGAAGTAGCGGCGCACGTCGTGGCTGTGCGCTAACTTGGGGCCCGTCCATTTTGTCCTGCAGCCCGACGTGCCTCACGCATGCGACTCGTAGACGTCCCTGAGAATGCTGACCAGTTTCCCGCACAGGAGTGCCCCTCCTGCGGGCTTGACGTGGAGGCGGGTCACGAGACATGTCCGTGGTGCCAGTACGAATTTCCTCCGCAGAAGAAGTCCGCCAGGTGGATGGCGTGGGTGTTCGCATGTCTGCTCATCCTGCCTCTGATGTGGATTCTGAACCGAATTTTATAGAAGCGTGTCGACTAGCTTTTTTGGATTACTGACTACGCGCGAGTTCCTGTCGGAGTACTGGCAGAAGAAACCGCTCCTGGTTCGGGGTGCCGCTGGGGCATTCGAATCTCCGCTCACGCCGGCGGCATTCAAGGAATTGGCGACGCGCCCCGACGCGCAGGTCCGTCTCGTTCTCGAAGAAGGAGGCGACTACCCATGGCAACTCGTTGAAGGTCCCTTCCGGGCATCGGAGCTCGACCCCGTTCCGGCATCGGTATGGAGCATGCTCATCCAGGAGGTCGATCAGCAACATGCCGGCGTGCGCGCGCTCTGGCAGTACCTGGATTTCCTGCCCACGTGGCGGCTCGATGACATCATGGTCAGCCTGGCATCGGACCGGGGCGGTGTCGGAGCGCATATCGATGAATACGATGTGTTCCTGCTCCAGGGACACGGCCAGCGGCGGTGGCTCATTGGTGGCGAGCCGGTCGAGGACGAAACGCTGGTAGAGGACCTGGACGTCCGTATCCTGGCCACGTTCGAGCCCGCGTACGACTGGCTTGTGGAGCCTGGTGATCTGGTCTACCTGCCACCCCGGTTTGCCCATCATGGAATCGCCGTGGGAGAGTGCATGACGTATTCGCTCGGATGCCGGGCGCCGTCGGCGGCCGATGTCCTGGGCGGCCTGCTGGAGGAGGCGCTCATGGCGCTCCCGGAAGGCGAGCGCTACAGCGACCCGGATCTTCGGCCGGCGACGGCGCCCGGCGCGCTCAGCCCCGACGCTGTAGCCTGGGCGCGCCAGCTGGTGCAGCGCGTCGCCGCAGAGGCCGAGCGCCCGCTTGGCCGGTTGCTGACCGAGCCTCGCCGCCAGTCAGAGATGGAGGCGGAGCCCGTGGACATGACTCCGCATGCGCTCATGCAGGCGCTGGGCCAAGGTGCGCGCCTTGCCGCCCCGGGCCGCTATCAGAGCCAATACATGACGGCCGCGCCCGTCCTCGTCTGGTTCCTGCGCGGTGAAGAGATTGAGCTCGACGCGGCGCTCGAGCCCATGGTAGCGGCCATCGGCACGGTGCACGGCGCCCGGGCCGAGGATATTCCCGCGGGAAGCGACGTGCGCACGCTCCTGGCCGATCTGGTGTCGGAAGGAGCACTTGTTCTCCTACCCGGCGAAATGTAACAATAAAAGTTACATTTGAATCTCATCTTTCAAAAATCCACCAGGTGACATACGCGGTGCAGACCTGCCCGCCCAGGAAACAAGCTGAGGTTTCAAAGTCTGAAGGCTGAGCTTGCGTCTTTGGCCCACCCCCCACGAGCGCGATATGTTACTCTTTCGAGATAGACAGGCTCATCTTTCATGGGCCGGGAAGCCGCCTATCCGGGAAGCCGGGCAGCCGAGCATCCGGGCAGCCGGGCAGCCGACCGCGAATCGAACTCTTCTTCTCGCCGATACCGGCGCGCGTCCCGGCATACACTGGTTCTTCAACGCGCTTCCAACGTTGTGCATGGCAATAAAAGAGGGGGCGGCCTGGCGGCCGCCCCCTCTTCATCAAGGCGTGATACGTCTGCTACGCGTACCCGGATGAGACCGGATGGCAGCATGTGCGCGTGGTCAGCGCAGCGGGATCGTGTCCACGCGGCGGTGCTGACCGGCACCTTCTTTCTTGCTCGTACCGGCGGCGCGACCCATTGGCTGCAGCACCAGACGGCTTGCCGCCACACCATTGTCCACGTAGAACTGCTCGGCAGCCCGGGCGCGGTCCTCGCTGAGTTCCTGTGCGCGGCGCTCACCCGGAGCCGCCCATCCTTCGAGGCGGGCATTCAGGTTCGGGCACTCAAGCAGGATTTCGAGGTTCTCGCTCAGCGCAGCGCGTGCGTCAGCCGAGAGGTCCGACGAGTTGTGCGCGAAGAACGCCGGGTTCATCTCCGTAACATCTCGGCAAATAGCGGCTTCGAACGGAACGACGGTAATCGTCATGGTCCGGCTGACCGTGCCTGCGCAGTTGGTGACTTCGAGCGTCACCGTGTAGGTGCCCGCCCGCTCGTACCGGTGCGTGGCCATGGCTCCCGTACCCGTCGTGCCGTCACCGAAGTTCCAGCGGTAGCTCGTCGCGTCGCTTCCTGACACGGTGGACGAAAAGCGGACATCCGTCTGCGTATCCGGGTTCATGTTCGATGCGCGCATGCCCGTAATCTGTGCTTCCTCGCACGGCTCTGTCACCGTAACCGGGCACTCGGCCGATGCGCTGCCTTTGCCGTTTCCGTTCGTTGCGGTCAGCGAGACCATGAATTCGCCCGCTCGATTGAACGTATGCGTGGCCGTGGGACCCTGTGCCGAGGCGCCGTCGCCGAAGCTCCAGCGGTAATTCACCGGCTGCGTGGCATTTTCATTCGCCGAGCCCGTGAACGTCATGGGAACGCCCGTGTTGAACTCGTCCGTGGGGCAGATGACGGAAACCGTCTCCACCGGGTTGAACCGCTTCAGGTTGACCTGCAGGCCGGCCGTATGGGCGCCCAGGAATTCGATATCCGTGAACGCATTGTAATCCCGGCCATCCACATTGTCGTCTGGCAGGCGGGCATCGAGACTCGTCTGAACGAAGAACGACGTGGACGGGTTGAGCATGAAGTCGAGGCCGAAGCCCGCTCCAACGCCGCCGGTAAGCAGACCCGTTTCCACGTCACAGGCGCCGACGACGTTCGCGGCGCACGCGTCGCTGAACGTGGTGACATCACCACCGCCGACCGAAATCATACCAAACCAGTAGGGCGCAATTTTCCTGTCACTCAGGAGTTGCCGCCCGACGAGACTCACCGTCCAGCGCGTGGATTCGTGGCCATCAAGCGAAACGTCTGTATTGGCCTCAAAGTCACTGATCTGGTTGAAGTTGCCGTAGCTGTAGGCGAGGCCGAGGCTGTACCGGGGGCTGAAGCGCCAGCCGATTTCGCCGCCTACGTTGTACGGGAAGGAATCTTCGAAAATGTCCCCGTCAAAGTTGAACGGTGACTGCTCGTTATCCCCCAGATACCAGGAAAGTCCGACGTGAGGCCGGATATACAGGGTTTTATCACCCCGCTCCACCTGCGCGTCGGCAGACAGGGGGGCAATCAGTAGAATAAACAGGGCGGTCAGAAGGCCCGACGCAAATAGTAGTGGGTGTTTCATCGTGGTGCTGGTATTGTGTAGCTATGGGAGGGAAGAACCGTCCCCAAGTTCCAAATATACACAAGCAGAGTTACCAGGATAATATTATCCCATGAATTGTAACGAGACGTGCATCATGCACACACGTCCGATACCGTTCACCGATCACTTGCCCCGGGCTGGCGCTCAGCGCTGGCGAATGGGCTGGTAACTGCGCTCTGTGCTCCCTGTATAAATCTGGCGCGGCCGGTAAATACGGGTCGCCGGATCCTTCTTCATTTCAAGCCACTGGGCAATCCATCCGGGCAGACGGCCGAGGGCAAACATGACGGTGAACATGTTCGTCGGAATGCCCATGGCGCGGTAAATAATACCGGAATAGAAGTCCACGTTGGGATAGAGTTTTCGCTCGACGAAGAACTCGTCCTCGAGCGCAATCCGCTCCAGTTCACGGGCAATATCGAGCAGCGGGTCGTCCACGCCGAGCTGATCGAGCACTTCGGATGCCTTCTGCTTGATGACGCGGGCGCGGGGGTCGAAATTTTTGTACACACGGTGTCCGAAGCCCATGAGCCGGAAATCCGAGTCCTTGTCCTTGGCCATGTCCACGTACTTGGCAATGTTGCGCCCGTCATTCTCAATCTGCTCGAGCATCTCGATGACCGCCTGGTTCGCGCCGCCATGCAGTGGCCCAGAAAGTGCCTGGATGCCGGCCGATATGGATGAGAACAGATCCGCGCCGGAGCTGCCCACCATGCGCACCGTGGACGTGGAACAATTCTGCTCATGATCGGCATGCAGGATGAGCAGCATGTCGAGTGTTTTTGTAAGCAGCGGATCAATGTCGTACTTCTCTGCCGGGACGGCGAACATCATATGCAGGAAATCGCCTGCATAGGAATGATCATTGCAGGGGTATATGTATGGCTGGCCGACGGACTTCTTGTAAGCAAATGCTGCAATTGTATTGAGCTTTGCAATCAGTCGGATGATGTTCAGGTTCAGGTCATCATCGGTGTTGGCTACCGGATAGTAGGCCGCAAGAGATGCCACGATTGTACTGAGCACGCTCATGGGCGGAGCGCTCGGCGGATAGCCTTCGAAGAACTTCTTCATGTCCTCGTGGAGCAGGCTGTGGCGCCGGAGCTGTCGGCGGAAAGATTCCAGCTCACCGGCCGTCGGCAGATCGCCGTAGATGAGCAGGTAGGCCACTTCGGTAAAGGTGGACTTCTCGGCCAGCTCCTCGATCGAGTAGCCACGGTATCGGAGAATGCCCTTCTCGCCGTCGATGAACGTGATCGCGCTCTCGCACGAACCTGTGTTGGCAAACCCCGGATCCATCGTAATAACCCCTGTTTTGGGGCGTAGCGTCTTGATCCCGATGGCCACCTCGTTCTCGGTGCCTTTCGTGAGCGGCAGTTCCAGTGTCTGGTCCTGAACGTGAAGTGTTGCGTTGTCCATGGGGCGTCTCCGGTCTATGTCCATCCTTGGCGAATTACGTACAGGGCAGATTAACGCTGTACATTCAAAAATGAACCCGGATTGTTCGATCTGCAAGGAAAATTCGTCTCAACCTGCTGCGTATCATGGAGTCATGGATGCGGACGCCCTTATATCCCTGTTTCGTCGACGGCTCTATACAGAGGCGGGACAGGCCCTGCTGTTCAATCCCTACGTGGACCGTGATCCAGACGAGGACGGCGACGACGCCGTGCCCATCCGGCGCGCCAATCTGGAAGCCTATGTCCGCGACCGAACCCGTTCGCCGCGGGTACTGCTTCTTGCAGAAGCCCCTGGTCCGTGGGGATGCCGGTTCTCGGGCGTCCCGATAACGAGCGAGGCGCAGCTCGTGGACCCTGGTTTTCCGATCTCTGGGCGGCCCTCAAGCCGGCGCGACGTGCCCCACGCCGAATACAGCGCATCCATCTACTGGCGCATCCTGGCGCCGTATCACGAAGAGATCTTTACCTGGAATGCTGTGCCGTGCCACCCTTTCAAAAAGGGCAAGCCCCTGTCCATTCGCACGCCCCGCGTGTCGGAAATCAAGTACTTCCTCCCACTTGTGGAGGGCGTGGTCCAGGCGGTTGGCGCCGAACATCTGGTTGCGGTTGGCCGCAAGGCCGAGCGGGCATTCCACGAACTGGGCCTTGACTGCACGTACGTGCGGCATCCGTCGCAGGGCGGGGCGGCCTTGTTTGAATCCGGCATCCGTCGCATCTTGACGCCCGATTCGGATTTTCCCGGGACACCCCGCCAGCACGATGAATGATGATCTGTTCGATGCATCGACCCGCGATTTCATGAAAAGCCGCGCCCCGCTTGCCGATCGCATGCGGCCGCAGACGCTCCATGAATTCGCTGGGCAGGAGCACATTCTGGGCCAGGGGCGCATGCTGCGCCGGGCCATTGAGGCCGACCGGATTTCGTCGCTCATTTTCTATGGGCCGCCGGGCACCGGCAAGACGACATTGGCGCGGATCATTGCCAACACGACCCGCTCGGCGTTTGAGACCATGAACGCGGTACTTGCGGGCGTGAAGGACATCCGCGCGGCCATTGGTCGGGCCGAGGAGCGGCTGCGCCTGCACGGCCAGCGGACCATCCTGTTTATTGACGAGGTGCACCGGTTCAACAAGGCGCAGCAGGATGCCCTTTTGCCGCACGTGGAAAACGGGACGGTTACGCTGATCGGAGCCACGACCGAGAATCCGTACTTCGAAGTCATCAAGGCGCTCGTGTCGCGCAGCCGGATATTCGAGCTCAAGTCGCTCACCGAAGCCGATCTGCATGGGGTCATTCGCCGTGCGCTGGCCGAAGGGGAGCGCGGGTACGGAGGGCTCAACGTGCGTCTCGACGCGGATGCTGCCGAGCACCTGGTCTCGACGTCCAATGGCGATGCGCGCTCGCTGCTCAATGCGCTCGAGCTGGCCGTTGAGACGACCGCGGAGGACGACGCTGGCGTGCGGCATATTACGCTGGATGTGGCCGAGGAGTCGATCCAGAAGCGTGCGGTGCTCTACGACAAGGAGGGCGATGCCCACTACGATACGATCAGTGCGTTCATCAAGAGCCTGCGCGGATCCGATCCCGATGCGTCGCTCTATTGGATGGCGCGCATGCTCTATGCCGGCGAGGACCCCCGCTTTATTATAAGGCGCATGATGATTTTTGCGGCGGAGGACATCGGGCTGGCCGATCCGCGGGCCATACAGATAACGACGGCGTGCGCCCAGGCTTTCGACTACGTGGGGCTTCCGGAAGGCCGATTCCACCTGGCCGAGTGCTGCCTGTACCTGGCGACCGCGCCCAAAAGCAACAGCACGTATGCTTTTTTCGACGCCATCGGGCATGTGGCCCGCGAACAGACTGGCGACGTTCCCGATCCGCTCAAGGATGGCAGTCGGGATGCCAAGGGGCTGGGGCATGGGGAAGGCTACCTCTACCCGCATGCGTACCGGAATCACTATGTGCCGCAACAATATCTGCCGGACGGTATGCAGGGTACGTATTTTTACTCGCCTTCCGACGTAGGGTATGAGCGCACAATTCAGGAGCGCATGGAATATCTTCGCGGTCGTGACGCCGAGGAAACCCTCGAGCGCCGCATCCGGCAATATGGTAGTGACGAGACGGATTGACGCATGCCTCTTCTTCTTCGCATAGCCGATGGCATTGACCGCTTCCAGGAGCGGTTCGGACGCGTGCTCGTGTGGCTCTCGGTCCTCATGGTGCTGGTCGGCGCGCTCAACGCGGTGGCCCGCTATACCGACCGATTCACCGGTTTCGGGCTCAGTTCGAACATGTGGCTCGAATTGCAGTGGTACCTGTTCAGCCTGCTGTTTCTGCTCGGGGCGGCGTGGACGCTCAAGGAAGATGCGCACGTGCGCGTCGATGTGTTCTATGGACGGTTGTCGGCACGGGGCAAGGCGTGGGTATACATGTTGGGGACTGTGTTTCTGATGCTGCCGTTCTGCGGGCTCATGCTCTGGTCCGCGTGGCCTGCCGTTGTGAACTCGTGGGCGGTCCTCGAGGCCTCGCCGGACCCCGGAGGCCTGCCGCGCTATCCCATCAAGACGGTCATACCGGTCGCGTTTCTGCTTCTGGTGCTGCAGGGGGTTTCGCTCTTTGCGCGTAGCCTGGGCGTGATCCTGGGCGCCAACGTGGACGAATTCGAGGATGAATCGGCGCATGGCTCCGCTCACCCGACACCAGGGGGAGGCGCATGAACGAGGACCTGCTGGCCCCCCTCATGTTCGTGGGCGCCTTCGTGCTCATTTTTACGGGTTTTCCGGTGGCGTTCGCACTCGGCGGGACGGCCCTCATTTTTGCGTTTATCGGCGTCGAGATGGGACTTCTTGACTGGCCGCTGCTATTGGCCATGCCCGACCGCACGTTCGGCATCATGTCGAATTTTGTCCTCCTGGCCGTCCCCTTCTTCATTTTCATGGGGACCATGCTCGAGAAGTCGCGCCTGGCGGACGACCTGTTGACCACGATTGGCCAGCTGTTCGGGCCGCTACGGGGCGGGCTGGCCCTCGCCGTGGTGTTCGTTGGGGCGCTGCTGGCGGCGGCGACGGGTGTCGTCGGGGCCAGCGTCGTCGCCATGGGGCTGATTTCGCTCCCGGTCATGATGCGCTACGGCTACGACAAACAACTCGCCGCCGGGTTCATTACGGCATCGGGCACGCTCGGCCAGATCATTCCGCCGTCGGTGGTGCTGATCGTGCTCGCCGATCAGATGGGGATTTCGGTCGGGGACCTGTTCTGGGGGGCGCTCGTTCCGGGGCTCATGCTCGCGGGGCTCTACGGCGTGTACGCCGTGTGTGTGGCCATTTTTCAGCCGCACCGCGCGCCGGCGCTCCCGCCAGACGCACGGCCTGCCAACCTGGGTCTGCTTTTTCGCCGCGTGCTGCTGGTGCTGCTGCCACCTCTTGGGCTCATCCTCGTCGTTCTGGGGAGTATTTTCGCGGGGCTTGCGACGCCCACCGAGGCCGGCGCGCTGGGAGCGGTGGGCGCCATGGCACTCGCCGCAGTGAACGGGCGTCTGTCGTGGCGGGCCCTGCGCGAAACCATGGCCCGGACCACATCGCTGACCTCCATGGTCCTCTTCCTGCTCATTGGTTCGACCGCGTTTGCGCTCGTGTTCCGCGGGCTGAACGGAGACCTCTGGATTGAACATTATCTCACAAATCTGCCGGGTGGCGTGATCGGCCTGTTGATCGTGGCCAACCTCGTGGTCTTCGTGCTCGGATTCTTCATCGACTTTTTCGAGATCGCCTTTATCGTCGTTCCGCTTCTTGTGCCTGCTGCCGCGCTGCTGGGCGTGGACCTCGTGTGGTTCGGCGTCATGCTCGGCATGAACCTGCAGATGTCCTTTCTCACGCCGCCATTCGGCTTTGCGCTCTTCTATCTACGGGGCGTCGCGCCTCCCGAAATAACGACGGGCGATATCTATCGGGGGGCCATCCCGTTCATCATCATCCAGATGATTGGCCTTGTGGCCATCATCATCTGGCCGGAACTCGTGACGTGGGAGTGGTAGGAGGGGGCATGAGCACCATCGACTACCAATACATTCTCACGTCCATCCACGACAGGATGGTCCATGGCGCGGGCCCAACCGCAGAGGACATTTCCAGTGGCCATGTGGCGGCCTACATTCCAGAGCTGGCCTCGGTGGAGCCGGATCAGTTCGGGATGAGTCTCCAGTGCCTCGACGGCAGCGTGCACAGCGCGGGCCATGCCGACGTGGCGTTCTCCGTGCAGAGTATTGCCAAGGTGCCCGCACTGCTTCTGGCGCTGACCATTGACCCGGATGAAGTCTGGGAGCGGATGGATGTGGAGCCTTCCGGGAACGCGTTCAATTCGCTCTTCCAACTGGAGTACGAACAGGGTATTCCGCGCAATCCGCTCATCAATGCGGGCGCGCTTGTGGTGTGCGATATCCTGATTTCGGCGCTCAAGCGGCCGCTCGAGGAGCTGTACGCATTCGTGCACGCACTCTCGGGCGACCCGTCCATTTCGTGGAACGAGCGCGTGGCGCAGTCCGAGCGGGCGGCGAGCCATCGCAACGCGGCGCTCGTCAACCTGATGAAAGCCTTCGGCAATATCCACAACGAGCCGGACGAGGTGCTCGATCTCTACGTGCGGCTGTGCGCGATGGAGATGACCTGCACGCAGCTGGCCTGTACGTTCGGCCTGCTCGCCAATGAGGGGCGCACGCTGCACGATGGAAAGGCGCTCGCGCCGCCCGTCATGGTGCAGCGCGTGAATGCGGTCATGCAGACGTGTGGGTTTTACGACGAGGCGGGGGAATTCGCCTTCCGCGTCGGTCTTCCGGGCAAAAGTGGGGTTGGTGGCGGTATTGTGGCCATACACCCGCGCTATTATTCGGTGGCGGTCTGGAGTCCGCGCCTGAACGAGCGGGGCAACTCGCACCTGGGCATGCGCGCCCTTGAACTGCTGACGGCAGATATCGGGCACACGATTTTCTGATCGGTGTGTCAGGCGGCGGCTGCTTCCGGCACCGGCTGTGTCAGGACGCGGCGAGCGAAGCCAGAACGGCGGCGTCCAGGTGGTGCGCTCCCGCATGCGTGATGAGCCGCGCATTGCACCCGGCGCTCGTGAGGTCCGCTTCGGCCTCCTGCAGCCGCTCGGGCGCCACGATCCGGTCGTTTTCGCCCGCTACCAGGATGATTTCGCCCGTCTGGCGCAGGGCCTCCCACTCTTCCTCCGTCAAATCGCGCGCGTGGTCGCCGCCCCAGAGAATGAGGCGCTGGGCCGTAAACTGTCCGTTCCCGAGCCACCGGGTGGCCGTGGGGCAGCCCTGGCTGAATCCGATGACCGTTGTTTCCATGGATGGATGCGATGCTCCGGCTTCATTCTCCGCGGCTTGGCCGTCATTTTCCATCACGTCTTCGACGACGTCTTCCCAGAGGGCGTCCAGGTACGTGACCTGGTCCAGGATTTCATACTCGCGGCCGAGGCTCGTCATCCAACTGGCGCCGATTTCCCGTTTCCCGTGGTGGGTGTAGAAGTGCGAGAGGGCTTCCGGGCAGAGGAGGGCGCGGCCGGGGCGGGAAATCGGCGCCAGTTCATCGGCAAATGCCGGTGCCAGCTGCCCGTATCCGTGCAGGCCGACCCAGAGCTCGGTCGTGCGCGCGCCGGGTTCGACGCGCAGGTCATAACGCGCGCTGCGCGCCGTCGGGAAGTGATGAATGGACATGGGTTCTAATCTATCCGCGGCGGAAAGCGAAGGAATTATAGGTGTTCTCGGCCGTGCCGAGCCAGGCGTTCGAGGCGTCGGAAAATGCGCGGTAGCTCTCCAGTATGCGGGCGTACTCGGGGCGCGAGGCGGCTTCCTGCGCCTGCAGGTCTCGCGTTATTTCCTCCGCCGCCGACATGATGTCGCGCGAGAAGGGCCGCAGCGTAATGTCCGTTGCAAGCAGACGCTTCAGCGCCGGGGGGTTTTTGGCGTCGTAGGAGGCCACCATGTCCACATTCGCCTCGGCGCAGGCTGCCTCGAGGGCCGCCTGGTAGGTCGACGGCAGTGTGGCCCACGCATCCTGGTTGATATAGAAACTCAGCCCCGGTCCGGGCTCCCACCATCCTGGGTAGTAGTAATTCCTGGCCACCTGGTGGAAACCAAGCTTTTCGTCATCGTAGGGGCCCGACCACTCCGTGGCGTCGATGGTGCCGGTTTCGAGGGCCGCATAGATTTCGCCGCCGCCGAGGACCTGCACATTCACGCCAAGCTCGGCCATGACCTTGCCGCCGAGGCCCGGGATCCGCATTTTGAGTCCATTCAGATCCTGCGCGCTTTCGACCTGCCGGCGGAACCAGCCGCCCATCTGCACGCCCGTGTTGCCCCCGGGATAGTTGCGGATGTTGAAGTCGGCAAAGAGGGCGCGCATGAGCTCCATGCCCTCACCGTAGTACATCCACGCATTGAGCTGTCGCGCGTTCATGCCGAAGGGCACGGTCGCGTCGAACGCAAAAGCCGGATTGAGCCCCGTGAAATAGTAACTCGCCGAGTGGCCCATCTGCAGTGTGCCCTTCTGGACGGTCTCCAGGACCTGGTCGTAGGGCACGATTTCTCCGGCTGGAAACACGCGGATGGTGAAGCGGCCATCGGTGAGCGCATCGACCCGGCGCGCCATGACCTCGGCCGCTCCATAAATGGTATCGAGCGAGCGGGGAAAGCTCGATGCGAGCCGCCACGACACCCGCGGACGGGTCTGCACGGCGGCCGGGCCCTCCTCCGAAGCGGCGCATCCACCAAGAACAGCCCCGGCAGCGGCTGTTACGGAAGCCTTTTTGACAAAATCACGGCGTTTCATAGGCGGTCACATGGCAGGGTTGGAGGACGCGGCGCGCGGTCAGGTTTTCATCTTCGGGCGGAGGGGCCGCATGACGATTTCCGAGACAAGGTAGTTGTCCGGCGCCTGAAGCACATGCAGGACTGAACTTGAAACGTCCTCGCTCGTCATGGGGTTTTCCGAAATGGGCACCCCGGCTTGCTCGAAAAACTCGGTTTCGATCGATCCCGGGAAAATGCACGTGACCTTGATGCCGTCCTCGCGGAGCTCTTTGAAGAGGGCTTCAGAGTAGCCCTTGAGGCCGAATTTGGTCACATTATAAGCGCTCACGTTGGGGTTGCCCATGAGGCCGGCGACGGAGCTCACGTTCACGATGTGGCCGCCGAAGCCCGAATGCCGGTTCTGTTCCTGCATGAGGGGAATGGCAGCACGCGTGCACAGGAAAACGCCTCTCAGGTTGACGTTCATCTGCAGGTCCCAGTCGGCGGTCGGTGTATCTTTGGCCTGGCCGAATTTGCCGAGCCCGGCGTTGTTGACCAGGATGTCGAGCCGGTCGCCGATGCGCTGGAAGGCCTGCTGGATGGCCTCTTCACTCGTGACGTCAGCGGCGAGCGGAACGAACGCGTTGCCCAGTTCCTGCTGGAGAGCCGCGAGGCGCTCCTCGCGCCGGGCCAGTCCAAAGACGCGGGCACCGCGGGCCACGAGATCGCGGGATATCTGGGCGCCGAGACCAGCGCTGGCACCTGTAACAAGGGCGATTTTATCTGTAAGTTGCATGTAATGCTGTAATTGTTGTCAGTGGCGGCTTGCATGCTGCGACGGGGGGTGGTGTTCCCGCGCGCGTCCTAGTGTCACGTCACGCCTGATCTGTCGGGTTCTGCGTGGCCTGCCTGCCCGCTGACAGCGTTCCCCTCACTCGCCGTAGCTGTGGCTACGCCTCTTTCGGGCGCCTTGTCAACAAGCAGGCATCCACACGCATCCAACCGACATTCCAGACGTGACGTGACACGGGGGGCGTTTTCGGGAGTATCCTGGCCCCGTTTCCGGAAGTATATTGCGGCAAAGCTGCGGCCTATTTTCTCGGCGTGGTCAACAGCCAGGGACCATTTCGTTACGTGTGATTATGGATGATTCGGTGCATGACAATTCGGTGCATGACAATTCGATGCATGACAATGCGCACGGTGCGGTAGAGGAGACGCCAGCGCGCGCCTCGGCCGCACGCGAGCTTTCCCGAATAGAGGAGGATGCCCGCGGCCGCTTCGAAGGGTTTTGCGTCGGCAGTCAGCACCTTTCGCCCGCCGACATTATTCGGCGCCTTGGGCCACATCTGTCGGAGGAGCGCGCCGAGCGCATTCGTCGCGTGGTGCGCGAGCGGACGTACCATGTGGTGACGGTGGTCGAGGGGCTCGCCAATACGGGGAACGTAAGCGCTGTCATGCGGACCGCCGAGGGACTCGGGATGCAGGAGTTCCACGTCATTCGCGGCAGCGTACCCCCCAAGAAATCAGCCCGCACAACACAGGGCGCGCACAAATGGCTTGATTTGCACTTCCACGAATCGGCTGCGGCGTGCGTTCGGCCGCTGCGGCGCCGTGGTTACCGCGTTGCGGTCACGCATCTGGATGCGAAGGCTGTGCCAATCTCCTCGCTCGATTTCTCCGAGCCGGTGGCGATTGTACTGGGGAATGAGTTGTCCGGCGTCTCGGAGGAGATGATTGCGCTTGCTGACCAGACCGTTCTTCTGCCTCTCGCGGGTTTTGTACAGAGTTACAATATCTCTGTCGCCGCAGCCATGGCGCTCTACCACGCCGACCAGGCGCGTCGGGCCGCGGGCGTCGGTTCTCTGGAAGCAGGGGAGCGCGAGCGGCTCGAGGCTGACTTCATGATACGCGCCGTGCGGCACGCCGAGCGGCTGCTCCGGCTCTGATCAGCCAGACGTGACGGTGTGGTTGCAAAGCCCGCCCGAAGGATTGCATCCAGTGGGACAACTTTCACAGTCACACCCTGTGATTTCATCGTCGGCACCTGTTGTGAAGGAGCATGACGTACAGGGAGCACCTTCACACGAATGCGTATCCGGGCGCTTTGAAAGCGCATATTGACCGGTGATGTTACCACCTGTATCCATTTCGAGAGGGATGGCAATATTGGCACACTCGCCCGTAGCGCTCGTACCTTTGCCAATCAGATAGATGTAGTTACCAGTCTGGATCCAGACATCAGAAATGACGGCATCGGGTTGTTTGGTCTCAGCGCGGAGTGCATCTGATTTTTCCTGCGCAAGAGCCAGCATGGCTTCTCGTTCACTTCCTGTGAGCTCAATCCGGTCGGGTGTCGAATTGTTGACAGCTGATTCGGACTCCGACAAAGTAGATCCGTCGTCACACGCGCTCAGAAGAAGAAACGCAATTACAACGGCAGGAGTGATACGGCGAAATGGGCGATTCATGTCGTTGGCGTTGACTTTGCTGATTATTTATACCGATGGTAAAAGAGACATGATAGAAGTGCAAATCAACGAGGAAACCCATTGGATAACGGTTTTCTGGCACTTTTGGTAAACGTCAGTGCCCGGAAAAGGCCACCGAAAGCGACCGGAGTCTCTGTGATCTTCTCCAACGGGAGCCCTGCCGTCAGGTCTTTTGCGCGGCGATTTATGTCGGAGAAAAAAAGGCGCGCCGGAACGTTCAACAGGCGGCGCAGAAGGCCGGGCGAAGGCTCCGGCCCGCTCCGGAATTTGTCGAAGAGGCTGAGCGTGCCGCCGGTTTTCAGCACGCGCGTGGCCTCGGCCACGGCGGCCCGGCCGTCTGGCACGACGGCGGCAATGAGGTGCACGAGTACGACGTCAAACCCTTCGCTGTCGTTGCCGTCGGGGAAGTCGAGGTCTTCGGCGTTCATCCGCTGCGCGCTGACATCTCGGCCGAGCGCGCGGGCGCGGCGGCGCATGCTGGCCAGCTTGCGCACCGACAGGTCGGTGGCCGTGACGCGGCAGCCGCGTGGGATGTGCGCAAGGTCCAGACCTGTGCCGCAGCCGACGATGAGCACATGGTCGTCGGGGCCAATGGCTGCCTGCGTCACGGCCCGCCGCCGCGCCCCGCGGAGCGGCCAGGCGAGCAGGTCGTAAATGGGAGCGTACAGAGAGTAACGGAAGCTGGTCCAGGGCATGCGCGTCCGGTTTCAGTGGGCAACGGAAAGCACAACAAAACGGAAAACTCGATAAAACAGAAAGCCCAAAAGAATGGGAAATCCGAAAAAAAGGGATGTCCGAAAAAGGTGATGCTGGCTTGTGGCGTGAGGGAATAAACAGCATATTGCCCTTTCCTACCCAATGCTTTCAGAACCCATGCCGAATTCCCGTTCATTTTTCACGCTCCCGGCCGCCCTGTTGGCGGCCACACTGCTCACGCTCGTCGCCACGGGCTGCCAGCCACAGAGTCCACCGAATCTGGCCGACGGCCCGGTGCCCATCAGCGCCATGACCGATATGGACGGGCTCGGCCGCATCTACTTTCCCAACTCCGGAAATGAGGCCGCCCAGGAGCCCTTCTATCGGGGCGTGCTGCTGCTTCACAGCTTTGAGTTCGGGCGCGCGGCCGAAGCGTTCCGCGAAGCCCAGGAGGCGGACAGCACGTTCGCGCTCGCCTACTGGGGCGAAGCCATGACGTACAATCATCCGCTGTGGCGTGCGGTGGATCTTGACGCAGGCCGCGCCGTGCTCGCGCGCCTGGCCCCCACGCGGGATGAGCGCCAGCGCCGTGCCGGGACGCCGCGCGAAGCCATGTACCTTGATGCGGTCGAGGAGCTGTATGTGGATGAGGGTGGTGCGTCAAAGTCGGTGCGCGACCGCAACTACATGGAGGCCATGAAGAATCTCCACCTGTCCTGGCCTCATGATGACGAGGCCCGGACGTTTTACGCCCTGTCCATCCTGGGACTCACCAACGGCGAGCGCGATTTCCGGACGTACATGCAGGCGGCGGCCGTCGCCCAGCCTGTGTTTGAGCGCAATCCGAGGCACCCCGGCGCGGCGCACTACCTGATACACTCGTTCGACGACCCGATTCACGCTCCGCTCGGCCTTCCGGCAGCCGATGCCTATGCCGAGGTCGCGCCGGGTGCGGGTCATGCCCAGCATATGACAACGCATATTTTTGTGGCGCTTGGGCTGTGGGAGCGGGTCGTGGAAAACAACGCTCTGGCGGTTGCCACCATCCGCTCCCAGCGCGGCGACCAGGATCCGGCTCCGTGGGCATGTGGCCACTATACCTCCTGGCAGCATTATGGCCATCTGCAGCTTGGCCAGTGGACCGAGGCCGAAACCCTCATGGATGCGTGCTACGCCTGGGTTGAAGCGGGCGATGTGCATGCTGGACAGTGGGGATACTTTGCGTCCATGCGTTCGCTGCATCTACTGGAAGCTGCGCCACCGCTGGGGCAGGAGGGCGCGCCAGATTCTCTCTGGATGCGCTGGGTTGCCGACGTTCCAGCTGGCCGAAGCGAAACGGCTCCCAACGGACGCCCGGACAACCGTGCGGTCTACCTTTCGGGCGAAGGGCTTGCCCGTGTCCGGGCCGGGGATGTGCGCGGCGCGCGCGAAGCGCTCTCGGACATTCCTGTTACACCATCGGGCAACCACGTGATCCGACTGCAACTTGAAGGGTTGTTGGCGCTTGAGACGGGCCGTGCCCGCGACGGTATTGCCAAAATCGAGGAAGCTGCGCGCGAGGAAGCCAGCCTGCCCTTTGCCTTCGGACCACCGGAAATTCCCAAGCCGTCCCACGAATTGCTGGCAGAAGAGCGCTACCGGATGCGCGACTGGGGCGCCGCTGCCACCGCGTACCGGGAAGCCGAGGCGCGGACGCCCGGTCGGCGCCTACTTGTGCGGGGTGCGGAGGTGGTTTCGGACGAGCGCGACGATGGGCTCCAGCGCTGATCCCTTGACAGGGGCCTCCAGCGTGCCGAGATAATCGGCCAGGTCGCCGAGCGTTTGCCACATCCGCGGGTCGGCCAGGTGGAAGGCCACGCGCCGCGCGTGCGTCGTAATCCAGGACTCGAAGTCTTCGGGCTCGCGGGAGAGGACGGCGCGCACACGGGCCAGGTCCTCCTCGGAAAAGGCGTATCCCGATGCGCGGTATCGCCCCTCTGCCACGCCACCTGCAAGCAGCATGCGGACATATTTCTCTACCTCTCCCGGAGTAGACGGAATGCAGTCCGCCACCTCCATGTCGGGCGTTGTCGAGCCCGGAGGTCGGATTTCCACGATGCGGATGCCGAAGTACAGGCAGAGCAGGACGTGACCGGCCTGGTGAATGGCCGCGGCCCGGCCCGGCCCTTCGGGAGCGCGCTGCGGCGAACGGATATCCGCCGCATTCCGGGAAGCAGTTCGAACGGTCATGGCTTGGAGGTACAGGGTACACGATTCTTCCCGGGTATCGGCTGCCTCGAGGATAACTTAAATTTTTTCAGGAAGCGGACAGCAGGCTTTTCAGGATACGCGTGTAGAGCGCATCGCCGAGCACGGCATCTTCCACGCCCGCATCGATATTCGGGTTGTCGTTTACTTCGATGACGAGCGCTCCCGTGGCGGTCTCCTTCACGTCCACGCCGAAGACCCCGCGGCCCATGGATCGCGTTGCCGCTGTTGCGACGTGAAGGACGTGCGCCGGGACCTGCTCGAGCGTGACGGTACGGGAATCTCCGAACCGGATGGCCTGTTCACCGCCGGAGTGGTCCATGATTTGCCAGTGTCCCTCGGCCATGTAGTACTGGCAGGCGAAGAGGGGCTCGCCGTCGAGTACGCCAATGCGCCAGTCAAAACGCGTCTCGACGAATGACTGCACCAGCAGCAGGTCCGATTCCCGGAAGAGGGGCTGGGACTTTTCCCGGAGCTCGTCGCCCGAGGCCACGAGGTGCACGCCAAGCGAGAAGGCCGAATCGGGGACCTTCAGAACGGCCGGGAATGTGAGCGTGCGGGCCAGGTCGGCGAGCCTGCGCCGATCGAATACGAACGTAGGCGGCGTCGGAATGCCCCGGGCACGCAGCATCTCGAAGAGATACACCTTGTTGGTGCATTTCAGGATGGCCTCGGGCGTATCGTAGACGGGAATGTGCTCTTCGCGTGCTTTCCGGGCGAACCGGTAGGTGTAGTGGTCGAGTCGCGTGGTTTCCCGGATGAAGAGGGCATCGAACTGGGCCAGCCTGTGCAGATCCCCGCGATCAACGCGGGTAATGCGCGCTCCCATTTCCAGAGCGGCGCGCTCGAAGGCCTGTAGTGCGTCTTCATCTGACGGCGGCACGGTTTCGTCCGGACTTACCAGCATGGCAATGGAGGACGCCGCGCGCGGGAGAGGGGCCGGCAGTGGGTTGCGGGCCTTCAGGAAGCGCGCGAGTGCCCCCGTGAACAGGTGCCGCTCGTCGGCCGACAGCCTGTGCAGCCCCAGCGCCTCGATATCCAGCAGTGCGCGTGCCCGGCGCCGGAAGGTGACCTGCAAGATGGGGCATCGGAAGCGGTCAAACAGCGAGGACCCGATGACAGACAGGTCCTCCTGCACGACACCTGCGCTGTACACCTGCCCGAAAAACACGAGCGCCGTGTCCGGGATGGATGCGAGTCCTTCCAGAAGGGGCTCGAGTTCCGCCAGCGCGCGACGATGAATGCGTTTCCAGTTTATGTCAAGCAGATTGTCTGCTCCCGGAAAGCAGCGCTCGGCCCGGGCTTCCGCCAGGAGACTGACATAGTACCCCCGCGCCAGGTGTTCATAGGAGGAGGACAGGTTGATCACGACGCGGCCCGGTGAAGCTACTCCGAGCGACAGGTACTCGGCCGTGGTGAGCACGCGGGCCCAGGCCGCGATGTCGTCGCTGCGTTCGCGCTCATCCACGACCACGACCGGTATGCGCCCCGGAGTGGCGCGTGGTGGGGCGCTCCCCGCGAGCAGCTTGACCATACGCACGCCGTCCGCCCCGTCTTCGTAATAAGCAGGCAGCTCACGGTCGTCAGTGTAGCCAGCAAACCGATAGAGTCCCCGCGTACGCGCGTCGCTGGCACGGACTTCGAGCGTGATCACGGAGCGATGGGCTTCGCGGGCTGTGTCTTCGGCCGCACGGAGCAGATGCAGCCCTATGCCGTGCCCCCGCGCCGCGATGGATACCGCCACCGAATAAATACGCGCGCCGCGGCGGGAAGCCGGCAGGTGCACGAGGATGTATCCGGCCACCGAATTGTCGGGCAGTTCGGCTACCAGCAGGCGCGACGAACCGGACGTCAGGTAGCGCCGAAAACTGCGCCTCGAAATCAGGTCGTGCTCGAACGCCTCCCGTTCGAGCGCCACGAGCGCATCGAGATCCTGCCGCGAGGCCTGGCGGACGACCGGTACGAAGGCCGTCGACATTACGTTTCCTCGGCCTCTGGCGGGTTTGAATCCGACGCAATCCGCCCATCCAGGAGTTCAATCACGCGTTTCCCGTACGAGGCCCAGTGGTCTGAATGCGTGACCTGCACGATGGTCACGTTTTCCTCCTCGTTGAGCCGGCGAAACCAGTCCATGACGACTTCTCCCTGCGACGTGTGCAGATTTCCCGTCGGTTCGTCGGCCAGAATCAAAGTCGGCTGCATGATCAGCGCCCTCGCCACGCCGACAATCTGCTGCTGGCCTCCCGAGAGCTGGCTTGGAAAAAGGTCCTTCTTGGCGACCATTCCGAATCGGTCCAGCATTTCTGCGACCTGGCTCTTGCGTTCGTTGCCCTTCATTTTGCGGTACAGCAGCGGGGTTTCCAGATTCTCATACACCGTCAGATCATCGATCAGATGGTAGGCCTGGAACACGAACCCAATGTGCTGGCGGTGCAGGTCCGAGCGCTGCCGCTCGTTCATTTTATGTACCGGCTGGTCCATGAACCAGTACGCTCCACTTGAGGGTTCATCGAGCATGCCCAGGATATGGAGCAGCGTCGACTTGCCCGATCCGGACGGACCCATGATCGAAACGAATTCTCCGCTGCCAATGGACAGATTTATGTTGCGCAGCACGAAACTGCGGCTGAAACCATTCAGGTAGCCTTTGGTGATGCTTTCAAGTCGGATCATGTCAGGAGTGGACCGGTTCACGGGATTCTTCAAACGCGGAATTCTTATCACGCAGGGTTCTTCCAACGACATTCCGCCCTGCAGGTTACGCCATAATCATGATTCGTACGCTGTCCCTCGCCGTTCTTCTTTTTCTCGGTGGATGCGCCGCTTCGGCGCCCGAAGTCACCCCCTCTGTGCCGGATATGGCGTCGGAAGACGTGCCTGTTGAGGCGCCGCCGCCAGCGCGCGTGCTGCTGGCCTCCGACCTGGTCACCGCGAGCGTCGAAGGCGACGTGGAGCGGGGACTGGAAGCGCCCGGTGCGGATGCCGCTGCCCTCGTCGTGCGGGGCGCTGACGGTGCCTCGATTGTATTGGCAGACCGCTCTACCGGACTCATGGACATCGTTTACGAGAGCCCTGTGCCCGCGCAGTTGTCCGTGGCGTTCTCGCCCGGCGGTGAGCGGCTCTATGTTGGGCGACGGTCCGCTTCGGGTGGAGCTGTCACCGAAATCGATGTGGCCAGTCGCGCGGCGCGCGACGTAGGCTGTTCGGCGTCGGATGTGGTGCTCGGCGTGCGCACCGATGGCGCGCTCGTGGTCCGGGACGCGAACAATGTCTACGTCGTCGACGCGGCCGACTGTGCGACCCTTCACACGTTCGATGCCCGGCGCATGATCGAGATCACCGTCGCGCCAGGAGGCTCCCACCTGGCCTACGTGCACCGTGAACTCAGCTACAACCGCGAATCGCGCTCATACGAGCCCGATACGACGCTGCACGTGGTCGCGACCACGGGCGGCGAGCCGACACGTGTCATTGGGGACAGGTACGCGCCGCGCCGTATTTCGTGGATGGCCCAAGGCCAGGATGCACAAAGCCGTGAACTGGCCTATGACGTGCTGCTCCAGGATGGATCGGGACGCCGCGGGCTGTCCATATATTCCCTAACAAGCGGTCAGTCGTCCTGGACCATACCGCCAGACAGGCTGTCGGGAAGCGCGACGCACGGACACTACGGACCCGATCCGGGCACCTTCGTATTCCAACTCGACGGGGCATGGCACTATCGCACGGGCGTAGGCTCGTTCGTGCAGCCGCTCCCGGTAGAGTTTACGCCGGAGCACGTCGTCTGGGTTGGTCCCGACGTCCTGTGGGTGCGGCGCGGGGAAACATCCGCCTTCGTTGAGCTCTCCAGCCGCGCCGCCCCAGAACCGACGCCCGGCGCTGTCTGGGCGTGGTCCCGCAGGTAAAAATACCCGTGCCGTCAGCGGCCGGCGAGCGCCTCCTCCAGCAAATCACGGACAATCTGCGGATTCGCCTTCCCGCCTGTCTTTTGCATGACCTGACCCATGAAAAAGCCGATCAGGCCCTTCTTCCCGTCCCGGTAGGCGGCTACGCGGTCCGGATGGGCGGCCAGCACGGCTTCCATGACCGCCGAGAGGGCGTCCTCATCGGAAATCTGCTCCAGACCGAGGCGCCCCACGATGTCGGTCGGATGATCGCCCGATGCCAGCATTTCGGACAGCACGTCGCGCGCAAGCCGGCTCGAAAGCGTGCCGTCGTGGTGCAGGGAGACCAGCGCCCGGAAGTGCTCCGGCGCCACAGGGATATTGTGGTTTCCGTCCGCACCTTTCTCTGAAAGCAGGGGCCGGAGTTCCTGCACCAGCCAATTGGCCAGCGCATCGGGCGGCACCGACGCTGCTCCAGTCGTCCCGGCGGCGCCTGATTCTCCGCCAGTCGTCCCGGCGGCGCGCCGGAACCAGGCTTCAAGTTTGGGACTTCCGGCGAGGACGGCGGCGCTTTCGAGCGGAAGCGTGAATTCCTGGACCAGGTTGTGCGCGCGGGCCTCGCCCGCCTCGTCGAGCCCGGACAGCGGATTCGGCGTGTGGGCGATCTCTTCAGGCTTCAAGGCTCGATCCACGCGCCGGGTCGTCGTCGCCGGGTCGACACGTTCGGTTGTCTGCTGCGATTTCCTGCCCCACGTATCGCGCAGCGTGATGATCCGGTTCCAGACGGGTCGGGTACCGCCGCCGGCCTCTCCGTCCAGGTAGAAGTATCCGTTGCGCTCGAACTGGTAGCGCGTACCAGGGGCGGCGTCGGCAACGATTGGCTCCACGACCGCATCTGTAATAATTTCGAGGCTGTCCGGGTTGAGGTGGTCGAGAAACGTTTCACTGCCTTCGACGCGTTCGGGGTCGGGCGCACTGAAGAGCCGGTCATAGAGGCGTACCTCGACGCGGCGCGCGTGGGCGGCGCTGACCCAGTGGATGGTGCCTTTCACACGGCGCTCGGCCTGGGCGCCCGAACCGGAGCGCGAGTCGAGGTCGACCGTGCAATGCAGTTCCGAGACGTTGCCGTCGGCGTCATGTATGACGCGGTCGCAGCGAATGATATAGGCGTAGCGCAGACGCACCTCCTGACCGGGACGGAGCCGGTGGAACGCCGCCGGCGGGTCCTCCATGAAGTCGGACTGCTCAATGAAGAGCTCGCGCGAGAAGGGCACCTGCCGCGTTCCTTCTTTCGGAATATCGTGGGGCCACCACGAGGCTTCGACCATGTCGGTCTCCCCTTCGGGCCAGTTGGTCAGCACGACCTTGAGCGGACGGAGTACGGCCATTACGCGCGGCGCTTCGGCGTTCAGGTCGTTACGAACGGCGTATTCAAGAAGCGAGACATCGACCCGGTTGTCAGACTTGGCCACGCCGATCATGTTGCAGAATGCACGGATGGCATCGGGGCGAATGCCGCGGCGGCGCATACCGGCAATGGTGGGCATCCGCGGATCGTCCCATCCATCCACGTGTCCGCCCTTGACGAGCAGCAGCAGCTTGCGCTTGCTCATTACCGTATAATCGAGGTTCAGCCGCGCGAACTCATACTGGTGCGGTCGTGGCGGCGTGCAGACAGCGTCAACGAGCCAGTCATAGAGCGGCCGGTGTACTTCGAACTCGAGCGTACAGAGAGAATGTGACACGTTCTCGATGGCATCCTCGAGGGGGTGCGCCATGTCATACATCGGGTAAATGCACCAGGAATCGCCCGTACGGTAGTGATGGGCATGGCGTATCCGGTAGAGCAGCGGGTCGCGCATGAGCATGTTCGTTGCGGCCATGTCAATTTTCGCCCGAAGCACATGCGCTCCATCGGGAAATTCCCCCGCGCGCATGCGACGGAAAAGGTCCAGGCTTTCTGAGGCCGGACGCGTGCGGTACGGGCTGTCGGTGCCAGGCTCGGTGACCGTTCCGCGCGTGGCCCGGATCTCATCCATGGACTGGCTGTCCACGTATGCCTTCCCGAGCGTAATCAGTTTCTCGGCGTAGGCGTAGAGTTGTTCGAAGTAATCGGAAGCGAAGTAGAGGTGTCCGTCCCAGTCATACCCGAGCCAGTGCACGTCATTTTTGATCGATTCGACGTACTCCATGTCCTCGGTTTCCGGGTTGGTGTCGTCGAATCGCAGGTGGCACCGCCCGCCATATTCCTCGGCCAATCCAAAATTGAGGCAGATGCTCTTGGCGTGACCAATATGCAGATATCCATTCGGTTCGGGGGGAAACCGGGTTACGATTTCGCCTGTGACGCGTCCGCTTGTGCGGTCCTTGTCAATGATCTGTTGAATGAAATGACGGTTTTCCCGGCCTGGTTCGCTTGCCACGGTATATATGGTCAGTTGATGAGGCAGGAATGTACGTAAGGCCAGGCGGGTGTATCTTGAATTCCATGAAGATCCATGCACGAACAGAGCGCCTGGTGCTCCGGGACTGGACGCCCGGGGACGTGGAGCCGTATGCCGCGCTGGTGGCCGATCCCGAGGTCATGCAGTACATCGGGAATGGCCAGACGCGTTCACGGGAATATGCCGAAGATTTCGTAGCCGAGCAGATCCATCACCAGAAAACGCGCGGGTGGATGCGGTTCGTGGTGGAGGAGGCGGCCTCTGGCCTGTTCGCCGGGTTTTGCGGCCTGGATGACAAAACCGGCCGACTGGATTTTGGATGGCGCTATGCGAAAGCGTTCTGGGGCCGCGGATACGGCTTTGAAGCGGCGGCGGCGGCGCTCTACGTCGCCCAGAACGCATTCGGACTGACACGCATAACGTGCCAGTCCGTGCTGGACAACCCCGGATCCATTCGGATCATGCAGAAAATGGGGATGTCGGAAATCGGGACGTATGTGGCCTACGGCGAAACCGTCGTGGTGTATGGTTTTCCAGGGGAATGGCCCGACGGGTTCAGCGTCCCGCGCGAATGACAACCTTGCCGTCGTAGGTCTTGATTCGGATCCGGTTGGCGCCATCTCCGGTGGTACCCGTCGCGTGCACGCGGCCACCGCCCCGCCACCTGTTGTCCTTCGCATCGACATTGATATTCAGGTCGAAGTCGGACTCGATCCGGTACTCATCGTCATCGTCGTCGAGCACGACTTCGATGTCGAACGTCATGGCCAGGCCTCTCGGGACCGTCAGCAGAATATCGCCGCCTTTCGACTCGATATCGACGTGACGGTCACCGGACGTACCGCCCACCATGTGTGCTTCCACGTCGCCTCCCATGGTCTCCAGTTCTATCCAACCGTCCACCTCCCGAACCGTGATGTCTCCGCCCATGGTTCCTGCGCGCACGAATTCGGCGGCTTTGTTGATGGCGATATCGCCTCCCATGGTTTCGACATCCGCACCATAAAGCGCTTCATCGATCTCGATGTCTCCGCCCATGGTTTCCACTTTGACCGTTTCTCCCTTGCCTTGGCCTGAGTTGGGCGAGCGCACATTGTTGTAGGAGACGTCGCCTCCCATGGTCGTTCCGTTCACGGTCCCAGTGACGTTACGCAGGTCCACGTCGCCTCCCATGGTCGAGACTTTGCCATCGACTTCCGAGTCGGTGAGTGTGACGTCTCCTCCCATCGTCGACATCTGTACGATTCCCGACAGGCTCGATAGTTCAAGGTCACCCCCCATGCTGGAGCCTTCCAGACGTCCACTGACGCCATTGACCACCAGGTCGCCACCCATGGTCTCAACATCAAGATCAAATGTCCGAGGGACGTGAACCACAACGTGGACGTCCGACGAGGAGCGACCGCGCCGCGACCGGTACTCGGAACGGACGGCTACGCCGCGACTCGTTTCGCTGACCTGGAAGTCGATGTCGTCGGCATCGCGACCGTCGATTTCTGCTACGACGTGGACTTCGCCGCGGTCCCATCCTCGGATCTCGATATCACCGCCGGTCTCGATGTTCATGGTGAGCAGGCCGCCTGCTTTCGCGGCGATGGTCCGATCCACGTTCTGGGAACGGGCTGGTGCGGCAAAAACGCCGAGTGCCAGAAGGAGAAAAAGAAGTTTTTTCATGTCTGCAGGCCGTAATTGGTAGTTGTTGGTAACTGTGCCGCTTGGACATCGCGCGCGCACAAATGGTTTGCAGGGCCCGCACAAAACGTGGTCAGTTGGCGCTTTCCTGTTCTACAGAGAAGCGGACGTCGTCGCGGCCGAAGTTGCCCCGTGCGGCATCGGCTGCAATGACTTCCAGCCGGTAGCGTCCGGATGGTACGCCCCTCAGTGATCCCGAATACATGTTGCGCTCTCCGGCGAAGTCGAGTATTGTTTCGCCCAGCAGCACGTCGTTCCCGTAGAGCCGAGCCCGTATCGTGAGCCGGTTGCTGTCCCACATTCCGCTCGGCTCCGTGGGGCACCCACAGAGCATGGTAACACTGGCCTTTACAGCAATATCTGCACCTTCTGCCTGCCCCTGTTCGGCTCGTGGGGAGAGGACGCGGACCGTGAAGCCGTTCAGTTCAAGAATGATTCCCTCACCTTCCACATGAAAGCCTGGTACAAGCAGCATGCGGCGGCTGGCCTGCACAAGGTGGCCGGGATCTCCGAGTGGGCCGTACGCTGTGATGTCCACGAGCGTCGGTTGCTCGAGCGCCAGTTCCGCGCGGAATGCGGCAGCGCCGGGCGTGTCATACATGGTCTGACCGCGCTCGCGGGGTCGTGCCATGATGGCTTCGGTATCGCCCGTCGAGCCCTTCTGCAGGCCGTCGGCAAGGACGTGCCCATCTGACACACGGGAAATCACGACGCGCACGCCGCCCACGCCATCTCCGATCAGTTTGGCATCATGGCTGACAACGCGTACGGTTACGCGTGTGGGGTCGGTCTGGATCTCGGCCAGTGCCAGCGTCGGGGGCGTGTATACAAGGAAAGCGCTGAAGACGAGAATCTGCAGCGCTTTCCGGAAGAGGGGTCGATATGGTATCATGGCTGGGCCTGTGGCTACGCGCGTGCGCGCTGTCGGAACATGACGGGAACGACGTCCCCGTCTGGGATGCCGATCTGCACCAGCTCCCACGACGTGTCATAGTTGTTTATGATGGACCGCAGGGAGGCAATCTTCTGATCAAGATCCACGTCCTGTGGCCAGTTGACAGGTTCAACCCGATAGTTCGACAGTCGTTTCTGCCCGTCGAGCGTTACGGCCACTTCGACCGTTTCATGGTGCTTCAGTGACGGAATGTGGACACAGATCTCTTTCATATGACCTCCGGAATGCGGGATCAGGCTCCCTGGTGAATGTAGTGGCTCTGGATGAAGTTTTCCGTTACGACATGCCCGTCGAACAGGTGGATGACCCGCTGGCTGTACTCGGCATCGGCCGGTGAGTGCGTCACCATGGCGATGGTGGTACCCGCCTCGTTCAAAGAGGTAAGCAAATTCATTACCTCTTCGCCGTGCGTAGAGTCAAGGTTACCTGTGGGTTCGTCCGCCAGGATCAGTTTGGGCCCGGCTACGACGGCGCGGGCGATGGCCACGCGCTGCTGCTGACCACCCGAAAGCTGCTGCGGGAAATGGCCCTGGCGGTGGGTAATCTGAACGGAATCGAGGGCGGCCGTGACGCGTTCCTTTCGCTCGTCTGACGGCATGCCGAGGTAAAGGAGCGGCAACTCCACGTTCTCCTGGACCGTCAACTCATCGATCAGGTTGAAGCTCTGGAACACGAAGCCGATGTTGCCTTTGCGAAGCTGGGCCCGCTGCCGCTCGGAGAGATTGGAAATCTCTGTATCCAGAAACCAGTATTCGCCACTCGTGGGGTTGTCGAGCAGTCCCATGATGTTGAGGAGCGTCGACTTGCCGCAGCCCGACGGGCCCATGATGGAGACGAATTCTCCCTCCTTGATTTCCAGGTTGACGTTGCTCAGGGCGGTCGTTTCGACGTCCTCGGTGATATAGGCCTTTTTCAGGTTCTTGGTCTTGATCATGGTTCGTCCTATTTGAGAATGAGGCGGTCGGCCTCGTTGAAGGTTTCATACGAGGAGGTGATGACGCGTTGTCCGGGCTCGAGACCCTCGACGACTTCGTACACCTCCAGATTCTTACGGCTGAGACGGATGGGCTGCTTGACAGCCACATCGCCCGACTCATCGAGCAGATAAATCCAGTTTCCCCCGGTGGACTGGAAGAAGCCGCCGAGCGGGACCACGATGGCATCGGTCGGATCGCTCATGGCCAGGCGGGCACGCACGGTCTGGCCGCGCCGTATGCCCTCGGGAGAGCCGCCCACAAAATCGAGGTCGACCTCAAAACGGCCCTGCCGGACTTCCGGGTACACGCGCCTAACTTCCATGGTGTACTCCTGACCGGCAATGGGTAGTGTGACAGCGGTCTGCCCGGGGTGTACACGGCTTATGTGGAATTCGTCGACCTGGGCGCGCACCATGACGCCATCGAGCAGATCGAGCTGTCCGAACCGGTAGCCACTGTTGACGATTTCTCCGAGCTCTGCGTTCAGCTGGGAGAGGCGTCCGGCGACGGGCGCCCGAATGGTCAGGTTTTCGAGCCGCTCATTGATAACCTGAAAATTGCGGTCCATCCGGTCGACCGACGCGGCCATCTGTTCGAGCTGTTGCGCCTGGCGAAGTGAATCGGTGGCATAGGAACGGATGGTCAGATCCCGCCGGCGTTGCTGGTAATCGAATTCGTCCTTGATGCGGAAATATTCCTGCTCTGAGATGAGCTGCTTGGCATAGAGTTCTTCGGCCCGGTCGAACTCCCGGCTGAGTCTCAGGATGTTGTACTCCATGTCGACCAGCTGCTGCCGCGTACTCAGGTTGCTCTGCTCGACCTGGAATCGGGTCTGCTCGAGGCGGTTGATCTGTTCAATGCGTTGTGCTTCCGTATTGAGGAGGCTCAGCTGGAGTGAGCTGTTCGAGAGGCGAAGAATCGGATCGCCTTCCTCCAGGATGGCCCCTTCCTGCACGAAGATTTCCTCGACGCGCCCGCCCTCGACCGCATCGAGAAAAAACCAGTTCTTGGGCAGCACGTTGCCGGTCACCGGAATGTTTTCCTGGAAAGGGGCAAATTCCACGTCGCTGACGGTGACCCTCTCGGCATCCACATTCAGGCTGCGCCCGCCACCCGTCGAGGAAATACCCCAGGCAATGAGCGCCACGAAGAGTACGCCGCCAGCGGCATAGACAATGCGCTGTCGCGTCCAGAACCGTTTGGCGATTTTGCGGTCCATGCCCTGGCCGCCGCCCATGCTGCCCTTGGAGGAGCCAGACGGTCCCAGGATTTTGGCGACGTCATTCGACGTGCGGGCCGGATTTTTTTTGGTATCAGGATTCATGCTCGCCACGTGTTACAAGGGTCGTGCCATACCTTCCGCTACCCGTGAGGGCAGGACGGGCGGTACATTCGTGTCCGATTCTGGAACACCATATGTCCGATTATGAACACCCTGGCGTGTCATGTGTCCGGTATTGGTACATTGTTGCAAACGGGTACGGTTATTGGACATCGGGGCCGTCGGATTGGTTGGCCTCACTACACGAAAAACCTTTTTCATTGTTACAGTATGCCCGAAAAACCTGATGCAACTCTGGGACGGATCCTGGTAGTGGATGACGATGTGGACGTGCTGCAGGCGGCGCGACTGCTGCTACGCGAATACGCCGAGCATGTGCAGACCGTAAAGCGTCCCGAAGAGGTGCCGGCCATGCTCGCCGCCGGTGCGTTCGATTTGATCATGCTCGACATGAATTTTACCAGGGACGTATCGAGTGGGCGCGAGGGGTTCTACTGGCTGGATCGCATTCTGGAGGTGGATCCGGATGCTGTCGTGGTCATGATTACGGCGTTCGGCGATGTGGAGACCGCGGTCCAGGCCATCAAGGCGGGAGCTACCGACTTTGTGCTCAAGCCGTGGCAGAACGAAAAGCTCGTGGCAACGCTGTCAAGCGCCCGGAAACTACGGGCGGCGCGCAGTGAGGCTGAGACGCTGCGCAACCAGGCGCGCACGCTGTCGAGCGACATGGGCCAGCCATTCCGGGAATTCGTCGGACACTCTGCACCCATGCGCCGCGTGTTCGAGCACATAGAAAAGGTGGCGCGTACCGACGCCAATGTACTCATACTTGGAGAGAACGGTACCGGCAAGGAACTCGTGGCGCGCGCCCTGCACAGCCGCTCGCCGCGCGCTGAGAATGTATTTGTGAGTGTGGACATGGGTGCCGTTTCGGAGACCCTGTTCGAGAGCGAACTCTTCGGCCACCGACGCGGGGCGTTTACGGACGCGCGGGAGGATCGGGTAGGTCGTTTTGAAGTGGCAAGTGGTGGAACACTTTTCCTCGATGAAATCGGTAACCTGTCCTCCCCACTACAGGCCAAGCTGTTGACGGTACTCGAACAGCGCCACGTGACGCGGCTCGGGGAGAACAGGCCCATTCCCATCGACGTGCGCCTTATCTGCGCAACGAACCGGCCCATTGGCGATATGGTCACAGCAGGCACGTTCCGGCAGGACCTGCTGTACCGGATCAATACGGTGGAAATCCACCTGCCGCCACTTCGGGATCGCCTTGAAGACATTGGCCCGCTCGCGGAGCACTTCCTGGGGCTGTTCCGGCGCAAATACAACCGGGACGTGACCGGTATTTCGAGAGAGGCCCTTGACCGGCTGCACCTGTACCACTGGCCAGGCAATGTGCGCGAACTGGAGCATATGGTGGAGCGGGCCATCATCATGACCGATGCCAACACGCTGCAGGCCAGCGATTTTTTCTTTGCCACCGGCCACGGGTCGCAGGGATTCGAGGGCGGCGCGGCCATGCCACTGGACTCTTTCAACCTGGAGGAAGTAGAAAAGGCGGTCATCCAGAAAGCTATTGACCGCCACGGTGGCAACATTTCCAAAGCAGCCACCGAGCTCGGACTGACCCGTGCATCGCTCTACAGGCGCATGGAAAAATACGGCTTGTAAGCGCGCATGCGGCACTTCCGGCTCCAGATAACGCTTCGCATTCTGCTCATGACGGCAACCCTGGTCGGCGTCGTGGTGCTCGTTGTATTGGGCACATCATTGCTGGGAGCGATTCTGTTGGTGGGTGCGGTGGTGGCCCAGGTCGTGTCGCTCATCCGGTATACCGACCGCACAAACCGGGAAGTGGCCCGTTTTCTGATGAGTGTCCGCTACTCCGACTTCTCACAGACCTTCTCCGGGTCAGGCCGGGGTCAGAGTTTTTCGGAACTTGCGCGTGCCATTGACAGGGTCATGGACGACTTCCGCGAAGCGCGCGCGGGCACAGAGGAGCACTACCGCTACCTGCAGACCGTCATGCAGCACGTGGGTACGGGACTCATCACCTATACGGCGCGGGGCGACGTCGAGCTCATCAATGCGGCTGCAAAACGCCTCCTCCGCGTCGGCCACCTGAAGCATGTCAGTGGGCTGGCCTCCTTCAGCCCAGCCCTTGTCGACGTATTACAGAATATGGGTCCGGGCGGCAAGAGTATCGTGAAAGTCGTGCTTGGAGATGATCTGCTGGAGCTCGTCGTCTACGGCACTACGTTTCGCATGAAGGGGGAGACGTACACGCTCGTATCCATACAGGATATACAGACGGAACTGGAGGAGAAGGAAATAGAGGCGTGGCAGAAGCTGACGCGCGTTTTGACGCACGAAATCATGAACTCCATCACGCCGATCTCGTCGCTGGCCGGCACGGTGCACGGCATGCTGCAGGCTGATCTGGCTTCGGGTCAGCAGGGCCTGCTTATGGGAGATGCGAAGCTCGCCGACATACGGGATGCCCTGGAGACCATTGAGCGGCGCAGCCACAGTCTGATGCGGTTCGTGGATGCCTATCGGAGCCTGACCCGTCTTCCCCGTCCTGACATGACCATTTTCCAGACACGGGATTTGCTTGTTGATATGGAGCGCCTGTTCCGCGCGGAACTCTCCGGGCGCCATATCCGGCTGGTTACCACGTGCGAGCCGGCGACGCTTGACCTGACGGCCGACCGGGAGCAGGTCGAACAGGTCCTTATCAATCTGATCAGGAACAGCGTGCAGTCGCTCGCAGAGGTGGGTGGAGGAACGATCTGCGTGCGCGCCCGGCTCGGGGAGCGGGGGCGCCCCATTATCCAGGTCGAGGACGACGGGCCAGGCATTGAGCCCGAGGCGCTCGACAAGGTGTTCATTCCGTTTTTTACAACGCGCAAGGATGGCTCGGGCATTGGAATGAGCCTGGCTCGGCAGATCATGCGTCAGCACGGAGGTGTTATCGGCATCGGATCGACGCCAAACGAGCAGACAATTGTTACCTTGCGTTTTTGAAACCAGCCTGCCTCTTCGATGGCCCGGATAGTCCATACCGGCGATACGCCTGCCAAACGTCGCAACGCCCATATCCGCTCGTCGGCGGAGGTCATTCGTCTGCTCGCCGAACGGCAGGGGTTCGACGAAGAGGCCAAAGACATGGTCGCCTTTCTGGTCTTCAGTCTTCGCGGCATCTATGAAACCATTGATGAAAGTGCGCGGGCGTGGGACGACCGGAATTACTGGAAAAAATCGGAGGCCTTGCGCCACAAATGGAGTTGGTCGCGCCTTTCAGCGGACGAGTTGGAGGCACTCGTGCTTGCGGGACAGTGGGCGCTCGTCCCGGCACTGCTAATTGGCTTGATACCCCGCTTCTCAGATGTTACCATATCCTCCATCACACGGGGCCCTGACTGGTGGGTTGGTGCCCATCGCGCCCTCCAGAAACAACACGCATCGTGATCAAGGACAAAATATCTCTGGCCACCGGGGTCCTGCTCGTGTCTCCTCCCATGCAGTGGGATCCAAACTTCAGGCGTTCGGTCGTTCTGCTATGTGAACATTCCGGGGCAGGCAGCTTCGGACTCATCCTGAACCGATCGCTGACGGTGTCGATGGATCAACTCTTCGATGATCTCACGACCTTTCCTGAAGAGGTGGGCTGGGGCGGTCCGGTTCAACCAGAAACGCTCCATTTTGTACACAGGGAAGCTGACATCATTCCGGATTCGATCGAGATTCGCGACGGCGTCCACTGGGGCGGTGACTTTGACGTCGTCCGCGAACACCTGGCTGCCGGCATTGTGGATCCGGACGATATCCGTTTCTTCCTTGGCTACGCCGGGTGGTCGGCCGGCCAGTTGCAGACCGAAGTAGATCGGGGTGGCTGGATCATGGCCCACTCGTCGGAAGACCTGGTATTCGATGTAGCTGAGGACGACATCTGGCGGCAGGTCCTTCGTGACATGGGCGGCGCCTATGCCATTCTGGCAAACGCACCGGACCACCCGAGCCTGAACTGACAGCCTTTCAAAGCCCGCTACTTTTTCAACGGGCTTTTCAGGACCTTACAGGTCGCCGAGCTGCGGCCGAATAACGATTTCCTCGACCACGGAGCGCGGTGACATGGCGTAGGCCGAGACGACAGCTTCGGCAATATCCTCGGCTGACATGAGCCGGTCTTCCTCGATGTCCGCGCCATCCCACGTCGGCGTAAGCGTGGCACCCGGCATGATGGACGTAACCCGGATGGCGTCCTGTTTCAATTCTTCCCGGAGGGCTCGCGCCAGGCCCAGGAGCGCGTGTTTCGATACACAATAGGCCAGACCGCCCGGATACCCTTTCGTGCCTGCAACCGAATTCATGAACAGCAGGTGACCACGGCCCTGGCTCCGCATGGCCGGAAGCAGCCCGCGGGTCAGGCGGAAGGCGCTGAGCATATTGATGTCGAGTTGCGACTGCAGCGCCGCTTCGTCCACGTCATCCACGCCGCCCGGGGCGAAGATACCGGCATTGTGCACCACACCGGTGGGAACGGGACGCTCTTTGAGGATCGATGCCGCCGCCTGGCTGACCGCGCCTGGCCGCGTCATATCGCAGGGTACGACATGTGCTTCGGCGCCAGACGCGCGGCAGGCACCGGCTACGCGTTCGAGGTTTTCACGGCTGCGGGCCAGCAGGGACAGTTGCAATGGTGCTTCGCCCAGGCGTCCGTGCGCTGCGGCGCGGGCGAATGCCCGCGCCGCAGCGGCGCCAATTCCCTGGCTGGCTCCGGTAATCACGATATGATGTGTATCTGACATCAGTGTCCGTTGATCAGCTTGATGAACTCTGCCCGTGTATGGACATTGTCGAGAAAGGGTCCTGACATGGAGCTCGTTGTGGTCACGGAATTCTGCTTCTGGACGCCTCTCATGACCATGCACAGGTGTGTGGCCTCAATCACAACAGCCACGCCCTGTGGACGGAGGGCCTCCTCGATGGCCCGCCGGATCTGGAGCGTGAGCCGCTCCTGGACCTGCAGACGCCGGGCAAAAACATCGACCACTCGTGGAATCTTGGACAGCCCCACGATGTGCCGGTCCGGGATGTAGGCCACATGTGCTTTACCGAAGAACGGCACCATGTGGTGTTCACACAGGGAGTAGAGCTCGATGTCCCTGACAAGGATCATTTCGTCATACTGCTCTTCGAAGACTGCGCTCCGGAGGATGGCGGCTGCGTCCAGGGCATAACCCTGTGTCAGGAATAGTTGGGCCTTGGCTACGCGTTCGGGCGTCTTGAGGAGCCCTTCCCGCGCCGGGTCCTCGCCAAGTGTTTTGAGGCTCTCGCGGACACCCGCCGCCAGGGACGATACCGCGGCGGCGTTGTAGGTCAGCGTTTCATCGAACAGTTTCATGTACTTGATCTCCGAAGTATTCGGCCGCGTTGCGGTCGGTTTCGTACAATTTTACGCAGTGCAGTTCTCCTGCGGGCAGGTGACCCTGAAGGCGATTCCAGAAGGCCACAACCAGGTTTTCGGAAGAAGGCAGAACGCCTTCGAGAAAATCCACGTCCAGATTCAGGTTGCTATGGTCGCACGGCGTCACTATGCGCTCCTCCACAATGCGGGCCAGCTCACCGAGATCGATCACATACCCGGTGTCCGGATCGGGTTCGCCCCGAACTGTGACCTCGAGCCGATAATTGTGGCCATGCCAGTTGGGAGAGTTGCATTTACCGAATGTAGCACGGTTCCATTCGTCGGATTTATCCGGGTTATGGAGCCGATGTGCGGCATTGAAATGCGTGCGCCTTGTTACGTGGACGATGGGCATGATGGATGGTACGGCGTTCCTGAATCGTTCAAAGCAATAACATGATCGTTTTGATTCCGTTCCCCGGTCTGTGGTTTACATCCGTGGTATATTCCGTGGAGACGATACAATCGTGGTGTTATCAGCAAGGTACGTTCATGAGTGAAAAGACACTGTTCCAGCGTATAGCCGACCGCGACATTCCGGCAGATATCCTCTATGAGGACGATACATGCGTGGCGTTTCGGGATATTGCGCCCAAGGCGCCCGTGCACGTACTCATTGTTCCTCGTGACCCGATTCCGTCACTCGATCATCTGACTGAAGCGCACGAACCGCTTGTAGGCCATCTTTTTACGGTCGCACGGCAGGTGGCGGCTTCCGAAGGACTGATTCGTGGGTACCGGACAGTATTCAACTGCGGGGAGGAAGGGGGGCAGGAAGTACCGCACCTGCACCTCCATCTTCTGGGTGGCCGGCAGATGAGCTGGCCCCCCGGATGAGGCGTCGTTTCTGCAGGCTGCTTCTGCTGGGCCTTGCTGCACTGTGTACCCTGCCGCCCTCGACGGCCGGGGCACAGGACCGCACACAGGTGGATCTGGGATGGGAACGCGATGTGAACCGCTTCCGCTGGACGGCAGACGCGGTGTCGCACGTACGCCAGGGCGCGTGGGACATTGCGCTGCGCAATGCATTTCGTAGCGATGCCTTTATCCTGTTCGATGATCGGCTCAGTTTCCGGGATGAGAACCGGCTCACGATCGACGCTGTGCAGGACCGGCCGGGTCCGTATGACATGACCATTCGTACGCGATCGAACTGGTTCAGTCTGAGCCGTGTATTCCACCAGGATGCCTGGGTGGGCGTTCGACGGGAGTTGGATACCGGTTGGTGGGTGGAGCCGGCGGCTGGATTGGCTGTCGATGCGCGGCCGGGTTTTCGCTCGGGTACAAACTCGGCGCCTGTGAGGACCGATGCTGGAGGGGCGGCTGCAGTCTCCATGGGTCTGGACGAGCGCAGTATCGATGGGTACGTGACGGAGGTGGGCGTGCGGGCCGAATTGCAACGTTTTGCGCCCCGTACAGGTCGCCTGATCAGTGCGCGCGCCCGGTCGTCACGGGATTTCGAGCGGACGCGTCTCCATGCAGAGCTTGAGGCCAGTTCGGTGCGACGCGATGCCTACCAGGCGGCCTCGTTCCTGAACCGCGAAGAGGGGGCGGCGCGTCAGGAGGAGACCGTCGAATCGACCCGTTCAGATACGGTTTTTGTACGGCTGGGCGTGGAATCGCGCCTATCGCGGGCCACCCGTCTTGAGCTGAACCTGGATGTAGGCACGAATGCGCGTCGGGTACGGACGCTGCGCGCGCCGGACGATGCGCTCTTTTTTGATTCAGATTTCCGACGACAGACCGTAGAACTGTCTCTTGCGGGTGTCCGCGACGTGGGAACCGGATTCCTGCGGCTCTCGAGCCAGGTCGGCGCCGAGGTTGAGCGGCGCACGCTCGCGAACGCGGCGGCACTGCCACCGGCCCAGGTGAGCCAGAAACTGAACCTGCTGCGCCAGGCTGACAACGACCGGGGGTTCGTGGGCCTTTCGGCGGCAGGGCTCGTGCCTCTTGCCAGGCGGCTTACCATGCAGTTTGATGCGTCGGCCAATATGTTGCAGCACGATACGCCCGATGTGAACCCCGACGACCGGGATGAACTGCTGTTTTCCGGATCCGTGGGCGTGGCCTGGCGCGTGCACCAGGGGCTGACCGTATCGACGCGGGCCTTTGGCTCTTTTTTCCACACAGTATATCTCAAGGGTGAGCGCAGCGCCGACAACAACGAGCAGACCTCCATCCGGCTGCGGCCGCTTGTGGATTTTCGGCCGACGCCTCGGACGCGTATCCGCCTGGCCTCCGAGGTCCGGGCGACCTTCACGGTCGACGATTTCCTGCTGCCCGGCCGTCGGCCGACGGATCAGAGTGCGCGCGAATTGAGTTACGATCTTGATGTGAGTCACGACGTAGGCGACGATCTGCGCCTCAAGCTGACCACGAACTGGTCGGACCTGCAGCTTGGCCGGTTCCTCGACGACGTGTTCGCCGAAATCCCATTCGATACGCTGCGCACGTTCAGCGGCTGGGTGCGTGTGGAAACCGGGAGAAGCGTGCGGGCCGAGATAGGACTGCGCTGGTTTGTACGCAGCGATTTCGAGCGCGCAACGACAGTTGAATTCACGAGTGCGGTGAGCGGGCAGGAGGACACAGTCAGCCGCTCTGGCCGCACGCGGATTGACCAGGTAGGCCCCACGATGGCCATTACGTGGCCCATGCGGCGGGGCTCCCTGCTGCGTCTCGATGGGTGGGCGACGGTGCAGCGCGTGTCAACGCGGCTCTATGGCGAATTGCCGACGACCGATGCCGAGAACATTCGTCGCGCGGCGCGGCGTGGACAGAGTACGCTCATCCCGAACCTGTCCGTGTCCATGGTGGTACTTCTCTGATGAAAACATTTGGCGTAACAGGTGGAATCGGGGCGGGCAAGTCGGCGGTGTGCCGCATGCTGGCCGATCTGGGCGCAGAGGTATTCGACGCCGACCAGGAGGCCCGGCGTCTCATGGAAACCGATTCCGGGCTTCGCCGGGGAATCCGGGATGTGATTGGACCGGCAGCCTACCGGCAGGACGGAAGTCTGGACAGGGCGTATGTGGCGTCCCGGATTTTTGGCCCCGCACCCGGGGCGTCGGAGCGCCGGCGTGCGCTTGAGCGCCTGGTGCATCCTGCTGTGGCGGAGCGCTTCCGAGAGGCCGAGCGCGATGCCCAGCGGCGCGGCGCAGCGGCCCTTGTGCGTGAGCAGGCCCTGCTGCCGAAGGCGGGCTCGGACGCAGCCCGCCTGCCGTGGGTCGTAGTGGAGGCTCCTGTCGGCGCACGCCTCGAGCGCACGCTGGCCCGGGGCGGGACGTCGCGCGAAGAGGCGCGCGCCCGCATGGATGCGCAGCCTCCAGACTCGGCCTACAGGGCCGTGGCAGACCACGTTATTGTCAATGACGGCGATCTGGACGCACTGCGAAAGAAGGTAAATGACCTCTGGCTATTAATTTTCGCGTAGCCATGCCGATTCAAGGGGTAGTATTTCGTGTGCACTACCCCGAACGGCGACATGCAGAAACTGATGACACTCTATGGACGCACAATCAGCTTGATTGCGGTTGTCTTTCTCATGTCGTTCGGCGTAGTCGTGCTGGCATTCCTGTCGGTCACGGCCATGGAAGAGCGGGACGATATCCGCGAACTGCAGCACTACATCATGCAGGCCAATACGTCAGTCCGCGACTTTGCGCTCAAGCGCGACCCTACGTATGCCAAGCAGACGGAACAGTGGCTCAAGGCGGCCGACGACATCCTGGAGTCCGGTGTAAAGGTGGACAACTATGACCGGCTGCACAGTGAACTGCATCTCTATCTACATTCCATCACGCAGCTGATCGACGCCTACAAGACGCGGGGTTTTTACGAAAAAGACGGGCTTGAGGGCGAATTGGCGTTGCTCGCAGACTCGCTCCTGGCAACCATACGTGCCCACGGTTTTGACCAGGCGGAGCGGGATCTGCTCACGCTCCGCAAGGCCGAGAAAAATTATTTACTTCGCGGGGGAGACGTTTATGTGGACGAAGTCCATTCGACGGTCGACCTGCTGATTGAGGAATTGCGCACAGAACGCCTCTCGCCAGAGGCAACGATTCAGGCGACGCGTCAGCTCTCGGCATACCAACACGATTTCGACCAGGTCGTGATGGTGATCGAAAAGGGCGCCTACATCCAGTCCAATCTGGAGTATCTGGCCGATGCCATCGGCGGTGCGCTGGACCAGATCGTGGTGTCTGAATCGCTTCGGGCACAACGCATTCTGTGGATTTCGCTGGCGCTCGTACTGGCCGCCTTTATTCTCGGCATACTGTACGCCGTGTACATATCACGCTCCATCGTGCAGCCTCTCAGCATGCTCGAAGCGGCGGCTCATCGTCTCATAAGTGGAGACGGGACGTTTGAGCTCAACGAGGATGACCAGGGCGACCTGCAGGAGCTCTCGCGTGCCATGCAGAGCCTGGCCGTGCACATCCGCGACCAGGAAAAGATCAAGGATGAACTCGAGGAATCGGCCGAGCACCTGGCCCAGGTCAACGAAGAATTGGCCACAAAGAAGCAGGAACTCGAGCATCGGGCTGAAAAATTGGACGAATTGGTGGCGCGTCTTGAGCGGGTGAAAGCCGACGCGGAGGGATCGGCGCAGATCAAGGCCGATTTCCTGGCGCGCATGAGTCACGAGATTCGAACGCCATTGAGTGGTATAATCGGAATGACAAGCCTGCTGGCTGGCGAGGACCTGCGGGCCGACCTGGCCGAGGTGGTCGAGGTCATCCGTACGAGCGGCGAGACGCTGCTTTCGCTCGTAAACGACATTCTGGATTTTTCCAAGATCGAGGCTGGCGCCGTCGTTATTGAGGAGGAGCCGCTCGACGTCGCGCTCTGCGTGGAGCACGCCCTGTCCATGGTCAGTCGACAGGCCGCTCACAAAGGTCTCGACCTGTCCTCCGACATTGAACCCGGCGTTGGGCGCCGTGTCATCGGGGACGAGGGGCGCCTTCGCCAGATTCTTGTCAATCTCGTAGGAAATGCAGTCAAGTTCACGGAAACGGGGGAAGTGCAGGTACGCGCATGGCGCCCGGATCCGGCATTGCCCACACTCCGCTTTGCAGTGGAGGACACCGGTATCGGTATTTCCGATACGGCCGTGAAGCATCTTTTCGAGCCATTCCAGCAGGCAGAGGCGTCAACGTCGCGTCGTTTTGGCGGGACGGGGCTCGGCCTTTCTATTTCGCGTCAGCTGACCGAACTCATGCACGGAAAAATGTGGGTCGAGTCGACAGAGGGTAGGGGATCCACATTCTATTTCGACATTGAGGCGCCGCGCGACCCAAAGGTATCGCACGAAGTTCCCCATCTGCAGGCGCGCGTCCTGCTCCTGAACAATAAACCGCTGTTCGGACGTGCCATGACGCGGATGCTCCGTGCGTGGGGAGTCACCGTCGATACGGCGATGAGCGAATCGGAGGCTGTGGATCTCGTTTCCGCTGAACGGTATGATATTATCCTTCTCAACGACGGTCCGTCCGGTTTTGATGGTGTCGCGACGCTCGCCGTTTCGCACTCACTCAAAGCCGAAGCCCCCCAGGCGCAGATACACATGATGTGTCATATGGGCGATCGGATGGGCCGCCACGAAATTCCGACGCTTGTCAAACCGATCAGACGTTCGGCCCTTCTCGAGTTGATGAGGGAGGCGGCCCATCACACCGCCGGTACACCATCCAGTGCCGCCACAAGAAGTGGCCGCGCAACCGAGCACCCGGGTCCAGCTCCTGATCGGGCCCCGAGTGCGCCTGTCTCCCGCATGCCTGCCAATGGCCACCCGGACGATCACGCACGCGTGCTGCTCGTCGAAGACAACGTGGTCAATCAGAAAGTTGGCGTGCACATGCTCGCGAAACTGGGATTTGACGTCGATGTCGCATCCAACGGGAAGGAGGCGCTCTCAATGATTGCCGATCGCGGCTACCCGCTCGTTTTCATGGACGTTCAGATGCCGGTCATGGATGGCATCGAGGCAACAAAACGCATTCGAAGCGGCGAGGCCGGAGGGTACGCGCCCTATATCATTGCCCTCACCGCGAATGCAACCACGGAGGACCGGTCGCGCTGCCTGGAGGCAGGAATGAACGACTACGTCTCAAAACCCGTCAATCCGGCTTCCCTGGCCCGCATTGTTGAAAAATCGAAAACGCCCGACGTGACATCGGGCGCCACGGCAGGTTAACCGGCCCGCGCGGTCCGGTGCTCTTCGGCGCGCCTCCAGCTCAGGCCTTGTCCTTGTCTTTCGGGTTTCCGACCGAGGACAGGGCGCTCTTCTCGATGCGAAGCTTGGTGTTGCTGTCTACCTGCACGAGTACGGAGGCTTCGTCGACCTGGGTGACGGTTCCGTGGATGCCTCCGATGGTGACCACCCGGTCATTCTTGGCAACAGCCTCGATCATTTTCTTGCGGGCATCTTCCTTTTTCTTCTGCGGCCGGATGATGAAGAAGTAGAAGACGATGAAGATCAGAACGAGGGGCAGGAACATGGCCAGGGGATTCCCCTGTTCGCCGCCTGCAGGTGCTCCGAGAAGGAACAGATCGTAGGACATCATGGGATGGGCTTGTCACGTGAAGAGAGTGCGCGGCAAAGATACACGCTACCACTGATAAAAATAAAAAAGGGCAAGCCCCCCGTATCGCGACGCTACGACCTCCTACCGCTGCTGCCTTCCGGCCCTGACGGAGTTCAGAGGGAGCTGTCCGTACGGGACTTGCCCTTTGGGTGCGTCCGAACGAGGGCGTCCCACTCAGGTTCCGTCTTCACACCATTCCCATCGGGTCGATATCGAGCGTCATCCGGTACCCGCGTGGCAGGTGGCCGAGCGCGGCTGTTGCCGCCTCAAGCGCCGCTCGGAGGGAGGTGGCGGCGTGTCCCGGTGGCAGTTTCACGGTCACCTGATGCCGGTAGGCGCGGCGCAGGCGGTGGATGAAGGCGGGAGATGGGCCGAGAACGTCCACCTGCGCCACGCGCTCGGACAGGCGCAGCGCCCAGAGCCGCGCCATACTCTCCGTCCTGTTGTCCTCCGGCCCCGAAAACAGGACACGGATCATGCGGCCGTGGGGCGGATACCCGAGCGCCTCGCGTTCGGCCAGTGCATGCCGGGCGAAGGCCTCATAATCATGCCGTCGTGCGTGCTGGATAACCAGGTGCCCGGGTTTTCGTGTCTGGAGCAGCACTTCGCCGCGCAGGGCGTGACGGCCAGCCCGGCCTGCCACCTGTGTAATGAGTTGGAACGTCCGCTCCTCCGCGCGCAGGTCCGGCAGAGAAAGCGAGGAATCGGCCTGTACGATCCCGACCACGGTTACGCGCGGGAAGTCCAGTCCTTTGGCCACCATTTGTGTTCCCAGCAGTATGTCCGCCCCACCCGAGCCGAACGTCTGCAGTATCTCGTGGTGGGCATCCTTACCGGAGGTCGTATCGAGGTCCATGCGCAGAATGCGGGCCGTCGGGAGCGCCTCCTTGAGCGACTCTTCGAGGCGCTGCGTTCCCGTACCCAGCTTCTCGAGGGTCTCCTTCCTGCACGATGGGCACACGCGCGGCATATCGTTGACGAGCCCGCAGTGGTGACACCTCAGGTGCCGGAGCGGCTTGTGATAGACGAGGCCTACGCTGCAGTCGGGGCACTCGGGTGTCCACCCGCACGCCGTACACTCAATCGTGGGGGCGTAGCCACGTCGGTTGAGCAGGACAATACCCTGCTCCCCCCGCTCGAGGCAGCCCGAGAGCGCCTCTATCAGTTGTGCCGATACGAACTCCGGGCTGCCCCGCTGGTCCACGATCCGGATCGTCGGCAATTCGGCGGGGCGGCCATCTACCGGAACGCGCTCCGGCATGGGCAGCAGCGTGTATTTGTCGGCGCGGGCGTTGGCCAGGCTCTCGAGGCTGGGTGTGGCCGACCCGAGGACGCAGACGGCACCCGCAATCCGCGCCCTGACGACGGCCACGTCGCGGGCATGGTACCGGGGAGCGGGATCGAACTGTTTGTACGACGCCTCATGCTCTTCATCGACGATGATCAATCCAGGATTGGGTATGGGCGCGAGCACGGCCGAGCGAGCGCCAACCACGATGGCGTACTTCCCGGACCGGATTCCCTGCCATGCATCGTAGCGTTCACCCTGGCTCATGCGTGAATGCAGCACGGCCACTTCGTCTCCGAAGCGCCGGCGGAAGCGTCTGACGGTCTGCGGCGTCAGGGCGATTTCCGGGACGAGCACAATTCCAGTCCGCCCCCGGCCGCGTACCTGTTCGAGAACGTTCAGATAGACCTCGGTTTTGCCGGATCCCGTGACGCCGTGAAGCAGGAACGTACGGAACGTGCCAGCCTCGACGGCTCGCGAGAGGGCTTCGACGGCCCGCGTCTGGTCGTCATTGAGCTGGATCTGCCCGGTGGGTCCCGTGTTCTGATCCGCGCTTGGGACGACCTTGCGCGCCTCGTTCTGCACAGCGTATTCGTACCGGTCGACCAGTGTCCTGTAGATGCGTACGTAGCCGAGTTCCTCGAGGCGCCGGATGGTCGTCGAGCTGCCGCCGCCGCTTTCGAGCAGCTCGGGTTGTGTCGGATCGTCCAGATCCTTCGCCCGGCGCTGCCTGAGTTCGTGGAGAAGGGCCTGTTGGCGCTCACCACGGGGCTCGGCTGCGGGCGGCGCTTTCGCCAGGGCCACGCGCGTAACACGGACGCGCGTGGGGGCGGCCGCTCCCGGCCGCCCCGCTCCCGGCGGAAGCGCCGCCCGCAGCGCCTCGCCCCACGAGCACATGTAGTAGGTTGCCATCCAGCGCGTCAGCTCCAGGAGTTCGGGCGTGATTTCAGGCGCACCATGCCCGGAGACGCTTTCAATGCTGCGCGCTTTCATACCCTCAAGGTCAGACGCTTCGCCCGGCTCGACCACCACGCCGACGAGTGAACGCCGGCCAAACGGGACGGTCACGCATGCCCCGCATGCCACGCGTTCCCGCATTTCGGATGGTACGCGGTACGACCAAAGCTTTTCAACAGGTAGCGGGAGGGCAACTCGGGCGATTTCCACGGGCCGGGAGACACATGTTCTGATTCAGGGGCAACGTTTCGCAAGGTACTGCGCAGGCGCCACATGTCGCGACCGGGCACCCCGCGTTGCCGATGGCGTAAGCCACGGCTCCGTACCCACATCCGCGCCTTATGACCATTCGTCCCCGGGTCCTTGTTTTCATACTGGTATCGCTCTCTGTAAGTGGATGCCTGCCATCATCCTGTAACCGGAACGAACCGCGCGAGCTGTATCCATCCGATTCGCTCTCGCGGGCCCATGCCACGACACTGCCTGTCGATACGCTCGTCGTCCTGGGGGATATTTCGGGCGACATGGGCCATCCGCGCACCCTCGCATTTGCTCCCGACGGAGCGCTGTGGGTTACGGATACCGAAGAAGGACGCATCTATCGTATTCCTGACTCGGCACAGCCCGGCAGCGACCCGTCCGTGCGCACGCCTTCCCGGCAAGACCGCGGCCCACGTGACGACGTTTCTGCTGGACCGCCTCTCCTCGATCTGAACGCGTCCGGTGGCGACGCGGAGCGCTTCCCTTATCTGGCCGGTTTTGCGGCCAGTACGGCGCTCGTGTTCGAGCCGGCTGAACACGCGCTCTGGCACGTAGCCCCCTCGGGCACACACCGCCTCGTGCCCCTGGGTGGGGAGTTGCCTGCTGTAGGCGGACTCCGGTATGCGGCTGCCCGGGATTCCATCGTAGCCGTCAAGGTGGTGGCCGATGATTTTGATGGATACATGGCCCTGATGCATGCCGAGTCGGGGGAGATCCTGTCGCAGATCCCGCTCGAGGGGCGCGCGTGGCAGCATGCCGGTCTCCTGCGGGTTCGGGAGCCGGACATCATCAGCCTGTCGGCTTACTTGCCGCGAGCACTCACATGGGCGCCGGGCACCGCCGAGCCCACGTCTACCGCGTCGCCCGGCGCCGACACCCTGCGCTTTTTCGGATTCGATTCCCCGATGCTGGCCCGCATGCGCCAATTCATGCTGGGCGATACGCACGCGCCTCCCATGCTGTCTGTGAGCGCGGCTGTGACGGCCACCCGTTTTTACGTCATCAATATGCGACCCGGGTGGCTGCGGATCGACGTCTACGACCGGGAGGGACGGCTGCTTCACGTTTTGACCGAGCCGCGACCGGCCTTCAACAAGGACTTCTACCCGACGGATATCGCGGTCCGGGAAGAGGAGCGTGGCCGCGTGACCATGGCCATCGCTGTACTCGAACCCGAGCCAGGGGTCCGATTTTTCAGGTGGGAAGGCCCGGTCGGCATCCCGGAAAGCCCGGCCGTCGACCAGCAGCCCTGACGCCGCCGCCCGTATCTTGGCGCCATGTCCGTCTCCCTGCTCCGCGAAAGCATCCAGTATCTGAAGGGCGTTGGCCCGAAGCGCGCCGACGTGCTTGCCGCCGAGGGTATTCGCACCACGGCCGACCTCCTTGCGCTCTACCCGCGGCGCTACCTGGACCGGACGAACGTCGTGCGCGTGGCCGATATTCAGGCACCCATGCTGGCCGTCACGGTTGTCGGGACGGTCCAGAGAATGCGGTTCCATGCGCGTCGAGGACGTGGTTCGCGGTTTGAGCTCACGGTCACGGACGGATCGGGTGCCTTTCTGACCTGCGTCTGGTTCCAGCGCGCACGCGCCATGTCCAACCTCTTCAAGGAGGGCGAACGTATTGCCTTTCATGGCAAGGTGACCCTGTTCTCTGGCCGTTGGAGCATGTCCCACCCCGAATTCGATCGCGTGGACGACGCCGGCCCGAAGCTCGACACCGGCCGGATTATCGGTCTCTACCCGGGTCACGCTTCGTTCGATGAGGCAGGCCTGTCGAGTCGACAGGTCCGGCGCATTCTGTTCACCTGGTTCAAGGAAAAGGGAGCCGGCCTTGAAGACCCGCTGCCCGCGGATCTGGCCGCCGAATTCCACCTCATGGATGGCCGATCAGCGCGCCGCGCCATCCACTTCCCGAAGTCCCGCGAAGAACTGGACGCCGCCACGCGCCGCCTCAAGTTTGAAGAACTGTTTTTCTTCCAGCTCATGATGGGAGCCATCCGGCGTCGCGTGCGGCGTGAGGCTGGTCCCGCGCTGCATGCGGACGGTCCGCTTGCCATACAGTTCGCGGAGCGGCTGCCCTTTACGCTCACGCCCGGTCAGGTGGCAGCTCTCGATGATATCCGGGTAGATACGGCGCACGGCGCCCGCATGAACCGCCTGCTGCAGGGGGATGTGGGCAGTGGCAAAACAGTTGTCGCGGTGATCGCGGCCCTTATGGCGGTCGATGCGGGCTACCAGGCGGCCTTCCTTGCGCCGACCGAGATCCTGGCCGAGCAGCACTTCCGGACGCTCTCCACATGGCTCGCGCCGCTCGGGCTCATGGTAGGCCTGTTGACGGGCAGTACGCCAGCCGCCGTGCGCCGCGCAACGCTCGATGGCCTGGCACAGGGCTCGATTTCCGTCGTCGTCGGCACGCATGCCGTGATCCAGGAGGGCGTCGCCTTCGGCGCCCTGGGCCTCTGTATTGTCGATGAGCAGCACCGGTTTGGCGTCATGCAGCGTGCCGCGCTCTACGAGAAGGGAGAGCGTCCACACATTCTGCTCATGTCGGCCACGCCCATTCCCCGCTCGCTGGCGCTCACCGTTTATGGCGACCTGGACGTGACCGTGATCCGCGACCGACCGCCCGGCCGCAAGGATATCGAGACCCGCCTGCTGTGGGAAAAGCGGCGCGGCGAGCTCTACGATCTCATGCGCAGCGAAATTGCGGCCGGGCGGCAGGTCTACATGGTCTATCCCCTCGTAGAAGAAAGCGACGCCGAGGAGCTTAAAGACATCAAGGACGCCGAGTCCGGGTACCGGGAGGTGTCCGGCGCTTTTCCAGGCGTCGAGGTCGCGCTCGTGCATGGGCGCATGAAGGCCGCTGAAAAGGAGGCCGCCATGCAACGTTTTGTGCGGGGTGAGGCCGCCATCCTGGTGTCGACGACCGTTATTGAGGTCGGTGTTGACGTGCCCAACGCGAGCATCATGGTGATTGAGCATGCCGAGCGCTTTGGACTCAGCCAGCTCCACCAGCTGCGCGGCCGCATTGGCCGCGGCCAGCATGCAGCGACGTGCGTGTTGATGTGCGATTTCAAGCGGAGTGAGGCGTCAAAAACACGGCTTCAGGCCATGGTCGACACCAACGACGGGTTCCGAATCAGCGAAGTGGACCTCAAGCTCCGGGGAGCCGGCGACTTCTTCGGCACGCGGCAAAGCGGTCTTCCCGCTTTCAGACTGGCAGATGTCGCCGAGGACACCGACCTTGTTTCAGTGACGCGAACGGCTGCCCGTTCTCTCTTGCAGGACGATCCTGGGCTTTCGCGTCCTGAACACCGCGCATTGAGGGACTACTTCCAGGCCTTCATTGCCCCGGATGGCCTCACCATGAGCCGGATTGGGTAGCTGACAACTGGCAAGACGAAGCAGTACAGCAAGCCGCAGCCGCGGGGCAAAACACAGCCGCAGTCCGGCAAGACACAGCCGCGGGGCAAAACGACCACAGACCATTCAACCGGGACCCGCATGAACGTATCTGAACAACTACTCGCCATTTTAAGGAGTGAAGGCGTCCGGCAAATCATCGGCGTGGCCGGTGACGCGCTCAATCCGCTGGTCACAGCCATGGGTCAACAGGACCCTGACCGTCCCGACTACGTCCGCTGGATCAAGATGAAACACGAAGGCAACGCCAGTTTTGCGGCGTTTGCCCAGGGCGAGCTCGGCGGAAACATCGGTGTGTGTGCAAGTACCGTCGGCCCGGGTGCGCTGCACCTGGTCAATGGCCTATACAATGCCAAGAAGGAGCGCTCGCCGGTCCTCGCCATCACCGGTCAGGTACCCATTGAGCATATCGGCACGAACTACCATCAGGAAGTGGACCTGACCAAGATCTTTGATGATGTGTGCGACTATCAGGCGGTGATCCGGAGCGCGGAGGAGGCGCCGCGCGTCATTCTGCGCGCCCTCCGGATTGCCATCAATCATAGATGTGTGTGCCGCATAGAGTTGCCGGCCGATATTGCGGAGATGCCAGCCGAGAATGTGCCCTTCGTACACCAGGTGTTCCGGTCAAGGGCCACCACCACGCCGCCCCGGGAGCAGCTGGACGCCGCCGTACGACTTATTGATGAGGCGGGGACGGTCGGCATTCTGGCGGGCGCGGGTTGCCGGGACGCCCGCGATGCGGTGCTGGCGTTCGCCAAAAAACTGAATGCCCCCATCACGCACACGGTTCGGGCCGCCGACATTTTTGATCACGAGAGCGAGAACGTGGTGGGCCTGACGGGACTCATAGGCAACCCCTCCGGCTACAAGGCCGTCATGGAGTGCGACCTGCTCATCATGCTCGGGACGGATTTTCCGTATGTCAACTATCTTCCGAAGTCCACGAAGACCATCCAGGTGGATATCCGGCCCGAATCCATCGGCAACAGGACGAATGTCTCGCTTGGCATCCACGCGGATGTTGGCTACGTGGTCCGGTACGTACTCGATCAGTGCATGGAGAAGCCTGATCGTCGATTCGTGGAGAAGCTGAACAAGGAATTCGTCGCATGGAAGGACGACAATTGCCGCACGTCGAGCACATCGAAAGACTTCAAGATCATGCATCCGCAGGTCGTAGCCCGCGCCATCAGCGACGTGGCCGCCGACGATGCCATTTTCGTGATCGACACGGGTACGTCGGCCATCTGGTCTACCAACTTCATGAACTTCCACTCGGAGCGGCGGGTCATTGGTTCATTCAACCACGGATCCATGGCCGTCGGACTTCCGGCCGCCATCGGGGCGCAACTGTTGTTTCCGGAGCGCGAGGTCTGGGCGCTCGTTGGAGACGGGGCATTCAACATGTCCCTGCACGATTTTTCGACGGCCGTCGAGTATAACCTCCCCATCAAGATCGTCGTGCTCAACAACTCGGAACTCGGATTTGTCAAAATTGAAATGGAGGAGGCCGGGCTCGCCCCAAACTTCGACGCGCTCGAAATCAAGAACTTCGACTTCGCCGGGTATGCCAAGCTGTGTGGGGGCGAGGGCGTGAACCTCGTCGAGCCCGGCAATATCCTGCCCGCGATTGAACAGGCCCGTGCATCGAAGCGGCCATTTGTACTCAATGCACACGTAACGAGCGGCGAGTTGTCGTTGCCACCGAATATCACAGGGCACATGGCGAAGAATTTCGGCGTATCTAAAGTCAAAGAGCTGCTGGGCGCCATGCGAGGCGACGAGAGGCAGTGGGCGAACGTCAAAAAGGAGCTCGGCGCCTGGCTCGACAAAGAGTCGTGAGGTTACGCGCCCAGAAGCCCGCTTCAGAACCGGCGTTCGCGCAGCGATGCCGTGGGTTTGGGACGCTCACTGGGTGCGGCGCCTCGGACCATCTCGAAGGGGATCCGTGTCAGGATGCGGCCGTCTGAGGTCTCGACAAGGACGCGCCAGCGGCCTTGGGCGAGTTGGCGTTTGAACGTAATGCCCCGGTAGCCGCCATCGCGACCGCCGAGGACGCTGTAGCCAATGCGGTCGGTCGAGACCCATTTGTCGCTGCGCCGGTGCTGCCAGACATGGTAAATCTTCTCCCTGAGTCCGGTCGGGGCAAATACCGCCGAAAAGGCAAACACCGTATCGCCATCTGCCACATACAGTTCGTGCGCGTAATCCCGGTCGAAGAGCCCCCAGTCACGACTCTGCCATGTGGCCACAAAATCGTCACCGTCCCGGCGCACGTTTTCGTAGATGCCGCCCGCCTGGACGGCGAGCGGTACGGGAGGAATCCAGTTGTGCCGGTACGCTGTGTCGAGCAGTACAGCCAGGACGGCAACGCCGACAAGGGTGGCCAGGAGGCGCATTCGGGACTTGAAGGCGCGGTGCCGGGCTCCGTATGCCACGAGCAGTCCGGCCGGGATAACAGCCAGCGCCACGGCCAACCGGTAGAGGTCGAGTCCCATACGACCGGCGACGACGGGTACGAGGTAAGCGGCAATCGTGGCGCCGACGAGGAAGAGCGTCACGACGAGCGCCGGAAATGAGACGCGCCTCCGCAGCAGGATTTCGTTGCCAATGAGGCCGATCACGAGAGCGGCCCAGTAGGCCGATCCGGTCGTCCACGTAATGGTGCGCGCATAGAAAATGACAAGCGCCGAAAGAAGGGCGCCAAGCAGAAACTGGATGGCGGGGCGTACCCAGTGTCGTACGCGGATAAGCAATGGAGGCACGCGGCGGCCGCCAATGATTCGTCCGTGGAGCGCAATCACGCCCACGAGCGCCATGAAATAGCTGAGCAGGATGGTGTTGTCCACCCAGTTGTCAATGCGGCGGAGCGTCAATGCATCCCACACAATACCTCCGGCGAAAAAGAGGACGCCCAGCCAGCGCTCGTGACGGGTCCAGAAATCCGAAAGCTGTGCAACACGCACGGACGGCTGCCCCTACTTGGGGCGCCGCCAGATGGGGACGCTTGAGCACGGCTCGCCGTACATGATCTTGCGGGCCACTCCCATGAGACGGACGGTCGCCTCGGCATAGGCCGACTCGGGTACGTTTCGGCTGCCGCAGCCCTTGATGACCACGATCCGGTCCTCATACCGGGACCAGTCGAAGCCCGCCAGAAGCCGCGTGAATACTGCCGTGCGCACCGCCAGTTCGTCTCCGACCGTTGCGGACAGCGCAGCGCTCGATGCCTTTGAGGCGACGAGCATCCAGGCCCACGGCGGGATAATGGCATCGGTCGAGCACTGGAGTGCTACGTGGGCCCCTTCGTACTGCGTCCAGTCATAGGTGCGCGCTGCATCGCGAAATGCTTTTTCGCGCAGAATGAAGCCCTTGTCCAGGAAAGCGGCAAGATCGAACACGCGGAGCGCTGCACTGCCCCAGAGTTCTTCCAGATTGAAGACCTCGATGGGGCTCTCGGCCACGCGGTTTCGGATGACGGCTTCGGGGGCGGAAGTAGGCAGTGTGTCCATGGTAGGCGTGCTACGTGCGCAGTTCTGGCTTGTTCACGCGGGCTTGTTCACGCGGCGCCGGTCACGCCGGGACGCCCGCGCCGAGCCAGGCCCCGATGGCTTCGAGGGCTTCGTCTATTTCGCTATCTGTCGTGTGGCGGCCCATCGAGAACCGGACCGTGCCCTCGCCGTCGGCCGCGCCGACGCCCATGGCGGCCAGTACGTGGCTTCCTGCTCCTTTTCCCGTGTTGCAGGCGCTTCCAGTGGAGGACGCTATGGTCCCTATGCCCGCCATCATCTCCTTGGCCTTTACACCGCGGAAGGTGGCGTTCGTGGTCTGGGGGAGGCGCTCGGCCGCGGCGCCGTTAATGATGATGTCCGTTCCCGAGCGCTCTGCCAGGTCCATGAGGCCAGCTTCAAACCGATCCCGGCGGGCCAGCATGTCGTCGTGGTCGCGCTCCAGGCGGGTAGCCGCAACCTGGCAGGCCGCGCCCAGACCCACAATTCCAGGGACGTTGAGCGTACCCGCGCGGCGCCCGCTCTCCTGGGCGCCACCAACGAGCAGTGGGTCGACGCGTACGCGCGGCCCGCAGATGAGCGCGCCCGTGCCCTTGGGGCCATAGACCTTGTGCGCGGACAGCGTGAGCATGTCAATGCCCTGCATGGAGACCGGGAGTTTGCCGACGGCCTGCGTGGCATCGGTCAGGAAGAGCGTGCGGTGGTCGGCGAGCGCGCCAGCAATCTCCGCGACAGGCTGCACCGTGCCCGTCTCATTGTTCGCCCACATGACGGCCGTCAGGACGGTATCGGGCGTAAGTGCGGCCACAATATCGGCGGAGCTGACGCGCCCCGCCGCATCCACAGGAAGAACAGTCAGCGATATGCCTTCCTGCCCAGCGGCCCGTTCCATGGCGGCGAGGACTGCCTTGTGCTCGGTGGCGACGGTGATCAGGTGTCCGGTTTTACCGGCTCTCACGAGCGGCTCGACCACACTGCATACGGCCATGTTGATGGCTTCCGTCGCGCCGGATGTGAACGTCACCTGTTTGGGCTCGGCGGACACGAGGGCGGCGACGTCTTCCCGGGCCATTTCGACCGCCTCGCCCGCCGCCCAACCCATGGCGTGCGTCGTGTTGGACGGGTTTCCGTAGTGCTCCGAGAAAAACGGAAGCATACGGTCAAGCACGGCGGGCTCGACGGGGGTCGTGGCGTTGGAGTCGAAATAGATCATGGCGTCTCAGAAAGTGACACGCATACCGGCAAGGATGGTTCGGGGAAGTCCCGGGCGCAGTCCTGCCGGGCGGCGGGCCACGGCGTATTCTTCGTCAAACAGGTTGCGGACAATGCCGAAGATACGCACGTTCCGGTTGACCTCGTACCCGGCCGAGAACTCGGCCACGAAGAATGACGCGACCGACTCTTCAGGCACGAAATCTCCCTGTCCGGCGACGGTCCGCATGTCGTCCACCCAGGTGCCCTGCAGAGCGAGGTCGACAGTGCCCGTGTTCAGCCCGACATCGACCGTGAACTGGTTGCGCGGCACATACGGCAGTTCGTCATCCTTTTCGACATCGCCCCAGTTGGCAAAGTCGCTTGAAAACGACGTTTCAAATGTAGCGTCCGTGAACGTGTACGAAACGCCGACGGGGATGGAGAAGCGCCAGTCCAGGAAGCGGCCCAGGTTTTCACCTGCCGTGAGCTCAATGCCGCGAACCGTGGCTTCGCCGCCGTTGAACAGGTCGCCACTGCCGGTCCCGCCACCCGCCGCGAGGTCCGTGCCGAGCAGGTTCTCGAAGTCGTTGTAGAAGAAGGCCACCTCGGCGCGGCGTGCACCGTCATGGTAGCGCGCTCCGAGTTCATAGTTCACGCTCTTCTCGGGGTCGGTCCCGACCGTCGATCCAGGAGGCGCAAATCCGCGGTGCACGCCCCCGAAAACTGTCGCGCCGGGCCGAATTTCCGCCGAAATACCGAGGCCCGGAATCCACACATCCACCTCGTTCTCGCGCTCAGCCAGGTTGGCGCCCGTGCGCTCCACATCGTTCTTGCCGAAGTCCTCGCGGCGGATGGAAATATCCTCATAGCGCAGGCCCGGCTGGATGGTCACGCGGCCCGCGATGAGGCGTGGCTGCACGAAAAACGCGGTGGCCGTTGCGGTCTCAATGCGGTTCGAGTCCGTGCCCGGAACGCCCGGCGCGACGAGGTCCATCCCCGATTCGGTCATCACAAAGCCGTCCACCCACTGAAAGCGGTCCATTTCATCCTCATGGATGCGCACGCCGAGCTCGACATCGAGCGCTCCGGCCTGCGTATCGGTGCTGTACTCAAGCGTTGACTGGATGCCGCGAGAGAGGTATTCCCGGTTGTTGGCCTTGACACCGAGTTGGGTCGACGGGTCGTTCGAGAGTCCCTGTACGACACTGAATTCCTGGGAGTGATCGGTAGGATTTTCAAGGAGACTGGCAATCGATATGCCGCCCACCTTGTCGAGCTTGTACCAGTTGCGCGCAAAAGTGGAGCGGTAGGCCGTCGTGGTGACTTTGAGGTTTTCGCGCGGCACCACGAGGTGGCGCAGCATGACCTGCCGGTATTCGGTGTTCATTTCGTCCTCGGCCGATCCGGCGTAGCGACGGATGGGATTGGCGCGGAAGTCCGCATCGGTCAGCCCCAGATAGGTCTCGTCCGATACTTCGTCGGTGAAGAGCGCTTTCACGGAGAGCGCCTGGTAGACGGCCGCATTTCTATCCGTGTTGATACGACCCTTGAGCATGACGTCGGTCTTGTCAAAGCCGGTGTCCTGGCCGCCGTCAAGCTCCTTGTACCCGTTCGTCTGCGCATTGAAGGCCTGCACGAGAAAGCCTCCGTGCTTCCAGGAATTGCCGACAAAACCCTCGACGGTCAGGCTCTCTTCCTCTCCAGCCTGCACGCGGGCTTCGCCTGCGAGCGATTCAGGGATGGATTTCGAGAGCAGGTTGATGGCTCCGCCCGTGGTGTACGGGCCGTATTTGATCTGGCTCGATCCCTTCCGGATTTCAATTTCCTCCATGCGCCCGACTGTTGGAAAATAGTAGGCGGCCGATGCGGCATAGGGCGCGGGCGCGACAGGAATACCATCTTCCATGATGCTGACCTTGGAGCTGCGCTCGGCACCGCTCCCGCGAATGCCAATGTTGGGCCTCAGGCCGTATCCATCCTCTTCCTGCAGGTTCAGTCCGGGGACGCTGCGCAGCGCCCGGTTGATATCGTTGGCTTCAAACTTTTCGAGCGAGCGGGCGGTTACGCGGTGGGCAGACCCTGGAATACCTTCCATCCCGAGCGGGTGCGCCAGCATGCTCTCGCGCTCGACGATGAGCTCGGGTATGGCCAGAACGGTGGGTTCCAGGGGAATGCGGACGGTCGAGGTTTCGCCCGCCAGCACGCGGACATTGAATTCGCTCGTGACGTACCCGAGGGTCGAGACGCGGAGCATATACGGCGCGGCGGGCAGTCCGGTAATTTCAAACCGGCCGCGCATGTCTGCGGCGGCGCCGAAGGTGGTACCGACGAGCTCGATGTTGGCCCCGGGAATGGTTTCGCCGGTATCTGAGGCGAAGACGGTGCCTGAAATGCGCCCGTTCGACTGGGCTGTGGCAGACGTGGCAAGGAAGGTAATTAGCGTGGCCAGAAGGCCGATGCGTGACAGCGTGGTCATGGTATTGACAGCGAGGTCTTGTTTAGACTGATTCCAAATACGAAGGCTAATTTAGACGCGATCTAAATAAGACGCACAGCCGGAAAAATGAATTCATAATCGCCTCATATTCATGTAGGGGAATCCCTGCGGCAGTGGCAACGTAGGATGGCCGAGTTCCACTGCCATCCTGCCACGCGCTGCGTAAACGACCATGCGAATGTCATTTCAGTCGTCAATTGAACGGCTACCGTCCTCCCGGTTTGTTGCACATCTTCTTGCGCTTTTCCTTCTTCTGTCTGGATGCGACGGTGGTGGCGGCACGGGACCGGCCCGCCTTCCGGTTGAAGTTGATACCGAAGCCGTTTTTGCACCGCCAACCCAGGCGGAGCTGGCGACCGTCGAGGCGGAGTGGGCTGTGCGTTCTGTAGCGGCCGTCGGCGTTGCCGAGCACCTCGAGACGCGGGTTTCCGTCGGCGGAACGGGCGCTACGGTCCGGATTGTATCGCACATCGTCCCTGGTCCCCCCGACACGGAGGCCGTCCAGCACTACGGCGCCATCATCACACCCGATGGGCTGGCGCCCGGCAGCGCCCCGGTCCTCGTCTACGCGCATGGGGGAGATGCAGGCGTGAGCGTCGATGAGGAAGCCTTGCAGCTGCTCGGGCTCTTTCCGGGCGTAGCGGACGGTTACGTTGTCGTGGTGCCCTCTTTTCGGGATGAACCGCTCTCGTTCGCAGGACAGACCTGGGTGTCTGACGGGCCGGCGAGTCCGTGGGATTATGACGTGGACGATGCACTTGCGCTTCTCAGCGTAGCCAGCCAGGTGGAACCGGCGGCGGACGCGGATCGAACCGTCGTGCTTGGGTTCAGCCGGGGCGCCGGCGTGGGACTGCTCATGGACGTGCGCGATCCGCGCATTGAGGGAGTTGTAGACTTTTTCGGGCCGTCGGATTTCTACGGCGAGTTCGTACAGGAGGTATTCGAGGAAGCGCTGGACGGGGCGCCGCGCGATTTGCCGGGCATTGACGTGCTCAATTCGCGTTTTATTACCCCGCTTTCGCGCGGTGAGCTCTCGCTTGGCGTCATGCGCCTCGAATTGGCCCGCCGCTCTCCCGTACTCTGGAGCGGCGAGCTGGCGCGTCTCCAGGTGCATCATGGTACGTCCGACAGCGTCGTCCCTGTTTCCCAGTCCCAACGCCTCTCCTCCGCCATGTCGGCTATTGGCCGCACATCTCCCGACTTCGAGGCGTTCTTCTACACCGGTGGCGGCCACGACCCCTTTACGCTCAGCGGGAGCTTTTCGCGCGCCCGCGACTTTCTGTTGTCCCACCTGGCCCGGTGACACTCCATGGCTGTATCGAAAGAATATGTCGCATTCGTCCTTGAGCAACTCGCTGGCGTTGGTGTCCTGAGCTCGCGGCCCATGTTCGGCGCGGTCTCCATCTATGGCGACGGAACCATTTTCGCGATGGTCCACGACGACCAACTTTACCTGAAAGTCGGGCCGCACAATCTGGCAGATTTCGAAGCGTCCGACTCCGAGCCGTTCCGCCCATATGGCGACGAGCGGACCATGGCCTACTGGACCGTACCTCCCGACGTTCTGGAAGACCGGGAGGCCCTCGTGGCGTGGAGCAAAAAAGCCCTGGATGGTGCACAGAACGCCTCACGTGCGAAGACCCGAAGGAAACGCTGACACGTTTCGGGAGCACTTTGGAAGCGTGCGGAAAGAACGGCGGATCCCGGAACACGCTCCCCGGCATGCCGGTATATCGCGATCCCCAACGCCGCGTTCGTCTAGGGGTCTAGGACGCTGGCCTCTCACGCCGGTAACACGGGTTCAAATCCCGTACGCGGTACCATGGAAAGAGGGCCGCCCCGACAGGGGACAGCCCTCTTTCCATAATATTCAGCGGTACAGGGAGTTGAAGCCGTAGGGTTCAAACGAGCGCTGAGGCCCCGCGAACCCTGTTCGCGGGGCCGAACCCGCGACTCACGAGCCTGTTTCTCGGCGGTGGCTGAATGGCTGCGATCCGACCGGCGAGTAAATCCCGTGCGCGGTACCATGCACACAAAAACATGAACCACACACAACGCGGCGTTCTCGGTACGACGGTGATTGCGCTTTTTGTCGTGGCGCTGTTCTACATTCCCTGGCGCATTGAGTCGACGGGCAATGTGATGTGGGCGCCGTTTTACCGGAACCCGGCCGTAGGCACGTCGACACTGAAGGGCAAAACCATCGAATCGCGGTTTGTTCGACTCAAAGGGCAGCCCATCTGGTGGCTCCACGGGCTGCAGCTCGTGAGCGTTGCGGGCGCCGGATATGCCACATTCCATCTTGTCCGGAGGGAAGAAGAGCCGGAGGAGGTGGAGGTGTAAGCCATGCACGCCGAGCACTGGAACGACATATTCCGAACAACGACGGACGCCGAGTTGGGTTGGTATGAGGACAACGTCTCCCAGACGCTCAAATTCCTGGATCGTATTCCGACGACTCTTCCTCTCGAAATCTTTCTACCTGGTGCCGGGACGTCCCTCCTGGTCGATGAACTGCTTCGCCGCGGGCACAACCTTGTGCTGAACGATATCAGCCAGGCAGCGCTCGACAAATTGGAAGAGCGACTCGCCAGCCGGAAGAGCACATGCCTGGAGGCAGGCGCAGAGGCGTGCATCCAGTGGCTTCATCACGACATATCGAGGCCGCTGCCAGCCGGGCTTCCGCCGGTCACACTCTGGCTGGATCGCGCTGTGCTGCATTTCCTGCTCCTGGAGTCGGACATCAAGGCGTATTTCGACAACCTCAGGGCCGTCGTCGAGCCGGGCGGGTATGTCCTGCTGGCCGAGTTTTCAACGGACGGAGCAAAAAAGTGTGCGGGTCTCGAACTGCACCGGTATTCAACGGGTGAAATGGCCGATCGACTTGGCGCAGACTTCGACCTCATTGCCAGCGAACACTATACGTACACCAATCCCAAAGGCGATCCTCGCCCGTATATCTACGCCTTGTTCAGGCGGCGGCCCCACGATCCATATTCCGGATCGTATCCAGCATGACCGGGCGAATCTTTTCAGCCAGCAGCGGCGCCATGAGTTCGCCGAGTAGTCCTCCCTTCATGGTGAACTCGTACCAGATAGTGACGCGCGTTTTTCCGGACACGCGCCGGACCGTCCATCCACCATACATGGGGTGGATAGGGAAGGGAAAGCCGGGGGCCTCAGAGTCAAACCGGAGCGAGAGTTCGCGCTTCTCGTCGTCGAGCGTCGCGACTTCTTCCGACCAGCGCTGCCCCTTGTGGTTTTCACACGTACGCCGGGCGGGTACGTCTCTGGGCTTTTCGCCGGATAAGCCACCTGAAACCTCCACGCTCCTGAGCGCCGGGTAATACTCCCCGATCCGGTCGAGCTGGCGGATTACAGACCAGATGGCACCGGGAGATGCAGCGACCTCCTGGTGAATTTCGAACGCACTGCGGGCGGCTGTCCGCCCACGGGTGTTGCGCGTAAGGCCTCTGAGTCCAGCCAGTTGCCAAGTGGCAAGGACGAGGACGACAAGCGCGACGAAGATGACCGTCCATGCGCCGCCCGCGGACAGGGCAGGTCCCGCCACCATGAGGAGCACGGCGCTTCCCACGACCCACGCGAGGTCGGCGATCGATATCGCGAGGGCGGCCGAGGGCACAGGCCGCGCACGGCGCGTTTCTACGATGAGCAGAAGCGCAAAAAGCAGCAGGCCGGGCCCGAGAGCCAGGAGGATCCAGGGACTGAACCCACCCATCCACTTGGCGAGTGGATGGGCCCATAGTAATGCCGTAAGTCCTGACATGGCCGAAAACGTCGCGTTCGCACGGAGTGCCGTGCGTAGTCCATTCCATTTCATGGGACCGTTATTCTTATTTGAAGGGTTTGAAAGCGTGTGGACCCAATTTCACCTGTAGACGTAGTTGTATCAATTACGTCAGAGGTAATGATTTCCATGCAAACACCCGTTACGACTCACCTCCCTCCCGATGAACTCCCACCCGTTGGGACCATGCTTCGCGCGTGGCGCAAGCACCGCGGGCTGAGCCAGATGGATCTGTCGTTCGAAGCCGACCTGTCTGCGCGACACATCAGTTTCCTCGAGACCGGCCGCTCGCACCCCTCCCGGCGCGCCCTCGGGGCTCTCGCCGATGCGCTCGCCATCCCCCTGCGCGAGCGCAACGAACTGTTCGAAGCCGCTGGATTCGCCCACCCTTACTCGGACGCCACACTTTCGGACGACGAACTCGCCTTCCACTACGATCTCGTCCGCTCCGTGCTTGAGCGGCACGAGCCGTGGTTTGCCGTCGCCATAGACCGGCACTGGAATATCCGTATGGCGAACACCGCCGCCAGGCAGTTCCTGGACCCGTTTTTCTGCGTGGGCGCCATCGAGCCGCCCCTCGCGCCCAACCTGGCCAGGCTGCTTTTCCACCCCGCCGGGCTACGGACGTGCCTGTTGAACTGGTCCGACGTCGGCCCCCACTTCATGGACCGCCTCAGCCGCGAGCTCATCCGCAATCCGATGGATACGGAGCTCGCCGCCCTCGTCGACGAAATGGCTTCGTATGGCGGCGTGACGGGCGTTGGAAGTGACGACTCGTTCCGCAGTTCGGCACAGGACCACGCGCTCGTCCTGCATCTGTCGCTCGGCGGCATGGAGGCCCGTCTGCTTGGCACCATCATGGCCTTCGACTCCGCCCGGTCACCCGCTCTTGAAGAACTCCGTATCGAGACCTTTTTCCCGGCCGATGAAGCAACGCGGATGCAGATGGAATCAGCTGTGAACGCGCCAGGCGAAGCAGCGCGCGTTGCCGCTGGATGAATCGGAGCAGGTTCCGGCGAGCATTGAACACGGACATGCGCCATATTGCTGTTGCTAACACTTGTGTTACTAACATATATGTTAGCACATTGCGCATGTGAGCGGAACGACGAAAATATCTACAGGCTTGCTGCCTCCGCACAAGCCGGATGATCTGCTGGACAGGGATCGGGAGTGGATGCGCCTCTCAGATGCGGTCTTGGCACCCGGTCCAGGACTGGTGCTTGTCCTGGGGCATCGGCGCGCCGGGAAAAGCTTCCTTTTGACACGATTCGCCCATGCGACCGGCGGCTTTTACTACCAGGCGACGCGCAAGTCGGACCAGGAACAGCTCAAGACGCTGTCCCGGCGGCTCGTTGATCATTTCGATGACACGTCGCTGCAGCACGCGATTTTTCCGGATTGGGAGTCGCTTCTGAGCTGGCTCCGACAGAAAGTGGTCGGAGAGCCACTTACACTCATTCTCGACGAGTTTCCATATCTCACCGACGCATCCCCTGCGCTGACCTCTGTCCTGCAGAGCTGGTGGGATCACGATCTGACCGATTCCCGCATCACCCTCATATTGAGCGGTAGTCACGTATCGGCCATGAAGAAACTGGTGGAAGTCGACCAGCCGCTCTACGGACGCAGGACCGGGCGCCTGGACATTCGCCCTTTTGATTTTTATGATGCGGCGCGATTCGTGCCCGACTGGTCGCCGCGGGACCAGCTTCGTCTATACGGTATTTTTGGCGGTATGCCGGGGCATTTGACGCTGGTCGATCCCGACAGGTCGCTCAAGCAGAACGTGGCCCGACAGCTGCTGGACAGCACCGGCCGTTTGCATGACGAGGCCATCCATGCGTTCGATGCGTTTGTATCGGATGCCGACGTGCACTATTCGATTGTGGATGCTATTGCCGGGGGCGAGCGCCGTAGGAGCCGTATTTCAACTTCTGGCACACGTTCATTGCCGACATCCGGCAGCGGGGTCTCTCTGAGTTGGTGGATCCATTGGATCTGTGGGACCGGTTCATTGCACCCCGGCTGGATGATTATATGGGGGGCGTCTTCGAAATGGCGTGCCGCCAGTTCGTCATGCGAACGGAGTTCCGTCCAGCGATATGAACGGGCGGTTGGACGTCTGGTATCGCCGTTCGGAGGGAGGAGACTGGAAGAAAGACCGGGTTGCCCAGATCAGCCCGAGCTGGACCACGCCCGAAGGCTATGCCGTATTTGACATTGCGCTACAGGTGGACGATCAAGCAACAGACCGACCACTGTTCTTCACGCATTCCGCTGAGGACCCACGGAGCGGTCACGATCACTTCGGGTATTCCCTTGGGGCCGTCCCGTTCAAGCCCAGCGCGTCTGATTTCGAATTCCTGGGCAACGAAATCTCAGACGAACAACCCTTCACACTGCTGTTGTCTCATCCACCACAATATTACATCTATGGTAGTCGTGGTCTGATCGTTCACTCTGCTCCTGCGGAGCAGGACGATTCAGTTCTGGGAAAAAGAGCGGAGCAGTTTGATCTGTATGAGGGCGTCATTAATCCGACGGGACAGCCTATCCACTTCACGGTCTCAGAAGCCGACCATGTGACGACAGCGGTGGTTGGAAGCATGCTGACCATTACGTATCCGGACTCGTGGTCGGGGCTGGATAGGCTGCGTCTTGAAATGACCCACGACACCGATGAATTGACGGTACGTGAGTTCAATTTCATGGTGATATCTGACGACATGAACTATCCGGATTGGACGGCTCCCAGTTCGCTGGACTACAACTACTCAATGACCATCGTGGGTACGTTCGATGAATCGGAAGGCATAAACATGGAGGACGGCCCCATGTTGGGCGTCTTCGTGAACGGTGAACTGACCGGCGTATCGAGAGCACGCGAACACGACGGCCAGGTATTTCTGGTGACAACCGTGTACAGCAATGATTCCGAGGCCCAGATTGACCTTGTCGGATACACGGTCACGGCCGACGAACAGTTTCCGATCGCACAAACGGTTACAATGCAGAACGGGGGCAGCGCCGGGATGTTGTGGAATCCGCTCAACCTGGGGGCTGTCCGCACAGATCGCGAAGTTGCTGACGAATCCATCCCAGTAGAGCTACAGATTTCGTCCGCCTACCCGAATCCGGCGTCGGACCACGTCTCACTGGAGTTGAACACGCAGCGAGCGGGCCGCGTGTCAGTCTCCGTTGTCGACATGCTGGGCCGAAGAACAATGGTTTACAGCAATCCTCATCCTGGCACCGGTCATCACAGCCTTTCCATTCCGCTGAAGGACTACGCGGCGGGAGCATACCGGATGGTGGTTGAATCAGGGGACAGCCGAACCTCCCGGTCTATCACGCTGGTCAAACGCTGAACGTGACTCCGTCCACAGTTTCAACGGGCCTTAGTCAGATCGGAGTGCCGTAGCTGGATCCGTGGCAACTGTTCGGAATGATTGGGCAGCAATTGTAACGAATGATGCCAGAAAAACGGCCCCGATCGCGAGCAGATAGACGGCCGGTCCTATGTCCGTGTGGAAGGCGTAATTTTCGAGCCATTTCTTTGAGAAGACCGCGCCCAACGGCACGGCTATTACCGATCCCAGCAGGATGAGCCCGGCAAAACCCCGGAAAATGAGGATCACCAAGCTTGCACGTGATGCGCCGAGCACCCGACGAACACTGAGTTCCTTCGTGCGGTTCTGGACCGTCAAGGACGTCAGCCCGAGAAGCCCGAGAAGCGCGAGCAGGATGGCAGACGTTGATGCCATATTGATGACCCGTCCCCACCTGAGGTCCGAGGCGTAGACGCGCTCCATGCGATCATCCATGAACTCGTACTCAAACGGCACATCGGTCGACACGGATTTCCAGACCGATTCAAGGCGGCCTACCACGTCATCGACGTGGCCTGGGGCCAGCCGGACGTACAGGTAGCGGAAGGACTCCGGACTTCCCACGGACATCATCAGTGGGCCGACCTCCTGATACAAGGACGCGAAACGAAAATCGGATGTGATGCCGACCACAACGGGCGCGGGCTGGATTGGAAACCATTCTGGCAGGGGTTTGCCGATTGGGTCCTCCAGCGCGAATCGCTCCACGAACGCGTGATTCACAACGACGGCCGATGAGTCCGAGGCCAGGTCAGCATTGAAGCCGCGGCCGTCTTCCATGTCAATGTTCATGACATCCAGGAAGCGGTGGTCGGTTTCAAGCATGTCAATAGTCGACTTGGTCCCATCAAAGTCCCCGGTGAAGCCAATCGAGCCACGATATCCGAGCGACGAACTTGCGAGCGTCATGTCCACGACCGCCGCGTCATTGGCCAAGGCGTCCCGATAGCGGTCTCTTGCAACCTCGCCAGCCAGGCCATTCAGATTGACAAGAACGACCTGATCCGTTTCGTACCCGCGATCCTGTTCCCGGATGAAATCCGCCTGCTCCCGCATGACCAATGTTGCAATAATGAGCAACACCGATACCGTGAACTGGAACGTGACGAGCCCCTTGGTGAAGAAGTTGGATCCAGCGACGCGAACGCGGCTCTTCAGTACATCAATAGGCCGGAAAGCGGATAGGACGACTGCCGGGTAGCTTCCGGAAATAAGCCCCGTAAGGGCGACAATCAACAGTATGCCAAGCGGGATGCTCCAATCATTAAAAAGTGAGAATGAGAGGGCTCGGTCCGTAAGGTCGTTGAACACCGGCAGCAGGTACCAGGCGGTCACCATGCCCAGCGCGGTCGCCAGCAATGTCATGAAAAACGCTTCGCCCCAGAATTGTGCAAGGAGTTGACCCCTGACCGCTCCGACGGCCTTGCGGATGCCCACTTCCCGGCTGCGCCCCAGGCTGCGTCCAATAGCCAGGGTCATGAAATTGATGCACGCGATGAGCAGAATCGCGATGCCGAGTCCAATCAGGATGAACGAGTATGCCGGGTCACTGGCGTTCGTCAAGTACATCTCCGACAGCGGGACGGCGCGCCACGTGGCCGGCTGAACACCGTCTGGAATGGCTTCGCGTGCTCTGAGCCGCTCCAGGTATTCAGCGCTCACCAATGCATACTGTTTAGCCAATGCATCGTCCACCGATTCTATGTCACTGCCTGGACGCAATCGGGCGTATATCGTCACAAGCGACCACCCATATTGGTCCACGGCCTGGGGAAACCGGGCAGGAATCCAGTCTTCGATGGGGGCCAGCACCTCGTACTGGATGGATGAATTCGGAGGCGGATTTTCCGTAACTGCCACCACGTCATATGTGCCATACGTCGTGCCGACGCGTACCTCAAGAGATGACCCGACCGCATTCTCCGTACCCAGCAAACGGACTGCGGAAGAGCGGGACAACACAACACCGTCGCCCGACGGGTCGCCCGAGATCACGGGGAACGGAAACACGGAATTGAATGCCCGGTCTGCGAACAGCGTATGCGCCTCGAAAATTTTACCGTCCCTTCGCACGAAGACTTCGTCGTCCCAAATCCGTGTGGACGCTTCAATGCCGGGCACGTCCGAAGTGAGGAAATCTGCAAGCGGAAGCGACATGTTGGTGTTTCCGGGGTTGTAGTCACCCTCGGCATCTGCTCGCCATTCCTGGATTTGAACAATGTCCTCATGCCCGTCGAGTACCTGGTCGAACGTCCATTCGTACCGGACGAATAGCAGGATGAGGATGGCCAGGGCAATACCTATCGAGAGGCCGGACAGGTTTATGAGACCCTGGATTTTCTGCTTGTTCAGCGTGCGCAGGGCAAGGGTCGCGTAGTTCTTCAGCATGAGGGATCTCCAGCTAAGGGATTGCAAAATGAAAGACGGGGCGGAGGCGAGGACCTGTCGGATGTACCAGGTGCGTGCCCGGACCGGTCCATCGGACCGGGAGTAGGCGGCGTACAGCTCGTCCAGGTCGCCCATGACCTCGTCACGGTCGGCCGGGTGTACGCATAATTCGAGCACGGCCCGAAGGAGGTAGGGTGGACGTGCGTTCATGGGGCCCAGGACAATGCGGACACGTCCTGCCACATGGACTCGTATTCGGCCCGGGACCGCTCAAGCGCCGCCACCCCGTTGGCCGTCAATCGGTACATGCGTTTCCGGCGTCCGCCGCGTTCGGCCGTTGGACGGCCTGTGTGCGATCGGAGGAGCCCTGCACGCGCGAGCCGCTTCAGCGGAGCATAGACGCCCGCAATGGACCATTCTTCGGATGTCGATTGCTGTAAATGGTCCAGGACGGACGCGCCATACGCATCGTCCTGCAGCTTCCAGACGGCCAGCAATATGAGTTCATCGGATCGTGACATGGCATAACTTATGCGAGGCGAAACAAATAAGGTTGCAACGACTCACAACTTTTCCTGCGTCCCTGTTTGATGAGTGAGGCGACTGAAACTTCATACTATTCGTTCAGAAAAATTGCTGCTGCTCACCATCTGGCGTCTGCAGGACGATGCCTACGGTGTGCGGATTCTGGAATCCATGTACCGATCCACCGGTCGTGACTGGTCGATTGGTTCCATATAGGCCCCGTTGCACAGGTTGCAGAGAAAGAACCTCGTTAAGACAACGGAGGGTGCCGTGGACCCCGACCGGGGAGGGCGGCCAACGGTCCTGTATCATCTGACGATTGCATCCCAGTTCCGCAAGATTGCCAACACAAACCCGGCCGTCGAGTTGCGCGGTGACTGAGCCAGCGGCGACATTCAGATCATTCCCGGGAACGCCGCGGCATCTTTGAATCCAAGATTCCGGAGTCGATGTGTCCCGATTCCAGATCCAACAGAGGTTCAGCGTCGGCCTGCTGGTCCTGGACCAGGCTGGATTGCGAGCTTCCCTGAAGTTTGGCGGTAAGCGCTCGGAGTTTTGAGACCCCATTTTTCATGTGGCGTCTCAGAGCCCAGCGGCCAGCCGCGAAGGTCACGCCCATGGATAGCGCGACAAATGATAGCCCGGGAACGGCGCCCAATCCCATAAACTCGGACGCGAAAAAGAGCGCACCAATCCCAACGAGGGGAATGGGTAGATAAAATGGCAGCGCGGTGAGCGGTCCGTTCCAGCTGACACTGATTTTGGTTTTGGCCTGATCTTTCAAGGCTGTTACGTGAGCGGCATTCGTCGTGCCCCACGGTGAGCTCCATTCATAAACAGAGTCTCTGACGGAAATCTCACCCTTGGACTGAAAGAACTCCCGGAATGACGCAAGCAGAACTTCCCACTCCGCAGCTGTTATTTCGTGATCCACCTGGACTTGGTCATAGAATGAGAACGGTCCTCCCCAAAACGTCTGTTCAGGACGGAGGCGTTGCAACTCGATGTCTTGAATCGCTCTGCTGATTTGTTTCGGGTTTATTCCCGACTCCGAGGCGATTTCCTCCAGCTCTTGAAGAGTCAACCCGAGGCTATCCTCTGCCGTGGTGTGATGGGATTTCACAGCAGCCCTTTTGAGGATTTCAGCCGTTTCCTTCTCGTTGAACACTTTCATTAACGTCGCTTGTCGGGTGTGCAATAGTGGACCCATACGTCTGAGTAGATCCGAGGGTACAAGGTCGAGGTTATTTGTGTCCTACGCACGACGATCGTTGTCAATCCACTTGTGTTTAGGAGGCGATACAGTTTTCCCGGCGGCAACAGGCCGCCTGAGCGATAGCGAGTGGGCGATAGATTCAGGGAAATGGCCCAAAACGGGCGTTCGGGGCCGTTATGGCTCTGAATCCGTGGAAGATCGAGATGGGTGTGCCAGAACCGGCTTCTGTTAGCACGGCCGTTGCAAGAGAAGGGGACAGTAACCAACCCAAACGCTCTCCAAGACCATGAAAAACGTCGCCACTCTCGCTCTCCACGACCGCCTTCGCCCAGTCCAACACGGCCACGCAGAATGTATCCATCAACGTTGCTGAAATCGCCGTTATCGAGGTGAGTGGCAATGTCTCGATGACCACCAGTTCAGCGACCGCTGGTCAGGCCCCCGACGCCGCCACGGCTTCCGGTTCTTACAATGTGACCACTAAAAGCGTGTTGAAAAACCATCGCACACCCTTCTGCGGCGACGAAACGCCATCTGCTGCGTTGTCCCTCCTTCGAATAGCGTTGCTATTCGGCGTCGGGACGCCTTGCATCTGTCATTCCGGCGCTCGCATCTTTGCGCACGCTGGTTCTTCAACACGCTTCTAACGGCACCGACAAGAAGATCACCGCCGAGCACGACTCCAGAATGCCGAACGGCCTCTCGCTCACCGCAACGATGGCCGCTCCGGAAGGCAAGAAGGAACTGTCGCTCAATGCCGTCACGCTCGTCTCCAACATCACCCAGGTCCGCGGAACAGGTCTCTCAATGAGCTACGAAGCCGTAGCCACAGTGGACGCCAAGCCTGACTCCTACACCCGAATGGTTACCTACACGATCACGGAGAGTGGAGCGAATGGACCTGCACGTGACCGCGGCAACCGCGTATTCTAGGACACGCCCCGCCCTAGGGCATGGACAGCTCCATTTTCGGAGCGCTGACATTGACCCGGTCGAGTAGCGTGGCGCTCGCCGCATTGAGGCCAATGACATCCACCTGAATATCGCGTTTTCGGAACTTCAGAACGGCTTTGTCAATGGCCGCCACGGCCGACGCATCCCAGATGTGGGCGGTCGACAGGTCGAGTACGATGCGGTCAACGTCCTCCTGGAAGTCAAAGTGGGCTATGAAACCCGTGACGGTCACGAAAAAGAGATCGCCGTTCACGGTGTACGTCCGGACGCGACCGTCCGGGCTGAGGGTATCTTCCATGAACGCCAGGTCAGCCACTTTTCGGGCAAACAGCAGCGCGCTAAGGATGACGCCTACGAAGACGCCCATGGCCAGGTCGTGCGTGAAGACGACGGTGCCGACCGTCACCACCATGACGAATGTTTCGCTGAGCGGCATGGTCCGCATGGTGCGCAGCGATGCCCAGTCGAAGGTGCCGATCGATACCATGAACATTACGGCCACCAGTGCTCCCATCGGAATCAGGACCAGCCAATCGGCCAGCACCAGGATGAAAAAGAGCAGGAAGAGGCCCGATGCGAGGGTTGACAGGCGGCCGCGTCCACCTGAATTGATGTTGATGACGGACTGACCAATCATGGCGCAGCCGGCCATGCCGCCGAAAAACCCGGTGACGATGTTGGCAATGCCCTGGCCCGTCGATTCCCGATTCTTGTCGCTCGGCGTATCGGTCATTTCGTCGACAATGGAGGCGGTGAGCAGTGATTCGATGAGACCCACCATGGCGAGCGCCACCGATACAGGAAAAATGATGCGGAGCGTATCTATCGAAAAAGGAACAGACGGAAGACTGAAAAGCGGCAGGGCCGTTGGCAGTGCTCCCATGTCACCGACGCGGCTCAGGCCCTCGGGCAGGAGGAGAGAGGCGGCCGTCAGGACCAGTATGGCCACGAGAGGCGATGGGACAAGACTTGTCACGCGCGGCAGAAGGTAGATGATGGCCAGGCCGGCGCCGACAACAGCGTACATTATCCACCCGGCACCCACGAACAGCGGCAGCTGCGCCATGAAGATGAGAATGGCGAGCGAGTTTACGAACCCGACCATGACCGACTTCGGGACGAACTTCATGTACCGGCCCAGTTTGAACCAGCCGAATACGATCTGGAGGATGCCCGTCAGGATGGTGGCTGCGAAAAGATATTCCAGCCCGTGATCCCGCACGAGCACGATCATGAGGAGGGCCATGGCGCCCGTCGCCGCCGATATCATGCCCGGACGGCCACCCACGAACGCGGTAACGACGGCAATCGAGAACGATGCGTAGAGTCCAACTTTCGGGTCCACGCCCGCGATGATGGAAAACGCAATGGCTTCAGGAATCAGGGCGAGGGCCACGACGACGCCGGCGAGCAGGTCACCGCGGACGTTTGAAAACCATTGCTCCTGGAGCGATCGGGTACTGGGAATGGAGAGGCCGTAGCGGCGGTCCCCAAGAATGGAACGGAGATTCAAAGAGGTTCTGGGTCAGGATCAGGGCAGGTGAAAGAGCGCCCCAACCATGTGCCGCGCACTCAGATCCTCCGTTCGCGCTGGAAGCGCTATCATTCACGGTATCCGCACTCGGCCGCTTGTTCAACTCTTATTTCGGGCCCAGAAACACCTCCATGTCCGGATAATCCTGGAGCAGCCCGTCCTGGGCCATCCAGGCTTCGATGGCGTCGATGTCCATGGGCACGAAGTCCGAGATGATTTCTGCGTGGTCCTCGTGGATAATGATGAGGTCCTCGAGTCGGATATAGATCTGTTCTTCCGGCTCGCGGAGCGCCGTCTCGATTTTGACTCCCCATGGCAGTATATTTGCCCTATGGCAAAGAAACCAAGACGCAACGACCCCTGCTACTGCGGAAGCGGTGAGAAGTACAAACACTGCTGCCAGGAGAAGGACGAGTCCTCGGCACTCAAGTCGAACCTGGCCATGATAGCCATTGCGGCGGCGCTGCTCATTGGGCTGGCGCTCGCGTGGAATTCGTTCTCGGGTGGTGGCGGTGGTGCCGGAAACTGCCCGTCTGGAACGGTCTGGTCACCGGAGCATCAGCACTGTCATTGACCGCGCAGGTCATTGTCCCACAGGAACTTTCGCGTGACGTGATTTGACATGTGCCCGGGCACGAGTGTACATTCGGCTACCCGAACCACCCACCCGAGCCTGCCGTGCTCTTCAACTCACTGACGTTCGTCGCGTTTTTCGCGATCGTCCTGGCTTTTCACAACCTGCCGGTTGCGTGGCGCACCAAGAAGATCTTTCTGCTCCTGGCGAGCTATGTGTTCTATGCCGCCTGGAGTCCCCCCTTCGTGCTTCTGCTTTGGCTGTCAACGCTTGTTGACTGGCACGTGGCGAAAGCGCTGTTTCGCGCATCGACCCAGACCCGGCGCAGGCTTCTTCTGTTCGTGAGTGTGGCCGTCAACCTTGGCGTACTTGGCTATTTCAAGTACGGCGGGTTCCTGCTGGAGAACTTCGTGGCACTCATGGCGCTCATCGGCGTGGACTACCAGCCCGCGGCGCCGTCCATCATCCTGCCTGTCGGCATCAGCTTTTACACGTTCCAGACCATGGCCTATACCATGGATGTGTACCTTCGCCGGGCGGAGCCCACCCGTTCGGTATTGGACTTTGCGCTCTTTGTGACGTTCTTTCCGCAGCTTGTTGCCGGGCCCATTGTCAGGCCCACACATCTCATTCCGCAGTTTGCCAAGCCAAGGCGGGCGAGTGCCCAGCAGCTCCTCTGGGGACTCGGTCTCATGACGCTCGGCCTGTTCCAGAAAGTCGTCGTTGCCGACGGCATGCTGGCCCATGCTTCCGATACCGTCTTCGGCGCTACGGGGGCCGTGCCCTTCATCGATGCGTGGCTGGGTACGCTCGCGTTTGCCGGGCAGATTTTCAGCGACTTTGCCGGGTACTCCACGACGGCGATAGGCGCCGCGCTGTGCCTCGGCTTCTCGCTGCCGAACAACTTCCGCTTTCCCTATGCCGCCATTGGTTTTTCTGATTTCTGGCGACGATGGCATATATCCCTGTCGACCTGGCTGAGGGACTATCTGTATATCCCGCTCGGCGGCAACCGGAAAGGGCCGGCCAGGACGTACGTGAACCTGATGATCACGATGTTGCTGGGCGGACTCTGGCACGGGGCCGCCTGGACGTTCATCGTCTGGGGTGGTCTGCATGGCCTTTATCTCATGGCCGAGCGTTTCCTGCAGCGCCGGTTCGGCGATCCGGAGCGGACGACGGGGCTCGCGCATCAGATCTTCGTTGGCATCGTGACGTATTTCCTGGTGCAGATCACGTGGGTCTTTTTCCGCGCACCGGACTTCACTACAGCCTGGAGCCTCATCACGTCCATGTTCGGTTTTGCGAGCGGCGCTACGCCCGTTTTGGCGACCGTCCATATGATCCAGGTGGTAGTCGTTACGGTTTCCATGCTCGCCGTGCACGCGTACATGCGCTCCAGGACGCTCGAAGAGGTAGTCGGCCGCGCGCACTGGGCCGTTGTCGGCGTGGTTTGGGCCGCCATGCTCTTCGCCCTTGTCATCACACAGGGCTCCGGAAGTTCGTTCATCTATTTCCAGTTCTGATTATGATGCACACGGACGGTACAGATCGCACCATACCCACTCTTGCCTACGCGCGAGCCGGAGCGCTCATGCTGCTCCTGGTCGTCGTTGCCATCGGTGCCTGGGAAATCAACTGGCGGGCTCGCGGCTACAACCCGATGGTCGCGGACAGTCCGGCCTTCTGGGCTATCCAGCGCCGGGCGGCAACGGCCGCCGAAGATCCTGTGGTTATCGTGGGCTCGTCGCGCGCTCTTTTCGACATCAATCTCGAAGTCTGGGAGCGTCTTGACGGGCGGCGCCCAATCCAGCTGTCGCTCGAGGGTACGTCGGGATTGCTTGGCCTGAAGCACCTGGCCGAGGATCCGGAGTTCTCCGGAACGGTGATCGTAGGCGTCACGCCTCCGCTCTATTTCACCGGATTTGCTTTCAGGGGCAACGTTTTTGAACACTACGAGTCCGAGACGCCGTCTGAGTGGGTGGGCAAACAACTGTCCATGCCCCTGGAAAGCGTTTTCGCATTCATTGAATTTGAGAACCTGCCTCTTTTCGAGCTTTTGCAGGATATTCCGATGCCGAACCGCGCTGGCGTGAATCCTCCCCACATGGAAATCCGGAAACTGTCCGAAAGTGACTTCAGCCGAAATACCTGGATGTGGCCTCACGTCGAGGAAGACAGCACGTACCGGGAGGGATCGCGCGCTATCTGGCTACACACGCTGGAGCAGATGGCCCCACCCCCAGGCACACCACCTGCCGACCCGGAGCCCATGATTGAAGAGACGATTGCCCATGTAGCGGCCATCCGCGAACGGGGCGGTGATGTGGTATTCATTCGAGCGCCGAGCGCCGGTCCGTGGCGGGAGGTGGAGGCAGGTGGCTTCCCGCGCGAAAAATACTGGGACCTGCTCATGCAGCGGGTCGATGCGGGAGGAGTACACTTCGAGGACCATCCGGAACTCATGGGGCTGGACCTGCCCGAATGGTCGCATCTGAGCCGCGATAGTGCTGTGCGCTACACAGAGGCCATTCATCCACTCATAAGGGAAGCCCTGTGGAGGTGAAACCATGAACATTCTGGTCCCCATCGATTTTTCGGACGCTACGCAGGGGGTGTGCCACCAGGCAGGCCAATTGGCGCGCGATCGCGGGGCGCATGTGCGCCTTGTTCACGTGGCCGAGCCGGATCCGAATTTCGTAGGATATGACGCGGGTCCAGATGTGGTGCGTGGGCAGGTCGCCTCGGAGTACCGCAAGGAGCATGAACGGCTTCGCGAACTGGCCGACGCCATGCGCGCGTCGTTCGACGTAGAGGTTACGCCGCTCCTCGTGCAGGGCGAGACGGTGTCGTCTATTATGGATCTTGCCGCACGGCACGACGCCGATTACATTGTGATGGGCACGCATGGCCGCGGCGTCGTCTACCAGGTACTCATTGGCAGCACGAGCGAAGGTGTCCTGCGGCGGGCATCATGTCCCGTTCTGCTCATCCCGACACGCATATGACAGGTACAAAGCACTTATGGTTCGAGCCGGACGCCGAGCCACTCACGAGCACGGTCCGTGCAACGCTGACACCAGAGGCAGGTGGATCGTTTTACGCGCTCCGCTACGAGTGGACGAAGGGCGACGAGCCACACGCAGGTGTCATGCTTGTCCACAGGACGGCGAGCATTGGAGCGCCAGCCATTTCATGGGCCGATTCCTTCCACCAGTCGGGTGCTCTGATGGTACTCACGTGTGAAGCCGCCCCGGCGTCGGGCGTCGTTGGCCTCGGCGCGTACGCGGCACCTCCAGGACCCGACTGGGGATGGAGAATTGCCGTAGAGTGGCCGTCCGATGGAGGACTCGACATCCACATGACGAACATCTGGCCGAGTGGTCAGGAAGATCGTGCAGTCAGGATTATGCTCCGCTGAACGCGCGTCTGCGCCGCTCAGATGAAAATGATCTGCGTGTTCGGACCGTCGGCGAGCGCATACATGTCGCCCACCGTAATGATACCCTTCACGTCGTCAATGAGGTCGTCCTCCTCCAGATGGAACATCTCGGCTGCGAGCTGGCAGGCATAGATTTCGCCGCCGCCCGCCACGATCATGTCGAAGAACTCGGACACAGGCGGGATGTCCATCTTGTCCATTTCTTTCTTCATCATCGCGCTGGCGAGCGCTTCCATGCCTGGCAGGCCTGCAATCATGGTGGGCACATGTTCCATCATGGCCGGGTTTCCGACCGTTGCCGTATGCAGCTTGTCCTGTTTGCCTTTTCGAATGGCGTTCAGGCCGAAAAACGTGAAGAACATTTTGGCTTCTATGCCTTCCATGACGGCGCCGTTGGCCATCACCAGACCCGCATAGACGTCTTCAATGGTGCCCTTCGATACAATGATGAGCACTTTTTCGACCTTGTGGTGCTTCGTTTGCACGTCTTTTTTGAATGCTGTGGCTTCCATGGTCTTATACGTAGCTTGCTGGTTTGGGAATACCGGCCAGTTTGGAGGCCAGCTTGAGCGGAGCACCCGGGAAGAGAGCATAGAAGCCCTTGATATCCACGATACCTGACTTTCCAATGCGTCGAATGGACAGCTTTTCGCCATCCATCGTTGCCTTGCGCAGGAATTCGAGCACCTCGAAGTGTTTGTCGGTCAGCTCGATATCGTTCGCGCGGGCCAGTTCACGGGCTACATCGCGTGACCACTCGTCAGGGTTGGTCATGTAGCCTTCCTCGTTGAACGAGATGTCGGATAGGGTCATTTCGTCGGTCATGATGCCACCTTGTCTTGTTTTCCTGTCATGGTCATTCTGGTCGATACGGGCAGGTGCCTGCCGGGAAGCAGCATGTTCCAGTACACCCACTTGAAGGCAAGCTTGCCCATGTGATTCATGCGGGTTTCCTTCAGCAGTCGCATGGGGCCGGCCACTGGAAGGGGGAAGGATCCCGGCAGAGGTTCGGTATCGTAATTGAAGTCGATGAGCGTGGCCTTCCCGCGGCCCGTTTCTATGAAGCAGTTGGCGTGTCCGTCGAAGTCGGGGAGCAGATTCTGGCCTTCGATATGGCGAAGAATGTTCTCCTCCAGCACTTCGGCCTCAAAGTGGGCCACCGATCCGGCTTTGGACGTGGGCACGTTGGTGGCGTCACCAATGACGAAGATATCGGCGTGCTCCTTGGCCGCGAGCGTGTGCTTGTCGGTCGGAATAAAATTCAGATCATCTGCATCGCCCATATCCGAGGCGTCGACCATGTCGGCGCCCATGTTGACGGGTACGGAGACGAGCAGATCGAAAGGAACCTCGCGCTCGTCATACGAGACCAGGACCTTTCTATCGTTGTCCACGCGTTCCAGGTAGAAGTCGGGGACCACCTCAATGTCCTTCTCTTCCATCAACTGTCCCAGGACGCGTGTGGCGATGGGCTTCGTGAAGGCTCCCGAGAGTGGTGTCACGTAGACGATGTCCACCTTGTCGCGCATGCCACGTTCAGTAAAGAAGCTGTCGGCCAGGAAGGCGAACTCGAGAGGGGCGACCGGGCACTTGAAAATGCTCTCGGCCAGATTGATGACCAGCCGGCCACCCTGCCAGTCCTCGAGTTTGTCGGCGAGCGCGCATGCGCCCTCAAACGTGTAGAAGTCGAATATGTCCTTGTACCAGAGTTCTTCCTTCAGGCCGGGCGTTTCCTCGGGCCGGGGCGTCGTTCCGGTGGCGATAAGCAGCACATCGTAGGACAGTTCGTCGCCGCCGGTGAGGCGAACACGTTTCTCGTCGGGCTCCACTTTTTCTACCTCAGCCAAGCGGAACGTTACGCCCTTCGGAAACAGGTCCACCTTCGGCCGGACCACATCTGCCGGTTCGTACATCCTGAACGGAATAAAGAGAAAACCAGGTTGATAGTAGTGCTTTGGATCCTTGTCAATGACGGTGATGGACCACTCCTCCGCGTCCAGCTTCCGGCGAAGCTTGTTCGCCATCATGGTCCCGGCTGTGCCGCCGCCCAGTATTAAGAAATGTTTCATCGTGGTACGGGCTATGATTCTGAACGTACTTTACGGCAACTCGGGTGCGTTCGCTGTATGACGGTTACGATCTGGGGCGTGGGTTCTCCCACGACGCGCCATGTAGGTAAAACCCCTATAAAATCCAGTCCAGCATATCATGACGAGAAAAGAATGGCTCAAAGCAGTGGGCCTGTCCACGGTCGCCATGGCCTCTGGACCGTTCCAGGTATTTCGCGGCGAACGCATCTACCCATCCTCCAATCACAGTGGAAGGGAGCCTGCGTCGGAGCGTGTACTCCGGATTGCCCACCTCACAGACTCGCATCTCGAGAAAGCGGGCTCGGATGGCTGGATGCGCACGTGTATTCGCCATGCCCAGGCGCTCAGCGACCCGCCCGACGTCTTCTTTATGGGGGGTGATATCATCAACGATGCGCTTCGAAGGGATGCCGACGAGATCGAGGCCCAATGGGATCTCTGGCGCGGTGTCAAGCAGGAGCTGGCGCGGCCGGCCGTGTACTGCATTGGCAACCACGATGTGTGGGGGAAAGCAGAGCACCGCGACGACCCCCGCTGGGGCAAGACGTGGGCCATGCAGGAATTCGGCCTGGAGAGACCGTACTATGATTTCGAGCAGGCAGGTTGGCACTTCATCGTGCTCGACAGCACACACACGAACGAGGATGGCTCGTGGTATACAGGCCGTCTCGACGATGTCCAGTTCGAGTGGCTCGAACACACGCTCGGCCAGATTGACCCGGCAACTCCCGTTTTCGTTCTGTCCCACATTCCCATCATGTGCGCCGCCGCGTTTTTCGATGGTGACAATGAGGAAAGTGGAAACTGGCAGATACCGGGTGCCTGGGTGCATATCGATGCGCGCCGGATTGTTGAGCTTTTCCATCGGCACCCGAACGTACGGGTGGCCATCAGCGGGCATATCCACCTTCTCGACACCGTCGTATACAACGATGTGACCTACTACTGCAATGGCGCCGTGTGTGGCGCGTGGTGGGGCGGCGACTATCACCAGACGCATCCAGGGTACGCGCTGATCAATCTGTATGCGGACGGATCGTTCGAGCGGGAATATTTGGCGTACGGATGGGCAGAATAAGCCGCAGGAAGTAGCTGCTGAACGGCCTTTGGGGAGTATATTGGGCGGAGCCAGCAATACGCCTCCAATGGACGAATACATTGACCTGCTCAAGGCGCTGATCCGTCAGCCGAGTGTTGTAGGCAGCGAACACTCTTTCTTCCGGGTCCTGCAACGGGAGCTGGAGGAGCGGGGTGCAGATGTGTACTGGTACGAGGGGGTCCTTGTAGCGCAGGGCCGGAATCCCCGCGGTGCCTACTTCTCCGCCCACATTGACCGCCACGGACTCGTGTGCACGGGTCCCGACGAGTATCAGTATGCGGCATTTGTCGCGGCCAACCGGTCGGACCTGCTGGACAACGCTGTATCAGAGGAGCTGATGGAGCGTGTGACCGAACGGTTCCAGTCGGAAACCGTCTTCGCCTACGACCCCTGGTCGGGTGGGTACCGCGGTAGTGGGACCATCGAGGGAGCCTACATCTGCGAGTATCGAAACAACCTGATTTTTGAGGTCTCGGGACTTTCGGGCATTGTAGCGGGCATCCCGGTGGCCTTTTCCGACCGGCTGACCATTGACAACGGATACCTGGAGGGACAGCTCGACAATGTGTTGACCGCAGCGGCGCTCGTGCACGCCTTCAGAATGGGATTTGAGGGTACGGCCTTCTTTACGGCCCAGGAAGAGGCTGGAAAAAGCTGGAGATACCTGCTCGAATGGTTTCGGCGCTTTGGCGACTCGACCAACAACCTGTACGTACTCGATACGAGTCCTTTTCCGGTAGATGCGGCGGCCGAGCAGCTTCTCGTCCTCCGGCGCCGGGACGCCAACGCGCTGTTCAATATCGATGCCACGGCACGCGTGGAGGCGTGCTGCACGCGCCATGGTTTCGGGTACGTGTACAAGGATGCCTTCGTGGAAGCCATGAATGCCGAGCGGGCGGCGCGCGGTGAGACGCCGCGGTCACTTGGCAGTACGGAACTCGGCCGGATCATCGATGCGGGAGAAGGTCTGGTCGATGGTACGACCATCCAGGTGCCTACAACCGGATACCACACCATGAACGAGTCGGCCCGCCTGGAGTCGGTTCGTGCGCTGCTGACTGTCATGACGGAACTCGGCGGCTGAGATCGACATGGGCAGGTTACGCTTGGCTGAAACATGAATTCGGGCGCCCAGATGCTGTGCAAGGCGGCATGACTCCCGATCAGTCCGTATTCTTTGCCCCCCACCAACACATTCCCCCCAGTTTGTCATGTCAATGTTGCTACATAAGGACAACCCGTCCCGTTTATTGACCATATTGCCTGCCCTCATGCTGACCTGTTTCGTGCTCGTCGGAGCGCCAATGTCTACCCTGGCACAGTCACAGGCGGACGGAAACCAGTCGGCCCAGCTCGGCTTCGGCTCCGTGCTGGAATTTGCTGGCAGTGAACTGCTCGTGGGCTCGGCGCCCGTTGACTGGCCATCCGGTTCTGATCCAGCCGGGCAGGTCTATCGGTACGTACAGCGTCCCGATGGAACCTGGCAGGAGGCGGGCCGCCTGGGCGCTCCCGATGGCGAACACGGCGATGAATTCGGACGGTCCATTCTGGCAGCTGGCGGCCTGTTGTACGTGGGAGCACCCGCCATGGGTGCTGTCTACGTTTTCCAGCCGGCCGCAGATTTCAGTGGCGGCTCGTCGTGGTCTTTCGCTCGCTCGCTTACGGCGGGCGAGCTACCGGATGGTTTTGAACTGGGCGGTGCCTACGCACGTGGCGGTTTTCGGACGCAGACCCTGGCCCGCTCGGGCGATACATTTTTCGTGACGTCATTCAATGGTGACACGTCTGAAGGCGCGGTCCACATGGGCACCGGCAATCAGACCATGCTCAGTACGCTCGTACAGGCACCGGCATGGGCCATCACGGCCACAGAAACAACGCTTTTCGTAGGCGCGCCCACGATGAATGACAATGCGGGTGCCGTCATGACGTTCGAGCGCGGCGATGACGGTTCGTGGCGCCAGACAGCGACACTCAGCGCAGCAGATGCAACTTCAGGGGCACTGTTCGGCCGTGCGTTGGCAGCAGACAGCGACCGACTCTTCGTCGGTGCACCCGGCGAAGATGGACAGGGGGTTGTCCACGTGTACGAGTCCACGGGGGAGGGGAACTGGCAGGAAATCCACGTATTGCGGCAAGCTGCGGCGGAGGGTGCCGACGCGCCCTCGCCAGCGCCCATGTTCGGCCAGGGGCTGGATATTTCGGGCATGCATCTCGCTGTAGCGGCCCGGGGGACTGCGTTCATAGTTGACCTGGACGTAATGGATCGGGAGCCGGTTCGACTGGGCGCTCCCTCCGATCAACGCGGACGCAATTACGGCGTGGGCATTGCAATCCATGGTACTTCGTTGGCGGTTGGTGCGCCGAGTGCCGACTACGGGTCGGGCCGCGCCATCCTGTATGAGCGCCAGCGCGACGGGTCGTGGGCAGAAACGTCCGATGCAACGAGCGACGTGGTTCGCTTCGAATCGGTCACGGGTGGCCGCGTCGACTGCGAGGATGGTCAGGTGAACGAACTCTACCCGTGTGACAACGTGGACCTGGTATCCATGATCAGCACGGACGAACTCGCCTCAGACCGCGGTGCCAACCTGAATGACATCTGGGGCTGGGAAGACCCGGAAACGGGCCGCGAATATGTGCTGGCGGGCCGAACCGATGGGACGAGCTTCATTGACATCACGGATCCGGAAAACCCGGTTGTGGTTGGCCAACTCATGCGGACGGCCGGATCGCCAGGAAGCTGGTGGCGCGATATCAAGGTGTATGCCGATCATGCGTATATCGTAGCGGACGGCGCGGAGGATCACGGCATGCAGGTGCTCGATCTGACGCAGTTCCGGGATATCGACCGTGCCGATATGCCGGTCGATTTTGAGCCGACATACGTGTATGACAGATTGTCCAGCGCCCACAACCTGGTCATCAATGAAGCTTCTGGGATTCTGTACGCGACGGGTGCCCGCTCGGGCGGCGAATCGTGCGGCGGACAGCTGCACATGATTTCGCTGGCGGACCCGGCGCGACCAGAATTCCTTGGCTGTTACACCCACCCGGACTTCGGTGGTACGCACGATGCGCAATGTGTCATCTACAATGGACCAGATGCCGACTACAGTGGTCGTGAAATCTGCTTCAACTCCAATGGCAACGCCCTCATCCTGGCCGACGTGACTGACAAGTCCGCACCGAAGACCATCGCCGTTGCCGAGTATCCGAATACGGCCTACACGCACCAGGGGTGGCTCACGGAAGATCAACGCTGGTTCTACATGAACGATGAGCTCGACGAAATGAACAAGATCGTCGACCGTACGCGTACGCTGATCTGGGACATGAGTGATCTTGACGAGCCCATCCTTGCCGATGAGTTCTATCACGACAACGGGGCCAGTGACCATAACCTCTACGTGAAGGGTAACCTGATGTACCAGTCCAACTACCAGGCGGGGCTGCGGGTATTCGACGTGTCCAATCCTCTCGAGCCGGTTCAGGTCGGTCATTTCGACACGGCACCCTATGCCGACAATATCTACGGTTTTGCGGGCTCCTGGAGCAACTACCCGTATTTCAAGAGCGGCATTATTGCCGTAAGCAGCCAGGCCGAAGGGGTGTTTCTGCTGCGTAAACGGGAAGTGGATCTTTAGAAGCGTGTTGAATAAGTAGCGGGCCTCTCGAGCGAGGGTATTGCGAGGCGGAGCCATGATGCAGTATTCGCCCGCAACCCCCTCGCTCCCTTCGGGTTCGGGCGGCATGGCAGCATCTTCTGTGTCGTCACTCCTATGCGTAGCTACGGCTATGCAGACGTCGTGACTTCTTGAATCTGCTGCCATGGCGCTCCGAACGAGAGACCGTCTACTTGTTCAACACGCTTCTAAAAGCCCGTTGGAAAACCATCGCGCACCCTTCTGCGGCGTCGGGACGGCTTGCATCCAGGGTCTTCCGATGCTACAGTACGGTTCCCGGTAGCTTCAGCAGGTCCTACCTTCCTACCGTTATAAGCTGCCGGTACGTGCCATCGGGCGTTGTAAGGACCAACGCATAGACGCCGGGGGATAGTGGCCGGCCCGGTGCAATTCGAAAGGCGTGCGCGCCGCTCGGCGTGTGGCCCGCGCTCCCGCGGGCCACACGCCGAGCGGCGACGTCGAACAGATTCCAGGAAACACGGCCTGCCGACGCGAGCACGACTTCGGCCGTGAAATGACCTCCGGGCGCAGGAACGGGATAGACAGCGCGGATGCCAGGAGCGGCCTGTGCCGGCAGGTCGGTGGCATGCCGATCTTCGGTGGATGTGACGGTAGATTCCAGCCGGAAATGACGTGTCGTACTCGCAGCCGAGCGCGCGAGTCCATCCGACGCCGTCACGTTCCACGCATACCACGCATCGGGCACGAAATCGTCGACCGTGAGCGCCCCGGTGATGAACGTGTCCGGATCGCCCAGGTCCAGATTGGTGCTCTCTCGCACAACGAACGTCGTATCCAGCCCCGGTCCGCGCATATGTACTTCGTGAAATACGAGATCGCCCGGGTCGGTGTCGATTCCATCCTCCCATCGGAGAGTGGGCAATACGTCTGTCGTCAGGCTGTCGGCTGGAGCCGCGGGGCGCGCCTCCCCAGGGACCGTATTGTTGGCTGCATTCCGCTGCCCCACGAAGAAGAAGGGAGATGTTACCACTTCCGTGGTCGTGCCAACAGCATCGCGGAGCTGCACGCGCAGGTCGTAGAATCCCCTGCTCAGCCCGCGCCCGACAGTGGCTGTTGCAACGGGGCGCTCGACGGCGTTCGCCGTTTGATTCACTGTTTCGACGGCCAAGGTTTCCCAGCGTTGCATGCCCGTGCGACGAATGGCGACATCGGCCTCATACCCAACGTCATGGAAAAACGACACCTGGCCCTCCACTCCCTCGCGCAGTTCGGAGACCGGCAATCCCCCGCTGTCGGTCAGGCGGAGCTGCGTGAAAATGGCCGGTGGCTGGGGCTCGAGAAGCGAGTTGAACCGGAGCCGAATCTGCATGAGACCAGGAATACCGTGCATCAGGTAGGGCTCCGCGTCGAACGTCATACCATGCTCACCGGGCGCGAATTCAATGGTATTGCGAAAACCGCGTTGATCCGCATTATGAAGCAGAAGTTGCTGATCGACCGTCCGGCCCTCTCCCGAGAGCAGTCGGAAGCGGAAGGGAATGAGGGCGGCCTCAAAATCCTGCCCGCGAATGAAGGGCGGTTGGGCAAAATAGCTGCGACCCAGCGTAAGTTGGAACATGCGGCCATTCCAGAAGGGAGCCGTCCCACCGTAGCGCAGCCGGAGTGGTCGTTCCGTGCGGACCCACGGAATAGGTGTATTGGTTGTCATTCCGAGCGCGGGTCCGTCCGGCGTCCATGACACCAGCGGTCCGTCGTAGAGACGTCGACCGCTGGCCGCCTGCTCGTGAACGTTCATCTGAAAAAATGAAAAATCGTGATCGGGCGGTGGCGTTCCGTGCCACATTCTGTGGACCGGTGCGGAGTTCAGGCGCTGTTTCGACGGCTCATCAAGTACGAGTTCCAGACCCGTGCCATCGTGCGTCCAGTGGATTTCGGCGACGTGCAGCGGACGTGCTGCGCCTCGAGGCGTCAACACGCCCCGCTCCACGGAGAGGTCAATTGGAAGCAGATCAAGGGCACTGTTTGTGGCCAGGAGAGCGCTCGGGGCAATAGTCAGCGGAATCCACGCGGGCTCGGCCGTGGGTCCGACCTCCACGCGGCCCATCCAGTCCATACGGACGCCGACCTCGCCAGGACTGAATCCAACGGCGTCCCAGGAGGCATCGTCAATGAGCAGAAGCCGCGTATCTGATGCCAGATCCCGGATGACCTCGAAGTCGCTGACGATGTCGGCCGTTCGGTCCGTCGGGCCCACGGGCTGGAGCGGAATCCACCGCGACACGTTGGTGGCATCGAGTGAGATGGGTGTAGCCCCGCTTACCTCAACGCCGCGCCGCGTAATTACGGAGCGTCTCACCTCGCCCGTTGTGGCATCTTCAAGCTCAAAGGCGGCTACGACATCGTACGTTCCTTCCTCGAGGAGTACCGACGCCTGGGCGCCGGGATTGAGCAATTGCGATCGGGTCGGACTGAGTACGGCCACCTGGAGCGGAACGCGCGTCGACTCAAGTTGGAGTACGTTTCCCTTGACCGCCGAGAAGGGAAGGCGCAGCCGGGTCGGCCCCGAGGTCAAGCTCGCAACCGACTCGGCGACAAGCCACCCGGCAACGCGTGGCGGGACCGCAGAATTACCCAGTTCCGCCGTGTTCGCTGTGAGAATGAGTTCGGCCTCGGCCACGGAACCGGCCGCGATAGTCAGTTCCGTAGGTTCAACACGCACGGAAGCGCCCACCGGCAGGCCGCCAGGCTGGAGTTCAATGCGGAGCGTCATGTCGTGGCTCGTCCCGGCCGTGTTTCGCAGCGAGACTGGGACACGGCGCTCAATAATGCCCTGGTCGCCCCCGATCAGCCCGAGATTGAGACTCGTAGCCGATGGAACGAGTGCTCCCCTGATGGCCAGATCCACCCGAAGCAGCCCTGCCCCCTGTTCGAAGACGCCATTTCCTGTAGATACGGCGCTCGCTGCCAGCAGATGACGCACATCGTTTGCCCGGAGGTCGGGTCGCGCCTCCATAAGCAGGGCGACTGCTCCCGCCACGTGCGGAGCCGACATGGATGTGCCGGAAAAGACCTGGAAGCCACCACCAGGGCGCGCCGAGAGTATCTGCTCACCGGGAGCTACAATCTCCGGCTTGATGGCGAATGTATTCAGGGTCGGGCCACGCGCGGAGAAAGACGAGACTACGCCTGCCCGCGAAATAGATCCGACGCCGAGTGCTCCGGCTGCGGCCGCCGGCGTGCCGACATCCTGGAACTGTCCGCTGTTACCCGTCGCGGCGACCACCACGACGCCGGCGGCCGCAGCCGCGTTGACGGCCTGTCCCAACAGGTCATCCGGGTGACCGGCGCCGCCCAGGCTGAGGTTGATGATATCGGCTCCTTCACTGACGGCCCAGTCAATGCCAGCCAGGATGTGCGACTCCCGGCCCGTACCCGTATGGTCGAGCACCTTACCGATGAGGAGGGCGGCGGCGGGCGCGACGCCCGCGATCAGCGGATCGACACCCGCCGCAATGCCCGCAACGTGTGTGCCATGGCCGTTGTCATCCATCGGGTCTTCGTCGCCGTTTACGAAATCATACCCACCGCGTACGCGCGCATCCGGTCCGATGGCGCCACCGAAGGCCGGGTGCGTGTAGTCGAGGCCCGAGTCGAGCACGGCAATCGTGACGCCAGCGCCAGACACCCCGAATTCCTGCCATGCTGTTTCGGCACCGATGGTTTCGACGCTGACACTGTCCCGCTCTGCAACGCGCGTTTCGAAGGCCTGGACCGGATCGTCGGTTTCCACGTGTATGACACCCGGCGCACGGCGAATGAGAGGTAGCACGTCGGGCGTGATGGTCATGGCCACGCCGGGCGCGGGCAGCGAGAATTGCCGGTGTACGACCGGGCCCCGTTTGCCGGGCGGAAGGCGCTTTGAAAGGTGTTCGAGGAATGCCGCTACGGCGCGTTCGGCCGACTCGGCGCGCGCTGCGTGGCGCGCCGCTCCGCGTTTCGCCTGTGCGGCATCGGGCGCATATGACTCGCCGTCCCGTTCGAGCGCGACAATGATATGGACCTCGCCCGTGGATTCACCACCGAGCATCGCATCTACCAGAACACCATTCTGCAGGAGAACACCGCCCGCCCGAATCGATGTCACCGTTCCATCGGCTTCCGTCAGTCGAACCTGCTGCGCCGAGGACGACGCAGTCAGGAGGATCGCGAGCGGGAGAGCCGACAGGAGGTGGTGCACAGGCCTGGTGTCGAAGTGAGGGCCGGGAGCCTACATCTGTGGAGGGGAAAACATGCTGTCCGGCCAGGGCTCGGTGAGGAAGTCGACGTTCGTGAAGTTCATTTCGTAGCGCTCTTCGCCGAGCGTGCGTTCCTCAGCATTCCACGTGCGGCCGAAGTAGCGCGCGGGGACCATGAGCCCATCGACTTCCTGGTAGTCCCGATACTCGAGGGCGCTGTAGCGGTCGCTGGGCTCACCGGAATTGAATGTGACGGTGTAGAGCAGGACCTTCATGAGCCCTGTATCGGGGTCGAAGTGGGCAATGTAGCTGTCCTTCGGAGACTCGCCGACACCCGCTTCGTAGGTTACCTTGACGGCGTGGTAGGTCTTGCCGTCAATGACCTGCTCGCCCAGGTCTTCGTGCACCGTACCCTCGTCGGCCAGTACGAACGGCGACTGGAAAAAATAGAAGTGCAGCCCGTTGTAGAACCGGGGATTGCCGAAGAACGCCTCTTCCGAGGGGCTCACCCACACGCTGTCACCGTCGTAGCCAAGCGTGAATCCATCTCCAATCCAGTGTGTCCGGCGCGTCCACAGGTCAATATGCTGGGTTTCGGTTCCTCCAGCACGGTTGAAATCAAATTGCAGGGCTGGAAACGATTGCCATGTGTCGAGGCCGCCGTGGGCAGCCAGTCCTTCCTGCATGGCGGCTGGTAGTGCCGCCACGCGGTCCGTTGCGTCAGCGTGGGGAGTTGCAGCTCCATCAGGCGCCTGGCCCGAGGGATTACTTTCTCCGCCAGCGCATGCCGACGCAAAAAGCGCGATGAGGAGTGCAAAGAAGGGAAAGTGGATGCGGTGGGTGTGCGGCATGGTGCGGAGTACGGTCTGGATGCCTGCCGAAGCAGGTCACGAGTTCACGGAACTTGACTCCGTGTAGTGTACCATGCCCGCCGGTTCGTTACAAACCCTACTCCGGCTTCGCGGCCTTGTCGCTTCCTGGCGTGAGCACATTGTCGAGCAGACCGTACTCCTTGGCCTCGGCCGCACTCATCCAGAAATCCCGGTCGCCATCGTCTTCAATGCGCTCGGGCGTCTGGCCCGTGTGGTCGGCCAGGATCTTGTAGAGCGTCTGCTTCATCTTGACAATCTCTCGCGCGTGGATCTCAATGTCGGAGGCCTGTCCCTGGACGCCGCCCATCCATGGCTGATGGATCATGATGCGTGAATTTGGCAGCCCGGCGCGCTTGCCCGGTGCACCAGCGGCCAACAGTACCGAACCCATGGACGCGGCCAGGCCCACGCAGATGGTCGATACATCGGGCTTGATGTACTGCATGGTGTCGTAGATGGCCAGTCCGCTGTCAATGGAGCCGCCGGGGGAATTGATATAGATATTGATGTCCCGGTCCGGGTCTTCGCTCGTCAGGTAGAGCAGCTGCGCGACCATCAGGTTGGCTACAGCGTCGTTGATGGGCGTACCCAACATGATGATCCGCTCCTTGAGCAGCCGGCTGAAAATGTCGTAGGCACGTTCGCCCCGGCTGGATTGCTCGACCACCATGGGTACAAGCGTGCTCATGGGCATGGCCTCCGATGGTCCGGAATAGATGTCGGATGGGAGCTTGCCGAGACCGCGGCTGAATTTGAGGAAGTCGTCCATCATGGAAGTGGTTGGGGCGTGAAAGGGAGTGCGGGAGGGCAAACCCCTCCTCCCGGAGGGGAGTTCCGTCGCCACAGCAACAGGAGATCAGTCCTGGTCAGCGGCTGGGTTTTCAGCAGCTTTGTCCGCCGCTGCCTTCTGGTACTCTTCAACGTCCGCGTCCACTACAGTCACTTTGTCCACGATCCAGGCGAAGACTTTGTCTGAGAGCATGCGCTCGCGCACGTTCTGCAGCATCTGCGGCATGGACTCGTAATACTGTTTGAGCATGTCGGCGGGGAAACCGGCACCTTCAGCCATCTCCTCATAGTGCTTCTCCATGTCACCGTCCGTCACCTCGATGCCTTCGGATTCGATGATTCGGTCTCGGATGAACATCCAGCGGGCCTGGAGTTCAGCCTCATCGCGGCGGGAGGCCTTGTAGGCTTCCACATCGAAGCCTTCGGGCAGTTTGTCGTCCTTGCCACGCTTCTTCAACTCCTCGACATAGGCGTCCTGGTACATTTCGACGACAGATGCCGGGATCTGAAATGTATGCCGCTCGCACAACGTGTCGATCACGTCGCCCTCGAAGAGTTCTCTGGATCGCTTGTTCCAGCCCTCCTCAAGTTGTTTGCGCACCTCTTCCTGTAGGCCATCGACCGTGTCGACCTTTCCGTCGGTAATCTCGACGACGAGTTCATCGGTCAACTCCGGAAGTTCGCGGCGCTTGATCTCCTTGACGGTGATGGCGTACGTGCGCTCCTCGCCATCCTGTCCCGGAAACGAGACGACCGTTTCATCACCAGCCGACACACCGGTCAACGCCTCCTTGAGCTGGGGCATCAGGTTCTCGTCAGAGAGGAGGAAAGGGACGTCGCCCTGGCGCGTTCCCTCGACCAGCTCCCCTTCTTCCATGCGTTCCAGGTCGACCACCACATACGACTCCGCTGTGGATGGGCCCTCGTCCGGGATGAGATCAGCGTGGCTGGCACGCAGCGCATCGATTTCCTTCTGGATATCCTCCTCTGTCACATCGTGCTTCAGCCGGTGCAGCGTGACGTCAGAAATGTCCTTGAGTTCAACGGCGGGCCGGACGCCGAAAGTGACCACGGCGCGGAGGTCTCCCTTTGCTTCATAGTCGAAATCAAGTTCCGAAATCGTGGGCTGCCCCATGATGTCGTGCGTGTCGCCATGGACCACTTCGTCGTGGAATGTGCGCTGCACCAGGTCCTCCGCAACGCCGTAGGAAAGGGCTTTGCCGTAGATTTTCTTGACCAGGTGGACTGGTACCTTGCCAGGTCGAAAGCCCTTCATGGTCGTACGCACGCGCTGTGCACGAATAGCTTTGTCAATGTCCCCCGCCATGTCCTCGAACGTGGCTGTGATCTCGAACTGGCGCTCGACGTCGGAGGTATTCGTAATTTCTGTCTTCATGGGGCTCGGTGGCTTGGGCTGTATGACGTATAAGCCATGCACAACCACAGGGGTCCCCGTGTGGTTGCGGTGTAGACCGCGTTGGCACACCTATTCATGAATTTTACAAGGCGGGGACCGCTCAATGGTGGCCATCAACACGCTTCTAGAAATCGACCCCGACAGAGAGGTGGGTCGTGCGATCACCGAAGGAAATCCCGTCAAAGGGCCATGCCAGGTCGAGTCGGACCGGAAATCCCAGTACGAATGTGCGCATACCAAAACCCGATCCGACCAGCAGGTCATCGAGTCGAGAGCGCCCGGTGGCGTCCTTGCTGGTCAGCTTGAATGAGCCTGTCGTACCCCGCTCGCCCCACAGTCCGCCAACATCGAGGAAGGTTACGCCCTGCAGCCGGGACAGGAAGAGCGGACCTGGCAGCAGGCTGGCTGCCATTGGAAACCGGAATTCGGCGTTGAAGAGCGCAAAGTTCGATCCGTTGGCGGCATTGATGTCAAACCCCCGGAGTGGCATGACGGGTGTGGCGAAGACGAAGTCCGTCACATCTTCTATCGGGAAGCCATTCACCTCATCAAAGTCATTGTTGATCCAGTTCTGTACGCCGGACGAATAGAATACCTGCTTGTCTGGGCCGAATGACGTGGCACCCGACAGGCGGAGCGCCCACACGAGGCGGTTGCGGGCCGCCGAAAAGTAGGTCCGCGCATCGACCAGAAGCGTTCCGAACAGGATGTTTTCGCGCTCAAGGGAGAGCGGGCTGCCAGACAGGCTGGCAGCGAAGCGGGATCCTGCCACCGGGAAGAGGAACCCGGGTACCGTTTTGTCCCGAGTAAATGTAACGCGGGGTACGAGTAGCGTGCGCGTGCGCGAGGGCCGCGCCACATCCGTAATGTCCGCCTGGCTTACGCCGAGCACTCCGGCCCCGAACTCAAGACGCCGGAATTTGTCAATGGGCCACTGGGCCGCCAGGCGCGCGCCAAACTGGCGATAGCGGAAGTACGTGGGAGAGGACAGGTCCTCAAAATCGGCCAGCAGGCGTGAAAAGTGGAAGGTTGAAACGGCCCAGTCCGTCCGCCCCCCAAGATATTCGTAGGAGAAAATATAGTCGGAGTTGCGAAGGTCCAGCAGCAGGTTCGTTGAGATCGAAACCCGGTGGTCACCGAGCATGTCGCTGAAGAGCATCTGCGTCACACCCTGAACCCCGTACAGGGCATCGTACCCGGCTGCGCCGGTCACGATATCGGGAGAGAAGCGGAGTTTGTAGCGCCGGGGCAGGTAGGTCCCGTCGTCGTCCACATAGGCGCGGTCCTCCGCTGGCTCGCTGAGCGCCTCGACTTCGCGGGAGGGGGGACGCCGTCCGACATTGCGGAGCGTTTCAAAATCAACGCGGACGCCGCAGAACAGGGAGTCGGCTGGCTCGGCGCGGAATCCCGGATCGGACGATGCCAATGAGGAGTCGTCGCCGTCCGGGTCGGTGGACCGTGGGCGCAGCCTGTCTCTTCCCCGAAGATATGGCCGACCTGCGATCGTGTTGCGCAGGAATGGATTCTGGGCTTTGATCGATTCATTTGCCACCTTCGTGACGGGGGCTTCATGCAGTGAATCGGGCGCCACGCGTTCTGCCCATATGTTCGGGGCGGGTCGATCAATACGGCGATCGGCCATGTCCCGCAGCACATAGATCGAGGGAACACCCTCAAGCAGCGACACCGCGGCCAGGCTCTCGCCGTCGCCCGACATGGCAATCTGCATGACGCCCACGTCCAGATCTGTAATGGCACGGGCCTCGCCTGAGGCCAGGTTCATATGATAGATGTTGGGCACGCCGTTGTGGTCGGCTATGTAGAAGAGGTCGTCTGCGTGCGCTCCGTAGCGGGCACTGTATGCATCCCACGTTGTGTTGGTCGTCAGCCGCCGGGCATTCGGGAAGTCGGTTGTCCTGGTGTTGGCATCGTACGACACGCGGTACAGGTCATATCTCCCAAAGTCTTCCAGGAAAATGTCGATATCCGAGGCCGCATACCGGCCGAGACGGGTATGATGTCTGCGGTCCGAGTGGAAAACCAGTGCCTGTCCGTCCGGCTGCCAGGACGGTTCATGGTCGCTGAAAATATCGTCTGTCAGGTTATGGACGGCGCCGCTCGTCAGGTCCATGACGTAGATATCGCTCTGCTGGCCATTGGTTGCTCCGAGTGCGATCTGATTTCCGGTCGGGCTCCACGCCAGGCTCAGGATCTGCTCAACCGCCGGGACGTCCAGGTGCTGGATGAGCCGCGTGCGTACATCCACGATAGCAATCGACTCCACGTCACCGCGCCGGACGGCTACGGCCACGCGCGAACCGTCCGGACTCCAGGTCAGACCCGGCGTCAGGATGGGCAGTGCCTCGAAATCACGTGAAGTCTGCCCGGCAATAAGGCGCTCCGGTTCGCCCGTTCCATCGGTTGGTTTCATGTATACATCGAAGAGGCCCTGCGTCGTGCTGACGTATACCACCCGGTCTCCGAGGGGAGACAGTGTCGGGCTCACATTGTAGAACCCGTCTTCACCGGAAACGACGAGGCGGCCCAGATCTCCCAGATTCTCCCGTGCGGCGACTTCCGGGAAATGGATCTCACGCAGTGCGCGGTGCCAGCGCGACGACAACTCTGCCAGCGAGAGCCCAATGGAGCGCTCGAACGCCGCATCTACACTGCGCATGGTGCGCAGCCGGCTCAGGATTTCACCAATCTTTTCCTGCCCGTACTGCTCCGCCACGTAATCCCAGACGCTCTGGCCTCCGCGGTAGGCAAAAAAACCGCGCAGTTCCGGAATGGGTGCCAGGTGGTCGTTCAGAATGGCTTCGCGTACGAACATGTCGGACTGGGTATCCCAGCCGAGGGCCGCGTATTCGGCGAGTCCCTCGTTGAACCAGAGCGGGATGCGCGCACGGGGACCGCCAGAAATAATGGCCTGGAGTGTTCCTTCGTAGAAATACTCGTTCACCATCGCGTGCACCAGTTCATGGTGGATGACGTGGCGCAGCGCACGGAAGTCGCCAGTGAATGGAATGGCAATCCGGTTCTTGAAGAGCTCGGTTACACCACCTATCCCGTCGCTGAACGTAGGCAGGTTGACCGCATTGGTGACCGAAAAGTCGCCGTGATCTTCGTAGACGATGATGGCCAGCGATGAACTGGGCCTGAAGTTGAACATGTCGGCCACCTGCTCATAGGCTTCCTCGGCCGCTCGAATGGTGAACTGGGCCAGGTGGTCGGCGCCGTCATGGTGAAAAACGGTGAAGTGACGGCTCTCGAGGTAGTACCACGTGCGGTCCTCGTAGTGGACCTTGTTCTTTCCGAAGCGGAAATACTGGGCATGAGCCGGGTTCTGCATGGAGAACCCGCCCGCGATGACAGCCATGAGGAGTATGTAGCGCAAAGCGTCCATACCCTATAGTATGCCCGAGCGGGGAAAATGTCACAGGCAGAACGGCGTGCCAGGTGCTCAGGCCTGACGCACCCAGCGCGCCAGATCGCGCAGCGTAGGCTTCTTGCCGTAGGAAAGGATTCCGACGCGATAAATGCGGCCGGCCATCCAGATGGCACCGTAAATGAACAGCACCATGAGTGCAAGTGACGCGGTTAGTTCCCAGACGGGTACGTCAATCATGGCGACGCGCACCACCATGGGGATGGGAGACGTGAAGGGGATCAGCGACAGCACAACAGCCAGCGTGGAATCCGGCTTCTCAATCACGGTCTGCATGAACATGATGGACAGTATGATCGGCAGCATGACCGGGAGCATGATGCCCTGGGCGTCCTGTTGCTGCTCGACGCTCGATCCAATGGCGGCGAACAGCGTGGCGTACAGCAGGTAGCCCCCCAGGAAGTACACGACGAACAGCACGAAAACAATGGGATCCAGTGCCGGAATCTGGAAGTCCATGGCGGCCAGCACCTCCTGGTTCGATGCACTTGCCGGGAGCTGGACGGAGACCGGATCGACGACAAGCCCCACAATGACCCCCGAGAGCAGTGTGCCTCCAGCGATCAGTATGGCCCAGAATGTCATCTGGACGAGTCCCATCGCGCCGATGCCGAGCACCTTGCCCATGAGTAGTTCGCTCGGGCGCAGCGAGGACACCATGATCTCGACCACGCGGTTCTGCTTCTCCTGCATGACACCCTGCATGACCACGCTCCCGTAAATCAGCATGGCCATGTACAGCAGGAAGCCCATGATGCCTCCTATGACCGCGTACGCACCCACATTCCCACGCTCGTCACCATCCTGGGTAAGTTGGACGCTGCTGATGGGTACGTCCGCCGTGATGGCGTCGTACACGACAGGGTCTACCTCCTGCTCATCAACGCGAAGCGCGCGAACGGCCGAGCGCAGGGTGCCGCGAAGATCCCCGTTCATCAGGGAGCCGCCGCCCGAATCCGAATACCAGACGATTTCCTCGCCGTTCGATACGTCGTCCGGTATGACCAGAAAGCCGTCAATGTCGCCCCGGAGGACGTGTTGGCGGAGGGAGTCGGGTGGCTCGGTGGCCCTGGTGAATGTGATCTGATCATGCTCAAGGCGGGACAGGAGCACACCCGAGTTATCAACGACGGCGATTTCCTGTTCACCGGTCTCCAGCGAGTTGATACTCACGAGCGCCACAACCACGAAAAAACCGATCAGGGCGATCGGGCCGAGGAGCGTTGTGAGAATAAACCACCGGGACCGAACCCGTGTCATGAACTCGCTACGGGCTATAACCATCATCTTGTTCATGCGGCACCTCCAGCGTTTTCGGCTACGGCATCGGCTCCCTGTGTACGGGTTACGGCCTGGACAAAAATTTCCCGCATGGGCAGTTCCATGAGCTCGAACCGGATGAGTTCACCCACATCGGACAGCGCCAGGTTCAGGATGTCCCGCGGCCGGGCGCCTTCCGCGAGTTGAAACTGAGCGTGACGTCGGCTCCGGGCAGAAACGCGGGCCGAGCCCGACGCTTCGACCTTGTCAATGAATGCGTCCCCGTCTTCGAAGTCGATCTCGAGTGTATTCCGGCCAAAGCGTTTCTTGACTTCATTCAGCGTGCCCTGGAGAACGATCTGGCCCTTCGAAACGAGACAGATATCGTCGCACAACTGCTCCACCTGCTCCATGCGGTGACTGGCAAAGACAATGGTGCAACCCGAATCCTTGAGCTCCATGATCACAGACTGCAGGAGATCGGCGTTGATGGGGTCGAGGCCGCCGAAGGGCTCATCCAGAATAAGCAGCTCCGGGCGGTGCAGAATGGTTGCAATGAACTGGATTTTCTGCTGCATGCCCTTGGAGAGCTCGTTCGTGGCCTTGTCGACCCACGAGCGGGCATCGAAACGATCCAGCCAGGCGGCGGCCTGATCCTTTGCCTGCTGCCGTGTGAGTCCCTTCAGTTCGCCGAAGAGAACGAGCTGTTCGCCCACTTTCATTTTCGGATACAGCCCGCGTTCCTCGGGCAGGTAGCCCATGCGCGACTGCGTTCCAGGTCCGACTTCCTCGCCTCCGAAACGTATGCGTCCGGCGTCGGGCGTCGTGATGTAGGTGATCATGCGGATGGTGGAGCTCTTTCCGGCTCCGTTGGGTCCGAGCAGACCGAGAATCCGGCCGGGCCGCGCCTCAAAGGAGACGTTGTCCACGGCAAGTGTGTCCTCGTACTGCTTCCGGACCTCCTCAACGTTCAGCGTGTGCATGGGTGGGTTATTCAGGTTCGGAACGGTAGAACCGGACATCGTCGACGGCGAGCGTGTACGGTCCATATCCACTACTGAAAACAGCCACGTGGGTTACGTCCGTTCCGGAAAAAACTACTTCCCGGCCGAATCCTTCCTGGGAAAACCGCTCGAACGGAATGCGGAAGCGGGTCCACTCGTCGTTGGCGACCACGTAGGCGTTATAATAGTCGAAGTCCTTGACCGATGCCGTGGCCAGTTGGATGACGAACGTCTGCTGCTGTCCCTGCAGTTCACGCAGGGCGATTTCAAGGCCGTCATACGTCGAGACGTCGACGGCTGACTCCCCGTCGCCAAGCAGCGCCCGGGCGCCCGACACCTGGTTGCCGGCACTGCCCGCCGGTCGCGTGCCACCTACCGTCAGGTGGTAAATGGATCCGGGGCGGTTGCCCGCCGTGTCAATGAAAATGGTCGATGTTGTTTCACCGCCGTCGGCGACCGCTTCCCAGGGTGTGCCGAGCAGGGTGCTGGCATCTCCGTCCTCGAAGTCGTCTACCTCACCGCCAATCATGGGACGGATTTCGGGTCCGCCTCCACAGGCAGACAGGGTGAACACGACAAGAAGCAAAAGCGCGGTACGTAATGGCATCAGAGCAGATTCATGGTGGATGAGGGCACGGGTATCAGATACTCAGGCCGGAACATGTCCTCATGTACGCCGAACTGTCCGGTCCCTCTGAAATCGACCGATACGAAACCGTCCACGGTAGCCCGGACTTCCCCTATTCCGTAATACGTCGGCATGGGGCCGTAGTACACCAGTTGTCCGTGATCGAAGTCCATGAGACGGCGTGCCCGCCGATGAAAGGCGGGAATGGCTGGCAGCAGCTCAAGGCGATATGGACTGACGGTTCTCTTCACAGGTCAAAACTCTGGCCATCCCCTATATTACTGATTACAATATTTGTGTGACACATACTTTCCCGCATGAACCATCAGGAAAAAATGATCGACCGTCAGGTCGGCCGCAATGCTGAACTGTTCGCCCACAAGATAGGGTCCATGCCCACGAAGGCCGAGCGCTATGGGTACATCCGCATCCTGGTTGCCATTATTGAGCAGGCACACAGCGAATGGAACCAGACGCCCCAGAAGCCGGACCAGGTGGCCCATCTTGTGCATCGCCTCAGCAGGGGCGAGGTCGACAAGGACGAGGTCAAGGAAATCGTCCGCCTTCGCGACGAGGAGCGTGGCTACGTGCCGAAAAAGAACTGACCAACGCCCGCACGAGAGATCCTACCGCGTCCGTTCCGGGTTGTCCTTGACAAAATCTGCCCAGTTGCGGTAGCTCCCACCCGGCGTCTCCGGCCCGCGGTGCGCATGACAGAGCGCAACGGCGACTGCATCGGAGGCATCGAGCGGCAATGCACTCACGTCTCCAAGCGACAGGATGGACGCAATCATGTAGCGGACCTGCTCCTTCGAGGCGTTTCCATTGCCGGTCACCGACTTCTTGACCTGCTTCGGGGAGTACTCGACAACCGGAATTTCCCGGTTCAGCGCCGCGAGCATGGCCGCCGCCTGCACGCGCCCGAGTTTCAGCATGGACTGCGGGTTACTTCCGTAGACCGGCATTTCCACCGCGCAATAGTCGGGTCGATGCGACGCAATCAGCTCCGAGAGCGCCTCGTAGATCTGTTTCAGGCGCAGTTGATGCGTATCATCGGTGCTCACGCGGATGATACCCGCATCTACGAGCACTTCCGATGCGCCACTGCATCTAACGACAGCAAATCCTGAAATCCGACTGCCCGGGTCGACGCCGAGAATAATCACGAGATGGCCTCGAGCGTCGACGCGTCAAGCTCCATCGTGGAGTAGACCGCCTGCACATCCTGCAGGTCTTCCAGTTTGTCAATGAGCAGGGCGACTTTCTGGGCCGTGGCCGCGTCGACCGCTGTCGTGGTTGTCGGAATGCGCTGCAGCGAGGCCTCGGCCACTTCGATGCCAGCCTCATCGAGTGCAGTCTGGACGCTACCGAAGGCCTCGACCGGCGTGGTCACAATGAACTGGTCGTCTTCGAGCTCCAGATTCTCGGCCCCTGCATCGACCACCAGCAGGAACAGGTCCTCCTCGCTGCGCCCGGCGGCCGGAATTTCAAATACCCCCTTTCGGTCGAAATGGAACGCGACACTGCCCGACTGACCCATGCTTCCACCGGCCTTGCTGAAGAGCGCGCGGACGTCGGCAACGGTGCGGTTGGTGTTGTCCGTGAGCGCGTCAATGAAGAGGGCGATGCCGCCGGGGGCATACCCTTCATAGGTCATCTCCACGTAATCGCTGCCCTGGATTTCGCCGGTACCTCGCTTGATGGCCCGTTCAATATTGTCCTTGGGCATATTCTCCGACTTCGCTTTCTCTACAGCGAGCGCAAGGCGGGCGTTCATGCCCACATCGCCCCCACCCTCACGGGCGGCGACCATGATGTCCCGCGTAATACGCGCCCACGCTTTTGATCGGCGGGCGTCGGTGACGGCTTTCTGCCGCTTTATTTTTGACCATTTATTGTGGCCGGCCATAAGGTGCCTGTGCTGTTTGTTAGTCGTTGATACGCCTGCTACGGTATGGTAAGCCCTGCAACGCATATACAAAGCCACGGGATTCGGAACATGACATTTTGTCGGGTATTCCACGCGACATGCAAGCACTCAATGATATTCCCGTCCTGGACGACCTGGATGCGCCCAAGCAGGTCGCGGTCACGTCGTCCGGTAAGCGAAACGTATATCTGGAAACGTACGGTTGCCAGATGAATGTTTCAGATTCTGAGATCGTAGCCTCGGTGCTGCGCGAGAACGGCTATGGCCTGACGCACGATGAGTCCGAAGCCGACATCGTGCTCATCAACACGTGCGCCATCCGTGAGAACGCGGAGCAGAAAGTGCGTCGGAGGCTCGATGAACTGCGCTCGCGCAAGAAGCGCCACAACCCGGACCTGCGTCTCGGCGTGCTCGGCTGCATGGCCGAGCGGTTGCGCCACAGGCTACTCGAGGAAGAAAAACTGGTCGATCTGGTCGTGGGCCCGGATGCCTATCGGGACCTTCCGAACCTGCTGTCCCAGGCGCACGACTCGGGGCAGGCGGCGGTCAACGTGCAGCTTTCCAGAGAGGAGACGTATGATGATATTTCGCCGGTCCGCTACGACTCGAACGGCGTCTCGGCGTTCGTGTCCATCATGCGGGGATGCGACAACATGTGCTCTTTCTGCGTCGTTCCGTTCACGCGCGGCCGGGAGCGCAGCCGATCGGCCACGAGTATTCTCGATGAGTGCAGCCGCCTCGTGGACGAAGGCTTCCGGGAGGTCACGGTGCTCGGCCAGAATGTGAACTCGTATGCGGCCGATGGTGTCGGGTTTGCCGAGCTGCTCTATCGGATCAGCCAGATATCGCCGGAGCTCCGGATCCGCTACTCGACGTCGCATCCAAAGGATTGTTCGGACGAACTGCTGCACGTACACGCCGAGCGGGAGAATGTGTGCAACTACATCCACCTTCCTGTGCAGCATGGAAATACAGCCATGCTCGAGCGCATGCGTCGGACCTATACACGGGACGAATACCTCTCGCTCGTCGAGCGTGCGAGGCTCATTGTGCCGGGTGTATCGCTCTCGACAGATATCATTGCCGGCTTCTGCGACGAAACGGAAGAGGAGCACCGCGATACGCTTTCGCTCATGGAGGCTGTCCGCTATGACCATGCCTACATGTTCATGTATTCCGAGCGCCCCACAACGTATGCGGCGCGCAAGTACGAGGACAACGTGCCGGAGGAGGTCAAAAAGCGTCGTCTGACGGAAATCATCCAGCTCCAGTCGCAGATTTCGCTCGGCAGCAACCAGGCGGAGATAGGGTGCGAACATGTGGTGCTCGTCGAGGGAACGTCCCGGCGCTCGGATGCCCAGCTTGCGGGGCGTACGGACAGCAATAAGATGGTCGTATTTGACCGGGGAGACTACGAAAAAGGGCAATACGTGCGCGTTCGGATCACGGACTGCACGTCAGCAACGCTGATCGGCGAACCGGTATAAACAGGAGGGCGACAGGTGGACAGGCAATCCATGCAGGAACGCTTCGGCATTGTGGGATCGTCTCCGGGAATCCGGCACGTGCTGGACCGGGTGCGCCTCATTGCAGGAACCGGTATCACAGCGCTCATCGAAGGCGAGAGTGGTGTCGGCAAGGAGCTGATTGCTCAGGCCATCCACGAACTGAGTCCGCGGCGGCACAAGAAAATGCTCATCGTCAACTGCGGGGCCATTCCGGAAGGGCTCATTGAATCGGAATTGTTCGGTGCGGAGAAAGGGGCCTATACGGGCGCCGTCGAACGCCGGAGCGGGTACTTCGAGGAGGCCAACGGGTCGACCATTTTTCTGGATGAGATCGGGGAAATGCCGCTCACGGCCCAGGTCCGTCTGCTGCGCGTACTTGAAATCGGGGAATTCTCGCGCGTCGGGTCGTCGACCGTCCTGCGGACCGATGTGCGCGTCATCGCGGCGACCAACAAGGATTTGGCGCGCGAAGTCGAGGCCGGTCGATTCCGCGAGGATCTGTATTACCGGCTCAGCACGGTCATTATCCGCGTGCCGCCACTCAGGGAGCGCCGGGACGATATCCTGCCTATTTTCGGACATCTGCAGCACCGCTTCGCGCAGAAATACAACACGGCGGGTCCGCGCCTCACAGACAGCGCGAAGGACCTTTTTCTGCGCTACCGCTGGCCGGGCAATATCCGTGAGCTCCGAAACGTGGCCGAGCAGACCGTCGTGCTGCTTGGCAAGAGCGAACTCTCGGCCGAGGACGTGCGGCCACTGCTTCGCGGCGTTGGCTCGGCGGGTGGCGGCATGGGACTCGTGCGTGCCGGTGACGGCCGGGAGCACGATTCGTTCACCGGGGAAGCTGGTTCGGGTGGTAAAGAGCGGGAAATCATTTACCGGACGCTGCTCGAGCTGCGTACGGAGGTGGGGGAGATGGGGCAGCACATTCGCACGCTCACGCGCCTCATGCGCGGTCAGGCGGGCGCCGCGGGCGACGTGGTGTCCGAAGACGAGGCCCCGCCCGCGGCGCCCACCCGCTACCTCATGATGCCGCCGGGACAGGACGTGCCGCCGGACGGCGACATGCGCACAGATCGCGACATGCGCACGGACCGAGACATGCGCACAGGCCGAGACATGCGTGCTGGCCGTGACATACCGACCAGCACCCAGGAAGACGGGCGGTTCATTGAGGACGTGCCGTACGAGCTCGACGCAGACTCCGAGCCGCTTCCGACACTCGAGGAGGCCGAGCACCTGCTCATCCAGAAGGCCCTTGACCGCTTCGACGGGAACCGCCGTCAGACGGCCGAAGCGCTCGGTATCAGCGAGCGGACCCTGTATCGAAAAATCAAGGACTACGAAGGGGGCGAACGGCCATGAGGTACACGACGTGGTCACGGGTGCCTGGCGCACGCGCCGGATGGGCACCAGGGGGGCTGTTGGCGCTCCTGCTTTTCGCGCTGGTCGCGCCGGGCTGCCGGTACTACTCCTTCACGGGCGCTACCATCGAGGAGCATCTGGCGACGATTGCCATTCCGCTCGTGGACGATGCCAGCCTGTCGACCGTCACGGGTCTCGAAGACGAATTGACGGAGCTTTTCGTTGACCGGTTCGTGCGGCAGACCCGCCTGGCGCTCGAGCAGGATGATTTTGAGGCCGACTCGGTACTGCGGGCCCGCATTGCGCGGTATGAGAATATGCCGACGTCGGTCTCGGGCGACGAACAGGCTACGCGCAACCGGGTGACCATTACGGTGGAGGTGACGTGGCAGGATCGGGTGAAGAATGCTGCCCTTGTCGAGCGCACGTTCTCTGCATTCGAGGACTACGATCCAGCCAATCCTGCGAGCGAGGAGGAGGCGGCCCGCGATGCGCTGGTCAAAATTGCCGATGACGTATTTACTGCGGCGACGTCGAATTGGTAATTGAAGCATTCGCCATAGCTGTAGCCGCCGTATATGCACTCTCCATGGTCGTGCTCGTCGGATTCGGGGCGCACCTGGGCGTGTTGGCGGTCGTTGGCGGGCGGACACTCCGCCGGAGCCAGCGGGTCACACGTGGACCGGACGCCGCTGATACGGACGCCGCACAGCGCCGCATGCCCGGCGACGTGGCCGACTGGCCACGCGTCACAGTACAGATTCCGCTCTTCAACGAGCAGCTTGTGGCCGAGCGCATTATCGGGGCTACGTGCGAACTGGACTACCCCGCTGATCGCCTGCACGTCCAGGTCCTGGACGACTCTACCGACGAAACGAGCGCTATCGTGGCGCGCTGCGTAGCCGAATGGCGCGCGCGTGGCATGCACATTGACCATGTACAGCGTCCGCACCGGGAGGGCTACAAGGCGGGTGCGCTCGCTCACGGCCTGGCCCACTCCAGAGCCGAGTTTGTGGCCATCCTTGACGCGGACTTCGTGCCCGATTCGGACTTCCTGGTGCGGCTCTTGCCACTTTTCGAGGAGGGGATCGGGCTTGTCCAGGCACGGTGGGGGCATCTCAATGAACACGAATCGCTACTCACGCGCGTGCAGGCGTTCGGGCTCGACGCCCATTTCAACGTAGAGCAGCGCATGCGTCAGGCGCTCGGCTGCTTCATCAACTTCAACGGTACCGCCGGAATCTGGCGCCGAGCCGCCATCGACGAGGCAGGCGGGTGGGAGAGTGACACGCTGACCGAGGATCTGGACCTGAGCTACCGCGCACAGCTGTGTGGGTGGCGTCTCCTGTACGATGCCCAAACCGCCGTACCGGCAGAACTGCCCGTGTCGGTGAATGCGTTTCGGACGCAGCAGCACCGCTGGACGAAGGGGGGTGTGCAGACGGCTGTCAAGACGCTGTCGCGGCTCTGGGCCGCCAACGTCCCCCTGCCTGCGCGCCTTGAGGGCACCATGCATCTGACCGCCAACATGGTGTTTCCATTCATTCTCACGGCCGCTCTGCTGCACGGACCGCTTCTCGGCCTGTCGGCGCGGGGCCTGGGGCCCGGCCCGGTCTATTTTGGGGTGCTCGCCACAGGGCTCGTCGGATTTCTTGGCTTCTTCTGGGCCCACATTACATCCCAACGCACCATTCATCGCGACTGGATGCGGCGCCTCCTGCTGTTCCCGGTCTTCCTTGCTGGCAGCGTGGGAATTTCGTTGTCGAACTCCGTAGGCGTATGGGAAGTGATTCGCGGCCGCCAGACGCCCTTCAACCGGACACCCAAGTTTTCGGGCGGTACCCGTGCGCCGGCCGCCTGGTGGACACTGCCCTACGCCACGCTCCGCGTTCCGCGCGTTGTATGGGCAGAACTGGCGCTCGGGGCGTGGTCCATTTTCTGGCTCATGGAGCTCATTCGGCTCGACCAGTGGATGGGCGTCGGCTTTCAGTTGCTGTTTGCCTCTGGTTTTTTGTTCGTGGCTGTGTATAATCTGGCACAGACCTTCATACCGAGCCGGCATGACCCACGATGACTCCGCCCTCCGCGGCGACCCTTCCCCGAACCCTCTGGAACAGGCAGCCAGGCATATCGATGCCGGCGAGCTGTCCGAGGCCCGCCACATTCTCCAGGATCAGATATCGCGCATACCATGGGCGGTCTCGGCCCGCGTCCTGCTGGCCCGCGTGTCGGCCAGGCAGGGCCGCCACGACGAATGCCTGCGGATTTGGCGCGAAGCAGCGGCGCTCTGTCCGTCGAGCCCGGTTGTACGGGAGGGTCTGCAGGGGGCCGTGTTCCGCCGTTATTACGGCGACGAGACGGTCGATCTGTCCGCGTATGAAGACCTCGACAACCTGATCCAGGAGCTCGAAAACGCCAAAATCGTACCCGACCCCGACACGTCGTCCATTTCGCTCGACGCCCCGGTCGAGGACGACCACGACGTGGTCTCTGAAACCCTGGCGCGGATCTACGAGAACCAGAACTACCTCGAGGAAGCCGCCGACGTGTACGACAAGCTGGCCGGGCAGCAGCCGGATCGCAGCGAGGAGTTTGCCGCCCGGGCCGCCGCATTGCGGGGTGGTGGCAGGAAGGAGGAAGCCCACAAGCAGACGGGCGACAAGACCGAAGGCAGCGAGCAGACGGGCGACAAGATCGGAGGCAGCGAGCATGCAGGCGACAAGATCGGAGGCGGCGAACAGACGGGCGAACAGACGGGCGACAAGATGGGGGCCAGCGAGAGGCCAGCCGACAGCAGATCGGCCTCCGAGGAATGAAGATGGTCGCCGGCGTCATGACCGGCACGTCGGTGGACGGCATCGATGTCGTGCTGGCGCGTCTTGCAGGCTCGGGCCGCGCACTGCGCGCCGAGGTGGTGGCGTTCTCTGGGCATCCCATGCCCGATGACGTGCGCATCCGTGTGGAGGCGCTCATTGCAGGCCAGACCACGACCGCGCGCCAGCTGGCCGTGCTGCATGCCGACCTGGGGCGCATGACCGCCCGCGCCGTGGAGGCGGCTGTTCGGGCGGCAGGCGGAGAAGGCGCCATGCCGCAGCTCGTGGGCATGCACGGCCAGACGGTCTGGCACGCCCCGCGCGAAGGCGCGACACTTCAATTGGGAGATGCGTCCGTTGCGGCGCACCTGCTCGGTGTGCCCGTGGTGGGCGACTTCCGGACGGGTGATGTCGCGCTCGGCGGCGAGGGGGCTCCACTCGTTCCGTACGCCGACTGGGCGCTCTACGTGGACGACGACGAGGACCGCGTTCTCGTCAATCTGGGCGGTATGGCCAATATTACCGTGCTCCCGGCACGTGCCGGCCGGGATGATGTGGTGGCATTCGATACCGGTCCGGCGAACGTACTCCTTGATGGGGCGGCGCGGAAGCTGCTCGGCGAGCCGTTTGACCGGGATGGGCGGTGTGCGCTCGGTGGGCGCGCCCACGGGGGGCTTCTCTCGCGCTGGCTCGCCCACGACTACTTCCGCGCCGCCCCCCCGAAATCGACCGGGCGGGAGCTGTTCTCGGAATCGTATCTTCATGCACGCCTTGAAGAAGGAGCGGCCGAGGGGCTCGGCACGGAAGATCTCATGGCAACCCTTGTGGCGCTTACCGTGCAGACGGTTTCGCGCGCCGTGGAGCAATACGCGCCGCCGTCGGCCCGCGTCTACGTGGGCGGTGGCGGCGCGCACAACCGGGCCGTAATGCACGGCCTGGAAGCGGCCCTGGGGCGGAGCGGTCCTGGGCGCTCCGAAGGGGCTGGTGCCGGGCACGCTGAAGGGGCTGGTGCCGGGCACGCCCTGGATCGTTTTGCCGCGCTCGGCGTGGACGGAGATGCGCGCGAAGCCCTGGCCTTCGCCGTCCTTGCACACGAAGCCATGAACCACGTGGCCACCGGGATGCCGCGCGTGACGGGCGCGTCAGCCCGTGCCTTCCAGGGCAAAATATGCTATCCAGGGACGTATTGACGCCTTTGATCGGCCGGATGAAGGCTGATATATCATAAATATATCAATAATATATCACGACTTGACATGAGTACGTTCACGCCTGTATCGACCATTGGAGAATTCGGACTGATTGGTCGGCTCCGCGCCCTGATTGAGGCCGATGCACCGCCCGAAGGCCTGATCATGGGCATCGGAGATGATGCCGCCGTCTACCGGACGTCCGATACGATGGCACATGTCGTGACGACCGATGCGCTGATCGAGGCGGTGCACTTCGACCGGGCCTTCGCGCCCATGCAACATCTGGGATGGAAGGCCATTTCCGTGAATGCGAGCGATGTCGTGGCCATGAATGCCGACCCGAAGTGGGCGACCGTTACGCTGGGTATTCCAAGAAACATGTCGGTGGAAATGATCGATGCCCTGTATGAGGGCATGGTGGCCGCCTGCGCGGCGTATGACATGCAGATCGTAGGAGGAGATACAACGACGGCGCACGCGCTGTACCTGTCCGTGACGGTCGTTGGAGAGGCGCCGCTTTCCCAGGTGGTATTCCGCCGGGGCGCACAGGTGGGCGACATGGTCTGCGTCACCGGCGACGTGGGCGGCGCCTATGCGGGGCTCAAAGTGCTCCTTGACCAGCGCCAGGCGCTCAATGACCTCGGCGATGCCTACGAGCCGGAGTTGGACGGCCTGCGCTACGTGATTGGCCGGCAGCTGCGTCCCAAAGCCCGGCTCGATATGGTGCGGGCGCTTCGCAAGGCGGGCGTCAAGCCGACGTCCATGATTGACGTATCTGACGGCATCGGATCCGAGATCCACCATATCGCCGCCGCCAGTCAGGTCGGCGCCACCATCCGGGTGCCTGCACTGCCGTTCGATCCTGAGACGCGCGCCGTCGCGGACCAGTTCATGGAGGATGTCGACGCCTGGGCCCTGTTCGGCGGCGAAGACTACGAGCTGCTTTTCACCGTACGCCCGGACGACGTAGCACGTGTGGACGCCATTGGTGGTATTTCAGTAGTAGGCACGATCGAAGAGGCGACGAAGGGCGTTCGCTCCTACAGTCCGGAAACCGGCCTCATTCCGCTCTCCTCGGCTGGATACCAGCACTCGTTCGGCGACGACACGGGCGCGGAAGAGGGCGGCATGGACGACGGCGGCATGGACGACGGCGGCGCATAGCGAGTCGTCCACAGCCTTATCAGGCGGACCTGCTACATGTTTTTTCGATAGGCGGAGTTATTCCGATGCTCTCCATGTGTCAAGGGCGGTGTGCATGGGCACACTTTTTTATAACCCCTCAAACTGGAGAACATCATGAAATCGAAAATCATCACCATCAGAACCGCGGTCATGTCGGCCGTCCTGCTCATCGCCGTTGTCACCGCAGGTTGTGATCAGCAGGCGCCCGTGTCGGAGGCGCCACATTCAGCCGAACAGATTTCCATTTACGAAACGCCCGCTGTGCTCAATGCTGCTATTGAACAGAAAGCAGTGCCACGGGCTACGCTTGACGATTCGTTTCGCGACTTCCAGGATGCCATTGACTGGAAACGCCTGATGAAGAGTGCCGTTATCGAGATCCGGAACGGGAAGAAGGAGTTGGACCCATCCACGATGTTGACCGATGTGGAATTCGCGGCTGTACAGCGGTTTTATATGACCACTCTTGCCTGGAACAGGGAGGAATTCGATGCAGAATATGGCGGAAGTTTCGTCAGATTGTTCTCAGAGCACCCGGATGCCATTTCCTGCACTGATTTCAAGAACAAGAGTGTCCTCGGCAAAGTACCCGGTCCCTGTGATGCAGAATGCGCCGGGATGATTGTGTCAATGGCAGGTATGTTCATTGGCTCAGCTTCCCTCGTGGGGGGCGCCGTTGGAGCCGTTGGATTCGCACTTGCCACCGAGGCTGTCGGTGACTGCCTCGAAGAAAACAATATGGACCAATGCTGGGGAAATTGATGACTCCTGGAAACTACATTGCACTGGCTCTGCTCATCACGAACGCCGTTTTAGCGCTGTCTCTGGCGGAGCAACATGTGCTCTTTCCGGTACCGGCATGGGCGCTACTCATCTGGTATGTGGCGCGCCTGCTGCGGCATGCGCGACAAAAACGGCGGGAGCAGCCAGGGGCGGCGTCGGGTCGCGGCCAGCAGGGTGGTCCTCATTCCTGACCAATCGGGGATCCGGGCGGGATGACCACATCGGGCGATGGGGTCTCGGCGGGCTGCCAGGGGCGGAAGAGCCAGCGATCGACCATGTCGAAAAGGTCCATGCGGTGCGCCTGCGTTTCCGGGCTGCCGTCGGTCATGCTTTCCTGGAGTGCGCTGTGAAGCGTACGCAGGTGGTAAACGATCTGGCTCCTGGCGGCCGCCGCCGTTCCGCCCCTGCCTGGCGCCTGACCGGCGGCCTGGAGGAGGTGCTCGGTCCAGTCGCGCTGCACCTGGCGTTGCAGTTCGGCCTCGTAGGCATCCTCGGGCACAGGCTCGCCCCATACGCGCTCGGTGACGGTATCGAGCGCGTCCAGAAGTCCGGGCAAACTGCCGTCGAAATCATCCTGGTAGGCGAGACGTGCCGTACGTGCGGGATCGAGCAGCAGGCTGAACACGAGGCGCGATACGCTGGCTGCCGGTGTGTACGGGTCGAAAATCAGGCCGGTATCGCGATCGAACAGTTCGCGGTGCCGGCCGAAGCCCGGCGGGCGCGGCGGTATGCTGGTTCGCAGGTGGGGTGGGAGCGCGAGCTGGCGCGGTGAAAGGACATCGAGAAGCGCGCCGAGCGCTGCCCGCTGACGGTCCGCGGCCACGGGGCTCGGGAGCGGTTGCCCGTCGCCTTTGACAGCGTAGGTGTAATGGACGCCGCCTACGAGCTTGCTGACCGCCTCGACCTGGTAGCGGTGTCCGAGGTAGAGCGGCACGAGCACTTCTTCTAGCAACGCCACGGGCCGGCCATCCCGGAGGTTGGCGGATCCGAAACGGCCCAGTGCGGTCTCGCGCACCGCCATCTGGCTCCGCAGCGCTTCTACGGGATCGGCCAGGTTGTCCCAGAGATGGGCGTCGGGGTGCGCGCCGCCCGCTGGCCGGGCGTCACTGTCGGTGATGAAGCCGTACCCGGCACGACGCATTTCGCTCAGGATATCCGCGAGCGCTTCGGCTTCATTGACCGAGTCAGGAAAGTGCGTGTAGCCGTAGCGCACCTGGTACGTGTCCCACTCCCCGATGCCGGTGTCATACGCCTGGCTGAGATCAATCTGCCCGTCGGGCGAGAGCGTGGCGAGCGGCGCTGGGTAGTCCATGACGGAGGCGCGGCTGTTGGTCGATGCAGCGAAGTTGTGCATGATTCCGATGGTGTGCCCGACTTCATGGGCGGACAGCTGGCGGATGCGCGCGAGCGCCATGTCGAGCATGGGATCGGTCCCCGGCGGTGGCGCCTGCTCGCCGTAGGGGGCCAGCAGACCTTCGGCAATCAGGTAGTCCTGCCGGACGCGGAGCGATCCGAGAAGCACGTGGCCTTTGATGATTTCGCCCGTGCGGGGGTCCGTCACGCTCGATCCGTAGCTCCAGCCGCGGGTTGAGCGGTGTACCCAGTTGATCATGTTGTAGCGCACATCCATCGGGTCGGCATCGTCAGGCAGCATGCGGACCTGGAAGGCGTCAATGAAGCCCGCGGACTCGAAGGCTTCGTTCCACCAGCGCGCGCCCTCAAGCAGTGCCGTGCGGACCGGCTCCGGCGTACCGGCGTCGAGCCAGTAGACAATGGGCTCTACGGCCTCGCTGCGCTCGGCCCCTGGATTTTTCTTCTCAAGCCGATGCCGCGCAATGTAGCGCACGCGCATATCGCTTCCGATTTCCGAAGAGTAGTCGGCAAAGGAAGGGCCGAAGAAGCCCGCGCGGGGATCGGCCAGGCGGGGTTGGTACCCGGGCGGGGGCAGCTCAATGAACGAGTGGCGCTGGCGCACGGTGAAGGAGCCGGGTTCGGATGCCACGCTGCGCACCAGGCCGCCGGGGCTGTCGCTTGTGAAGGTGAGCAGCATTTCAACTTCCGTGTTCTTCGGGAAACCCTTGATCATGTCCGTGTACGGCGCGCTGCGCGTGGCATCGACCCGGAAGGTGCCCTGTCCGCTCTGGCGAAGCCGCGAAATCACCCCGTGGGCGTCGCGCATGAGGAAGTCCGTCGCATCTACCAGAAAACGTCCCTCCGATTCGGCAACCACCTTGAACCCGTCGAGCACGCCGCTGGCAAAAGCATCGCGGACAGAGCGGCGTTCGCTTTCGTTGTCGGTCAGGGCCCGATAATCGAGGTTGGGCACGTGCAGGAGCGCCTTGCGCCCGAAGCGCTCAAAATGGACCACGCGTTCGCCGCCGAGCTGGTTGCGGTCCAGTCCGATATCGTTCGATCCGAGGCCTGCGGGAAGGGAGACGACATAGAGGAATTCTTCGCCCGGGCGCGCCACCTCCAGGAAGAGCTTGCCTCCGTCCATGTCCAGGTAGACATCCATGAACCCGTCAATGTGGGTCATGTCGCCGGTGAAATCGGCAATCGAAGGCAGCGGATCGGCCTGTTGGGCGCTGCCCGATGCTGGCGGGATGAAAGCCGGGGACAGCGCGAAGGCGATGATGGCGACGAAGGAGGCAGCGATGTAACGCATGGCGCAGAGCGGTTTTTGGAAGAACGCGTATGTGAAAACATGTAGGAGATCGAAAATACAGGGAAGAGTGCTGCCAGGCACGCTTCAGATGGGCATGGACCGGAATGCGTCCTTATTTTCACCCGCCTGCACCCATCCATCTCAAGATCAGTCAGAATTCCATGGAAGCCAAGTCCGTCAAAGGTGTTGTTGTCCAGATCATGGGCCCGGTGATTGACGCCGAGTTCCCGGCGGGATCCGTTCCTGATATTTACGACGCCCTCGAAATTACACAGGAAAACGGTTCGAAGATCGTGCTTGAGGTGCAGCAGCATCTCGGTGAGAACCGCGTTCGCACCATCGCCATGGATTCGACCGAGGGGCTCAGCCGCGGTACAGAAGTGGTATCGACGGGAAACGTCATTTCCATGCCGACAGGCGAAGGCATCCGCGGCCGGCTCTTCAACGTGGTAGGCACGGCCATCGACGGTCTGGAGCAGCCGACGTCCGGCGAGCGTCGTCCCATTCACGCCGATCCGCCGGCATTCGACGAACTGGCCACGTCGGTCGAGGTCCTGGAAACGGGTATCAAGGTGATTGACCTGCTCGAGCCGTACGCCCGCGGTGGAAAGATCGGTCTGTTCGGCGGCGCTGGAGTGGGCAAGACGGTGCTCATCCAGGAACTGATCAACAATATTGCCAAGGAGCACGACGGTCTGTCGGTATTCGCCGGCGTCGGCGAGCGTACGCGTGAGGGCAATGACCTGCTGCGCGAAATGCTCGAGTCGGGCGTCGTGAAATACGGCGACGAGTTCATGGAGGCCATGGAGAAGGGTGACTGGGATCTGTCGAAGGTCGATTTTGAGGCCATGAAGGACTCGACGCTCTCGCTCGTCTTCGGTCAGATGAATGAGCCGCCGGGAGCGCGTGCGCGTGTGGCCCTCTCGGGTCTTGCCATTGCCGAGCACTTCCGCGACCTGGGAGGCCGCGACGTGCTGCTGTTCGTGGACAACATTTTCCGTTTCACACAGGCGGGCTCCGAAGTGAGCGCCCTCCTGGGACGCATGCCGTCGGCTGTGGGGTATCAGCCGACGCTGGCCACTGAAATGGGTGAGTTGCAGGAACGCATTGCATCGACCAAAAAGGGAGCCATCACATCGGTGCAGGCCGTATACGTGCCGGCCGATGACCTCACGGACCCGGCCCCGGCCACTACGTTTGCCCACCTCGACGCCACGACCGTGCTTTCGCGACAGATTGCATCGCTCGGCCTCTACCCAGCCATTGACCCGTTGGACTCGACGAGCCGGATCCTGGACCCGCACGTCATTGGCGAGGAGCACTACAAGACAGCACAGGACACGAAAGAGCTGCTGCAGCGCTACAAGGAGCTGCAGGACATTATTGCCATTCTGGGTATGGATGAGCTCTCGGATGAGGACAAACTCGTCGTTGGCCGCGCCCGCCGTGCGCAGCGCTACATGTCGCAGCCGTTCTTCGTGGCCGAGCAGTTCACGGGCAACCCGGGCGTGTACGTCAAGCTTGAAGACACCATCCGCGGCTTCCGCATGATTCTCGACGGCGAACTGGATCACCTGCCAGAGCAGGCCTTCGCCTACAAGGGAGCCATCGAGGAAGTCATCGAAGCCGGTGAGAAAATGATGGCTGAGGCCTGATACGCTCCATGTCCAAGTATCTACACGTAGATATCGTGAGCCCGGCGGGAAGCGTCTTCAGTGGAAACGCGCTCGGTGTGCGTGCGCCGGGTACGGCAGGTTCGTTTGAGGTGCTGTTCAACCACGCGCCGATGGTGGCCACCATTGACGTGGGCCGCCTCGTGGTGACGAGCGACACGGACGAGCGCATTGAAGTTGCAGCGAGTGGCGGTTTCCTGGAGGTCTCGGCCAACCGGGTGACAGTGCTCGCCGAAACGGCGGAGCTGGCGACGGACATTGATGTGGCGCGGGCGCAGAAGGCCGAGGAACGCGCCGTGAAGGCGCTGTCTAATGAACCCACGTCCGAGGAACGTACGCGCTACGAAGCGGCGCTCGACCGCGCACGCAACCGCCTGCGCGTCGCGATGGGCGCGGTGGGGCACCAGGCGTAGCGTTCGGGAATTTTTCTGCAGAGGGGCGTAGGGTAGGCCAGGGGGATAGCCGTATTGCATGTGAAGGGCGCCGTGAGAGGCAGTCAGCGCCTTCTTTTTCACTCAACGCAATACCTCTGATCCATGAAAGCATTCAAACTCTCTTTCCTCCCACTTCTTCTGATTGCCTTCGGGCTCATGGGATGTGACTCCGGCAGTTCACTTACGGGCGCTGCATCCGAAGGTGCCACCGATGCGCCTGTTTCGCTGTCTCTGTCCGTCGTAGACGGCACTGCCCTCGCCGGTTCAGACGGGGCAACACCCGCATTCGGCAAGTCCGGCACGATAGATCTGACGCGAGTACGCCTGCTTCTTCGCACCATACAGCTTCACTCGGACGACGACGATCGATACGCTGATTTTCGGACGGCGCCAACGGTTGTTGAACTGAATATGGATGGTTTCGCGACAGAGGTAGAAGTCGCGGATATCCCACAGGGTACGTATGAGAAGGTGTCATTTCGAATCCACAAGCCCGAAGATGATGGTGCACTTCCTGAAGGCGCCGAAGACTTCCGCGAGGGAACGAGTGGCAATGAGCGCTTCTCGATGATCATCGAGGGTACATACGACGGGACTCCGTTTGTGTACCGCTCGAGCAAGTCCATGCAGCAGCGAGTTGATCTTGACCCTGACCTCGTCGTGGACGACGCGTTTGCCGGCCCGTTGAACGTGGCTCTCCAGGTAGACGTAAGCCGTTGGTTCACCGACCGCGACGGGAATACGTTGGATCCGAGGAATGCGTCGGAGCGCACAGCGAATGAGATTGATCGCTCCATCCGCGAATCGTTCCGGGCCTTCCCTGACCACGACAACGACCGTCGCCGCGACGAGGACCGTCGCCGCGATGACGACGACCGCCGCGACCGGGACGATGACGACCGCCGCGATGATGACGACTCGGACGACGACGGCAGCGATGACTCGGACGACGACGGCAACGACGACTCGGACGACGACGGCAACGACGACTCGGACGACGACGGCAACGACGACTCGGACGACGACAGCTCCGACGACGACGACAACTGATGACGTTCGCGGATGGATCTGCCTATCACGCCGTGAGTAATGACCCCATTCGTTACCCGGTCCGGCAATCCAATAGCGGCAGGGCGCCGAGGCGCTCTGCCGCTCCGCTCGTTGATGACCCACTCCGCGACACATGCTCTTTCAGCCCGAATCCGGGATGGCGATCGCGAGGCCTTCCAGAAGTTCTTCCAAGAAGTATATCCGCAGGTGGTTCGTTTCGCGGAGAGTCGGATTGGAGGCAGGCAGCCGGCCGAGGACATGGTGCAGGACGCTTTCGTCCGCATCTGGGAAGATCGCCGGCGCATTGCACCCGAGAAGGCGCTGAAGGCGTACGTTTTCAAACTGGTCGCCAATGCCATCATTGATTACTACAGGCACGAGACGGTGAAGCAGCGACACGCCGAACATATTCAGGTAGATGGCCACGCAGTGGCACCTGCGCACGATCCGACGCAGGAGGCGGAAATCCTGCGCGCGATAGACGAACTTCCCGAAAAAGAGAGCACCGTTTTCAGGCTGAATCGATTTTCGGGTCTCACTTACGCGGAGACTGCCAAGTACCTCGGGGTGTCTCCCAAGACTGTGGAAAAGTACATGTCACGCGCCCTCGCTCGGCTTGGTACGTCGCTTCGCGACTTCCTTGTGCTTGTCGCCGCGCTGATGACGTTGTTGGCGGCCCGTTCGGCCGACGGGCAGAATCGGGGCTCGGCGCCGGTCGCAGCGGAGTTCACCGCATCTACCATGACAATCCGCGTTGAAGGAATGCCACTGCGGACGGCGCTGAATCGCATTGCGGAAGCGGCGGGCGCTGGCGTGGTCTATGACGACCGCATGGTGGAAAGCCTGTTGGCGGGTGCGCATTGTACGGGTTGCCCACTACAGGACGTTCTCCGCGAACTGCTTGAGCCGCATGGGCTCACGTATGACATACTGGAAGGACCAGTGATTGTGATCATGCGCGGCAGTGATCGCCACGTGACGGGGCGAATCATAGATGCGGAGACTGGTGAATCGCTGCCCCTGGCGCAGGTCTGGAGCGGATCTACGGGCGATGTGGCCAATGCTGACGGTGTTTTTACGCTCATGATTCCGCCCTCGAAGGCGGCCGATGTGACGGTGAGTTTTATGGGATACGAGCATCAGACGGTGCGGGTGGGATCCGAGCGTGGAGAGCGGCTTGGTACGATTGCCCTCGTCCCCCGCAGCGTCATGGTGGGAGAAGTCACGGTATTGGCTGAGCCCGTGATTCCAGTTTCCGGCGATGGGAGTGGGGCCCGCGTCATGGGAGATGGGACCATGGGGCACATTCCGTCGGTCGGCGGGGACGACCCGCTGCTTGCCATGCAGATGCTTCCCGGTCTTGATAATACAGGGGAGCGGGCCGGCGAATTGTTCATTCGTGGGGCGACGCCGCGGACGAACCTCGTGACGTGGGATGGGATTCCCGTGTTCAGTGCGGACCACTTTTTCGGGATGATATCGACGTTTTCACCGCAGGCCGTCGGCAAAGTCAGCACGTATCCGCGCGGCGCACCGGCCCACTTGGGAGGGCGTGCCGGAACGGTCGTGGAGATGACGTCTCCAACGGGCCTCGGGAGCGCACAGGCGCTCGCGCATTCCTCCGTATTGGTCTCTGGCGGTAGCATCCGTATTCCACTCGGTGCCCGCGTGGGAGGTTGGATCTCCGCACGGCGTTCCACGCCGGCCATTGAACAGGAAACTGCATACAGCTCGTTCTTTGACAGCGCCATCGGAGAGGGATTCGCGGCGAACCGGCCAGGGTTTACGTTCAACGATGTGAGCGCACGCCTGGACGTGCTGCCGACAGGTCGGCATCACGTTTCGTTGAGTGTGCACACGAGCAGCGATGGCCTGGACCGCAGTACGGACGACGTGTTTCGGCAACTCGCCATCGTCAATGTGCAGACGGAGGAAGAAGAGGATGAGAATGACAATCGTGGACGCGGTCGGGATGACGACGACGGTGACGATGAAGACGACCGGGATGACGACGCGCGCGATGATGCGGACGACGCGCGCGATGATGCGGACGATGCGCGCGATGATGCGCGTGATGATGCCTCCGACAGCGCTCGAAGCGACGACGAGCCGGATCTCATCGAGACGCGGGTGACCGAGCGCGAAAGGACGAACAATGACTGGAGCATGGAGGGCGCGGCCGTCAATTGGACCGCCCGCTGGGCACGCGGCGCACCCATGCACGTCCAACTCACACACTCGGAGTCAAAAAGCGCTTTTACAGCCGATTTGACGGAGTTCGAAAGCGATACACTCGCCTTTTCAGAGCTCCAGGATCGGCGCCACTCTATTGAGCAACAGGCTGTTCGCGTGCGCCAGCAGATTCCATCCTCGTTGGGTACGACGTCGATCGGGGCATTCTACGAATCGGCCCGATCCACGTTTGCTGTCTCGACGATTGTGAACGAAGCGACAGGCCGTGACTCTACGGCGTCCCAGGACATGGAATTGGCCGGATGGCATTTTGCGCAGAACCTGGAGCAGGGGCCAATCCGGATGGATGCGGGCCTCCGCCTGACGCGCCTCTCTACAAACAGTTCGTGGTACGCGGCCCCACGGGTGGCGGCCAACCTGGCCGTGTCGGATCGCGTCTCTGCGCAGATTTTCTGGGGACAGTACCACCAGTATATGCTGCGTTCGCTCGATTCGGATATTCTGGTCGAGCGTCGCGACAATTGGACGGTCCTGGGACCAGGGCAGGAGCCAGCCCGCTCGCGGCAGTTCGGCGCATCGATTGCAGCGAGCGGTCGTGCCTGGAGCCTGTCTACCGACATCTGGCGGCGAACAAGCCGCGGCGTACCCGTACTTCCTGAAGCCACTCCACGAGCCGACGTCGCTCCGTTCAACGGGGACGAGACACGTGCAACCGGTGTGGACGTTGGCGGGCAGGTGACCCGATCCGGTTTCGTGGCACTCGTCAACTATACCTATACGCGAAGCGAAGCCAACAGCTCTGCCTTCCCGGAGGTCGGCTGGTTCCGAGCGCTCTCCGAACGCCCACATGCGGTAAAAGGTATCGTGTCGGCGCCGCTCGGGCCAGTCCGGCTGGGCGTGTCGTATACCGCCGCGAGCGGCCGCCCCGTCGGCGTGCTGCTTGACGCCCGGCGCTTCGTAGCGGCAGACGGCTCGCAACTTCTTGGAAGCGCGGCGGCTTCACTGGGCGGCGAACGCCTGGCTCCGTACCGTCGAATGGATGTTGAAATGGAGTGGACGAGCCGCATCGGCGGTCTGGATTTTGCGGCGGCGGTAACTGCCGTGAATGTCTTCAACCGCGACAACGTGCGCTATCAGCGTATCGTGACCGACGGCACTTCGGTGCTGCTTCGAGACGTGACCATGCTCGGTTTCACCCCGACCGCCTCGCTCCGGATAGGACTTTACAGGCCGTAACCATGAACGAATACCCTCACTCAGAGCACGAACTGCTGGCTCGCCTGTTCGACGGCAGCCTGACCGAGGCCGATCGGCGTGCGCTTGCCGAGCGCATGCGGGGAGATGCGGACCTCGCCGCTACCGTCCAGACCGTACAGCGGTTGGCGGAGATCATTCCTCCCGTAGATACCGATGCCGTACGCGCGGCTGTCGCCGATGTCGATACGCGCGCAGCCTGGAAGCGCGTCGAGGCGCGGCTTGAGCGCAAGGCGCCGGCGACTTCGCTGGCCGCTGGTCGGCCCGCATCCGCACCTTTCCAGGCCACCCGAGGGCCTGCCGCCACCATATACCAGTTCCGGTACATGGCAATCGCCGCTTCCGTGGTGCTCATAGCCGTCTTCGTCTCGCTGCTTCTGCGGCCAGAGCAGGTACCCACGTGGGAATCCATCCGCGTGCCCCGCGGAGAAATCCGCACCGTGGAGCTCGGGGACGGCTCGCGCGTCGTGCTCAATGCGGACAGCCATCTCGAGCATGCCGTTGCCGAGGATGCCCCGACCCGCACGGTTCAGCTTCGCGGCGAAGCGCGTTTCGAGGTGGCTTCCGATGGGCGCGCGTTCGTTGTAGAAACGACCGAAGCGCGCGTCCGCGTCCTGGGCACCACGTTTTCGGTCCGCGCGCGGGGTGACGTGACGTCTGTCGCCGTGCAGAAGGGGCGCGTCGCGGTGGAAACTGGAACTGATGCCACGGAGCTGGCCCCGGATGAGGCCGTTGAGGTGGTCGCGGGAGGGGCCGTGCGCGCCCTGGCACAAGACGTGGCGCGCGCTGCCGACGACTGGACGCGCGGCGTGCTCACCTTTCAGCGCGTAGCTCTCGCAGACGCCCTGGCCGATGTCGAGCGCACGTTCGACGTCGAAGTCGCCCTGTCTGGATCGTGGACAGGCGACGAGACCGTATCTGGTTCGTTCCCGGGCCAGGAAGTGGACGAGGTGCTCGGCAGCCTGTGCAGTATTTATGCATGTGACGTGCGGGAGCGCTCGGCCGGCGTCGTCCGCGGATTCGACCTCGTGCGCTGAACCGAACCCGGCGCCCGCGTCTCTCGCCGGGAACCTGTGCGTGATTATGTCATCAGATGATTACGTATTTGATGCATACATACAACTCATTGTCATGCGAACGACTATCAACCTGGACGACGACCTGCTGGCTGAAGCGACACGACTACTGGGCATCACGGAAAAAACAGCCCTCGTACGTGAAGGGTTGAAGTCGCTCATTGAACGTGAGAGCGCCCGCAGATTGGCGGCTCTGCATGGCTCGGCGCCCAACATGAAGCCCGTGGCACGACGCCGGAGTGACGGAGAGTGACGCTTGTCGACACCAGCGTATGGATTGAGCACTTTCGGGCGGGTAACCCCGAACTGGCCGATCTACTGATGGAAGGGAGCGTCCTCATGCATCCATTCGTCGTAGGTGAGCTGGCCTGCGGGAATCTGCCCGATCGCGTTCGGACATTAGACGGTATGCTAAAGAAGTAAGCCTCAGATGCTGGTAAGGTAAATTGGGTTAACCGATCCAATTCCCTTCCCTACACCACGAGGCTTACTATGAAAGATCAAGCTCAAGAGCTCGACTTCACCGGAGAAGATATCTA
>JAJCYQ010000044.1 GCA_029262835.1 Bacteroidota bacterium
GGTGGGGCCCCCCCGCCTTCCTTGTGGCCCCGCCGTGTCCCAAATAATGGGGGGGGGGGGCCCTCCCGCCCCCCCCGCCCCTCATCATGGCGTAACGCCTGTCATATCAACAGGCTCTTGTCACGAGCGCGGTCGTTACTTCAGCACGACCATGGTGCGCGTCACAACCTGGTCTTCGGTCTGGAGGCGGTAGATATACGTGCCGCCCGCGAGGTTCGAGGCATCGAACTCGACCGCATGACGGGCTGCCGGTGCCATACCGTCAAACAGCGTCATGACTTCGCGTCCCAGCATGTCGAAGACCTGCAGCGTGACACGGCCCGACTGCTCCAACTCGTACTCGATCGTAGCCGTACGGGCAAACGGGTTCGGGTAATTCTGCAGCAGAGTCACGCGCGATGGCAGTTCGCCGCCAACCTCCGTGTCCGTCACCACCTGATCGTTCTCCCCACCGCTCCGGACAGCCGTAGCAGTCGGAGGTGTAGACAGGTTGTCGACCAGGATATACGGATCGTAGAGATTGTCATTGAAGGTCCCATCTGCTCCCAGCATGGCACCAAAAACAAGCGAGAGCTTCGGGTTGGCCTCGTCCACGTTTACCACGTGGTTTCCGGCGAACGTCGACTCGTTGTCAAATCCGTTCACACCAAACTTCAGGTCGACGCCACGCCGGGCATCTCCTGCGTTTTTGCTGAACGTGATAGTGTACACCGAATCTCCAGAAACAGCGTCGCCATTCGTACCGTCGTCAACCAGCGTGAGGCTGGCGATCGCGGCGAGGTTATCTCCCCAGTCTTCCCAACCATTTGGCGATGCAAAGGGCCCATTGGCATGAAGCGACGTGAACTGTGTCACCGGATCGCCCGTCTGCACGTCAGCCGGCATACCCGACGAATCAGCGATGTGATAGAAGGCGGGTCGTGCGTCCACTTCCACGATCACCTCGGTGTCTGCCGAGAAAATATCGTCGAACGTGACGCCCGAGAAGAATGGAATATCAACGCCAGCAGCGGGGAAAGAGATATCAATGAAACCATTGCTGTCCGTATCGGGCTCGTCGCCCCGTATCTCAATGATCTTGTCCGCGCCACCTTCCCATCCAACGATGGTTCCACCGGCTCCATCTGGACGAACCGTCGTGAATTTGAACGCGATGTCGTCATTCACATTGAAGTTCTCCAGTTGCACGATACCTGTGTAGACGTTTGGATCCAGGAAGTCTGCGAACAAGGTATCCTGACCAGCCGTCCACCCGTTGAAGGAGCCCGTAGCGGTAACGATGTCACCACCGTCCGGGTTGAAGCCTCCATTGAGCAACTGTACGCCCATGTTGACCGAGAACTCAATCTCAACATCCACCGGAACGATGTCACTTTCACCGCCGGTGCGCACCACCTGCGCTGTCGGAGGCGTCGCGCTGTTGTCAATGAGGACATACGGATCGTAGAGCCCGTCAATAAACGTACCGTCCAGCTGAATCATGGCGCCGAACACCAGGGACACCGCCGGATTGGCTTCGTCCACATTCATTTTGTGGTTGCCGGCAAACGTCGACTCGTTGTCAAAGCCATTGATGCCGAACTTCAGGTCCACATTGCGCTTGGCATCGCCGGCTGCTTTGGCGAGCGTGAACGTGTAGACAGAATCACCAGCCGCCGCATCACCCTTGGTGCCATCATCCACAAGCTGCAGATCGGCATTCGATGCCAGGTTGGCACCCCAATCTTCCCATCCGTTGGGAGAGGCGAAGGGACCGTTGGCGAACACACCATCTATCGTCGACACGACATCGCCCGATTGGATGTCTGCAGGCAACGACGACGAGTCGGCAATGTGATAGAATGCAGGACGGACATCGACACTGACGACGACATCCGTGGCGCTCGTGAATACGTCATCGAACGTAATCCCGCTGAAGAACGGGGCGTCAGCACCGGCTGCGGGGAATGAGGCATCGATGAATCCGTTGCCGTCTCCATCGGTTTCGCTTCCCGTGATTTCAATGCGACGGTCAGAACCGCCTTCCCATCCAATGATCTGCCCACCGGCACCATCATCTTTGACTGTGGTGAATTTGAAATCAATGTTGCCCGGCGTGAAGTCCTCGAGCTGAACGATCTTGGTGTAGACGTTCGGATCGAGGAAATCTGCCGCCATGGTGTCGGTTGTAGCCGTCCATCCGTTGAATGAACCGGTTACGGTGATCTGATCACCGGCCGCCGGATCGAAGCCGCCGTTAAGCAGCTGCACCCCCATGTTGACCCGGAATTCCACTTCCACGTTGACCTGGGCCTGTGTGCCCTGGACGAGGAAGAATCCGAGTAACAGGATGCTGAGGCATCTGGTACCAATCTTCATGTTGCACCTCCTTTGTTGTGCATGTTGTGGTTGTTAAAACGTCGCACCGAGTGTCCACATCTGTGGGGTGCCCAATTCGCCGAAGTCCTGAAAGACGTAGTCGAAATGAGCTTTCACATCGCGGGTTACCTGGTACTGAAGTCCAAATCCTCCTGTCAGCCCACCGTCGTCGATTTCGTCTGAAAACGCCTGACGGTAGCCTCCGCGGAGGAAAAAGAATTCCCTGAAAGCGTACTCGGCGCCGAAATTGGCACTTTCCGAATTGTCATTCGGATGTACCGCATCGATGGCGACCGTGAAACGCTGCGTCTCGCTGGCGACGGCGTCAAATGCAACGCCGACGCGGAAACTGAGCGGCATGGGCCACTCGTCTGTTTCGAGGCTGGCTCCCAGCCTCGGGTTGTTACCTTCAATATTGGGATCGATGTCAATGGCGCGGCGCAGATCCTTCCCGGAGAGCTGCATGTCTGAGCCGAAATTCGTCATGGACATGCCAATGCGCAGATTCCGGAAGCCGGTATTGTAGTAGACGCCGAGGTCCACCCCGGTGCCGGTCGCCTGTTCGTTCCAGATCTTCTGCCGCACGTACTTGACCGTGGCGCCCGCCGAAAACCGGTCGGTCACGTTGCGGGCCGCCGAGACGCCGATGGAGATGTCCTGCGGCGTGAACGTCTCGCCCGTACCCTCCGGATTGGAAATGGTTGTGACCTCCATTTCGCCGTAGTCGAGGACCATGACGTTTATGCCAAGATGGGCCACCGGCGTCTTGAACCCGGCACTCACATAGTAGAACTCCGAGTCAAGGAACCAGTCGGAGCGGACAAATCCGACCGCCCCTTCGCCTCCTATCTGGGCCAGCGTGGCCGGATTCCAGTGCACCACATTGGGGCCACCTTCGAGCGCCGCCTGGGCACTGCCCATGGCCGCTGCCCGGGCGTCCGTGGCAATGTTCAAAAACGGCGCCGCCGTCGTTGCCACCTTGTTCTGGCCGCGGGCTGGAAGCACGGAGACCACCATGAGCAGGGCAATCGGGATATATCGGATGGGTTGCATCATCATGGCTTCCTACTTGATCAATGCGATTTTGCCGGTCGTCTCTCCGATGCCGGGTGCTTCGACGTGATAGAAATAAATTCCGTATGCCACATCCAGGTTGGCACGGGAGCGAAGGTCCCAACTGACCGTTCCGTCATCTATTCCACTGTCGTGGTGCAACGTGCGAACAAGTTCGCCGCGTGCTGAATAAATGCGAATGGTTGCCTGGCGCGGCAGATGGATGAAGTCCACGCGGCGCTCCCCGCGACCACTTGTAATCGTGGGTGCCAGCGGACGCTCGAACGATGCCGCCGCCACATACGGGTTCGGCACGACCTTGACGCGGTCGAGCCCTGCCGCCGCGGCGGTATCATCCACGCGTGAGGAAAAAGTGCTGTAGCGGAAGCGGTCTTTATCGCTGAACGGCTTGCGTGTGCCAATCGTAAACGTATCGCCAGCCGACGGGAAGCTACCCTGGTCCGAGTCCACACGGAGCGCAAAGTTCGGCTGCAGGCCCTGGTCGCCCTCCTCAAATATGAAAATGAAGTCGGTCGAACTGTCGAACAACCCGTTTGGCTGCGCTTCAAAAAACACAAAGGGACTTGGGCGGTCTTCCGTCAGGTTGAACACGGTGAAATTCGCTGGCCCGGCCTCGGCCTGCGGCCCGCGCGACCCGAGACGGAAGCCCCCGATGGACTGCCCATCACCAGCCGCCCCAAAGCGGATTTCGTAATCGAACGGCACGATGCTGCCTGTGAAGCGCCATTGCGACACATTGGCGGGTGCGACAAAGAGTGGCACCATGCCGGTCGTATCGGCCCAGCGCGTACGGTCCAGGTCAAGCTGCGTCTGATCGTTGTTGAAGACGAGCCGCATACCATCGAAAATGACCGCCTCGTTGTCACTGATGAGCGCATCCGTCACCACGTCAAACCCACTCTGCTCCACGGAGAAGGTCGACGAGGACGTACCCTCGCCAAATGTGACCGTGTACTCGGTGTTCTCCGTCAGCATACGTGGGTCCAGCACTTCAACAAATACTTCTCCTGTTGCCGGTCCGGCGATCTGCGTGACCGTCTCCGACACACCGCCCCGTTGGAAACCCAGCACAGGTGCGTTCGGAACGACTTCGACCACGTTCAGGTCGGTCTGCACCGTACCGTCTTCGCGCACGGTCGCCGTGCGCGAGTTCTCGGCCGGGAAGAAAGCGTTGCTGCCACGGTCGTACGCTGTGACCGCATAGTAATACGTGCGTCCGTTCTCAACGTCCGTATCGACGAACGAATGGGAGAGTCCCGTGTCATCACCGAGGTTGAAGGGAACGCCACGAACCCGGTCCATGACCGTCGGGTCGCCAAACCAGAGCCCATTTATGCCGTCGTTCAGGTCGAACTGGGCGATTGGGGCCAGGAGTGACGGGTTTCCGAAAACGTCCGTGATGGGCCGCGGATCGCGGAAAAAAGGATCGGTGCTCTTGAAGATCCGGTAGCCCTGGAAGTCCATACCGAGCACGGGATCTATGGATGCCTCGGCCCGTGAGTCCCAGAAGAGCGTCACCTTGCCATCGCCCGGTACGGCCGACAGTACGGGCTTGTCCGGCGGCCGCGCAAAGTTGTAGTTCCGGTCGTAGATCTCCTGGACCGTTTCCACATTGTTTGTGATCGTCGCGAGCTTCTGGGCAAAGTCCTCGCCGTTTCCGAATACGAGCGCGAGCGAAAAGCGGTGCGTCTGGCCCGGGGCCAGGCGGAAGTAGCCGGACCCGAAAATGAAGTCGCCGTCGACGCCTCCCTGGCTTTGCTGGGCCACGAGTTCCTCGTTCGTGGTGAAGAACCCAGGCGTCATGGCTTCCCAGAGGCGCTGATCATCATTCATGCGCAGGCCACCGGGGGGCGTGAAATAGAAAAAGCTGGAAAGCCCGATCTGGTCCGTTTCGTTGACATCGACCAGGTCGAAATTGGGCTCACCCGGCGTCGGCACGCCATCACCCTCGCCCGCGTCGCCCGTGCCAGCCAGACCGTCAGCACCCACATCGTCCGTGAAGGAGTCCCAGTCGCCATCGTTGTCCACGCCATCCTGACCCGACTCATCGATCATCGGATTCAACAGGCCGTGCCGCACCGAGTCCTCGCGCGTGGCCGTGCGACCACGGATGTCTTCCGCAAACCCGATATAATTCTGGAATCGAACCGGGGGCAGCTCTTCGATCTCCCCAGAGAAATTCTGCTTGCGGCGCAGGAAGTGCAGTTCCTCGTCCTCATCGATCAGACCATCCAGATCGTCGTCAACCAGATTCTTTTCGACCACCTCCTGCTGCCCGATCTGCGAGCGGATGATGGTCCTGATTTCGTCGAGCTGTGTACCGGCACCCACGGTGTACGAAACGCCCTGGGACGACACGGTGATTTCGCTGCCGTTGTCCGGCACATACACGATGGAGCGTTCGAACGTCTCGGGATCGATCAACACGAGCGGATCGCCCGGTTGGATGTTTCGCGGCTGGAAGTCGTTGGGCGTGAATACATTGCCAACGCCCTCGAGTCCACCTGTCACGAACGGAAAGCCGTCGATGTCCCGACCGGGCACCTCGAAGGGGTCCCCGTCGCCGTCATTGTCAATGCCGTCGAGCTCATTGCCTGGACTTTCCATGAAGGCATACCCGACGATGCCCACGTTCTGGCCCTCATTGCCTGTAAATGGCGGCGCATCGTACGAATACACAATCCGGTTGAGCTGGTCGAAGAAGGCCAGATCATCCTGCGAATCGCCATCGCCTCCAGCGAGCGTTCCGGCCGTGAGACCGACGGCCAGACGGGGAAACGTCACCGTCCCGGTATTGGTCACTTCATAGATGAAAAAGAGGGCATCCTGGGCCAGGAACTGCGTCCATTGTAGGCCGCGCATTTTCATGGCGAGGCCAATACCATCGCGGGATGCGTCCGTCGAGTCCGCTTCGAACGACGGAAAGCGGGATTGGACTTCTTTGTCCGACTGGTCATCGACCCAGAAATAGGACTCCAGGTCGGCATTGAAAATGCCGCGGCCGAAAAATCCGTTCCAGGGCGCACGGCCGGTCTCGGGATCGATCCAGGTCGGTTCATCGGGCCACCGCTCAGGCCACGTCGCAGGATCGGTCGAAATGGCCGGGCTTTCGTTATCATTTTCGTCGCTGGCGAATCCAGCCATGGGCTCGAATCCCCAGAATACGGACCGGTTTTCCGGATCTGTATTGGAGCCAGCGCGCGGATGTCGCGGCGTGAGCGCCTTCACAATGAGTGTGTCCGCCACACCGTCGCCGTCCGAATCGACCGGAACTTCGGCCGCCACGACCGGCACCACGTCCCCGATATAGAAATCGCGCGATCCCTTGGGCCAGTTGCCGCGCGTCTCACCAACACCCGCCAGAAGACCGGTATTGAAAAACGTGATGGCAATCTGGTTACCGTCGTGGATATTCTTCTTTTCGTTGTCCCGGCTGCCCTGGAACTGCGAATCGAACAGGAACTGGGGCAGGCTGGACCTGTCCTGGCTCGCGGCGTCAAAAGCCGGGCCTGCAAGCAGGAAGACAACAAGCAGGGAAATGCGTCCCATATAAGTGGTGCGTGCGTACATGGCTAGAAGCGGTAGGAGACGCCGACGGTTACGCGTCGGGGCTCGGAGAAAAAGTCGGGACGGGTATACCAGCGGTCCAGGAAAGCCGGATTGCCCTGGAAAGAGGCGGCATCGACCCGTTTCTGCAGGGAGTTGGTAGCGCGGCCTGTATCGCCGAACACCCCGAACTCATTCTTGCGGTCAAACAGGTTGTCGATCTTGGTGAAAATCTGCACCGTGGCATTGTTGATTTCGAACGTCTTGTCGGCCGTCAGGTCGACGTCCCACGTCGTCGGCTTCTCCTCGCTGTTGAGCTGGATGGTCGTGGGCAAAATGACCCCCGTCTGCTGGGTGGTCTGAACAGGCGAAAAAGGCAGTCCTGATCCAAAAGAAGAAATGATGCCGAATCCCCAATTCAGGTTCGTGTCGCGGTAAATGATCTGGACATTGGCCGTGTGCGTCTGATCCCAGTCGAGTGGCACGATCTGCTGCTCCCGTTCCTGCTTGGCCTGGGCCGCGTTGAAGACCGCTGCCGGGTCCGATGCGTTGCCTTTGGCCACCTGGAACGTATAGTCTGTTGTGACCGACAGGTTACCTGTGACCTGCTGGTTGTACCGCAGGATCATGCCACGGATGAAACCGAAATCAGAGTTCACGAATTTCCCGAACCGGGCCGATGTGCCGTCGATCAGGATGGGATCGGTGGCCGTTCCCGCCAGGTCGTTGATATCGCGGAAGAAGGCCGTGATTTCCACGCTGGCACCGTCGGCCAACCCCTGTTTGAGGCCGATCTCACCGTTGATGGTTTTCTGCGGCTCAAGGTCGGCATTTCCGATAAGCCCGATCAGGCCCGAACCGGACGTTCCAAGGCGGAAGAACGGGTTGCGGTAAAGGAGTTCGAAATTGGGGACCTGGAAAAACCAGCCGTACGAGAAGTGGACGACGCCGGTCTCTGAAATGGGAAACGATACGCCCAGGCGCGGACTTACCTGCGTCTTGGACGAGGCGCTCGCGAAGACCTCTTCATCAGAGAACTCCTGTCGCCGCTCCTCGAATACGAAATCCGGATTGGTTTCGTCGGCAAAGATGGGTCCGTCCGAATCGAAGTAGTCGAACCGAAGGCCGGCATTTATAATGAGCCCGTCAAACTCAATCTTGTCCTGGATGTAGGCACTGAATTCGGTAGGTTTCCGGTTATATGCCCCGTTCGTCACCAGCGCCCGTTCGAACTCATTGCCCACTGGAAATACAGCCGTGAACTGATCCAGAAAGTCGAGCTCGTGTTGCCGATACTCAAGCCCTGCTTTGACCTGGTTACGCTGGTTGACCTGGCTCGTGACATCAAGCTTCCCCAGCCAGGTCTTGGTTTCACGGCTGAAACGGCCGTTGTCCGTTCCGCCTACACGGAAGTTCGACGTGATGAGCCCGTCGGTAAACTCGATGTACGTATTGTCCAGGAAGCGATCGTCAAAGGGGTCCTCGAACATCCAGGAATCGAACTGGGAAAGCGTGCGCGTGACACCCAACTCGTAGAACGTCGTGGCCGATATCGTATGCGTGAGCTTCAAGAAGCCCGTGAAGGCGTCTTTTTGTTCATCCCGGCGCACATCCGGCAGGAATGTGGCATCCTGTGTGCCGACGCCACCCTTGAACTCTTCGCGGCTGGCAATGCCGGTGGCCGAGAGCTTCATGTTTCCGAATTTCCACGTGACCTTGGCCTGACCGGATGTTTTTTCGAATGGATTCAGCGCCACGAAAGAGCTGTCGCCCGATCCGGTTTCATTCAGCAGCGCGACGCGCCCGGTCTGGTCCAGGCCCACGTCCTCGGGCAGAAACACACGACGACCGTACAGGTGACCATCGTTTGAGAAGTAGCGTATGGAGGAATTGAAGAAGACGCGGTCCCGTTTGATGGGACCCGACAGGTCGGCCTCGATGTTCTGGACGGCCGTCGGCGAAATGTCGTCTATATTCATGAACAGGTTGTCGTTGGACGACAGATAGTCACCGGCAAACGCCCTCATGCCCCCGCTGAACTTGTTCTGTCCGTCACGCGTGACAATGTTCACGATCCCACTCATGGCTTGCCCGAACTCGGCGTTGAAGGCTCCCGTCACGACCTGGAGTTCTTCCACCATATTGTTCTCGACGCTCACGCCGAGGCTTCCGTCGAAGACATCGGTAACCGGCATGCCATCAATCCAGTATCCGACTTCTCCGGTGCGTCCACCGCGAAAGTGGCCATCCACAACACCCGCCTGCAGCGCGATCACGTCCGCGAAGTTCTCCACCGGAAGGGCCCTGATGTCCTCGCCGCTCACGATGGCGGTCGTGGCGGTAAGGTCCTTCTGCACGACCGGACGCGAAGCCACAATGACTACTTCTTCCCCTTCGAACACTTCTTCGGACAGGACGATATCGAGTTCGGCCGTGAGACCGGCATTCACCGCTACGCCGGTAACGGTCTTCTGCGCAAATCCGACGAACGATGCAACTACGTTGTAGGTACCCGGGCTGACCCCAATAATCGTGTACTGGCCATCAAAATTTGTGGCCGTGCCCTGGGTTGTGCCTTCAATGAACACGTTTACACCCGGGAGCGGCGTTCCGGACTCGGAATCGGTTACCACGCCGGCGATCTTGCCCGTGGTCTGGGCCAGAGCGGGAGCCGCCATGAAAAGAGGCAGCAGCGTGGCCAGTGCCATGGTCAGCAGCGCCGGGCGAATAAAAGTGCGGTTCGTGTTCATGCTTACAGCGCGATTCCTTCCCCAACAGTGCCTTCGGCAAGCGCACGCGTGGACTGTCGTTGGATGAGCGTAGGAGAAAACACCGTATGTACGGTCCCGTTGGCGGTCCCGGACATGCGGTTCATGAGCAGTTCGAAGGCCCGCCCCCCAATGTCATTCATTGGCTGGCGAAGCGTGGTCAGCCCGACGTAGCGGGCAATGGGCAGGTCGTCGTATCCGACCAGGTGGATGTCGGACCCTACCATCCTGCCGCTTTCCTTGAGGGCTTCAAGTGCGCCGACCGCCTGGGCGTCCGACGTGGCGAAAACGGCATCGGGCGGATTTGGCGCCGATAAAAGCGCTTTCATTCCGGCGTATCCCCCCTGTTCGTTGTATCCATCATTGAGCGGATGGCTGTTTTCAATGACAAGGGAGGGGTCGAGCGGAATGCCGTGCAGGCGCAGGCGCGCTTCGAATCCTGCGAGTCGATCACTGGCCGGCACCGATTCCCGGTTCGCCATGAGTACGCCCGGCCGGCGGACGCCCCCCTGGGCAAAGTGCTCAGCTGCCAACGTACCCCCCTTCCGGTTGTCCGATGATATGGAGTCGATGGCGGGATGATAACCATCCACGAGCACGACTGGTTGCGAGGCCTTTCCGACGAGCGCTTCCAGTTCACCGGCAATGGGTGCAGAGAACACAAGTACTCCAGCCGAACGCCCCCGGTGGAGCGCACGATCGAGTTGAATGGCCATTTCGTCGAGGGAGCGGGCCGAGAAGACCAGCAGATCGAACTCGGTTTCGGCCATTCGGTCCTGGAGCCCACGCAGGACCTCAGCAAAGAAATAGTTCGAGATCATGGGAATGACGGCCGACACGACGTCGGTCCGACGCCGCGCGAGCGAGCGCGCTGACGCATGCGGCTGGTACCCCAGTTCATCGGCGACAGAAAGCACCATGTCGCGCGTGGCCGGCGACACGCGGTCGCTGCCATTGAACACCCTCGATACCGTCGCAATGGAGACACCGGCTTTCGAGGCGATATCGTAGATCGTAAGACCCAATGAAGTGGATGTGTAAGCGCTTACATCAGTGTGACCGTAAGGTTAACAAATGCGCATGAAAGGGTCAAGCAGAATTTGTAAGCGCTACCGGAATTCGAATATCCCTTCCCGACGGGGGACCCGACCGAAAGAAATTCCGTTCATCCGCGCTGTGCATACCGATCCTCCATATGGCCTTCCTTGTGCAGAGACCGACATAGCATTCGCCATGACGGGCGACCTGTATCGGAATGTGCGGGCGCTCAAGCAGGTGCGCTCTCTCGCCGCGCGCGGTCATTCCGTAACGGTGCTCGCTCTGGCCGGGACGGCACCGCCGCTGGCCCTTCCGCGCGCCGTGCGGGTTCGCACCATGCCCTTTCCCGCAGGTGGCGGCCCCCGATGGTTCCTCGACGTTCACCGGGGCATGCAGGACATGCTGGCCATGCTCGCGCCGCGCCACGTGCACGCCTCCGACCTGTATGTACTGACAGCCTGCGCCCAGCGGGCACGCCGCAGCCGCCTGCGCCTCACGTACGATGCCCGTGAGCTCTACCCGTATGTGGCGGCTACCACCGGAAAACCATGGGCCACATGGTTCTGGCGCCTCATCGAAGGCCACTCCATACGGCAGGCCGACACGGTCTTCACAGTAAGCAATCGCATTGCCGATCACTTGGCGAGCACCTATGGCGTGCAGCGCCCGCGCGTCGTCTACAACGCACCGGACCTTACCCCGGACCTCGCGCCTGGCGAAACGAATCCCGCAAGCAGCGGCGCACGGCCGGATGTCCGTAGCGCGCTCAGCCTCGACGCTGCCACTCCACTCGTCGTTCACGTGGGCCAGATCCGCGAGGGACGCGGCGTCGACACCCTGGTCCGCGCACTCCCCCACATGCCCGGCGTCCATATAGCGCTCGTCGGATACGGCCCACAGCTGGAAACTGTCAGCATGCTGGCCCGCGCTGATGGAACGTCGGAGCGCCTGCATGTGCTTGAGCCTGTCTCGCCATGGGACGTTCCACATTTTATCCGAACGGCGACCGTCGGCGTAACACTCCTCGACGACTCGTGTCTCAACCACAGGTATGCGCTCCCCAACAAACTCTTCGACTACTTCGCCGCTGGATTGCCCGTCGTCGCGTCGGATCTTCCCGAAATCCGGGATGTACTCAACCGGTTCGGTGCAGGCAGGACGACCCTGGCGGGTGCCGACGCGCTCGGCCGGACCATTCTGGAGGCCATCCAGGATTCAGGACGGCTGGGAGCCGGCTCCCGCGCCGCATCCATCGAAATGACCTGGCAAGCCGTCGAAACGGATTTCTGCTCCGCTTTTCAATCTTGAATTCTGATGACCCGACTTCTTTTCCTACTCGTCGCCGGCGTACTCGTCGCCTCCCTGCCCGGCGCCCACGCTGTGGCACAGATCCAGACCGACGAGAACAACCAGATTGTGTGGCCCTCCTTCCCGGAAGCCGTGGCCCGAGCCGAGGAAAACGGGAAAATCCTGCTTATCGACGTCTGGTCAGCCCACTGCCCGTGGTGCAAGAAACAACAGACCCAGGTCTACACGCAGCCGGAACTCCAGGAATTGATAGCCCGCTATTTCGAGATCGGGCGGATCAACCTGGATAACACCACCGACACCGTTTCCTTTCGCGGATACGACCTGACCTACCCCGAGCTGGCCGGTGGACTCGGCGCAACCGGAACGCCCACAACGGTTTTCCTCGAAGCGTCAGGGGCCTACATAACGCGTCTTGCTGGCTTTCACCCGGCCCCGGACTTTTCCCACGTCCTGGAATTCATCGGTACGGAAGCATTCCGGGATACGTCCTACGAGGATTTCCTGGCGGCAAAAGGCCGATAGACGACTGTCGAAGCAGCGCACCGCACCAGCGCGTGACGCGGCGCCAAAAGCGCTCAGGCCAATCAGCGGGCTTCAGGGGCGGAGATCGATCGCGGGGTCCTTGATGCCGCACAGCCGCTGAATCTCAAACTTCCAGGCTCCTGCGCCGCGCATGCGCATGATGAGCCGGTCTTCCGGGCCGAGCGACACGCGCAGTTCATCGCCCTGCCACGTAACGGCGGTGACTTCCGAAAGTGGAATGACTTCGCGGTGGAACAGGTCCGTTATGACGATCCGGTCATGCAGCAGCCGGGCGCGCCCAAAGACAAGCAGCATGCCGGGCACCCGCACACGCGCCTTCATGATCACGGCCTTGTTGTCACTACCGTTTCTCGTCATGGGACTCCGTCAATCTGTGATACATGTCAGGGCGGCGGTGATGAAGAAACAGTTTTTTTGCGGGAGATTCGGCGACCTGGGACAGATCCAGATCCGCGTACAGAATACCGGGTTGTCCCGACGGTGCCGTGGCCACAACCTGGCCCGTCGGCGATGTCACGAACGATGCACCCGAAAAGGTCAACACGTCTTCCTGTCCTACCCGGTTGCAGAGCGCGCAGAATATGCCGTTCTGGAACGATGCCACCTGCATCTCCGCCTCATACACGCCTTCCGGCCATTCACCATCGGCTCCAGCCTGCGGAACAATGACCAGATCGGCGCCCTGGAGAGCCAAGTCGCGCATGTACTCCGGGTAGTGCCGGTCATAACAGATGGCCACGCCGATCCGGCCCACGGCCGTATCGAATACGTGCGGGCCCGTGGGTGACGGATCGTAGTAATCCTGCTCCCAGAATCCTTCGTAGTGGGTAATATGCATCATACGTGCCACACCAAGAAGCGTGCCGTCGGCATCGATGACGGGCGAGCTGTCGTACGCCCGATCGCCTTCGCGTTCGAAAAGGTTGAGTACAATCACAATACCCAGATCCTTGGCCAGACGACGGAAATGCTCGGTGGTTGGCCCCGGAACGGGTTCGGACCATGCAAACCGATCCCCGGACAGCCGGTGCTGCGGAAAGAAGGGCAAAAACGCCAGTTCCGGGAAGGCAACGAGGCGCGCACCCGCCCGGGCTGCCTCCCGCACATGGGCTTCGGCAGCCATCAATGTGTTTTCATACGAATCAGCAAGTGGTTGCTGAATCAGGGCAATTCGGATCAAGGACGGAGGCTCTTCTTGTCGGGGTGGACTCAGGATGACGGCACGGGCGTTGCGCTCGAGGAGGGGCTGAAAGCGCCGACGGCAAGCGTCAGGGCAAACAGAACGGCAACAACTATCCCGGCTGCTTTGGCCGCTCTACGCGCACCGCTCTCCTCGGATCCCTCTGCAGGGGAAACGGGGCGTGCCACGACCTCGGCATACGTGGAATCGGACAGCTGCTGTACGTATTCCACACCGATTTCATCTGTCACCTCCCTGCCCAGCCGCTCCAACCAGTAGAGCCCAATCATCCGGTCCGACGGACTGTCGCGACCCGAGATGCGCTGCAGACTCCCTTTCATCTGCACGAATGACAAATCGCCACGCTGCTCGGCGTTCACGGTAACCCGCATGAGCAGCTCAGACAGCCGGACGGACGGCGCCTCGATGGAGTCCGGGTAGGCACTTCGAAGCACATTCAGCGGCACATAGTCGGTCTGCACGAGACCCAGGCGCTCGTTGGCGAGCGTTATCGTGAAATCTCCCCCCACCAGCACAGAGGTGGCCACGTCCAGCACATGCACACGGGAGCTGTCCGTTGTGAAAGCCACCGTCTCGACCCGGGTCGATGCGCCGCTCACGGCCGGGTTCGTGACTGGTCGCGGCGCGCACCCCACGACGAGCAGGCTCCAGGCCAGCGTGAGCGCCAGAACGGGACGTATGTGTTGCATGGTTTTCATGCTCAAGCTATCGACCGGTTTGCCATTGACTCAAGGGGCGGGCGGCGCCTCCCACGTAGCCTCCACAATCCGGTCGCGACCAAATGGATCCGGAAGGCACCGGATATCCACAAAACCCATGTCTTCGAATACCGACACGACGCCTGCACCCCGGTCAGCATGGATTTCCACGATCAGCATTCCGCCAGCATGTAGGTGCTGCGTGCCGAGCACGGCGAGTGCCCGGTAGAAGATGAGCGCACTTCCGGAGGCAAAAAGTGCCACACCCGGCTCATGATGAACGACGCTCGTGTGGAGCGTCGTGCGCTCGGCGTCGGAGATGTAGGGAGGATTCGAGACAATCATATGCCACGTCGGATTCCGCTCCGGCTGCGTGGCCGGGGCGGCGTCGCAGGACAGGAATTCCAGCACGTCGCGTTCGAGGAAGGTGACTCCTGCGCCATGCCGCTCCGCATTCCGATGCGCATACTTCAGCGCCTGCGTACTTACATCCCACGCTTCTACGCGCAGACACGGGCGCTCGGCGGCCAGTGTCACAGCGAGGCAGCCGCTTCCGGTACCGACATCGAGAACGGCCGCGTCCACCGGCGCCGACGCCAGGCCGCCGAGCGCCCGCTCTGCCAGAAACTCCGTCTCGGGCCTCGGAATAAGGACACCCGGCCCGACAAAGAACATGCGCCTCAGGAAAGGCGCTTCGCCCAGTACGTATTGCAGGGGTTCCCCGGCCGCCCTGCGCCGGACCAGGTCTTCGAAGGCCGCAACTTCAGGTGCCGGTGGGGTCTCGTCCAGAACGGCCAGGAGCTCCGCTCCGTCGCGGCGCGAGGCCGCCTCAAGCAGCCATCGGCCCTCCCGTTTCGCCGTGTGACCAGCGATCGGACGGAGCGCGTGCTGCGCATCGAACAGCATTTTCCTGCGTGTGGGTGGGTTCATGGATAGGCCGTATATTGGCAGTCTTCAACAACCCAGAATCCATGCCGATCCTCGATGTGCCCGTTACAGACGGGTTTTTTTCGGGGCATCCATGTAAGCGTTTACACCATACGGAATGACAACGATCGATCAACTGCACGAACTGGGCCGCAATATGTGGTGGGCCTGGCATCCGGAAGCGATAGACCTGTTCCAAAGACTGAACCGGGACGCCTTTCGGGCGACGGGCAATAATCCGCTCATGGCCCTGCGCGACGCCGACAAACTCGTCCTCGAAGATCCCCAGTACCAGTTCCAGGTAGACAGCGTATACCGCACGTTCCGCGCCTACATGGACACGCCGGGTCCCCGCGCCAGCGCACCCCGCACGAGTTATTTCTGCATGGAGTTCGGACTGCACGAAAGCCTTCCGCTCTACAGTGGTGGTCTCGGCATCCTGGCCGGCGACCACACGAAGGCGGCATCGGACGTCGGGCTCCCCTTTACCGGCGTCGGACTCTTTCTTCGCGACGGCTACTTCCGGCAGTATTTCGATGACAAAGGGCAGCAGTACGACGAATATCCGTCCATCGATGCCACGTTTCACCCCATGAAACCCGTTCGCGACGAGGATGGGCACGACATCACGGTCACCGTCCACTTTGCCGACCGGCCGGTGCATGTTCGCGCCTGGCGCGTCGAGGTGGGCCGCTCCACGCTGTATCTGCTCGATACGGACTTCGGCGCCAACCCCTACGACCTGCGATTCACCACGCGTCGCCTCTATCAGGGCGACCGGACCACGCGGATCCGCCAGGAAATCATCCTGGGGATCGGTGGGCTGCGCATGCTGCGGCGACTCGGCATCGAGGCCGACGTCTACCACATGAACGAAGGCCACTGCGCCTTCCTGACGCTCGAAATGCTGCGCGAGCAGAAACAGGCGGGAAACGAACACGGCGCCGCCGAGGCCGTGCGCAAGGAGTGCGTCTTCACCACGCACACGCCCGTCATGGCCGGACACGACCGCTTCGACGCCGGCCTGCTGCTCCATGAGCTCTCCACGTTCCGTCACGAGTGGGGCGTCAGCGAACACGACCTGCTCGCCCTGGGGCGCGTGAACGCCGACGACCATTCCGAGCAGTTCACCATGACCGTGCTCGGTCTCCGACTGGCCCGTACGTCGAACGGCGTCTCCAAGCTCAACGGCGAAGTGGCCCGGCGCCAGTGGCAGCACATGTACCACACGGACGACCCGGCTGACGTGCCCATTACCCACATTACGAACGGCGTACACCTGCCCACGTGGGCGGCTCCGGCCTCGCGTACCTTCCTGAATGTGCACCTGGGTGACTGGCAGGCTGACCGCGACCGCAAGGAGACCTGGAACAGGATCGATTCCGTGCCAGATGAAGACCTCTGGACCTATCGCCGGAAACTGCGCCGCAACCTGATTGACTTCGTCAACGACTACACGCACACGCAGACGCTGCCGCAGTCGCCCCAACTGGATCCACATGCCCTCACCATCGGGTTTGCACGGCGGTTTGCCACGTACAAACGAGCACCGCTGCTCTTTCACGATTTTGAGCGCATCATGCGGCTTTTCGAGGACACCGACCGGCCCATCCAGGTCATCTATGCCGGCAAGGCCCACCCGCAGGATGCAGGCGGCCAGCGCTTCATCCAGGAAATATTCGAATACACCAACCGGCCCGAATTCCACGGACGGCTTGCCTTCCTCGAGAACTACAACATGGAAATTGGTCGCAAGCTGGTATCAGGCTGCGATGTGTGGCTCAACAATCCGCGCCGTCCCTACGAAGCCAGCGGAACGAGTGGCCAGAAAGTTGCCATTCACGGGGGGCTGAACCTGTCCATTCTGGATGGATGGTGGCCCGAAGGCCACGACGGCACAAATGGCTGGGCCATTGGCAAGGATGCCTCACACGAGTACAAAGATCCCGCCGTCCAGGACCCGGAAGATGCCCTGCTCCTCTATGAGGCCCTCGAAAAGCATGTCATTCCGACGTTCTACGACCGGAATGCCGACGGCCTGCCAGATAAGTGGATAGCCATGATGCGCTCCGCCATGAAGAGGCTCACATACCAGTTTTCGGCCCACCGCATGATTTCCGACTACATCGACCGCATTTATTCCGTCTGATGGATGCGAACAGGTCTACCCCGGCTCAGACGAATACGCGATCGGAAATCAGGCGCTCGCTGCGGGCCCATGCGGTGAAATCCTCGACCAGTTGACGGAACTCTTCGAGCGCAAAGAGGATGGGCTGAACATGCCAGACCTCGTATTCCTGCGCGGTCACCGCTTCGATACTGAAGGGCTGGACTTCCACGTCGTCCGAGAGCGAATGAGTCAGCTCGTTCGATGAGGACATGATTCCGGCACCAAACACGCGGAGCCCCCGGGATTCCCGTATAAGGCCGAACTCGATCGTAAACCAGTGCAGACGCTCAAGCGCCGTACGCTGCGCGCCACGGGCAAGCAGCGCCGCGCGGCCGAACAGATGGTAAAAATCGGCAACGGCCGGCTCGGTCAACATGGGCATGTGGCCGAACATGTCGTGGAAACAATCGGGCGCCGGCGTGTAGTCCAGTTCGTGCGCTTCCCGGATGTAGTCGGTCGAGGGAAAAGTGCGTTCCGAAATGAGCCTGAAAAAGTCCTGTTCGTGTAGCAGCCCTGGAATCCGGGCCACACGCCAACCGGTTTCACGCTCCATCACCGAACTCAGGTCGCGCAACAGCGGAATCCGATCGGGCGTCATTTCGAGCAGGTCTATGCCCTGTAGAAAGGCTTCGCCCGCCCGCCCTGGCAAGAGCTCCTTCTGGCGGTCAAAAAGTACCTTCCAGTTGGCGTGCATTTCCGCCGTGTAGCGCGGCGCCTCAATCTCGCTGCCGACCGGCGTATGTCCCGTCAAATACTGTGGAATACACCGCGGGTCCACCCCTTGTTCTGCTGCCTTGTCATAGGCTGATCTGGGCTGCGATGCGTTCGTATCCATGGTATTCCTCCGCCGTGCCTTGACACGCTCTGTCTCTGTTGGTGAACACTGTTAACCCCAAGTAGTACGCCTGGCGTGCAGCAGTGTTCAGAGCCCTTCTCGCGCCGGTCCGGATCAGCCCATCCAGCCCGCCAGCAGGAAACCCAGGAAACTCACAACAGCGAGGCCTGCCGCATACGGCATCTGCGTATTGATGTGATCCACGTGATCACTTGCTGCGGCCATGGAGGAAATCAGGGACGTATCGGAGAGGGGCGATGCATGGTCCCCGAATATGCCACCCGCCAGCACGGCACCGAGCATGAGCGGGAGGTGAATACCCAGTCCCTCGGCGAGCGGCATGGCGATGGGAATCAGGATGGCAAACCCGGTCCAGGACGAACCAAGCGTGAATGACACGAAGCACCCGATCAGGAAGACGAGCGCCGGAATCCACCATACCGGCCATCCATCTCCCAGAAGACTGACCACATACGGGCCCATTTCAAGCGCGCGACTGACCTGCCCGAGCGCAAAGGCCAGCGCAACCAGGAAGACCATGCCCACCATGCCCCCGGAACCCTTGAGCACGAGCGCCATGGAGTCGACCGGCTTCATCAGGACGCTGCCATCCCGGGCCGACCCCGGCAGGGCCAACATGATCATGCCGACGGCAACAGCCGCCGCGACGGCCCAGAGCGCCGACGTGGAGCCGCTGCCCTGCATGATCTGACCTTCCCCTGTGACATACAGGCCGAATACGATCATGCCAATCATGACCCCGATGGGAATGAGCAGGTTGCGCGCACGCTCCGGAGCGCCACTCAGAGGTTCGAGCCCAACGACCTCATCGGCCACCAGCGGTACAGCACCTTCGCGCAGCAATGCGCCCGTCGTCTGCGCCCGGACTTCTGCCTTTTTCATGGATCCGAACCCCCAGCCCGAGAGGGCCGTGAAGAGCCCGAAGGCAATCGAGAGGAGCGCATAGAAGTTGAACAGAAGCGACTCGGCCAGCAGGCCGACACTCCCCGCGGCCAGCCCCTGTGCAGCCAGGAGTCCCAGCACGTAGGCGCCCCAGCCGTTGAGTGGTACGGTCATACAGACCGACGCGCTCGTCACATCCGCATACCAGGCCAGCTTCTCGCGCGGTATTCGGAGCCTGTCGAACAGTGGCCGATTGATGGCGCCAACGGCCAGACAGGTAATACTCGATTCCACGAAAATCACCATCCCCGTCGCCCAGGCCAGCAGCTCCGCCCCCCGCCGGGTCTGTCCCCATCCCCGTTTCTGCGCCCAGGAAATGAACCCTGCCACGCCGCCCGACGCCTGAACAAGGGCAATCAGCCCACCGACCAGCATACTGAACAGCAGGATGCTGGTGTTGCTTCGATCCTCGAACACGGTCACCAGTTGACTCATGAGCTCCCGCAGTCCCAGAACGGGATTCCCGCCGACCAGTATGGTCGTCCCGAGCCATAGCCCAGTGAGCAGTGACAGGTAAACCTCGCGGGACCAGAGGGCCAGGACGATGGCCACGACAGGTGGTAAGAGTACAATCCAGTCCATGGAAACAGTTGTTGGCACGTTGAAATCGGGATTTTAATGTACATGTTGTACGGCATGCACGCACCCAATCCATTTTTGTATCGTACAATTGCCCCTTCACGCCCGTTCAGGTACCCATGCGCCGCTACGCGAAACACTTCGATTCCGCCTCTGATTTCACCCGACAGATGGTCGACGATATCAATTCGGGCGAACTCCCGACGACGATCCGACGCGACCTCAAGGAGACCTGGGACTTCTATCTCGATCCGGAGGAACGGCGGCAGCTTGCCGCCATGAACCGGTTCAAGAGGGGCGTCTACTCGACCGGCTACCTGTTCCGGGGCCTTTTCCTGAAGCTGACCCCGCTCCGGCGCGCATTCCTGCTTTTCTCCCTCTACCTCATGTGGATCGGGTTGCCGGACAACGCGCTCCAGACCGTCTCCGGCTTCACCCTCGTACTGTTCGTACTGGGCCTTGAGCTCAAGGACAAACTGCTGGCACGCGACGAGCTCGAAGCAGGCCGGGCGGTCCAACTGGCCCTCATGCCCGCCCGCCTTCCTGATGTTCCAGGTTGGGACGTCTGGATGTACACGACACCCGCCAATGACGTGGGCGGCGATCTGATCGATCATATGATGCACGGCGAGGACCGGCTCAGCCTTGCGCTTGGTGACGTAGCGGGCAAGGGTCTTCCGGCGGCGCTCATGGCCGCCCGATTGCAAGCCACGCTCCGAGCACTGCTTCCCGAAACATCCGATCCTGGTCGGCTGATGGATACCCTCAACCGGGTGGTCTGCCGCGATGGACTACCCAGCAAGTTCGCTTCAATGGTCGTCATTGACGTAGCATCGGGCGGCTCGGATGTGGCTCTCGTGAACGCCGGTCACCTTCCTCCCATCCACGTCCACGAGGACGGATCAACCGGCCTCGGCCGGGGTGGGCCGGCCGTCGGCCTGATTCCAAGCGCCCGCTTCGCATCGACCCGTGTCACACTAGAGGTTGACGACATGCTGGTCGTCTGCTCGGACGGTGTCACAGAGGCGCGCAATGAACTGGGCGATTTTTTCGGGGACGAACGGTTCCTCGATCTTATCCACCGCGTGCACGGACTGTCTGCCGAGGATGTAGGCGAGCGTATTCTACGCGCCGTCCATGAATTCATGGGAGCGGCTCGTCCAAACGACGATCTTTCCCTCGTAATATTGCGAAAAACAATATGAACAGCGCCATCACCCGTGTTTCGTCGGGCCGTCCGTGGGAGCCGGTGGTCGGCTACTGCCGCGCCGTGCGGGCAGGTGACTGGGTGCACGTCGCTGGCACGACCGCCGTTGATGACCAGGGAAATGTGCTTTTTCCTGGAGATGCGGCGGCCCAGACCCGCGTCGTCCTCGAGACGATTGCGCGCGCACTTACCGACGCGGGGGCTTCGCTTGAACAGGTCGTCCGGACGCGGATGTTCGTTGTCAACATATCGGAGTGGGAAGCCATCGGGCGTGAACACGGCCGCGTCTTCGGTGACATCCGTCCCGCATCCACGATGGTCGAGGTGTCAGCTCTTGTCGATCCGGATTTGCTTGTTGAAATTGAAGCCGAAGCATACATCGGATCTTGACTGGCGCGTTATGTGTCCAGGCACTATATTTTTTGGTCGTACCGTCTTTTTCACGCGACGAATCTTCACGCCCAGCCAGTAAGCAATCCCAGCTGCATGAGTTCACCCACATTCCGGTATGATCCCGATACGTGCACCTATGTGCCCGTTAAAAAGAACCGTACCCGGTTTGTTGCGCGCGTCGTGCTGGCGGGACTTGCCGTCGGACTGGTGTCGATGTTCGTCCTGGACAGGGTGGCTTCCACGCCTGAAGAGCTGGCACTTGAAAACGAGAACGCCGTCCTGCGCACACAGCTCGAGCACGTCGCCTCCCGTCTTGATCAGCTGGCCGGAGACCTGGGTGAGCTCAAGGAGCACGACTCCGAGCTCTACCGTACACTCTTCGCCATTGACGATATCCCGGGTGATGTACGCCAGGTTGGAACGGGTGGCACGGAAGCCTATCCAGAATTCAGCGGCTTCCGAAATGAGACCCGGCAGTTGCTCATTGCAACCGCCAGTCGCATGGACAAGGTCGAGCGCCAGTTGTCCCTGCAGAATGACAGTTACCGCGAACTCTCCACGCTGGCCGGGGAATACGAGAGGCGTCTCGCCGAAATGCCGGCCATTCTGCCGGTAAACGGTCCCATCACGTCTGGGTTCGGCATGCGCACGCATCCGGTGCTCAAGGTCAAACGCATGCACGGAGGGCTGGACTTCCATGCTCCCCGCGGAACGCCCGTCCACGCCACAGGAGACGGCGTCATTGTCCAGACAGGAACGTCGGCTGGGTATGGCCGCTTTGTGAAAATACGGCATGAAACGGCTGGACTGACAACAGTTTACGGCCACCTGTCCCGCGTACCACGGGAAATCCGGCGCGGCGCTGTGGTCGGACGCGGCGACGTAATCGGGTTCAGCGGAGACACAGGATTGGCCAATGCACCTCATTTGCACTATGAAGTGCAGGATCTTGAAGGTCGGTCACTGAATCCTGTTTATTTCTTTGCGCCCAGTATGACGCCCGACGAGTACGAACGTCTGGTGACCCTGGCAGAGAGCACGACACTGATGTTCGATTAGTTGTCTTGCTTTTGTCTCTTCCGCGGCCTATTGTCCGTGGAAATGTCACTGTGAACTGTTCGTCTGCATTACATGTACTGGACGCTGGAATTAGCCTCGCATCTTGAGGACGCACCATGGCCCGCCACACGGGAGGAGTTGATCGACTACGCCGAGCGGACGGGTGCGCCGCTGGAAGTCGTAGAGAATCTGGAAGCCATGGAGGACGATGGCGAACCCTACGAAAGCATAGAGGAGGTGTGGCCGGATTTCCCTACGCAGGACGACGACTTCTATTTCGAGGACGAATAGGGGCCGCCCTCCGTTTGGCGCTTGTCGCCTTCGCACTCGTCCTTGTTGCTCCCCTGCCGCGTGCCGATGCCCAGCGGATTTCCGATAGCGAGCGGCCCCTCATCACGGACGTCCGATTTGCCGGTAATCCGGTCTTCCCGCGGGAGCAGCTCGAGCTCTACGTTCGAACCAGCACGAATCGGCGCATCCTGAATATTCCTGGCGCCACATGGTGGCGCTGGATTTACCAGTTCGGGGCGGAGACGCTGAATGGTGGAGCGGCAGGGCGCGTTTTCATGGCAACAGGGGAACCCCCGGCCTTCCTGGACTCCACGACCGTAGCCGCGGACGTGGAGCAGCTCCGATTGTTGTATCTCAGAGAGGGATTCCGGGATGCATCCGTTACGTTTGAGGTCACGCCCCCTTCCGACCTGAACCGCGTCCAGGTCACATTTCGTATTGACGCTGGTCAGCCCACGTATTTCCGCACTGTAGCTTACGTGGGACTGGACAGTCTGACGACCACCGAGCGGGAGGAACTGCTCGAGGCCTCCCTCTTCGACGCACGGCCCGGTCCGTCGTCCGTAGCCGAGCTACGGCTCGAACCAGACGGTCAGCGCTACTCGGAGCCTCTCCTGCTCGAAGAAGGGCGCCGGCTGCTCGGCTTCCTGCGCAATCGCGGTTTCGCAGAAGCAACGCGTGAAGGAATCCATGCCGTCGTCTATCCCATCCGACCCGATTCCTTTGATGTTACGTTCGCTATTGACCTGGGAGAACGGTTCCTGTTCGGAGACGTGTTCATGACCGTCGAGGGGCCGGACCCGACCGCCCCACCCCGATCAGACTCCACGTTTCTTGCCTCTACCACCCCCGACACCGAGGGGGGCATGCTCCGGGCGACGTTCTCTGCCGAACCGCGCCTGAACTTCGGCCTTCTTGAACGAACGCTGCAGTTCCGTCCGGGCGATGTCTTCGACCAGAGCCGCCTGATTGCTACGAAGAGACGCCTCGATGCGACAGGTGTATTTTCGTTCACCGACCTTTTGGAGTCAGAACCCGATTCGTCGGTCACTACCGGCATGCCAAGACGTGTACATTTTTACACCCTGCGTCCACGAATCCGCCACCAGATCCGGTTCGAGACGTTCATGTTGCAGCGCAGCGGTGCACTCGCCGACTCGGACAATGAACTCGGTGCCGGTCTGGGTGTGACGTACTCCAACCTGAACCTGTTCGGTGGCGGTGAGGCCTTCCGGGTGCGCGCTACAGGCAGTATCGCGGCTGACCTGGCCGGACTTGGTGGCTTTACTTCCGCGCAATGGGAAATCAATACCTCCCTGTCCTGGCCCTATCTGACCTTCCCGATGGGTCGGTTCGACCGACTCTCGTCACTCTACGATGCCCGGAGCCAGTTCAGCGTGACGTTCCTCGCGGCACGCCGCGACGCACTGCGCCTCATCCTGCGCGGGCGCGGTGGCGCCTCCTACCGTTTCGAACTGCGCCATACGGAAACGTTGACCTCGTTTGTGGACCTTCTCGACATCACGCTGTCCAACCCGGACACGCTCAATGGATTCAATGACATTTTTCTGACCGACATCCTGAACGCCGTCGACGACCAGGTGCAACGCGCCCAGATCATAGAGGATTACACGCGCCCCCAGTTCAACAACGCCCTTCGCTATACCATCCGATCCATGACGACCGATCCGTTCCGGCGCACTCCCGGCCACTCCCGGGAGGCATCGTTCGAGGTGGGTGGCAACATGGGCTACCTGCTTGACCGTTTCGTCTTCACGCCATCCGAGGTCGAGGGCTCGCTTCCCGGTCTTGGTCTGTTCGGCGGAGGGTCAGAGGCCCGGCTTATTTACCGACAGTACATCCGTACGTCTACCGACATCCGATCCTACCGCCCGGTGGGTCGGCGCAGCATCCTGGCTCTGAGAGCCAATGTTGGCGCGGCCCACCCCGTGGGCCGCGCCAACGTCATTCCCTTCGACCGGCGCTTCTACGCCGGTGGCGCCAGTAGCGTGCGTGCGTGGCGACTGCGCGAACTCGGACCGGGAGCGGCTACATTCGAGACCGAGGGCGACTCCCTCTCGACCGAAGGCACGAACATCCTGGGCGGTGAAATCAAACTCGAGGGCAGTGCCGAACTCCGGCTGACCGCCCTTCAGAGTTTCATGGAGGCGCGGTGGATCGTCGCCCTTTTTGCCGATGCCGGGAACGTCTGGACGGGACCACGTAATCCGGGCAGCAGCGCCGGACAGTTCCGGCTGCGCACGTTTCCGGGGGAGCTTGGTGTAGGCGCAGGATTCGGGCTGCGTCTTGCGTGGGAATTCCTTATTGTCCGGCTCGATACAGCCTACAAGGTCCACGACCCCCGACGCCAGGGCGAATTCCTGCCCGACAACTTCAATGAACCGGTCCTGCAGTTCGGTATCGGACACACATTCTAACAAAGACTCCATGCAACCTTCCATAAAGAAAGGCGCCGTACTGACGCTGGAAATCGAAAAGTTCGCCGATCGGGGCAAGTCGTTGTGCCGACGGGACGGATACGTGATTTTTGTGCCCGGAGCAGTTCCCGGGGACACCGTCAAGGTGCGGGTATACAAGCGCCGCAAGAAGTTTGCAGAGGCCGCCATATTGGAGATCGTAACGCCCAGTCCGCTGCGCGTGGCGCCGCGCTGTCGGTACGCATCCAGTTGCGGGGGGTGCAAGTGGCAACACGTGGATTACCAGGCCCAACTCGACGCCAAGACCCAGTCCGTACGCGAGGCGTTCGAACACGTGGGTGGATTCGACGAGGTCGACGTCCGGCCGGCGATTGGGGCAGAGGACGTGTACTACTATCGCAACAAAATGGAGTTCAGCTTCAGCGCCATGCGTTGGCTCACTCCCGACGAAATTGCTTCGGGCGCGACGTTCGATACGTCCTTCGCTCTTGGCCTGCACGCCCCGGGTAATTTTGCCAAGGTCATTGACCTCGAGGAGTGTCATCTGCAGTCCGAGTTGAGTGCCCGCATGGTGAACGGCATCCGGACATTCGTCAAGCAGCAGGAGTGGTCGGTTTGGCATGTCAGGCGGCAGCAGGGCTACCTGAAGCACCTCGTCATCCGCGAGGCTGCGCACACGGAGGACCTCATGGTCAATCTGGTCACCGACCATTGGAGTGAAGAGCGCATGGCGCAGTTCGCCGCATTCCTCCAATCGTCTTTCCCCGAGGTCACCACGCTCGTCAACACCATAAACAGCGGTGTCGCACAGACGGCCTTCGGCGAGGAAATGCACACGGTATTTGGCCCGGGAACCATCCGGGACCGGATTGGCGATGCCACGTTCGAGGTCGCCTCGAATGCGTTCTTTCAGACCAACACCAAACAGGCACACGTCCTTTACGAAGCGGTCCGGGAAGCGGCGGGCTTTTCTCCGACAGATCTGGTATACGACCTGTACGCAGGAGCCGGTACGATATCCATCCACGTCGCTCCGCATGTCAGACACGTCGTTGGCGTCGAACTGATCGAAGAAGCCGTCGAGAACGCCCGGCGCAACGCCAAGGCCAACGGGATCGAGAATGTAACGTTTGAGACCGGCGACATGCTGGCGCTTTTCAACCCCACGTTCACGGACCGACACGGCAAGCCTGACGTCCTTATTGTCGACCCTCCACGTGCGGGCCTGCACTCCAAAGTGGTCGCGCAGATTGCCCAGCTTGCGCCCGAGCGCTTCATCTACGTGAGTTGCAACCCGCTCTCCCAGGCCCGTGACCTTGCCCTTGTCCGTGACGCCTATGATTTGCATTACGTGCAGGCGGTCGATCTCTTCCCACACACCCACCACGTCGAATCGGTCGCTCAACTGACGCTGAAAAAATAACACGTACAACGTGACGTCCGACCATCCACAACGAAATGCCGCGCCCCGCGGCCCTGTTGCCGTCACCGGCGGCACCGGATTTGTAGGCAGCCACCTGGTCGAGTGCCTTTTGGCGCGCGGCTACACGGATGTCCGCTGTCTGGTTCGCCGAGACGCCCGGTGGCTCGAGGGCCTTGATGTAACGCTCGTCACAGGAGACATGAACGACGAGGAGGCGCTTCGAACGCTTGTCGGCGGCGCGGAGCAGGTTTTCCATGTCGCGGCCATGACGCGGGCGCGCTCGTGGGAAGCCTTTCACCGCGCCAACGTGGAGGGCACGGAAAACCTGCTCCGCGCCGCCGAGAACGCAGGTACGAACATCCGGCAGATCGTGCTTACGAGCAGCCTGGCAGCGGTCGGGCGCTCGTCCTCCGCCCTGCCCGACGAGACGGCGCCGCTCCACCCCGTATCCATGTACGGGCGCAGCAAAATGGAAATGGAGCGCGTCGCCCACACGTTCATGGATCGCCTTCCCATTACTGTTATTCGTCCTCCGGCCGTCTACGGGCCCCGCGAAACGGACATTTTTTCATTCATACAGACCCTCGAGCGCGGTATCTGCCCCATCATCGGGCGTGGACACGAGCCGGCGCTCAGCCTGGTTCATGTGACAGATCTCGTGACTGGGATGGTCGGCGCGGCAGAGAGCGATGCATCGACAGGAAAAACCTGGTTCATGGGAAGCGACGAGGCCTACTCCTGGTACCAGATCCGTGACGCGGTACGCGAGGCGCTCGGCCGCCGCGTAATCACGGTGCACGTGCCGCGGGCCGTGGTCCCTCTCGTCGGCGCCCTATCGGAATGGACGGGGCGCATGCTGGGGAAGTACCCCCCGCTGAACCGGGAAAAAGCTGCCGAAATCATCCATGCAGCCACGATGTGCACCAGCGAAAACGCGAAGCGAGTGCTCGGCTTCCGGCCGCAGATCCCGCTCGCTGACGGCATGCGCCAGACAATCGAATGGTACCGCAAAGCAGGGTGGTTGTAAAACCGCCATCTCCGTGAAAACGGGCGGATCATGCCGCGCCGTTCATCGTTTCCCCGACACTTTCCAACGACCCCGCACCACTTCTGTGAGTACCCTCGGCTTCAACACCGGATATATCGAAGAACTTTATCGCCAGTACCTGGAGAATCCTGACAGCGTAGGCGAAACCTGGAAGGAGTTTTTCCAGGATTACAAACCCGGGCAGGGATTCGTGGCGGCAGAATCGGCCCGCCAGGCCTCGCAGCCTGTTCCCGAAGAGGCAGAATCGGCCCAGAAGCCAACAGGAGAAGAGGCCGCGGTCGAAGACAAACCACTGGAGGATGCCGACGAGAAAGCGCTCCGAGGTCCCCAGGGAAAGATCGTGGAGAACATGGAGGAGAGCCTCCAGGTCCCCACAGCCACGTCCGTGCGCACCGTGCCGGTGAAGCTCATGGCCGAGAACCGGGCACTGATCAACGAACACCAGCGCTACGTCGGCGGCGACAAGGTGTCGTTCACGCATATCATTGCGTTTGCCATTGTGCGGGCCATCCGGGACGTGCCGGCCATGAATACGTCCTTCCGGAAACATGCCGACGGCACGCCCTACGTCGTGACCCCGCATCATGTGAACCTGGGTCTGGCCATCGATATCGAAAAGCGTGGCCGCCGTTCGCTCGTCGTACCGAACATCAAGTGCGCCGAGGACATGAACTTTGCGCAGCTGCTCGGCACGTACAATGACCTGGTGCGCCGCGCCCGCGACGGAAAGCTGGACCTGAACGACTTCATGGGGACCTCGGTCTCCATCACCAACCCGGGCATGATCGGTACCGGTCTCAGCGTACCGCGCCTCATGCCGGGTCAGGGCACCATCGTGGGTATCGGGTCCATCGGCTATCCGACAGAATATTATTCGTTCTCCCCCGCGCTCATGGGCAAGACCGGCGTCTCGCAGGTCATGACGCTCACCTCAACCTATGATCACCGCGTCATCCAGGGTGCCGAGTCCGGCGCGTTTCTGGCTCGAATCGAGGAATTCCTGCGCGGCGAGCACGACTTCTACGAAGAAATTTTCGCCGATCTGGGCATCCACGCCGCCCCGTGGACACTGACGCAGGATTCCACACCGGGCATGGTTCGGGATGCGCTCTCCGACCAGGACATGATCCACAAGCAGGCCGCCGTCCTGCAGCTCATTCGGGCCTACCGCGTGCGCGGGCACCTGCAGGCCGACGTAAACCCGCTCGGTTATGAGTGGATGTACCACAAGGAGTTGGACCCGGCAACCTACGGCCTGACCATCTGGGATCTGGACCGGGAGTTCGTCACGGGTGGGCTGTCCGGCTCCGACGTGCTGCCACTGCGCACCATATTGAATCTTCTGCGCCGCTCCTACACGCGTCGCATAGGGATCGAGTTCATGCACATCTCGGACCCGGAGGAGAAGCGCTGGATCCAGGAGCGTATTGAACCCAATGGATCGGAATACACCATTTCCGACGCCGAGAAGCGCCGTATGCTCGAAAAGCTGAATGCGGCGGAAGCATTTGAAACCTTCCTGCATACGAAATACATCGGCCACAAGCGGTTCTCGCTCGAGGGCTCCGAAACCGTCATTCCGATGCTGGACCGCATTCTTTCAGATTCGGCCGAGAAGGGCGTGCAGGAAGTGATCATGGGAATGGCCCACCGCGGGCGCCTGAACGTGCTGGCCAATATCCTCGAAAAGCCGTACGAAGTCATTTTTTCGGAGTTCGAAGGCAGCATTGATCCGACGACAACCCAGGGGTCGGGCGATGTGAAGTACCACCTGGGGGCCAATGGCGAGCATCGCAGCCCCGAAGGAAAGGCGATAAAGCTGCAGTTGGCCTCCAACCCGAGCCACCTTGAAGCCGTGAGCCCGGTCGTGGAAGGCATGGTCCGCGCCAAGCAGGAAGCACACATCGAACAGCGGGCATCGGCCACGGCATGGGGCGACTACCTCGACTCCATCATCCCCATCCTGATCCATGGCGATGCCGCGTTCGCTGGCCAGGGAGTGGTCGCAGAAACGCTGCACCTGAGCCAACTTCCGGGATACATGACGGGGGGCACCATCCACGTCGTAATCAACAACCAGATTGGATTCACGACCGGCCCGGCGCATGCCCGCTCATCGACGTACGCCACGGACAGTGCGCGCATGATCCAGGCACCTATTTTCCACGTCAACGGGGATGACCCCGAGGCGTGCGTGCGCGTTGCCCGCCTGGCGCTCGAATACCGGCAACAGTTCAACAAGGACGTGGTCATTGATATGCTCTGCTACCGCGTCCGTGGCCACAATGAGGGGGACGAGCCGACCTATACGCAGCCCATGCTCTACCGCCGCATTGAAGAAAAGCGGTCTCCGCGGAAAATGTACACGGAGCTGCTCCTGCGCCGGGGCGACATGACGCCCGAGGAAGCGGAGCAGATGCTCGAAGACTACCGGTCGCGCCTGCAGGATGCGTTCGAGCGTACGAAGGAGCTGGCCGAAGAGGACAGGAAGCCCACGGCAGAGGAACTCCTCGCCGAGCGCCCGGTCGCGGATCTGCCCGTCATTGAGACGGCCGCCGACGAGGCATCGCTACTGTCCGTGGTCAAGTCGCTGTCGAACCTGCCCGCGGCTTTCCACACGCACAAGAAACTGGTTCGCCAGTTCGAGCGGCGCGAGAAGCTGTTTCGCGAAGAGCAGCGCATTGACTGGGGCTTCGGAGAAGCTCTTGCGCTGGGCTCGCTGCTGCTCGACGGTACACGTATCCGTCTCAGTGGGCAGGACTCGCGCCGTGGCACGTTCAGTCACCGGCATGCCGTGTTGTACGACCAGGAATCTGCCGAAGAGTACATCCCGCTCAACAACATCGGTGACGATCAGGCCCACCTGTACATCTACGACAGTCTGCTCTCCGAATATGCCGCATGTGGTTTCGAGTATGGATACTCGGTCGCCGATCCGGCATCGCTCGTGATCTGGGAGGCGCAGTTCGGGGATTTCGCCAACGGAGCCCAGATTGTGTTCGACCAGTTCCTTTCGGCAGCCGAAGAGAAGTGGGGACAGACGAGCAGCATGGTCCTCCTCCTTCCGCACGGCTACGAGGGCCAGGGTCCGGAACACTCCTCGGCTCGTCTGGAGCGATTCCTGCAACTGTGTGCGGAGAATAATATGATTGTGACCAATATCTCGACGCCGGCCAACCTGTTCCATGCCCTCCGCCGGCAGGCCCACCCGGAGCTGACGAAGCCGCTTGTCGTCATGTCACCCAAGAGCCTGCTGCGCCATCCAGCCGTGATTTCGAAGCCCGAAGAACTGACGACAGGCCGTTTCCAGGAAATCATACGGCCAGAAAGCGACCTTTCGGCCACAGAGCGCGTCGTGTTCTGTTCCGGCAAGATCTACTACGATCTGATGCAGCACATGGAAGATACCGGCGCCGGAGAGCACGTGGCGGTCGTACGTGTCGAACAGCTCTACCCGTTCCCGAAACAGGCCATCAAGGATGTGATGACCAAGGTACCCAAGAAGGCCCCGGTGGTCTGGCTGCAGGAAGAGCCGGCCAATATGGGCGCGTGGACCTTCATCCGCGAACAGATGGACGATCTGCTCGGCAGCAGGAGGCGCGTCGAATATGCAGGACGACGGGCGTCGGCATCTCCCGCTACGGGCAGTTCACACGTTCACCAGGCCCAGCAGCAATATCTGCTCAACCAGGCACTCGGCGCGGAGTAGCGCCCGCGAGCCTTCCTGGTAACGTGAGCGGCTAGTACCGCGAGCGGCGGCGTGCGTTGCGGGATGCTTTCTCACGAGCCAGGCGGCGTTCTTCACTCGGCTTGGTGAACGCCATGTTGCCGCGGTAAATCCGCAGGACACGGCTTCTGTTCACGGCGCGCTTGAAACGGCGCAGTGCGCGGTCAATGGACTCGTTATCCCTTACCTTGATACCTACAGGCACAATAGCTCTCTGTTCGATTCGTTTTGAAAAATGCACAGATCAGTAATATAACACTCGTCCTGTCTACACGCAATCCAGGCAAAGTGGCGGAATTTGAGGCCCTGTTCGCTCCCTCCGGATACGCGATAAGGACGCTGAATGCCTTTCCCGGGGCTCCGGAGGTGGTCGAAGACCGCGATACCCTGGAGGGAAACGCAGCCAAAAAGGCAGAGACCATCATGAAATTCACAGGATATCCGACGCTTGCCGATGACACCGGACTGGAAGTCCAGGCGCTCGACGGAGCCCCTGGCGTCTGGTCGGCACGCTGGGCCGGTCCCGACTGCTCGCCGGAAGACAACAGGAAAAAACTGCTGCAGGAGCTTCTTGACGAGAACGACCGCCGGGCCCGCTTCCGGACCGTTATTGCGCTGGCCACTCCCGCCGGCACGTCGCTCTACGAAGGCGTTTGCGAGGGAGAAATAACAACACGGGAGTACGGTCAGGACGGGTTCGGCTACGACGCCCTCTTCCGCGCAGACGGGTATACACAGACGTTCGCCGAAATGGACGCGGCTGTCAAAAACGCCGTCAGTCACCGGGGCCGCGCGCTCGGAGCGCTCCTTGCCGCGCTGGAGGTGGATCCCGGCCTCGTCGCCTTCTCCCACCGACCGTCATGATGGCACTCCTGCAGCGCGTCGCCCAGGCGCATGTTGAAATTGCCGGAGAAACCGTCGGGCAGATTGGCCCGGGCCTCCTCATCCTGCTGGGAATCCATACGGAAGATACCGGGGACGATCTCGACTGGGTAGCGCGCAAGTGTGCCAACCTCCGCATTTTCCCGGACGCCGAAGGTCGCATGAACCGCTCGGTGCGCGATGCGGGCCACGACGTCCTGGTCGTGTCCCAGTTCACACTCTACGGAGACACCCGTAAAGGGAACCGTCCGTCCTTCATAGATGCTGCCAGGCCCGAACGCGCAGAGCCGCTCTATGAAGCCTTCTGCCAGTCACTGTCCGATCTTATTGGCAAGCCCGTCGCGACCGGACGCTTCGGGGCCATGATGCAGGTCCACCTCATTAATGACGGCCCTGTGACGCTACGCGTGGAGAAACGCGGAGCGCGCAGCCGTGTAAAAACAGATCCCACCTGATATTCCAGCCCATGAACACACCAACAACGCTTCTGCTGCTCCTGACCGCCCTGCTGCTGTCCGCCTGCAAGGCGGGACCCGCCGGCAATACGTCGCCCGGCGACACGCCGCGCCCGTCCTTCCTGCTGACAGATGCCCGCATCCACACGGGGAACCCGGATCAGCCCACGGCCAGCGCCATGGCCATACGTGAAGGCCGGATCGTCGCTGTAGGCGATGCCGACGCCCTCGCTGATGCCCACGGCGACCTGCCGGTGCGCTCGGCGGCCGGGAACACAGTGATCCCAGGCCTCATCGATGCCCACGCCCATCTCCGGAACCTGGCACAGATGCGACTCAGCGCTGATCTCGTCGGTACGGGCAGCATCGCGGAGATCATCCAGCGCCTCCAGGCCCATGAAAAAAACCTGGCGCCTGGCGAATGGCTGCGTGGTCGCGGATGGGACCAGAATGACTGGCCGACGCCTGCTTTCCCGACGCGTCAGGACCTCGATGCCGCCTTCCCCGACCGTCCGGTCTGGCTCGAACGAATTGACGGCCATGCCATGTGGGCGAACACGGCGGCTATACGCGCTGCCTCGGACGCCCTCCTTCAAGACGCTGAAGCACCGCCCGGTGGCCAACTCTTCCGACTCGAAGACGGCACGGCCAGCGGAGTTTTCATTGACGATGCGGAGCATCTCGTCGGCTCAGCCGTCCCGCCCTTCAGCCCCGAGGCGCTCGATCGCGGGCTCGACATGGCATTGAAGGAGGCCAACCGGTACGGCCTTACGGGAGTCCACGAAGCAGGGGTCGATACGTCGGATATCAACCGGTTCATCCGGTTCGCTGACGAAGGGCGGCTGACGGTCCGCGTCCACGCCATGGTCGAGCCGGGACCTGCGTTTGAACGCTACTGCTCGGATCACTATTCCCGAGAGGATGACCTCATCAGTATACGATCCGTCAAGATCTATCTGGACGGCGCGCTCGGAAGCCGGGGCGCGGCCCTCATGCAGGAATACTCGGACGACCCTGGTAATCATGGGCTCATGAGGACCGCACCCGCCGATTATGCTGACCTCGTGGACCGCGCCCTCGCCTGTGGGTATCAGATGAACACCCACGCCATCGGCGACTCGGCCAACCGGCTGCTGCTCGACACATACGAGGCGGCAGGCATTTCTCCGGAGGGACGGCACCGCAACGAGCACGCGCAGATCCTTGCGCTTGAGGATATTGACCGGTTCGCCAAGCTCGGCATCATCGCCTCCATGCAGCCCACCCACGCTACGAGTGACATGTACTGGGCGGAAGACCGGCTGGGCGCCCATCGCATCAAAGGGGCCTACGCGTGGCGGTCGCTGCTCGACGCCGGTGCCCATCTCGCCTTTGGTTCAGACTTCCCGGTGGAGCAGGTCAACCCCATGCTCGGCATCCACTCGGCGCTGACGCGGCAGGACGACCAGCTCTGGCCGGAAGGGGGATGGTATCCGGAAGAACGCCTGGAGAGGGACGAGGTGCTGCACGCCTTCACGCTGGGCGCCGCCTGGTCCGGCTTCCAGGATCAGGTGACCGGATCTCTGGAGCCTGGAAAATGGGCTGATTTCGTCGTCCTGGACCGGGACATCATGCAGGTCGCACCACCTTCCATTCTGGATACGCGCGTGGAGGCCACGTTTCTCGCGGGTGAAGCGGTCCACGGTGCCCTCTCGCCATGACCGCCGTTCCCTCGTCCGGCTCGTCCGCGCTGACCGATACGTTCGGGCGCCGTCACACCTACCTTCGCATTTCGCTGACCGAGCGCTGCAACCTGCGTTGTACGTACTGCATGCCGGCTGACGGCGTGGATCTGCTCCCGCGTCATCATCTGCTGTCGTTCGAGGAAATTATCCGTCTTTCTCGGCTTTTCGCCGCATTGGGGGTTTCAAAAATCCGCCTGACGGGCGGCGAGCCCCTGGTTCGAAAGGACGTCTCGGCGCTCGCCGCCGCACTGGCCCGCCTCCCGGGCATTGAGACGCTCGCCATGACTACCAACGGCCTCCTCCTCGATCGCCACCTGGACCTGCTCTGCGCCGCCGGTCTGCGAATCGTGAATATCTCACTCGACACGCTGCGGGCCGATCGCTTCCTGACCATTACGCGCCGAAGTGGACTCGAACAGGTAATCCGCAGCGTAGACCTTGCGCTCAATGCGGGCCTCGACGCGGTAAAAATGAACTGCGTCGTCATGCGCGGCGTGAACGACGACGAGCTCGTAGACTTTGCACGGTTCGCCGCAGATCGTGACATCGAAATCCGGTTCATCGAATACATGCCCTTCGGCGGAAACGGTTGGCAAAACAAGACCTTCGTGCCCTACCCGGAAATGATCCGTGTGCTTCAGGAAGCGTTTCCCGGCATGCACCCGACCAGCGATGACCCACACGCAACGGCCAAGACGTGGCGCATTCCAGGGTTCACAGGGGAGCTCGGATTCATCACATCCATGAGCGAACATTTCTGCGGCGGCTGCAACAGGATTCGCCTCATGGCCGACGGCAACCTGAAAGTGTGCCTTTTCGGCCGCGGCGAAGTCAGCCTGCGGGACGCCATGCGCGATGGCGCTTCCGATGACGAGCTTACGGCGCTCATCGACGCGGCCATCAACGGCAAGAAGGCATCGCATGCCGGAATGGAAGCGCTCGCTATTCAGGACAACAGGCCCATGATCCGCATTGGCGGTTGAACCGACGCCCTTGGCGTACGTTGACAGACGCATGACAGATTTCACGCATATTCACCCGGAAGGCGGCGTCCTCATGGTCGACGTCTCGGACAAGGAAGAAACATCCCGGACAGCCATCGCCACCGGGCGCGTCCTCCTCGGTGAGGATGCCTTCGCCCGCGTGCGGGAGCAGACTATTGCCAAAGGGGATGTGATCTCCGTTGCACAGGTGGCCGGAATCATGGGCAGCAAGGAAACCAGCCGACTCATCCCGCTCTGCCATCCAGTCCGACTACAGCGCGTGGAAGTAGACATCACGCTCGATCATGAACGCCACGCGCTCCAGGTGCGGGCTTTTGCGAAATCGACCGGCAAGACCGGTGTGGAGATGGAGGCACTCACGGCTGTTTCGGTCGCCTGCCTGACCATCTATGATATGTGCAAGGCCATCACGAAAGAGCTCATCATTGACGACATCCACCTGCTCGCCAAGACAGGCGGGCAAAGCGGCGACTACCGCAAAACCTGAATTGAATACACATGGAACAACTGTTTACCGCCGGCAGCCTGATGGTGATCGGACTCGTCCTCCTGGGCCTGATCACGTTTCTCTATTTCGTACCGCTGGGATTGTGGGTCACCGCCTACTTTTCGGGTGTTAAACTGAAGCTCATGCGGGACCTGGTCGGCATGCGACTCCGTAAAGTCCCGCCTGCGCAGATCGTCAAGCCGCTCATTACCGCCCATAAAGCCGGTATTTACCTCGATCCGCCGCAGCTTGAGGCCCACTATCTCGCTGGTGGACACATCCAGAGTGTGGTCAATGCGCTCATATCGGCTGACAAGGCCAGCATTGACCTGACGTTTGAGCGCGCGACGGCCATTGACCTTGCGGGCCGGGATGTGTTCGAAGCCGTACAGGTATCGGTCAACCCCAAGGTCATCGAGACGCCAGCCGTGAGCGCAGTTGCCAAGGACGGTATCCAGGTCAAGGCCATTGCCCGCGTTACGGTGCGCGCCAACATTGAACGCCTCGTCGGTGGCGCCGGTGAAGAAACCATCATGGCGCGTGTCGGCGAGGGGATTGTCTCGACCATCGGTTCGGCGGAGTCCCACAAGGCGGTCCTTGAAAATCCTGATTCCATCTCAAAAGTCGTACTGGCAAAGGGGCTCGATTCGGGTACCGCCTTCGACATCCTGTCCATCGACATCGCCGACGTGGACGTGGGCGAGAACATCGGTGCCAAGCTGCAAACCGACCAGGCCGAGGCCGATCTGAAGGTGGCCCGTGCCAAGGCGGAAGAGCGCCGCGCGGCAGCCGTTGCCCGCGAGCAGGAAATGAGAGCTGCGGTCGAAGAACAGCGTGCCCGCGTGGTCGAAGCAGAAGCCGAGGTGCCGCGCGCCATGGCCGAGGCCTTCCGGTCCGGACGCCTCGGGGTCATGGATTATTACACCATGAAAAACATTGAGGCGGACACGTCCATGCGCCGATCCATCGGCGGTGACGAGCCGTCATCATCCACAGAGTAAACCTACGTGTCCATCCACAGCCAGGTCGCCGTATTTGCCGGCATGGGTATCCTGTCCACGACGCAGGAAGTAGCGGGTAGCGCCCTCTCGCTCATGCCCGATGCCGGCGGAGAACTCGTTGCCGAAGAAACGCTGACGCTTGTTTCGATCCTGTCGGCCCGCATATGTGAAGTGGTCGCCCCAGGCGAAAAGCCCCTGGCGGCATCGCTCATGGCCGCTCCATTCCTTTACCGGGACTGGCTGGTTGGCGCCACCATGGTCGAGGCACAGTCTGGTGACCTGTCCCGCGAGGGCGCCGAGATCGGACGCCGACTCGAGAAGAAGGCGGCCTTCTACGCCGCTCACCTGCCGCCGGGGCAGATTCCCTCGCGCAAGAATCTGGAAAACGTCATGCTGCTCTGGATGGGTCGGATTTCACCGCCGCGCATGCCGGAAAGTCCGGAAAAACGTCTGGGTCAGTTGCCTGTCCTCGAGCGCGTGCATACCCATGCACGTGTCGTAGCCGCCCAACTTAAACATGCGTTTCAACCGCCGGCAGACTAGGGTCTGTTAACACGACGCCAGAACCCGCTGTCGCTGACGAAAATGGCGTTTATCAAGGCGTGAGGAGCGAAGTATGGCAGCGTCATTCGAGCGACGAGCAACGCAGAGAAGCGCCATTTTCGGCGCTACCCTATGGGACGGGACCAATTTCGCGTCCGCCGTCGTTGTTCTCACCTCGAGTAACGCTGCTACACTTCGGTTCGTCCGCCTTGGCGGACACGAAATTGGCTACCGTCAGCGGGTTCTGGCGTAGTGTTAACAGACCCTTTTATGTAAAGAAGCAAGTCTCAGGTGGTGGTATGGTAATTGGGAGGCGCTGTTTTCATAGGCACTCGTCAAGTTTCTGCGGCGAACAAGAACCACATGACCAGCCTTTTATAAGCAGACAGCCCTTTGGGTCGCTGCATTTCGGTGATCAGGTACAAGTGGGTGTGCAGGCGCAGTCTAGCTGGAAGCAGACAGCATGCGTGCATGCGCTGCAGGGCCTGTTCGGCGCCTGCACAATTCCAATGGATCATGAGGCTATGCCGCCAGCGGCATGGGGATATAAGGGGTCTCGTTCTTGAGCACGAAGCGGATTCGATTTAATTGTTTGCGAGCGATCCGGATTATGGCATCAGTTTTTTTCATGCGTTTGGTGAGTCGGTGAAAATCCTGGATCAGACGGGGGTCCTTGCGTACGGCTACCCACGCGCTTTCGATCAGAATATGGCGAAGCACAGCGGAACGTCGCGTCGTCAGGCGTTGGGTGGGATCATGATCACCGGAAGACTTCTTGCTGGGAACCAATCCAACGAAGCTTGCCAAACGGTCCAGTGTCGCAAACCGATCGATGTCTACGAGTTCCGTCATCAGCACCATGGCCGAGATGAGCCCTATGCCTTGGATCGTGACCAAGTGCTCGACGTCCTCTCTATAGCGTTCCGTATGGGCAAGCCGGCGGATAGCACGCGTTACCTCCAATATTTGGGCTCGCAGCGCCTGCAACTCGTCCAGGTGCAACTTCAGCGTCAACGCCCCACTTTGATGGAGCAAGGTCTCGGTGTCGTCTCCTATGTCGGCCAACGTTCTCAGCCATTCGATAAACGGCCTTGACCAGTGACGCCGTGCAAACGTCTCGGGAATACTGATCCCCAAGTGACGTAGTAAGGCCTTGATCTGGTTTTTGACCCTGGTCTGCTTGCTGACCAGACGAGAACGGGTGCGAACCAGTTGTCGATCTTCCAGAACGTCTCGCGCTGGAACATAGATACCGCGAAGTTCGCCTGAACGCAGGCTGCGAGCCAACTTGCTGGCATCAGCACGATCGTGCTTGTAGACGCGCTCATGTCCTGTCGTCGGCACGTCGGCCGGATTGATAACCATCATCTTGATTCCGGCCGCCATCAAGGCCTCATAAATCCAGAATCCGCAGTATCCAGCCTCGTATACGCCATGGTATTGCCCTCCAGGAAAATGGCGGTGCAGGTAGCGAACGAGCGGCTCGGGCTGAGCAGCCTGAGAAAACGTCTTATGGTGAAGTCTGCTCGTATAAATAGCCACGGTCCAGGAGCCAAGGTGCACGTCTATGCCGATATAGATATCTTCTCCGGTGAAGTCGAGCTCTTGAGCTTGATCTTTCATAGTAAGCCTCGTGGTGTAGGGAAGGGAATTGGATCGGTTAACCCAATTTACCTTACCAGCATCTGAGGCTTACTTCTTTAGCATACCGTCTAGAGTGGGATGTTGCCGTGCTTGCGTTTCGGGTTCCGGACGGCTTTGTTGCGCAGCATGTGCAGTCCGTCTACGAGCCGTTCTCGCGTGTCGGAGGGCCGGATGACATCGTCTACGAAACCGTACTCTGCGGCTACATACGGGTTGGCGAATCGCTGCCGGTACTCTCCTGTGATCCGCTCCTCGGTGGCCCTGGGATCGTCCGCTGCCGCCAGTTCGTGGCGATAAATGATTTCCACCGCCCCTTTGGGGCCCATGACGGCTATTTCCGCTGTGGGCCACGCCAGGTTCAGATCGCCCCGGATGTGTTTGGAGTTCATGACGTCATAGGCGCCGCCGTAGGCTTTGCGCGTAATGACGGTCATCTTGGGCACGGTGGCTTCGCAGAATGCGTAAAGCAGTTTGGCTCCGTGGCGGATAATGCCACGCCATTCCTGGTCGGTCCCCGGCATGAAGCCAGGCACGTCCTCAAACACCACGAGCGGAATATTGAATGCATCGCAAAAACGAACGAAACGGGCCCCTTTGACGGATGAATCAATATCCAGGACGCCAGCGAGCACACCCGGGTTGTTGGCCACGATGCCTACCGGCTGCCCCTCCAGTCGGGCAAAGCCCACAATGATGTTGGCCGCAAAATCCGGGTGTATCTCAAAAAATGACTCCTCGTCCACAATGCGCCCAATGACGCCGTGCATGTCGTACGGCTTGTTCGGGTTGGTGGGGACCATTTCATCGAGCGCGGCAGCGTCCTGGGCGCTCGGCCCAGCGGCCTCGTGGGACCGCGGAGCCGGCTCTTCGCAGTTGGACGGGATGTAGCCCATGAGCTGCCGGATGGACATCAGGCAGTCTACTTCATTTTTGCACGCCCGGTGCGCCACGCCACTCTTTGATGCGTGCGTTTCTGCGCCCCCGAGTTCTTCCGACGAGATATTCTCCTGCGTGACAGTTTTTACGACGTTCGGGCCGGTCACGAACATGTAGCTCGTGCCCTGTACCATGAACACGAAATCCGTGATGGCGGGGCTGTAGACCGCACCGCCCGCGCAGGGCCCCATCACGGCCGATATCTGCGGCACGACACCGGAGGCGAGCGTGTTGAGCAGAAAAATGTCCGCGTATCCGCCGAGCGACACCACGCCCTCCTGTATGCGGGCCCCGCCCGAGTCGTTGAGCCCGATGATGGGTGCGCCGTTCTCGAGCGCCAGGTTCATGATCTTGACGATCTTACGGGCATTCGCATCCCCGAGCGATCCTCCAAAGACGGTGAAGTCCTGGGAGTAAACATAGACGAGTCGCCCGTCAATCCGGCCGTACCCTGTGACGACGCCATCCCCGTACGGCCTGTTGTCTTCCAGACCGAAATCCTTCGTCTGGTGCCGGACGAACATTCCCAGTTCCACGAAGGAATCCCGGTCCAACAACACATCCAGCCGTTCACGGGCCGTCAGTTTGCCTTTCTCGTGCTGCTTGTCCATGCGCGCCTCTCCACCACCAAGCAGGGCTTCGGCTCGGCGTGCTTCCAGGTCGGCATAGAGTTCTTCGTGGGTGGACATGGTCTTGGTGTTGGATTCAGTGAGTATAGCGGGCCTCGACGGCGTTGGTAAAGGCTACGGCGTCGGCGGAGTAAATGTCGATATCGAAACGTTTGAAAACGTCGCGGGCCACGATGGTACTGGCATCTGACCACGACGCGGCCTCGCGGAGCCGCTCCATGACATTCTGGAAGGCGGCATGATCACCCCGGAAGAGGGTGGCCATAAAATGTTCAGCCTGTCCACTGGACCGTCCAAGGACATCCTGGACCGTAGCTGCGAGGTCCTTCCCGTCCGGTCGCGTGTCGGCGCTCGGGCCGGTGCCCGCGCCTCCCGACTGGAGGCGATCCTGGAATGATTTCCAGAGCGGCGCATCTGGTTCCGCGTACTGCTGCCAGAGCGGCTTCGGCTCCGTACTGCCGTGGTCTTTCGACGTGTGCGCCGCTGTAGGCGGCACAGCCGTCTCGGTGGCCGCCGCGTCCGGCACGGCGTTCGCCTCGGTCTCTACCGTCGCCAGCGCATCTCCCAGGAGTCGCCGAAGCGTGCTGGTGGATATCATATCGGCCTTGGCCATCCGTGCTTCCATCTCGACGATCCTCGCCGCATCCGGTTGATGATGTGCAGCAAGGAAGTCGACGACGAACGCGACCGGCAATCCGCCATCCACGTGACCCGAGATGTGCACGAATTCGAAGAGAGGCTCGAGGGTGCGCATCCAGTCGTCTTCCGAGAAGTCGGACGTATACTGCTGGACCACATGATGGAGTGTTGCCTGCAATTCGTGACGCGATATACGCCGGTCACCCTTTTTCTGCGAGTAGGCCTGTACGGCCTGCACTACGTACGGATATTCCCGGAAATAACCAGCCCGTCGGCGCAGATCTCCGACCGATACGGCGGCCGTACCCTGCGCAAAACAGAAGTCGAGCAGCGTCGGGACCGGATCAATCAGGTAATCCAGCATGGTGCCGACGGCATGATGCACGGCTTTGGGCCATTCATCCGGCGGAAAAAGAGCCGCGTCGGTGACGACGTGACGCAGGTTCTCGAGCGCCGCCTGGACGTGGTCTCCCGACATGTCAAACCACTCGAAAGCCCCAGAGAACTTCTCCGAAACCTCCAACTGGGCCCGCCGGGCAAGTGTCCGTTGCAGAAAGTGGATGACGCTTCGTGGCGCGCCGAGCGATGCAAGTTCGGACTGGGTGCATCCACGCGAGGCTCCCGGCGTTGCACCCGCGTCGCGGATCACATTCGCGGCTAGCGCGTGGGCAATATTTTCCCGCATGAAACGAAATCCCTGGTTGGTCGAACGGATGCATGAACCCGTTGTCGTACGCAGGCTGCGCTCACAGGTTTGTCCCCATCTATATAATTGACAGCGAACCGATTTGAAAACGACCGACTATGACGTAGTGGTGATCGGTGGCGGGGCGGCCGGCCTTACGGCATCTGCCACGGCCGTCAGTCTGGGAGCCAGGACGCTCCTCATAGAAGCCGACCGGTTGGGCGGCGACTGCACCTGGTTCGGTTGCGTGCCGAGCAAGGCACTTCTCGCCCTTGCTGATCTGGTGCGATGCGGCGACCTGCGCCGCGAAGACGTGCCTGCCCGCGTGCAGGCCATTCGCGAGCAGATCTATAAGCATGCCGATACGCCAGAGCGCTTTGAAGCCCTCGGGATGGATGTCACCTTCGGCCGTGCCCGCTTCACAGGCCCGGGCGCGATCATTCTGGACGCGGTCGGAGGCGGGACGCGGGACATTACCGCGCGGCGGTTCATCCTGTGCGCTGGAACGCGCCCGGCCCTGCCTCCCATTCCGGGACTGGGCGATGTTCCTTACGCTACGACCCATTCGTTTTTTGAATTGGACCGCTATCCCGATCGCCTCATCATCCTTGGGGCGGGAGCCGTGGGCGTTGAACTCGGCCAGGCCTGCGCGCGGATGGGCATCGACGTGACGCTCGTCGAAAAGGCGGACCGCATTCTGCCAGCTGGCGACGCGCTATGGGCCACGCACCTGGCACCGGTGCTTGAGCGGGACGGCGTACGCATACACACCCGAGCAGAGGCGACGCGCGTAGATCAGGTCCCTGGCGGCGGCGTTCGTGTTGCCATCGGGTCGACGTATTTTGAGGCCGACATGCTGCTCGTGGCCGCCGGTCGCGCCCCGGCAACAGAAGGCCTCGGACTCCAGAAGGCAGGAGTGGCGACAGAAAACGGTTTCGTGACAGCAAATGACGTCGGGCGTACAACCAACCGACGCGTGTACGCTGCTGGCGATGTTACCGGAAAGGACCTCTTCACCCATGCAGCCGGCGCGCAGGCGCGCGCCGCCGCCGTTCATGCCGTGCTCTGGTTTCCGCAGAAATACGACAGCGCCGCCATCCCGAAGGTGGTTTACACGCACCCCGAGTGCGCGTCGCTCGGCATGTCATCGGAGGATGCGGCGCGCGCCCGCGCCGGGGGGCAGCGTGTAAAAACGTGGACGTTGCCTCTGTCGAGCCTGGATCGGGCCGTGACAGATGGCCACACGGACGGGGTGTTACAGGTCGAGACGACGCCTGGGGGCCGCATTCTTGGCGCTACGCTCGTCGCCGAGCGCGCCGGTGAACTGCTCGGAACGATTGGTCTCGCCATGCAGCAGGGTATCGGGCTCTCCGCTTTCAGTGAGCTTGTCGTTGCGTATCCCACCTGGACGGACGGGCTTCGGAAACTCGGCACACAGCACCGGCTGTCTCGGCTGCCGACAATTATTCTCCGCCTGGCGGCCCGCATCCTGCGTCTGCGGGGGCCAAAGGTTGGTATTTCACCCGACGATATAGTCTGATGCTCGGGCGCTTGAAGCACCGGGCGCGTGATTCGTCGCAAGCGTGCCTGAATGTGAATAAAAGATAAACCCGCGATATGGGTGCAATCGTTTCCCTCGACGCGTCGTCACATAGTATGTTTTCTGCTCATCATGGCAACCCCTTAAGAAGGTTTCCATCGCGGCCGATACTCTTTCCGAGGCACAATCTTGTTCATCCAGGATATGTCTCAAGGCGGTTTGTCCGGGAAGAGCTTGGCCGAGAGGCCAGGCTCTTCCCATTTTATCCTATGCCCACCATGCTCATCCGTGCCTGTCTTCTGACAGTGATGCTGCTTGCCGCAGCCCTTTCCGCTTCGGCCGCTCGCGCCCAGGATACGCGCCCGGCAACGATCAACCTCTTTTTGGACTGCCAGCAGACCCGGTGCGACTCCGAGTTCATCCGCCGTGAGCTGAGTTACGTGAACCACGTGCTCGACCGCGTAGGCAGCGACCTTCATCTGCTTGTCACGTCCCAGTCATCCGGCTCCGGTGGGCGCACCTACAACCTGGAATTCATTGGCCAGGGTGACTTCGCGGATCTGCGCTACACGCTGACGGAATCTGCCAATGTGAACGATTCCGACAATGAAGAGCGCGCGGCGCTGACGCGCGCCATCGAGCGGGGTGTTATTCCGTTCATAGTCCGAACCCGCGTGGGCGACCGTGTATCGATCATGGTCGATGACGCCGTTGGTGAGACGCTGGCCGATGCCATCTCGCCCGTTGAGGATCCGTGGGACTTCTGGGTATTCAATGTGGGGGCCAGTGGCAACTATGAGGCGGAAGAGAGCAGTAATTCTGTCCGGGTCAGCACGCGTCTCTCCGCTAACAGGATTACCGAAGCATGGAAAATTCGGTCCAGCGGGCGGTTTACCTACCGGGAGAGCAATTTTGACGTCACGGGCGGGACCGTTTCAAATATCCGATGGGACGGGTCCCTGTTCGGACTGGTTGCGAAGAGCATCGGGGACCACTGGGCCGCCGGTGGCACCTTCTTTTCCGAGACCAGCACGAGCCGAAACATTGAATACTCTGTCTCTGCGTCTCCCACGATCGAGTACAACATTTTTCCCTACAGCGAATCGTCCCAACGCGAATTTCGCTTCCAATACGAGCTGAATTTGCGCCACTTCAATTATGACAACATCACGGTGTTCAACCGGCTGAGTGAAACGGTCATGCAGCAGCAGTTTTCGGCCGAGCTCGACCTGTCGAGACCGTGGGGAAACGCCAATGCGCGCCTGCAACTGGAGTCGTTCCTGACCGACTTCGAAAAGTCCCTGACCGACCTGAATCGGGTCCGGCTTGGCGCATCGGTCTTTTTCCGCATTGTGCGTGGACTCACCTTTGATGTGGGCGGCGAGATCTCTTCTGTCAACGACCAGATCTACCTGCCGCAGTCCGATGCATCGGACGAAGACATTCTGCTCGGCCGCGTCAGCCTGCCGACGAGTTTCGAGTACGAAGTGGACTTTGGCTTCAGCTATCGCTTCGGATCTGTTTCCAACAACGTGGTTAATCCTCGTTTCGGTTTCTGATCGCGTCCGTACTATCTTGCAATTTGACGACGACCAGAACAAGCGAGACAGCACGTGCCCAGCAAAAAGCCCCTCGGAATTGGCTTCATCGGAAGCGGTTTCATGACCCAGTTCCATATCCGATCGTGGCAGGCCGTCCGCGAGGCGGATATCCGGGGCATCTGGAGCCCGAATCGGCAGCATGCCGAACAGGCCGCCAGCCTAGCCAACGAACTTCGCGTCGGCGATGCGCGCGCATTCGGCTCCATCACGGAAATGATAGCCTCTCCAGACATTGACTGTCTTTGGATCTGTGGGCCGAATCATACCCGTGTCGAGAACATGGAGGAGATTGTAGATGCGCTCGAGCGCGGTGTGGGTACGCTCGTCGGACTGGCCTGTGAAAAACCGCTGGCCCGGAATGTGGCGGAAGCCAAGCGTGTCGTGGAGCTCGTGGAGAAATCCGGACTGCTGCACGGATACCTGGAAGACCAGGTCTTCTCCCCATCGCTCGTCCGTGGCCGCCAACTTGCCTGGAAGCGCGGCGCCGCGCTCAGCGGGCGGCCGTATCTGGCCCGTGCCGCCGAAGAGCATTCCGGGCCACACGCCCCCTGGTTCTGGGACGGCACGAAACAGGGCGGCGGTGTGCTCAACGACATGATGTGCCACTCGGTGGAAGTGGCCCGGTTCCTGCTCACGCGGCCGGGCGCCGCACGGAGCTCCATCCGGCCCGTCGCCGTCACGGGGCATATCGCCTCACTCAAATGGACCCGCCCGGAGTACGCTGAAATCCTGCGTGAACAGTACGGCATGGACTACGCGCAGCAACCCGCCGAGGACTTCGCGCGCGCGACCATTGAATACGTTGACGATCAGAATCACACGCTGATTGCCGAAGTCACGACGAGTTGGAGCTATGTCGGAGCCGGGCTTCGGCTGTCCTCTGAACTCCTCGGTCCGGAATACTCGCTGCGCATTAATTCGCTGGATGCTGGCGGGACCGTTTTTCTGAGCCGCAATGTGACGGGCCGGGCCGGCGAAGATCTCATCGAGAAGCAGAATGCCGAGCAGGGCGACATGCCCTTCGTTGGAAACGAGGCCGCCGAGTACGGATACGAAGATGAGAACCGGTACATGGTGCGCTCATTCGTCGACGGTGTCCAACCGGCCCTCGATTTCCATGCTGGACTCGATGTCACGGAGATGCTCATGGCGGCCTACATGAGCGCTGAACAGGGGCGCCGCGTGCCCTGGAGACCCGACGACCTCGATACGTTCCTGCCCCAGGTGGCTCGCGGCATCTGGAAGCCGGGGCATTCGGACTCTGAGCCTCTGCTGTAACAAGCTGACAAAACAAACTGCCTTTTTCATCAGCCGCCCTGCACAACGCCATGCGATATTCAATCCCCTTCATGTCTTTGTGCGCCGCCATTGTGATGGTGGCCGCACTGTCCCAGCCCGCTGCCTCGGCCCAGTCGCTCGACATGGACCTGCTTGAAGCCATGAAACCGCGTAATATCGGGCCCGCCGGCATGAGCGGTCGCGTGACAGCCATTGATGCTGTTCACACGGATCCGTCGGTCATCTGGGCCGGAACGGCGTCAGGTGGCCTCTGGAAGTCGACCAGTCGCGGCGTGGACTGGAAGCCCGTTTTCGAGGAGGAGCCGGATCACAGTATTGGCGCTGTTGCCGTTTTTCAGCCCAACCCCGACATCGTCTGGGTTGGAGCCGGCGAGGGGAATCCCCGCAACAGCCAGTCATCCGGCGGCGGTCTCTACAGGACCATCGACGGCGGCGCCACGTGGCAACACCTTGGACTGAAGGAATCCCGCAATATCCATCGGATACTGGTGCATCCGACCAACGAGGACGTGGCGTTCATTGGCGTGCAGGGGCCGGCATGGGGGGATAGCGAGCAGCGCGGCGTCTATGTCACGCGCGACGGCGGCCGAACGCTTGAGCGCGCACTCTTTGTGAACGAAAAAACAGGCATCGGGGACCTTGTCATGGACCCCTCGAATCCCAATCACCTCATTGCGGCCATGTGGGAATTCCGCCGCTGGCCGTGGTTCTTCCACTCCGGCGGTGAAGGTTCCGGGCTCTGGGAAACGTGGGATGCCGGGCGTACGTGGACGAAAATGACGTCCGAGCGCGGACTTCCGGAGGGTACTCTCGGCCGGATTGGCCTCGCCTTCGCCCACAACGAACCCGAAGTGGTCTACGCCCTGGTCGAATCGAAAAAAAACGCGCTGTACCGGTCGGATGACGGCGGCGCGTCGTGGAAGAAAATCAATGATGATGAGGGCGTGAATGACCGTCCGTTCTACTACGCCGACATTTTTGTCGATCCAGAGAACGAGAACCGGGTCTACCGCCCCGGTACATTCATCCATGTCAGTGAGGACGGTGGCCGCAGCTTCCGTCAGTGGCAGGCCGGATACAGCCAGAACGGTATCCACCCCGATCATCATGCGTTCTATGTGTCCCCGGTCGATCCGGACTTCATCGTGGAAGGCAACGACGGGGGCATGTCCATCACATATGACAAGGGACGCACGTGGCGATTCGTGGAGAACCTGCCGCTGGCCCAGTTCTACCACATCAATGTGGACAACGAGTACCCCTATAACGTCATGGGTGGCATGCAGGACAATGGTTCCTGGGTTGGCCCGGCATACGTCTGGAAGAGCGGTGGCATCCGCAACAGCTACTGGCAGGAAGTGGCCTTCGGGGACGGCTTCGACGTGAGCCCGGACCCGGAAGACAGCCGGTTCGGGTACGCCATGAGCCAGGGGGGCAACATATCGCGGTTCGACAAGGAAACCGGGAACTCGAGCCGCATCAAACCGCTGCATCCAGAGGGAGAATTCCTGCGTTTCAACTGGGACGCCGCCTTCGCGCAGGACCCGTTCGATGCGGCTACGATCTGGTTTGGGAGCCAGTACCTGCATCGCAGCACGGATCGGGGGCAGAGCTGGGACATCATGTCCCCGGACCTGACCACGAACGACCCGGAAAAACAGAAGCAGCTGGAGTCGGGCGGTCTTACCTACGACGTAACCCAGGCTGAAAATCACACCACTATTGTCTCGATTGGCGTCTCGCCCGTCGAACCGGGTATTCTCTGGGTGGGGACGGACGATGGGAACGTCCAGCTCTCGCGCGATGGGGGCGGATCATGGACCAATGTGGCGCCCCGTATGAAAGGCGTACCGGACGGATCCTGGGTCAAACAGATCAAGCCGTCGCCGCATAACGCCGCAGAAGCGGTCATTGTGATCGAAGATCACCGCCGCAACAACTGGGAGCCCTACGTCTACCGGACGCGCGACTACGGGCGTACGTTCGAGCGCCTGGCGGACGCAAACACCGTCTACGGTTTCGCTCTTTCTTTCGTGCAGGACCCCGTGGAGCCACGCCTGGCCTTCCTTGGGACCGAATTCGGGCTCTACGTGACAATCGACGATGCCAGGACCTGGACGAAGTGGACAGCGGGATACCCCACGGCATCGACCATCGACATGGTCATTCATCCGCGCGAGCACGACCTCGTCATAGCCACATTCGGCCGCTCGGCGTGGGTACTCGACGATATCCGGCCGCTGCGCGCGCTGGCCGCTGAAGGTGCCGACCTGCTGCGCTCGCCCATCCACGTCTACGATCCGCCCATCGCCTATCAGGCGAGTACCATCCAGGCCAGCGGAACGCGGTTCATTGGAGATGCCATGTACGCCGGTTCCAACCGGCCGGGTGGCGCCATGATCACGTACTCGGTGCACGTTGACAGCACACTGGCCGATTCGGTGAAGAAGCAGATGGATGAGGTCAAGATTGAAATCCTGGACGGCGACGAGGTCATTCGCACCATGAACGGACCCGCCGAAGAGGGCATGAACCGGATGTTCTGGTCCATGACACAGAAGGGCGTACGGGGCCCGAGCCGCTCGGCGCCGCGAAAGGATGCGCCCGAGCCCAGCGGCGCCCGCGTGCTACCCGGCACGTACACCGTCCGCATTACGCTGGGCGATCATTCATCCCTGGCGGAACTTACCGTGGCGCCCGACCCGAGGCGTGATTTTGACCGTGTCGCGGCCCAGGCGCGGCTCGCGCTCTACTCATCGTACGAGGAGGTGGCAGCGTCGGCAGCTGACGCGACCACGCGGCTGCGCGACATGAAGAAGGCTGTTGATGAGGTCAGCGCCAAACTCAAGGAGCGCGATGACTCGCTGTCCACGCAGGCCATGGACCGCGGCCGTGTGGTCCAGGACAGCGTGAAGACGCTCCTGGACGACTTCTTCGGCGAGACGGGCAAGCAGGGCATTTTCAGGAGTCCACATACCGTTTCCAACACGCTGGGCACGGCCCGCTCGTACATTTTCTCGAGCGACCGGGCGCCAAACACACCGGAAGACATTGCCCTTTCCCAGGCGCAATCGGCCATTTCAGCCTTCAACGAGCGGGTGAATCGGCTCATTGACGGCGAGTGGGCGGCGTTCGCCGAGGCGCTTCGCCGCGTGGATCTGGCGTGGCTGCCGGAGGTTGACCCCGTGCGTTGATGGGCGTTGCTTCCAGGCGGTTTCGGCAACCACGATCAAAGAAGCAGGCTCATCTTTCATGAGCCGGGACGCCGACCACGGCGAGTAATTCCCGGCTCTGCTGGCAAATTCGGGGGTTATACATCGAGGTGCGCCGGGTCTATGACGTGTGGAAGTGAGATACCTGGAGCACCTGATACCCGAACACCGTGCAGACCGACAGCCCATGGAAGGAGATATTGGACGAATTTTTTCCGGACTTCACACGGATGTTGTTCCCGGAACTGTACGCTGCGGTGGAGTGGAGCCGTGGTTTCAGGTCACTCGATAAGGAGCTGGCAGGGCTGGGCGGTGGCGCGCGCTCCGGTCGGGGCGGAAACAAGGGGACATTGATTGTCGACAAGCTGCTGAGCGTGTACGGGCGGGATGGAGAAGACATGCGCGTGTTGATCCACATTGAAAGCGTGTTGAAAAACCATCGCACACCCTACTGCGGCGGCGAAACGCCATCTGCTGCGTTGTCCCTCCTTCGAATAGCGTTGCTATTCGGCGTCGGGACGCCTGGCATCTGGCATTCCGGCGCTCGCATCTTGGCGCACGC
>JAJCYQ010000045.1 GCA_029262835.1 Bacteroidota bacterium
CGCCCAGAGCGGCGCCCGCGAGATCGTGTTCATGGTCTGGATGCCGTTTTTTGCGCCGCTCTTCATTGCGGCCGCCCGCGCGGCCCATAAACGGGGTATTGTGACGACGGCCGTCGTGCACAACGCATTGCCCCATGAGAAGCAGCCCCTTGCACGGCCGCTCATGAGGACGCTCCTTCGGCGCATGGACCGGATCATCACCCTCACCCGGGGAGAAGCGGTGCGCTGCAGCCAGCTTACCGGACGCGATGAGCGCGCCATCGAGGTATCGCCGCACCCGGTCTATGCGCATTTCGGGTCCGGCGTGGACCAGGACGAGGCGCGCCGCCTGACGAACTGGCCGCCGCCGGGCGCGCACGGCCTGCTGTTCTTCGGCCTCGTGCGGCGCTACAAGGGACTCGATCTGCTCATCGCGGCGCTGGGCCAGCTGCGCCGGCGGCGGCCCGACCTGCCGGTCCACCTCCTCGTTGCGGGGGAATTCTATGAGGACGAAGGTATCTACCGGGAATTGATAGCCCGCGAGGGGCTTGTGGACTACGTTCAGATCCGCGCCCAGTATATTGCCGATCGTGACGTAGCTGCGCTTTTTTCTGCCGCCGACCTCGTCGTACAGCCGTATCGGCACGCGACGCAGAGCGGCGTCGTGCAGACGGCCTTCCAGTTCGGGCGACCGGTGGTCGTATCGGGCGTGGGAGGGCTTCCGGATATGGTGCGCGATGGTGTTGACGGCGTCGTCGTGCGCGCACAGCACATCGGCCCCGGGGAGGCCGCGCCCGGGGAGGCCGCGCCCGGGGAAGCCGCGCCCGGGGAGGCCGCGCCCTCGTCACCCGCCGCCGAAAAAGCCTTCGTGGACGCACTCGCCCGTGCGCTCGAGCGCGCGCTCGAGCCCCACGCGCTGGCACGGCTCACGGAGGGTGCGCGCGCGGCGCGGAGCCTCGCTACATGGCCCCACTTCGCCCGCCTGTTTGCTGACATCCCACTCACCCGTACGGACGCTCACCGTGGAATATGATCCTGTAAAAGACAAATTCGGAGCGCTCGTGAAGGGCCGAAATGGGGCCACCCGGCTCTTTTTCACGGCGCTGCAACTCGTGTTCCTGCGGGCATGGTACGTGCGCCGCGCGCTCCGCCGCGCGCTGGCACCCGTCGGCGGCCGGGCGGACGCGGCCAACGGGGCCCGTCCCGGCGACAGACCCGTTCGGATGCTCGATGCGGGTACCGGATTCGGCCAGTTCTCGTGGTGGGTGGCGCGGCGATACGCGGACGTCAGCATCACGGCTGTGGATATCAAGGAAGACTACCTGAAGGAAGCACGGCGCCTCTTCGCGGACGCCAACCTGTCCAGTCGCGTCACATTCGCGGTCGACGATTTGACAAAGCTCAGTGAGGAGGGCCCGTTCGATGTGATTTTGTCGGTCGACGTGATGGAGCACATCGAAGAGGACGAAGAGGTGTTCAGGCACTTTCACCGGGTGCTGGCGCCGCTCGGCACGGTGATCATAAACACTCCTTCCGATCAGGGCGGGTCGGATGTGCAGGATGAGGGGGAAGAGAGCTTCATATCGGAGCACGTCCGTGACGGGTATGCGCGGGAGGATCTGCGCGCCAAACTGGAACGCGCTGGTCTCTCGGTGGAGTCCATAGACTACACCTATGGCTGGCCGGGATCCACCGCATGGAAACTGGCCGTAAAAATCCCCATGCGACTGCTTGGTGCCTGGTGGGGCTGGATGCTCATCCTGCCCTTCTGGTACGCCGCGGTGCTGCCTCTCGTTGTCGCGCTGCACGCACTCGATGTGAAGTTGCCGAACAAAACCGGAACAGGTCTTATTGCGGTAGCACACCGCCCGGCAAACCCGTAATTTCCATGCCGGCGGTTCGATCTGGCTCGGCCGCCGCATCCACCCGTCAGACCATCCCCCGGTAATACCGTGCAGACAAAGTACATTTTCGTAACCGGTGGCGTGACCTCATCCCTCGGAAAAGGGATCATCTGCGCCTCGCTCGGACGGCTTCTCGAAGACCGTGGACTGCGGGTAACCATCCAGAAGTTCGATCCCTACATCAATGTCGATCCGGGTACGATGAACCCGTATGAGCACGGTGAGGTCTACGTAACGGATGACGGGGCGGAGACCGACCTGGATCTGGGGCATTACGAGCGGTTTCTGGGCGTTCCGACCTCCCAGGCCAATAACGTCACGACGGGGCGCGTGTATCTGGAGGTCATCAACAAGGAGCGTGCCGGGGCGTACCTCGGAAAGACCGTGCAGGTCGTGCCGCATATCATTGACGAGATCAAGCACTGGATGCTGAAGCTCGGCGAGACGGGCGACTACGATGTGATTTTTACGGAGATTGGCGGAACGGTGGGTGACATCGAGGGGCAGCCGTACCTGGAAGCCATCCGGCAGCTTCGCTATGAGCTCGGTGCGCGCAACACGCTCAACATCCACCTGACGCTCGTTCCGTACCTGGAGGCGGCAGGTGAGGTCAAAACGAAACCCACGCAGCACTCCGTCAAGACGCTGCTTTCGTTCGGTTTGCAGCCAGACATCCTGGTGTGCCGGACAGACAGGCCGCTTGACAGCGATGTGCGCCGCAAACTGGCGCTTTTCTGCAATGTGGACGGAGAGGCTGTCGTCGCTTCCCAGGACGCGGAATCCATCTATGAGGTGCCGCTGCTCATGCGCGAGCAGGGACTCGACGCCATTACCGCGCGGCTCCTGCGCCTGGATGAGGATTTCAAGGACCGGTTTGCCGATGCGCCGAATATGGCGGATTGGATGGAGTTCGTGCGTCGCCTGAAGGAGCCCCGTAAAAAGGTGCGTGTGGCGCTCGTCGGCAAATATGTTGAGCACCAGGACGCCTACAAGTCCATCAACGAGAGCTTCATTCTGGCAGGAGCGTGGCTCGGGGTGCAGGTCGAGGTACAGGAAATTCTCTCGGATGACATTTCCGCTGACAATGTGGACGAACTGCTTTCCGGTGTTGCCGGCGTCCTTGTGGCACCAGGGTTCGGCGAGCGGGGCATTGCGGGCAAGCTGGAGGCAGTCCGTTACGCCCGCGAGCAGGATATTCCCTTCTTTGGGATCTGTCTGGGCATGCAGTGTGCCGTGATCGAGTTTGCGCGCAACGTGTGTGGCTGGGCTGAGGCGCATTCCACCGAATTCGACCCGGATACAGAGTATCCGGTAATAGACCTCATGGAGGATCAGAAGGCAATTGCCGAAAAAGGCGGGACCATGCGGCTTGGGGCCTACCGGTGCCGGCTTGCCGAAGGCTCACGCGCCCGGGAAATCTACGGAGTGGATGAGATCAAAGAGCGCCATCGCCATCGGTATGAGCTGAACAACGTCCTGCGCTACAAACTGGTTGAACACGGCCTGGTGCTCGGCGGAATCAACCCGACGCGGGATTTGGTCGAGATTGTGGAGTTGCCGGCGCACCGGTGGTTCGTGGGCGTTCAGTTCCACCCGGAATATCGATCGACCGTCGGAAAACCGCACCCGCTGTTCTCGTCGTTCGTCGAGGCCGCACTGGAACGGGCGGAGGAGACGGGAGCCACATCCAAGCCCAAGCCGCCCAGGCGCCAGAAAAAAATCCACCTGGCCACGTCGAGGCTCCTCAAAGGCGACGCCGAATAACGATTCCGGCCCGGCCGACCATGGGCCAGAAGGCTTTGCCGTCCCTGGACGCGCGGCTTCTCAGCTCGGATCGCGGCGTGAGCGGATCGGCCGCCGTGAGCAGCAGGCGCTCTCCGTAGCGCTGCAGGCGACGCACAGTGAACTGCCGGTCGAGAGCGTGTATGATGAGCGCTCCGCTCGGTACGTCGTCGGACCGCTCTGGCCAACCCACCACGATATCGTGCTTCTGTATGCCGTCCCTCTGCATGCTGTCGTCGGGCATCGTGATATAGGCCAGTGGCTGCCCAGCGGCCTCCGGCGGAAGGAGCTCACTGTCGACCCAGTATCCCTGTTTCGGGGCGGGCCATCCTGCACCGCGTGGAGCGGCGGCCTCGGCCACGAAAACCATCCGGCCAGAAGGAACGTCCCCACCCGCCCCCACCAGGCGGATGCCGCGGGCTGTTCCCTCCTCGACTTCGATATGCCCCTTCTGTTCGAGCTGCTCTACCAGCTTGACTGCGCTGGTAACACTGCGCACGGACAGCCGGTCGGCCAATTCGCGGTACGTCGGGGCCCGTCCCGCTTCCGAAAAATGCGCCGTAATTGCGTCGAGGGCATCCTGTTGACGCCGCGTCAGGGGGCGTTTTTCAGATGCGGATGGATCGCCAAACATGGTGTAAATAAGTACACTTTATGACACAAGTTTAGTACAAATATACGCATTATTGCGTTATGCACACATTATAAACTTGTTATCCACACGTCATTTTGTCAAAAAACAACCGTAGTGCGGTAAAAACGAGCTTTTCTGTCATTCTGCGGGCTTGACTTTCGGACTTAAAGATGTACATTAGCTGTATGGTGGGGAAATGTGGGGAAGACTCCCATGCCTGAACGGCGTGCTTCCCGGCTCGCATTCCGCCCACCCACACCCACGTTCACATGCCCGAGCGGCACTCCGATTCCACACCATGGCTCGTTTCAAGGGACAGGCTGAATACTCCGTCGATGCCAAAGGACGGGTTGCCATTCCGGCCAAGATGCGCGCGGTGCTCAGCCCGGATGCCCAGCAGACGTTCACCTTGACGAAGGGGTTTGAGAAGTGCATCTACCTCTACCCGCTCGACGAGTGGCGCATCCAGGAGGACAGACTGGCGCGGCTCAATAGCTATGATCGTGAGTCGCGGCTGCTCGTGCGCATGATGCTCATGTGGGCGGAGGAAATCACGCTCGATGGGCAGGGCCGCGTGTCCATTCCGCGGACGCTATCGGACTACGCTGGGCTGGGAGAGAAGGCGCTCATCATTGGCGCCATAGATCGCATTGAGATCTGGGATCCGGTCGCCTTCGGGGAGTACCTCGATGAGGCGGCCTCCGATCCAGAGGAGTTGGCCGAGCGCGTCATGGGGTCGGGATTATGACCTCGCGTGCCCATGCGTGACTACGGGACGCCATATCACGCACCTGTTCTTTGTCATCCTGTTGCTGACCGACTCATTACCGATCGAGAAGGGGTGTATGTCGACGCCACGCTCGGTGGCGGCGGGCATACGCATGCTCTTTTCGATGCGCTCGGGCCCAAAGCCCGTATTGTCGGCATTGATCGCGACCCGGAAGCGCTGGAGGCCGCTACCGAGCGGCTCCGCGCGGCCGGATACGCCGAGCGGTTCATTCCGCTTCGGGGCGCCTTCTCTGACATGATGGCGCTCCTGGGGCAGACCGGATACCACAACGTATCGGGAATTCTGATGGATCTCGGCGTGTCGTCCCATCAGCTGGACGAGGGCGGGCGAGGCTTCAGCCACCGGCTCGAGGGTCCGCTCGACATGCGCATGGATCCGTCCGCAGCGCAGCCGGCTGCCGACTTCCTGGATGCTACCGACGAGGTGGAACTGGCCCGTGTGCTGAGGACGTATGGCGAAGAGCCCATGGCCCGCCGCATGGCACGTGCCATCCTGCGCGCGCGCCCCTACCGCACGACGACGCAGCTGGCCGACGTCATTCGGGAGGAAGTGCCACCGCACAAGGTGTCCGGATCCCTGGCACGCGTCTTCCAGGCGCTGCGCATCCAGGTGAACGGGGAGATGGACGAGCTGCGGCGTGCGCTTGAAGCGGCCACCGAGCTCATTGCGCCCGGCGGACGGCTGGCTGTGATCAGCTATCACTCCCTTGAGGATCGCCCGGTCAAGCGCTACCTGCGAAGCGGCCACTTCGACGGCGACGTCCGTCGGGACATGTACGGCAACGCGCTGTCCCCGTGGCGGGACGTGACGCGCCGCGCCGTGGTCGCCGACGAGGAGGAAACAGCAACAAATCCCAGAGCCCGGAGCGCGCGACTGCGCGTGGCCGAGCGCACCACCTATGAATTTGAGAGAGACTGAACCCTGAACATGGCCCGACGCCGAAGCATATCGACCCGAACGCGTTCGAAGACGAAACGCAGCGAGACGAGTGCGCCCGCGAAGCGCACAGCGCGTTTCGTGAAGGCGGCGAGCGCTGCATCGACAGGAAATACGACGCCAAAATCGCGCGCCATGCGCGGCTCGGGACGTCGCGATACGGCCAGCGCCGCCGCACGCCCGAAAGCGCCGCGAGCGAATGCGCCGCGCACGGCTACGTCCGTGAAGCATCCGGAGCAGGTAACGTGGAAAGATCTGGCCACGGGCAATGAATCGCGCTCGTCGGCCGCACGCCGGGCCAGCAGTGTGCTGGGAGGCGTATCCACGATTCGTTTCGTGGCAGGTGTGCTTGCCGTGCTCGTGCTGGTGACGCTCTACGTGGGTCACGTGAATGCGACGCGGGATTTGGCGCAGGATGTGCAGGCGCTACGCCGCGAGCGGCTCGAACTGCAACTCGAACTGAACCGGGTGAGCGGAGACTATGAGCGCATAACCGGCCACACGCAGATCGCGGGACGCGCTCGCGATCTGGGCCTGGTGGAAGCCGTTCCGGAAGGACGCCCGATTGTTGTCGATCCATGACACCACGCGACTCCATATCGTCCCGGATGTACGTGGTGGCAACGCTTATGAGTCTGCTGCCCGTCGTACTGGCGGTCAACGTGCTGCGGATATCGCTCGTTGATGGGGCCGATCTGCGTCAGCGCGTAGATACGCAGTCAACATCCAGCGTCACGATTGCGGCCATGCGGGGGAGCATTCACGATGCAGCGGGCCGGAACCTGGCGGTAAACGTGCGGACCTGGACGCTCGCCGCGGACCCGACGGTGCGGGCGGCGCGGGCGGACATGGCGGCCTGGAGCGCGGACATTGCCCGCGCCGCCCGCCTGCCGGTCGCTCGTGTGCGCCAGCAGATCCGGAATCGCGCCAGCAGCCAGTACGCCGTGATAGCCCGCGACATTGAGCTTCCGGCGAGCAACATGGAGGCGCTCTCCGCCATTGACGGCGTGCGGCTCGAAGAAGGGTTCGACCGGAAGTACCATCATGGAACCGCCTCGTCCCACGTACTGGGACACGTAGATACCGATTTGCGCGGTATTTCAGGTCTTGAACTGCTCTACGACGACGTGCTCACAGGGACACCGGGGCGACAGGAAGTACGCCGCGACCGCATGAACCGGCGTTCGTTCGATGTCGGACTCGTGCGCGTCGAGCCCGAGCACGGAGAATCGATCACGCTCACGATGGATCTCGTGATGCAGGAAATCATGGAGCAGGAGCTTGCCCGGGGAGCCGAAGCATCGGGGGCCAACTGGGGCGTGGCCATTGCCATGGATCCGCGGACGGGTGCCATTCTGGGCATGGCCAACTGGCCGACCTATGACCCGAACAATCCCGGAGCCTTCCCGGTGGCGGCACAGCGTAACCATGCCATCAATGATCTGATTGAGCCCGGCTCGACGTTCAAGCTGATTTCGGCCGTGGCGGCCGTCGAGGCCGGCCAGATGTCGCTCGCCGATACGGTCGACACAGGCATTGGTGTCGAGGTTCGAAGTGGCTATGAGCTTCGCGATACGCACACGCTGGGCCGCGTCACCTTCCGCGAAGTCATCCAGGAGTCGAGCAACATTGGCATGGCCCGCATTGCGGACCAACTCGACAGGGGGCGCTTCTACGCCTATGCGCGGGATTTCGGGTTTGACCAGCCGACGTGGGTGGACTTGCCAGGAGAGGAATCCTCGCGCGTGAAACGCCCAGACCGATGGTCGGCGACGACTGCCTCGGCGCTCAGCCGCGGATACGAAATCCAGGCGACGCCCCTGCAGATGCTCACCGCCTACGCGGCGCTTGCCAACCGGGGCGTCCTCGTGCGGCCCTATGTGGTCGCGGCCCGGCACAACGCCGAGGGACGTCTTCTGTGGCAGGCTACGCCCGAGGAGGTTCGCCGCGTCTTTTCGCGGGAGACGGCTGAAGCCCTGATTCCCGCCTTCGAGGCCGTCGTCGATTCCGGAACAGCGACGCAGGCGCGCCTTGACGGCGTACGTGTAGCCGGAAAGACGGGCACGGCGTCAAAATATGTCAACGGCTCGTACTCGCAGTCCCGATACCGCGCCACATTTGCCGGCTTCTTTCCGGTCGAAGACCCGACGGTCGCCATGATCGTGATCATGGACGAACCACGGTCCAGCATTTACGGCGGCGCTGTGTCGGCCCCCGTGTTCCGCAACATCGCGTCGCGCTGGCTGTCGGCTTTTCCACATCTCAATGCGACACCGGTGCCTGTGCCCGATGACGCGCCGGTCGGTGCGCCAGCGGCCCGGCCCGGTTCGGGCGCGGCTCCAGGCGCTGGAACGCAGCGCGGCGCGGCCGCCCAGCCCGTGCTCGCTGTGGCGGAGCGCATGGAAACGGCGCCGAAGCGCGAGCGGCCCGAAGCGCTTCTCGCCGAGGGGCGCATGCCCAACGTTACCGGGCTGTCGGCGCGGGAAGCGACCTGGCTGCTCATGAGCGCCGGAACAGAGGTCACGCTCTCGGGAGAGGGACTCGTGCGCGAACAGTGGCCGGCGCCTGGCGCCGCGCTGACGGCGAGCGCAAGACTGGTACTGCGCCCATGAAGCACGTCATGACATATACCGACGTATTGGAGCGCCTGGATGCGCACGGCCTGCTTGTCCGCACGGACAACGCGCCTGTGCCAGAGCGTATGTCCACGCCGGTTCCTGGACCTGTGCTGAGCGGTCGCGTGCAGGAGGACAGCCGACTGGTGGGCCCGGGCGACATTTTTGTTGCCGTCACCGGGCTGCAGCACAATGGGCTGGACTATGTAAATGCCGCCGTCAGGCAGGGTGCGGCTGTCGTCGTGCGCGCGGCTGGGGACGCCGACGAAGCCAGGAACGAGGCGCCGGGTCATGCGCCGCGTATTGCCGTGACCGATGCCCGGCGTGCGCTCGCAGAACTCGCGTCGGCTGCCAACGGCGATCCCGGGCAGCCGCTCCGCGTGGCCGCCGTAACGGGCACGAACGGAAAAACAACCGTAGCCACGCTTCTGGCCGGTACACTCAGCGCCCTCGGGCACCCCACCGGGTTCCTGGGCACGACCGGATACCGCTATGCCGGGCACGACGTCCCGGCGACCCACACGACACCTTCATGCGTGCGCCTGTACGGCCTCCTGGCCGACATGCTGCAGCGCGGCACGACGCATGTTGCCGTCGAGGCGTCGAGCCATGCGCTGGATCAGCACAGGCTGCGCGTGGCCGACGTGGACGTGGCCGTATTCACCAACCTGACGCGCGACCACCTGGACTATCACGGGTCCGAAGCGGCCTATCTGACGGCGAAGAAACGCCTGTTTGACGGGCTGTCGGCGTCGGCCTCGGCCGTCGTCAACCACGACGACCCGGCCGCGCAGCATATCACGGCCGACTGCCGGGCGCGCGTCGTGCATGTAGGCGAAAAGCTGGAGCATCCATCCGGAATCGGGTGGCAAATCACCTCCTCACGGCTCGATGGGCAGGACCTTGTAGTCGACGGAAGGCCGTGCCGCACGCGGCTGCCGGGGCGTTTCAATGCCGTAAATGTCGCCTTGACCTACGGCGCGCTTACCGCGCTCGGCGCACGGCCCGAGGAAGCCGTTGGCGTGCTGGAAACAGCGGCCCCGGCCCCCGGGCGTTTTGAAACGCTGCGTCTGGATGGCGGCCGGACCGCCGTGATCGATTATGCGCACACGCCCGATGCGCTCGCCCAGATACTGGATGCCGTACGGGGTGTCATGGAGGCCGCCGCTTCCGCCGCCGACGGGGCCGATGCACCGCCACGCCTGTGGGTCGTGTTCGGGTGCGGCGGCGACCGCGATCGTGGCAAGCGGCCCCTGATGGGGCGCGTGGCCGAGGAGCGGGCCGACTGTGTGGTCGTGACGAGTGACAACCCCCGGTTCGAGGATCCCGAGGCCATCATTGATGACGTTCTCTCGGGCATGGAGCGCCCGGGCGCGGCCGTGCGTGAGGCGGATCGGACAAGGGCCGTGCAGCAGGCGGTTCGGGGCATGCGCCGCGGAGATGTACTTGTTGTGGCCGGAAAAGGCCATGAAACCGTCCAGGTCGTAGGCAGCGAAGCGCTGCCGTGCGATGACCGGCACATCCTGGAGGGGGCCTGACGCCATGCTGTATTATTTCATGCTCTGGCTCGAGCGCACATTTGAGCCTCCAGGCTTTCAGATCATCCAGTTTACGACCGTACGCTCGGCGCTGGCCGCGATTACGGCGCTTTCGATTGCTCTCTTCGCGGGCCGCCGCATTATTGACTGGCTCGAGCGGCAGCAGCTCGGCGAGCGTGTCCGTGAGGGCGAACTGGCGGGGGCTGTGGACCACTCGCACAAGGCCGGCACGCCGACCATGGGCGGTTTGATCATTCTGCTCGGCGTGCTGGGGTCGACGCTGCTCTGGGGCGCTGTCGGAGAGGTGTATGTCTGGCTCATTCTGCTGGCTACGGCCTGGATGGGTGCATTCGGGTTCGCAGACGATTATATCAAGGTCGTACTCCGCAACAAGAGCGGCCTCTCGGCGCGCATCAAACTGGCCGGGCAGATTTCGCTCGGCCTGCTGGTAGGCAGCGTACTCTATTTCCACCCGCAGTTCAGCGACGTACGCACGCTGACCTACATGCCGTTCGTGGCCAATGAAACACTCGACTACAATGTGCTGCGCCATGTGGTGACGAGCGTGGACCTCGGGTGGCTCATCTATATACCCGTCGTGACGTTCATCCTGACCGCCCTGTCCAACGCGGTCAATCTGACTGACGGACTGGACGGGCTGGCGGCCGGCGTTACGGGCATCGTGGCGGTCGGACTTATCGCGCTGACATATATCGCAGGCAATGCCGTTTTTGCGGATTTCCTGAACGAGATGTTTCTGCCCGGGACGGGCGAACTGACCGTATTTGCATCGGCCCTTGCCGCGTCCTGTTTCGGCTTCCTATGGTTCAACGGCTATCCGGCCCAGGTTTTCATGGGCGATACGGGCGCCCTCTCTCTCGGCGCGGCCGTCGGCACCATGACGCTCATGATCCGCAAGGAATTGATCCTTCCGGTCCTCTGCGCGGTGTTTTTCATGGAGACCGTATCGGTCATACTGCAGACCAGCTATTTCAAGGCCACGCGCCGGCGCACCGGGACCGGCGTGCGGCTTTTCCGCATGGCACCCATTCATCACCACTTTGAAGCGGCGGGCATCCACGAGAACAAAATCGTGGTGCGATTCTGGCTCGTGACGGCCATTACCGTGATTGCGGCGCTCCTGATTCTGCGCATCCGATGACACGGCACAACACACATATCGACTCGCCGCAGCGGAACGAAGCGCTGCCCCGCCGGGTGACTGTGCTCGGCGCCGCGCGCAGCGGTATGGCCGCGGCCGAGCTCCTCCGCGCCCGCGGGTCGGAGGTGTTTGTAAGCGACGCGGGCACGCTTACGACGAGCGCCCAGGCCACGCTCTCTGGTCGGGGAGCAACGTGGGAAGCGGGTGGCCATACGGCGCAGTGCCTCGAGGCGGACCTGATTGTGACGAGCCCGGGCGTAGCGCGGGCGGCGCCGATTCTTGTGGATGCGGACGCGCGCGGTATTCCGGTATGGTCTGAGCTCGAACTCGGATGGCGTTGTTTTGACGGCCGCACGGTCGCCATTACGGGTACGAACGGCAAGACCACAACGACGCTGCTGATTGAATACATCCTTCGACAGGCCGGAATGAATGCGCATGCCTGCGGGAATGTGGGAACGCCCATCAGCCTGGTCGTGGCGCGCGGCACGGGCCCCGATGCCATTCTGGTCGCCGAAGTATCCAGCTTCCAACTCGAACGGGTGGAACGTTTTCGCCCTGACGTGGCCGTTCTGCTGCACATTACGCCCGATCACCTGGACCGTTACGGCGGCGACATGGCGGCCTATGCGGAGGCCAAGCTGTCCATTGCGCGGCTGCAGACGGAGCGCGATGCATTGGTCTATCCGATGGACGACGACCGGATTGCAGACTTCATTGCCCGCGGGGGCACACGAGCACGCGCCTATGGCGTCCTTGCCGGCGGCGCCGCACCTGCGGACGGCACGGGGGACGCGCCCCCGGCGGCGGCATTTTCAACAGAGGAAGCACTCTTTCTCGCCACAGATGACAACCAGCTACGACTCATGAATCAACAGGAACTGGCCCTCAAAGGGCGTCACAACGTGTACAATTCGTTGGCTGCAGCCGTGGCCGCGCGGGTCCTTGAAGTCAGAAGCGATCTTATCCGCGAGAGCCTGTCCACGTTCTCTGGCGTCCCTCACCGGCTCGAAACGGTGCGCATTCATGAGGGCGTGACGTGGGTGAACGACTCCAAGGCGACCAATGTGAATGCCGTCTGGTATGCGCTCGACAGCTTTCGTGAGCCGGTTGTGCTGATCGCGGGAGGACGCGACAAACAGGGCGACTTCTCGGCGCTCCGGGACCAGGTCACGGCGCGTGTGCGCGGTATTGTGACCCTCGGCGAAGCAGCGGGTGCCATCGAAGCGGCGCTGGGGCCGTGTGTGGCCGACTGTGTGCGGGCCACCGATATGCCCGATGCCGTGCGTCTGGCTGGCCTCCTGGCCAAAAAAGGAGATGTGGTGCTGCTCAGTCCGGCCTGCGCCAGTTTCGACATGTTCAACAATTTTGAGGAGCGTGGAGACGCGTTCCGCCGCATTGTTGCTGCATTGTGAAGATCCTGACCGCCATACAACCTGACGGCCGCCAGGCAGCAGATAAACTGCTGCTCTGGGCGGTCTTTGTGCTCTCGGCCATCGGCGTCGTGGCGGTCTACAGCGCGATATCTTTTCTGGCCGATACGCGCGCGGACGGCAACACGGAGCGGTTCCTGGTCCAGCATGTGCTCCGTGTCGTGTTCGCGCTCGGAGTGATGGGTTTCTTTTCTATTGTCAATTACCACGTGCTGGCCCGGTTTGCGCGGTTCTTCCTGCTCTTTTCGCTCGGCCTGCTGGTACTCGTACAGATCACGGGCGTGATTACGGGCGGCGCCGCACGGTGGCTCGACATCGGGATCATCGGCTTCCAGCCGTCGGATCTGGCCAAGGTGGCACTCGTGCTCTACGTGGCGGTGCTGCTGACCGCCAAACAGGGTTATATAACGTCCTTCACGCACGCCTTTCTGCCCGTTTTCTTCTGGATCCTGCTCACTGTCGGGCTGATCGGGGTGGATGACCTGTCGACAGCGGCCCTCGTGCTGTTGTCCGTGCTGGTGATGTGCTTCGTGGCCCGCGTGCCGGTCCTTCACATCGTGGCCGTGGGGCTCGTGGGCGTACTGCTTGGCTATGCGCTTCTACTGACATCACCCGCCAGGGCGGCGCGCGTCGAGGCCTATACCGGTATGAAGCTTTTTCCGCATACCGAGGCCCAGGACGTCTTTTCATCGCAGGGCGAGCGCTACCAGGTGGAGCAGTCCAAAATGGCGGTCGCAGCGGGTGGGCTCTTCGGCGTGGGTCCAGGCAAGAGTACGCAGCGCGACTTTCTGCCCGCCCCGTACAACGACTTTATTTTTGCCATCGTGACCGAGGAATATGGGCTCGTGGGGGCATTTGTGCTGCTCGGGCTCTTCATGCTGATTCTTTTTCGCGGGCTGTTCCGTGTGGCGCGGCACGCGCCCGATCCGCTCGGGCTGTTTCTGGCTGTCGGACTCGTCGTCATGCTGACGCTCTATGCGTTCGTGCATGTGGGCGTGAGTGTCGAGGTGTTTCCTGTGACCGGCCTGCCGCTGCCGTTTGTGTCGTGGGGTGGTACGTCGATGGCGGCTGGCGGCATGATGATGGGTATTCTGCTCAATATTTCAAGGCATATCGAGTAATGCGCAGCAGCCCACATAACGACAGCGTGCGCGTCCTGATGACGGGAGGTGGAACGGGTGGACACGTCTATCCGGCGATTGCCATCGCCGATGCCATTCGTGAGCTGCGCCCGCACGCCCGCGTGGCGTTTGCCGGCAGCCGCGACCGCATGGAGTGGGAGGCCGTACCGCGCGCCGGCTATCCGATCCACGAGGTGGCCGTGCAGGGCCTGCGCCGATCGTTCTCGGCAGCCAACCTGAAACTCCCGCTGATCCTCGCCAAAGGATTCCGCCAGGCACGGGACGTTGTGGAAGGCACGGGGGCGCAGGTGGTGGTTGGTACGGGCGGGTACGTGGCGTTGCCGGTTCTGCTGGCGGCCTGGAGCCTGGATGCGGCCATACTGATACAGGAACAGAATGCCTATCTGGGTCTCACCAACCGCGTAGCTTCGCGGTTTGCCGATCGTATACACGTGGCTTTTGCCGAAGCGGCCGATGCGCTGCTACCAAGGCCCTGCCAGGTGAGTGGAAACCCGGTGCGCCGTGACCTGGCAGAAGTCACGGCGCGCGGCCGCGAGGCCGCGCGCGCAAAACTGGGCATGAGTGCCATGCGGCGCGTGGTCTTTGTTTTCGGAGGGTCGCTCGGGAGCTCGGCGCTCAATGACGCCATGCGCCGTGCCCTGCCGTATCTGATGGCCGACCCCGATCTTGGTATTCTGTGGCAGACAGGCGTATCGCGTTATGATGCTGTCCGGGCGGCCCTTGACGGCGCAGCGGAGACGTCCGTAGCGGGGACATCCGCAGCAGGGACGTCTGCAGCAGCGTCGTCGCGCGAGGACGCTGCCTCCGGGGCCCTTCCGGACAGGATCCAGGTCGTGCCGTATGTGGACGACATGGCGACCGCCTATGCCGCGGCAGACCTCGTTGTAGCCCGCAGTGGGGCGCTCACGTGCTCCGAACTGCTCGTCACGGGCCGCCCGTCGCTGCTCATTCCCTCGCCGAATGTGACGGCCGACCACCAGGCCAAAAATGCGCACAGCATGGAGCGGATGGGAGCCTCCGAAGTGCTGTCCGAATCGGAACTGGAAGCATCGTTCAGCGGCACGCTGCTGCATCTGCTCGGTAGCCAGGCCGCCCTAGACGCCATGTCGCGCGCAGCCCTTGCGGCGGCCCGTCCACGCGCGGCCCACACGATTGCCATGGACGTTATTGCCATGGCGGAGGGTGAGGCATGACGACGCCAAGAAGACAACCGACCCTTGGACGCACGCGCCATGTGCACATGGTGGGCATTGGCGGCATTGGCATGAGTTCCATTGCCGAGGTGCTGCTGGCCCGCGGATTTGCCGTGTCCGGGTCCGACCTGGAATTGAGCGATACGACCCGGTCGCTGGCCAGCCGCGGGGCCCGGATTTTCGAGGGACACGACGCCGGGCACGCGGCCGGGGCGGACGTGGTCGTGTACTCATCGGCGGTCGACCCGGCCGCGAATCCCGAAACGGCATATGCCCGCGCGCACCATATTCCGCTGATTGGCCGGCCTGAAATGCTGGGAGAACTCATGCGCATGAAGTTCGGCGTGGGTATTGCCGGGACGCACGGCAAGACCACAACGACTACGATGACGGGGCACGTGACCGGGGCCGGCGGGTTCGATCCGACGGTGATCGTGGGCGGCAAAGTGTCGACCTTCGGAACGAATGCCGTGTCGGGCGAGGGTGATATCATCGTGATCGAGGCCGACGAATTTGACCGTACATTCCTGAGGCTGACGCCCTCCATCGCGGTCATCACGAATGTGGATACGGACCACCTGGATTGCTATCGGGACCTGGATGACATCCGGGACGCTTTCGTAGAATACGTGTCACGCCTGCCGTTTTTCGGGGCGGCGATCGTGGGTGTGGACGACGCCGGTGTGCGCTCCATCCTGGACCGCCTGGATCGCCGCACGGTGACTTACGGAACGGATCCGGAGGCGGATGTCCGCGCCGAGCAGGTGTCGCAGGAAGGGCGCTGGATGGCGTTCAACGTCGTACATGAGGGTAGGCAGATGGGCCGTGCCCGCGTGAACGCGCCGGGGCTGCATAACGTGCGCAATGCGCTGGCGGCCATTGCCACCGGACTTGAGCTGGGCATGGACTTCGAGAGCATTGTGCGCGGACTGGCCACGTACGAGGGTGTTCACCGGCGCATGCAGGAAATCGGAGAGCTGGATGGCGTACTCGTTGTTGACGACTATGCCCACCACCCGGTCGAAGTCGAGGCCACGCTCAGCGCGGCGCGGGCCTGTTGGCCCGAGCGGCGTCTGGTGGCCGTCTTTCAGCCACACATGTATTCCCGCACGGAGCAGTTTGCTGCGGCGTTCGCTGCCGCGCTGGAGCCCGCCGACGTCGTCGTTGTGACCGACGTCTACGCCGCGCGCGAAACGCCCGAGCAGGGTGCGCGCGGCGATGTGATAGCGCGCGCACTTGGGCAACTCGGTCATGCCGCTGTGGAGTGGGTACCGGCGCGCACCGATGTCGGGCGGCATGTGGCCGCGCTGGCCAGGGCAGGCGATGTCGTCATCACGCTCGGAGCCGGTGATATCTGGCGGGAGAGCCGCGTTCTGCTCAATATCCTGCAGGAAAAGGAGGAGGCGGTATGATAAAGCGCATCAAATACACGCTGCTCGCCGCCGCCCTCATTGTCATGGCGGCAGGCGCCGCATGGGGCTACACGCAGCTCATGGAAGTCCGGCTGAGCGAGGTCGAAGTCCGTGGAAGTCGGTGGGCCGAGGCGAGCCAGATCGAAGAGCTGCTCATGGTCGATACCTCGCTTGTGCTCTTCGAGTTGGATCCGGTGCTCCTGGCCGATCGCGCCCGGCGTCATGCCTGGGTAGCCGAAGCCGATGTGGCGCGCCTCCCGAGCGGGCGCCTCATAGTTGAAATCGTGGAGCGCGAACCCGTTGCTCTGATTGTCGATGCGCGCGGCGCGCCGGCCTACTTTGTAGATCGGAATGGGTACCGAATGCCGGCTGGCGGAGAAATCAGCTATGACGTTCCGCTTGTGAGGGGCCTTGGTGAGGCATTCCATCCGATGGCACCCATCGGGCACGTCGCGCTCAGTGATCTGCTCTTCGAACTTCCAGTGCGGCCCGGGTGGGTGCGCGGCGCGATCTCGGAAATCATTATCGAAGGGCCGGATTTGCGCCTGTGGGTGGTGCCTCCAGATACAGGCGTGGCCATCGAGGTGGCGCTCGGTGACAGTCCCATGGACCGGAGACTGGACGTGCTGACGGCCTTTTTGGAGCAGGGAGCACTGCATCCATCGGATATGCCCATCCGACATGTCGATCTCCGGTACAGCAATCAGATTGTGGTAAAGCAACGATAACAATATGAATGACAACATTGTAATTGGACTGGATATCGGCACGACGAAGGTGTGCGCTGTGGCGGCAACGGCCGATGAACTGGACCGCGTCAACGTGCTTGGCGTGGGTGTGGCGCCATCGGATGGGCTGAACCGGGGGGTCGTTGTCAATATTGACAAGACCGTTGCCTCCGTACAGGAAGCCGTCGAGGAGGCCGCCCGCACGGCCGGCGTAACGGTTCGCAACGTCATCGTAGGCATTGCCGGTGATCACGTACAGAGTTTCCAGTCGCGCGGTGTCATCACGATATCGAACCGGGATGGCGAAATCACGGAGGCCGACGTGCAGCGCCTGCTCGAAGACACGACCCACGTGGCCATGCCGGCCGACCGGGAAATCCTGCATGTCATTCCGCAGGAGTTTATTGTCGATGGACAGGATGGGGTGGTCGATCCCGTCGGCATGAGCGGCGTGCGGCTCGAAGCCAATGTGCACATCATTACCGGGCTCGTCTCGGCGGCCAAGAATATTTACCGCTGTATTGAGAAGGCGGGCTATCACGTGTCGGACATCGTACTCGAGCCGCTGGGGTCGTCCTTTGCCGTGCTGCACCCGGACGAGAAAGAGGTGGGTGTCGCGCTGATCGATATTGGCGGCGGGACGACCGACATCGCCGTCTTCGAGGACAATACCATCCGGCATACGGCCGTTGTGGCGGTCGCCGGAAACAAGGTAACCGACGACGTGCGCAAGGGCCTTGGGGTCATGCGCGACCAGGCCGAGGCGCTCAAGTGCGAATTCGGCGTGGCGAACCTGGAAATGGTGGAAGATGAAGAGATCGCCATTCCAGGTGTGGGAGGGAGGACAGAGAAACACATTGGGCGCCATAGTCTGGCGCAGATCATTCAGCCGCGGCTCGAGGAAATCCTCGAGATTGCCGCCATTGAAATCAAGCGGAGCGGTTATGGAAGACACCTGTCTGCAGGTGTCGTATTGACAGGCGGTGGCGCACTTATTCCGGGAACGGATGAACTGGCCGCCGAAGTGATGGGAATGGACGCACGGATTGGACGGCCCATGGGGCTGTCTGCCGGTCTTGTCCAGGAAGTCAGTGATCCCAAGTTTGCAACGAGTGTCGGGCTGGTCCTGTATGGATTGCGCCCGGAAGTGATTGGAAAGACACCTTTCCGCACGGACTCAATGCAAGCTGGAACAGGTCCGTCAGACGGTCGGAGTCTGACGGGTCGGATCACGAAGATCATGAAGGGGTGGTTCAATGAACTTTGATACCACAGTCTTCCATCCGACACACCGGAACTGCTCATTCCGGACAGAACGCAATCAACAGCCACTTGTGAAGAACGGAGGTTCATAATGGACTCAACATTCAGCACCCATTTTGCATTTGACGATGCACAGAATGAGGAAGCGAAAATATGCGTTATCGGCGTCGGAGGCGGCGGCGGCAACGCGGTAAACAACATGATCAACGAGGGTATCCAGGGGGTGGATTTCTACGCCATCAATACGGATGCCCAGGCCCTCGAAGCCAACCTGGCTCCCTTCAAGGTCCAGGCGGGGCGCGGCCTCACGAAAGGACTCGGGGCCGGCGCCCGTCCGGGTGTCGGCGCGGAAGCCATTGAGGAAAGCCGCGCTGACATAGAAGATGCGCTGCGCGGCTTCGACATGGTCTTCATTACGGCTGGCATGGGCGGCGGTACGGGTACGGGCGGTGCGCCCATCGTGGCCGCCATTGCCAAGGAAATGGGGATCCTCTCGGTGGCCATTGTGACCAAACCGTTCGAATGTGAAGGGCCGAAGCGTCTACGCAGCGCGGAGGCCGGTATTGATCTGCTCAAGCAGCATGTCGATACGCTTATCGTCATTCCCAACGAACGGCTTCTGGACATTGCCGAGGCCGGGACGACGCTCGTAGAGGCGTTTTCGAAGGCCGACGAGGTGCTTTACAATGCCACGCGCGGTATTTCAGACCTGATTACCGTGCACGGGCTCATCAACCTTGACTTCGCCGACGTCAAGACGACCATGCGCAACGGGGGGACGGCGCTCATGGGCGCCAGCTCCGCAACGGGCGAGGATCGCGCCGAACGCGCGGCTCGCGAGGCGCTCTCAAGCCCACTGCTTGACGGACTGTCCATTGAAGGTGCGCGCAACGTGCTGGTCAACATTACGGCCGGGCGCTCACTCGGCATTCGCGAAGCCACGGCGGCTACGCAGATCATCCAGTCGGCTGCTGGCGATGACGTGGAGGTGATTTTCGGTACGGTGATCGACGATTCGATGGATGACGAACTCCGCATCACGGTCATTGCGACGGGCTTCGAGAAACAGGGTGCGCAGTCCGTGCGCCGCAAGCCGAAGCTCCTTGGTCGCGACACACCCGACCTGCCCGGTGGATACAAGGGCGAAACAGCCCTCAAGAAGCTCGATGAACCAGCCTACAAGCGGCGCAGTGAACAGCGGATCAGTGTGGATGGACCATCATCGGGCGACGGGGACGGAGAGCCCTCCGGCGGGCGCATCCGGCACCTCACATCCGATGACCTGGAAAAGTCAGCACGTATCCGCAAGGGGGATTCGGACGTACCGGCGTTCCTCCGCAAAATGATGGATTGAGCTCCATCACTTGCTACCACGAACTTCGAGCCACGACGCGGACGTACTGTTCGCAGGTTGACCCCTGAGCAAGGTCGATCCTGATCCAGCTGTCAACTGGCTGTTTGCCAGCCTGGATGATGTGGTTCGGTAGGGAGAGCCGCGCCCCTTGATGGGGCGCGGCTCTCGTATATTCTGACATGACGCGTCAACTCCTCTTTCTGCTTTTTATCCTTTCCGCTGTCGGTGCGCCCCGCGCGCACGGACAGCTCGGCGTGGTCTGGGAGGCGCCCGATTCGGAGCGTACAGCCGTGTCGGATCTCGTCGAAATGCGCATGCTCGGACTGCGAGCCGTGCGGACGGGATTCGTAACAGATCCTGCCATTCTGGCGGCGGCTGACTCCATGGGCATGATGCTCTACCGCGATATCGGCATGGAGCGCCTCTCGCCACGGCAGTGGGCCGACACACTGCTGGCAGCAGAGGCCCGGGTAGATGCGCTCGCGGCTTCGCCGCATGCGGGGTGGATCGGACTCGGAAGCTGGACGGCTACCAACCTGCCCGCCACGTGCAGCCACCTGGCGGCTCTCGCGCGGCGCGTTCGTGCGGCTGGGCACAAAGCCTATTACGTGACACCATTCACGACGCAGGACCGGTGCCGCAACGTGGTCGACGCTGTTCTGATCGATGGACTCGGGCGCGCCGACCCCGGCCAGTGGCTCGACGCATTCCGCGAGGCGAACGAAGAGCGGGGGGACGGCGTGGTTGGGTTGGCTTCAGCCGGATTGGAGGCGGGTGCCGCCATGGAGCATCACGGGGCAGCGTTCACCGAGCGCATGCTGGCCCGCTCCCGGGGCCACGTCATTTTCCTGCACCGGTGGCGGGATCAGGTGGGTGTGGATCCATGGATGAAGGCCTTTGGGCTCTATGACGCGGCTGGCAATCCGCGAAGCGTCGTAGACAGGTTGCGAAGCGCACACGTGACCGGCCAGCCCATATTCGCTCACGGACCGCCGGTACGGGCGGCGAGGGTCTCCTGGTCGGTCGTGGTCGGTTGGCTGTTGATCATCTTCCTGGCGCTTCTCTACGCATCGTCGCCGCGCTTTCGGCAAATGATTCCCCGCTACTTCCTGGCGCACGGCTTCTATCGAAACGCGGTACGTGAGGCGCGGGAGGTCCTGCCGCTCACCAGCACCGCACTGATCTCCCTGATCGGACTGTCTACCGGGCTCGTGGGCGCCGTCGTGCTGCACGGACTGCACGAAAGGCCCATCGGGCGATATGCGTACGGCATGTTGCCGGAGGCCGTCTCGGGGGCAGCATCTGCTCTGATGGGCGCACCTTTCGTCCTGGCTGTCCTGCTGGGCAGCGTTTTCCTGCTTTCCATGGCCGCCTGGATGAGCCTCTGGGTCGTGCTTACCGGACGACAACACCCGCTGCTGGCGAGTCAGGCGCTCATGCTCGCCGTGTGGCCGCGCTGGCAGGCGGTGGCGTTCATTCCGGTAGCGATGGTGCTCGGCGCGCAGGACGCCGTCGGGACGTACGTACTGGTCATCATCGGGGTGTTTTTCACGGCCACACTCATCTGGTCGGCCATCAGGACGGCAAGCGATATGTCCCGCGTATCGCGCGTGCCCAGGCTGCTGGCGGCACTGCTGGTGCTGTTGAATCCGGAAGTTTTTCTGGTGCTTACCGGTATGGTCGTGGCGCTCGCGAACAGTGCTCACGCCCGCATGGTCTGGGACCTGCTTTCTGCCGGTTGAGGTCCCGTTGCGAGCATGTGCTCCCACACCCTGTCTGCGTGGTCGTAGAACGGCTGTTTGTGATGCATCCACCCGAAATGAAGGACATATGGCGTGACCCACATGTAGTCTCCTTTGCCGGGTAGTCGGGCCGCGAGGGCAAGCAGCGTGCGCCTCAGGGACGACGATGGAATGCCGCGCAGGTTGCGCACGAAGGGATCATTGTGGTAGAGGACGCGCACGTTCCGGAATTCCGGGTCGTGTTCCACGAAACCCTCGACATAGTCGAGTTGGGGGCTGTTGCGGCCCTGGAACCACGGGATAATGGTCATGTCCAGCTCGCTGGCCGCCATGGCCATGCTCCACTCGCAGCTTTCTTCCGAGCGCCCCTCATTGAGGCGACTCACAAAATGGGTTTCCGCCTGGCGTTCCAGGAAGGACCGTGAGGCGCGGCAGAAATCGGCGGTGCGCTCGGTGTCCTGGGCGTAGATCATGCCGGCCTGGATCCTGGGCAGCCACGTGAGCCCGAAGTGCTTCATGGTACGCCGCCGCCGGTCCAGCAACCAGTGTCCGAGAAAGCCCAGCCCCTTGGGACCGCCAAAGAACACGTCGGACCGCTCGAGGCCCGTAGCGGTCAGAGCGAATGGCGAGAGCTGTTGCCAGAGCGGGTCGGGGTTGCGGCACCAGATCATGTCCGCATCCACAAAGAGCGAGCGCTCGAACGGCTTGAACCGGTCCAGGTGATGCTTGAAGCCGACGATGGAGTGGTGCGATTCGGGTAGCACCTCGACGACGTCAAAGAGGTCACGAAGTCCGGTTTCAATGAGGCGTTCTTTCTGCGACTGACTGCAATAGAGGGCAATGGGTCGCTCGGTGTCGTGTCGGCGTATGGACGCGAGCGACGCGACGGCATGGCGGAGGTATTTCTCCGCCCCATACGTATGCATCACATATCCTTCCACGAATCCGAAGCTGACCCTCCCGTGTTGATTGTCGCTCCGGCAAAACGCGCAGGGTGGCCAATTGTTCAGGATCCGATTGTTCAGGATCCGATTGTTCAGGATTCTGAGCGGATGCTGTCCAGTCGTTTGTTCAGGCTCGTCATGAGGGAATCGAACCCCCGCTTGCGGATTACCGTCTGGAAGCTGCGGCTGTAGCCGCCGACGGTCGATACGTCATCCAGTATGATGTCGCGCGCCGTCCATTCGCCGCTTGTGCGAAGGAGTTCATACTCCACGATGACGGGGATTTCGTCGTAGATCGTAGTTGTGGTGACGCGGGCCGAGTCGCCGTCGACCGAGATGGCGTCGTACGTGACCGAGGCCCGATACACATCCAGATCCGAGAGCGACTGGTGACGGACTATTTCACTGAAGACGCGCACGAATTCGTCCTGCTCCTCGACCGAGAGGTCCTCCCAGAACGGGCCAAGGGCCTCTTTTCCCATCTCGCGGAAATTGATGACGCCGTTGATGAGGTGTTGGAGCTCTTCGCGCTGCCCGTCCGAAACGTCTCCTTCAGGGCCCAGGAGGGCCTTGATGTTGGCGTCGCGCTCCTCGAGCATGACCCGGATTTCGTCCGTTGTGGACTGCGCCGCGCCCGGAAGGGCTGCAACGAGCAGAAGAAGTGCAATAAACAGGCTTTTCATGTAGAGATGACAGGTATGGATATCAGATTGTACCTATTCAGTGACAAGAAGCGTGCCAGAATCGAGTCGCTGCAGCAGCGTACCGGTCTTCTCGTATAGGCGCAGAACCGCCATATTATAATTGAAGACGGCCTCGTGCCGCTGGGCGCGCAGCGTAAGGTTGTCCCGGACGGCTTTGACAAGGTTCTCCGTATCGCCGAGCTCGAGGTCAAAATTGATCTGCTCATCGAGCAACCACTGCCGGCTGATCTTGAGGGCCTCTTCGCGTGAGGTGACGGCCTGCTGGGCTATGACGACGTCGCGCCACGCCTTCTCGACCTCGAAGAGAATCAGTTGATGCGCGGCATCGTGCTGGAAACGGACCTCGTCGTACTGGGCGCGGGCCTGCTGCACGCGCGATCGCGTCTGCGCGGCGTTCAGTTTGAGGCGCAGTCCCAGCCCGGTTTCTACGGACTGGGTCAGGAATGGGTCGCCCACGAATGGATTGCGCTGGCGGTGGCGACCGGCCGCATACCCGTAGCGGGCCGTGAGGCCCACGAAGATTTTCGGGAAGAAGTCGGAGCGTGCCACGTCGACAAGTGCGTTCGTGGCCGTGAGGCCGGCGCGTGCCTGCGCGAGCTCAGGCCGGTTTTCAAGCGCTCGCTGCTGGTAGACCTCAAGCGGCTCAAGTGGTGGCGCAATGGGAAGAAGCTGCACTTCGGAAACCGCCACCGTACTGCCGTCCGGCAGGAAGAGCTGACGGCGCAGCGCCGAGCGCGCGGTCCGGCGTGCTTCGCGGGCTTCGACCACACGCTGGTTGAACTCCTGCTCGGTGATCTGCACCTGGTACAGGTCAGCCATGTCTACATCCGCGGCGCCGTCATCAAGAAGCCGATTGATCTCACCCTTGGCCTGGGCCACAATGTCGCCAGCCTCGCCCGTGAGGCGGAACAGCTCCTCGGTGAGCAACAGGCTCCAGTAGAGTTCGGCCGTCCGGGAAGCGACCTCGAGCTCTTTTCGCTCTCTGACGGCACGCTCCACATCAACGCCGGCGCGCGCGGCGCGAATGTTACCACCCAGTTCGCCCCACGTCCAGATGGGCTGCAGCGCCTCGACCTCCACGCGGTTGAACAGGTTCAGATCCTCCCAGTCGTTGCGCACGTCCGGATCCAGATAGAGCCGGTCGGTCGGCGTATTGTTCGGGTTCTCCAGTCCCGGCGTAGCGGAATGAGCAGACGTGGCCTCGAAATTGGTCAGGAACCGACTGCTTTTGGCCAGATTGTGCCTCGCCTTGGCGAAATCCACGCCAGCCTGCTCGGTGGCGATTTCGGGCGACACGTCGAGCGCCGTCCGGATGGCCTCGTTGATGCTGACCGTGAGCGTGTCCTGGGCCCGTGCAGGGACGGCCAAAAGCAGCAGGAAAACGAACCCGAGGGCATGCCGGGCGCCGGGTACGTGACGGTTCAGGATCATCGCGGATGGGGACATGGGTTCATGGTGCCGTGTGTATTCTTGGCGCAGCGTGTCGATGAACGCCAGATGTCAAAATTCGGTCCACCGCTTGACGATCGGGCGCAGAGGGCGTAGCTTGCCCACGTTCTTTCGCATACGTCCGAGCAGGTGGCCAGACACGTTCTGACCATGGGAATCCGGTGCACCGTAAAAGGTTACTCCGGAGCTGTACCCGCAACTGTAAACGCAGAGGAATCGCATTGACGCGCGCCCCACTGGAGATATTCCGGGAAGGGGACGGGCTGAGCGCCAGTTCCTGCATACTGCGTGAGCCAGGAGACCGACCTGCCGGCATATGCCGTTGACCTCCGGGACCAGAGGTACGGGCAACCCAATCCAATCCGCAGCCGCGCGCGTTTCGCGCTGGCATGACGGCGGACCTGGTCGCAGGTAGCCTGTATCTCAATGAGGTGCAGGCTTTTTTGATGACATTACTTTTTTGGACACGGCCCAGGCCGGTCGGCGCATCGTGGCGGCCTCGCGTTTCGTGCGGGCTTCGCGTTTCGTGCGGGCTTCGCGTCTCGTGCGTGCTTCGCACGTCCCCGGTGCGCTGCACCTCGCTGGCCCGTCGCGTGTCGTTGGCCCTTCTGCTCTCCCTGCTCCTCCTGTCCGGGCGCGCCGCGGCGCAGAACACGCCGCCGGCTGCCCCTCCCGCGACACCGCCAGATTCGCTCATGAGCCTGGCACTTCCGGAAGTCGAAATCACGGCCGAGCGGGCGGCACCGGGTCTCACGCGCACGCGGCTCGGCGCATCGGACGTCCGGATGGCCTCATTCAGGGACGCGGCCGACGCCCTGTCCGCTGGTCTCGGCCTGCGCATGCGCCGCTATGGCCCCACTGGCCTGGCAACGCTCAGTATGAGAGGGGGAGATGCGGCGCACACCGCCATCCTGCTCGGGGGTATGCCCCTCGTGCATCCACAGACAGGCAGCATGGACCTGTCGCTCATCCCGACGGGTCTGGTGGCCGATGCCATGCTCGAGGCTGGTCCGTCGGAAGCGGCGCCTTCGATGGGCGGTAGCGTGGAACTTGGCGCGGCCGGCAGCCCGCGGCAACCAGCTGGCGCTCGTGCGCAGCGCGTCCGCTCGGTACGCCTGCGCGCCGGCAGCTGGGGCGAGCGATCGGTGGGTGTCGACCTGACGGAGGACATGTCGCGCGCCCGGCTGCGGATCCTGGGCGATGTGAGCCATGTGGACGGCGCATTTCCGTTTGAAAATCCGTTTCTCGACGGTGCGCCGACCGAGCGCCGCGAAGGCGCATCGCGGACCTGGGGAAGCGGGGCCCTTGTCGTAACGGGGGACACAGGAATATCCCGGTTGGGCGTCGCTCAGTGGGACGTCACAGCGCTCGGCAGCCGCAGCAGTCGCGGGCTGCCCGGTCCGTCGAATGCGGGCCAGGCCGGGGCATCGCAGGAAGACACCCTGTTGCGCCTGCAGGCGCGTCTTTCCGGCGAGCGCCGGTGGACGGCAACGGGGGCCGTGACCACGTGGGGCCTTGATTTTGATCCAGGTCGCGGCGCCGCGCTCGGCGTGCAGTCGTCCCAGCTCCGGGCCCGAACGGCGGCCCTTCGCGTAGAGACGCGTCACCGAACGCACTCGGCGCGGTCAGAACTTCGTCCGTCACTGCGCGCAGAGCTGACGGGCGCCGCCGCGCACCGGGAATGGACGGTGGAGCCGGGCGCGGCCGCGACGCGCCGCACCGATTGGGCCATATTCGATGCGTACGCGCGCCTCGTGGCATCGAGCCGAAGCGCGGCGCTGCCTACAGCCGGACTGACGGCCACGGCACCTGTCACCATTCCGCTCGTGGGCCGCATGGACCTGGAGGCGGGTCTGGCCAGGACGGTCCGCCTGCCCGCTGCCGGCGAGCGTTTCCACGTGCCCGGAGGAAATCCCGACCTGCGCGCCGAGCGCGGACTGACCGCCCAGGTGGCGCTCGGAACGACAACGCCTCTTGGCTATGTTCGCATTACCGCGTTTGGCAGTCGTCTGGACGACCGGATCCTGTGGCGTCCGCTGTTTGCGGGACCGGGACTCCAGGTGTTTCATCCCGAGAACGTCGGGCGTGTCCGCTCCAGGGGCATCGAAGCGGTGCTGGATGGATCGGTCCGTGCGGCGCGGGGGGCGGTGTGGGGGGGGGGCGCCCCCCCCCCCCGCCGGGCGCAA
>JAJCYQ010000046.1 GCA_029262835.1 Bacteroidota bacterium
CAAAGCCATCAAGGTCAAGTGCCGTGGATTCCGGAATAAGCAGCGGTTCGCAAACGCGATCTACTTCCATCTGGGAGGCCTCGACCTCTATCCTGAAGGCGGTCAGTGAACGGTGCTACCCACACTAAGAATCGAAGAGCCCGAGGGATAGACCCTTAGACAGGCCGTGCATAACCCGCAGCTGCCCGACGGGAAGGTAAAAAGAAATCCGGATTTGGATTTGGGCACGGCAGGATGTAAAGTGTACGTGAACTTCAAAACAGAGGCCTGAAATGGTGTACGCCCGCTCTCTCTCTCTCTCTCTCTCTCTCTCTCTCTCTTGTGATTCTTGGGTTTCTGCCAACCCAGACGCATGCCCAGCAAACCGTCGGTGATGCGTTTTCCATCGCTGTTGACCCATCGAGCGACAAAGTCCGTACGGCGGTCGATCCCGTATCTGGGAGCCAAATAGTTACTCGAATTGAACGGCCTGGAATGAAGTTCAAAGCGACTACTGCACCAGATCTGTCGTCGCAACTCGTGGATGCGAACCTCGAGATATTTGGACTGGCTCCCGCGGACGAACTGGAGTTGTACACTACGCGGGTCGTCGGGACCGTCGTGTACTCCTATTTCCGAAAAAACATTGATGACATCCCCGTTTTTGGGGCCGATCTGATCGTGAAGACGACGCGGCCCTTACGCATAGATCAACAAATTTACGAAGATCAGTGGGGCGATCCTGTCCCGGAAAATCAGATCATGTTCCAGTCGTCCGACAAGGTTCGACCTACCGAGCAGCGAAGTGACTGGGAAGTGGTCAGTGTGACCAATCATGCCTACCTCGTCAAGGCGCCCGAACAGACAACGCCTGTTATCAGCAGCTCGTCGGCCGCAGCCGGGCTGGGACCATCCGCCGCCCGGGTAGAAACAGGTAATCCCGGCATAGTTTATTACGTTGGCCGGGCGGACGTTCGCGCGCCCGAGCTGGCCTATTTGTTCAGCAGCCACGACGGTTCGGAGCGGGTACTGGTAAGCGCAATTTCTGGTAACGTACTCTATGATGACGTTCGTCGTGGCAGCGCTGGCATTGCGTCGCACGGAATCGTTGACCGTGAAAAATTCTCTTTTCGAAGTGAACCATCCCAGGCTTCTGCATCTACAGGGTGCTCACAGATAGCATCAGACATCAGGATCTATCCGTCAAACCCCGATAACGGCCCGCTCGAGCTCCGCTATGCGAATGTCTGTTTTGACACGAATCCAATCCTGAAGGGACATTTTGCGGATGTGGATGTCGTTGGGAGAACGCGTCTTTCTGGCGACTTTACTGGTATTCTGCCCGGTGACCCAGGCTGGTCTGAAATATCCACATTTTGGCACATGTCCCAGGCATCGTGGTTTTTCCACGAGCAGGGCTTCATCGATGACGTGTCAACGTTTGATTCGGATATAGACTTGATTGAGGGGCAAATCAATTCGAATGTTGACGGTAATATGGGGAGTTTCAACGGGTTGGTCTCTCCCGCTGTGATCAGTTTATCCGAGAGTATGGGCACCGGTAGTCCCTATTTTCCCGGCTACAACGAGGCTGCCATAGTGGCACACGAAGTTGGCCATGCGATGCATTTCAAATTTACCAGTGTTCCGACATGTGCTGATCGGACAGCTGAAAAATGCGCCATCAGCGAAGCTATTGCCGACTATTTGGGAATTAAATACCGAAATTTCAGCGAGGGGCAGATTAGTGCCCCATGGCTGGATCCAATTATGGGTGTCTACGCTGTGGAGACGCCATCAGACCCGAATGTAGCGACGTTACCGCGTGACTTGACTCACACGGGCCCCCATTATTCGTTGTTTGGTGTCGATACGGCAATCTGGTCCGGGAATGCAAGTGAACAGACCGTTTATGATGCATCCATGATTTTATCAACGGCGTTGATGGACTTTGATGAAATAGATGGATGGAATACGTCCCATAACTACGTGATTGCGGCATTTAGAGGGCTTCCTGGTCCACCATCGTTTCTGGACGTCCGTGATGAGTTGATCGATGCGACAGGGGTATCTGTTGTCGCCTACAACCCGATCTATACGACAGCGTCGCCCACATATGTGTCCTGCACAGCGAGCTGTAGCTCTGCTGCCAACCTGTCTATGCGCGGGAGGGGGATTTTCGACGACAGCAATCCGAATTTCAAACAAGGGACGGGTAGCCCAGTTCGAGAAAGTGCGGGAAACATCGAGTTGACTCGTCCCCAGCGCGTGTTTCCCAATCCCGCCTCAGATCAGGTGATTGTCCGCATGAATGCTTTGGGAAATAAAGACCAGGAGGTTTCGTTTCGTGTTTTCGACATCATGGGCCAAGACGTAACCCGGCTTGTACGCTGGAGTTCTGGGAGCGGCGGTTATATTCTGGATACGAGCGACTTGGCATCGGGTACGTATATCATTGTGACGCAGGCAGGTGGTTCTGGCGGTTCGTCACTCGTCCAGATTCTTCGATAGAGGTGATACGATGATCAAGCGATATTTTTTCTACCAGGTACTCTCGGTGTTTATCGCGTCCGGCACGCTGCTACTGGTAGGCTGTGACTCATCAGGGGGTGTGGCAGGTACCATCTCAGAAGAGCCGAGCGGGCAGGTCGATACGACAACTGCTGGTGGAGATAACGGTACAGGAACAGAGAATCCCGTAGCCCCCCGGTACCCTTTTGCCTTTCAGACGAAGGAAGGCGTCTATGTTGGATACTTGTCTGACCTGTCGACTTTGAGGCTCCTACCTGAGACGTCTGGAATGATGCCAGTTACGTTTGATCATGCCGGGAATGTGCTCGTCAGTACACATTTCCCAGAGTGTCGGATAGATTCGTGGTCACATTCGAACGTGAGTGAAATCGTCTCGACCTTCCTGGGCGTATGTATCCCTGTTTCACGATATGCCCATCGTCACGGAACGGACCTGAGTAAACTGGTATTGAACGAACCAGATCATCAGACATGGAATCCAGACGTATCGGTTTTCGATCTTGATTCGGGGGAGATGACGCGCATCGTAGATGGGGCAACGCCAATTGGTGTTGCGTCTGCAGGACGAATTATTACTCTCCATGGTGAGGGTGAGAAGTCCGATTCGGCCTACGTAAGGATTTATGATACTGAGGCGGGTCAATTTGAGAGTGAGCCCATTCTGATTCCTGGGCTCAGGACGACCCTTGCCTGGCACGTTGTTGTTGCGCACCACCGACAGGACATTGATCTACTTGTAGTTTCTGCCAGAGGGACGAGTCTTCTTACCGGTGAACCCATCACGGCCGTTTATTTATCACGGGGCCTGGAGCCGCTGGAGATGGTGTTTACAAGCACCAACTCTTTGCGGTCTGTCTTCCCTTCCAGTCGGAACATACTGTATGCTGAGATGATGAGTGTCGGTGTTGGTCGGACACGAACCCAACTCATTCGTATCGATGTGACGAGACGGGATAATACATTCGATGTCGTACTGCCGGAAGCGGGTTTGCCGGCGAATACACAGACGATCACTGAGGTAGTTTTTGATGGATAGATAACATGGTCAATCCAACTATTCTTTTGAATGTGCTCCTAACGTTATTTCTGTCCGGCTTCTTTCTTGTGGCAGGCTGTGATTCGTCGGAGAGTGTGGACGGCAGAAGCCCAGATGAGCCGGGTGGACAGGTAGATACGACAACGTCCGGTGGGGACGACGGGTCCGGAACAGGTGATCCAGTAGTGCCCGGACCAGTAGAGCTGAAACACCGGATTGCATTCTGGACCGACGACGGCGTTTATACAGGCTATATTTCGGATCTGTCGTCTCTCAAATTGCTTCCGGGAACAGCATCGATGACGACTCCATTTTCGTACAGTCACTCTGGGAATCTACTGCTGAGCGGACTTCGTAGATCTGCACAATCATGGAAAATGTCGGACCCTCCCGAGCTTGAAGCAGAGTTTGCCTTCGGTGCCCCCGTATGGAGTCCGCGCATGACACATGGTTTCGGAGAGGACAAAGTTGTGCTGAACACGCCAGATCATGTGCAATGGATTCCAGACATTTCCATAATGGATTTGAATACGGGGGAGAAGGACCTGTTGTACGCTGGAGCCACACCGATTGGGGTTGCGTCCGGTGGGCGGGTTGTGACACTTCACGGTGAGGGAGCGTTGTCAGATTCGGCGTACGTCCGTCTGTTCAATCCCGCTACGAAAACCTTCGAGAGCGAGCCGCTGTATATTCCCCGACTTGAGACTGTGCTGTTCTTTCATACGACGGTCGCCCACTATCGGGCTGACAAAGATGTCCTCGTTGTATCAGCGTGGGGTAGGAGTACGCAATCAGGCGAGTTCATCACGGCCGTGTACGTGTCCGAAGGATTCGGCCCGCTCGAAATGGTGTTCGCAGCTTCCAACGGGATACTTTCAGTGTATGCGGCCAGTCGGGACATCATCTATGCCTCCCTGTCTGGGGATGGAAGTGGATGGAGACTCATCCGGATCGATGCCCGCCGACGGGACAACGCGATCAATGTCGTATTACCATCTGATTCTGTTCCGGAAATAACGTCGGTGCGTTCAGAGGTTATTTTTGACGGGTAATTTCAAAAGAGATGCTGGGCCAAGAGGCCTGCAACACGCGCATTCCGTTTCAGCAGCTCCATGTTGGCCTCGAGGGCGCGAGCGCCGAGGCGGGCGCGAACGGCGTCCAGGAGGTAGGGTGTGACGCCCGATGGCGCGAGCGCCCGTGCGGCGGGGGCGGTCATGGCGGTGCGGACTACATTTTGGACTTCGTCCCAGTCGAGAGCCGTGTCTCCGGTGTGCGGCACGACGACGAGAATGGCTGCGCATAGGCCCATCCGGTCGCGCTCGCGCACAATGCGCGCGACTTCGGCGGCCGAATTGCATCGGACATCGACTGCGTGCGGCGTTTCTCCGCAGTAAAAAGCGGGCAGGCAGTCCGTACCGTACCCGACGACAGGAACGCCGAGCGTTTCGAGGCGCTCGCGCGTGGCGGCCACGTCGAGAATGGCCTTGGGTCCGGCGCAGACGACGGTGATGGGGTAGCGGGAAAGCGCCAGCAGGTCGGCGCTCTCGTCGAGCGGCTCTGGCGCATGGAGCCGGAGGTGGACGCCGCCAATGCCGCCGGTCGCCATCACGCGAATTCCGGCGCGGTGCGCGGCGAGCATGGTTGTGGCGACGGTCGTCGCGCCCCGCGCGCCGCTCGCAAGGACGGCCGGAAGGTTGGCGAGGGAGGTTTTGACGGGGGTATCCTGGGGCGACCGGGCCATGTCTCGAGGGCCGCCAGGCTCGGCCGTGGGACTCGATTCCGATCCCGTACAAAAAAGGAGCGTCTCATCGAGCGAGAGGTTGCACCGGAGCGCGCCGCCGAGTACGGCGGAGGTCGACGCATCTACCCCCATTTCGAGGAGTATGCCATGCAGATCGCGCGCCAGGTCGCGGTTCGCGGGCCAGGGCAGGCCGTGGGACAGTACCGTGGTTTCGAGGGCCACGCGGGGCCTCCGTCCTGGGTCCGGAAGCGAACCGTCTGGCGCAGCGTGTTGGAGCATGAGGGACGTGCTATATTCGGTTATTCATCAACGGGCCCAAGATATGCGTCGCTCCCCCACATTCTCGCTGCTTTTCCTGTTTTTCCTGCCGATCGTGCTGCCTGCCTGCGGCGGGGACGGGGCCCCGGATACGGGCCCGAATGCCGATGGTGCGCCCGCCGCGACCGCGGGTATGGACACGGAGCGGATGCTGGGCCACGTCGAAGAATTGGCTTCTGACCGGTATGAAGGACGACTGACGGGCACGCCGGCGGCCGAGCGCACGCGGCGGTATCTCATAAGGCACCTTGAGGAAAGCGGTGCCGTGCCGTGCGTGGCAGCGCGGCCGCAGCCCGACAGCCTGTCGGCATGGGAGCACATGGCGCCCGTCGAAGAAGGGTCGGATCGGAATCTGGTGAATGTCCTCGCAGTGGTGCCTGGCGCGGGTGGTGCGGCAGACGGCTCCGGCGCCGCCGGTTCGCCGCGGATCGTTGTATCGGCCCACTATGATCACCTCGGCGTGCGGGGTGGCGAGATCTATAACGGCGCCGACGATAACGCGTCGGGCACGGCGCTGCTTCTGGAACTGGCGCGCCATGTGGCGGCGAGTCCACTCCGGCACCCGGTCGTGTTCGCCTTTTTCGACTACGAGGAGGGGGGGCTGCGCGGCGCGCGGGCTTTTGTAGATGCGCCCTGCGGCGCGGGTGACATCGCGCTGAACATCAACCTGGATATGGTCAGCCGCAGTGAAGAGGGCGTTCTCTATGCGGCCGGTACGCGGCACTGGCCAGAGCTCCGCCCGGTACTCGAGTCGGTCAGTGTGCCCGCCGGCATGCGCATCGCCTTCGGGCACGACGAGCCGGGGACGGGAAGCGATGACTGGACGTTTGCGTCCGACCACGCTCCGTTCCACCGCGCGGGCATTCCGTTCGTGTACTTCGGGGTCGAAGATCACGCAGGATATCACCAGCCGACCGACGATTTCGATCAGATTACGCCTGAATTCTACCGCGCCGTGGGCCGGTTCATTCCGCGCGTCCTGGAGGCGTTCGATGCCGCCCAATGACGTGCAGAAAACGGTCCCGGAGTCTATTGTCCGTCGGCGTGTGGTATCGCTCCACGTGTATCCGCTCAAGGGCGGACGGGCGCTCGATCTCGACCGGCTCGTAATTACGCCGCAGGGCGCCGAAGGGGACCGCATATGGATGGTGGTCGATGCAGAGGGTGCGTTTGTGTCTCAGCGCAGTGCGCCCGGTATGGCGCGCATCGTGGCAACGCCAGCGGAGGATGGCGGCCTGCGCCTCTCGTGGGATTCGCTGGATGCGCGGGAGGCGCCTGCGCCGGGCCTCATCGTTCCGGCCGCTGCGGGTGATGCGCTCCCCCTGGACGTGTTTGGCCGCGCGGTGACCGGGGTCGATGCGGGTGACGAGGCGGCCGACTGGTTGTCGGAGGCGCTCTGCATGCGGGCGCGCCTCGTCTCAGCGCGCACGGCGGCTGGTCATTATGTGGATGCCGCGCCGCTGCTGGTGACGACGACCGCGAGTCTCGCGGACCTTCGCACGGATGAGCCGATGCCCATGGACCGCTTTCGCCCGAACATTGTCGTTGAAACGAGCGTGCCGTGGGAAGAAGACGCGTGGGCGCACCTGGACGTTTCGGGCGTTGCGGGGCCGGATGGCACGCACCCCGTTCGGCTGCGAGTTGTTAAACCCTGTCTGCGGTGCAGTGTGCCCGCGCACGACCAGCGAACCGGAGCCAGAACCCGCGAACCAGTCGCGGCGCTTGCCCGCCAGCGGCGCGTCGAGAGGGGCGTTGCCTTTGGGGTGTATGTGACGTTGGACGCTACGAAAGGCCCAAGTGGCGAATCGGGAACCCGAATAACCGTTATTAAAGAGTAAACGGACTTTCGGTTAATCTTCAAATTTCTTTACTTGGGGGAGTCCGGCGAAAACTAATTGCCGTTATTGCCCATGGAAGTTCCACGAACCGGCTTTTTCAGTGGTCATGTCCTGGTCCTGAACCAGGACTATCGCGCCATTACGATCACGAGTGTGCAGCGTGCCATTGTGCTCGTACTGCTCCAGAAGGCGGAACTCGTGGTGGCAGAGGACGACCGGTTTGTGCATTCGCCGAGTCAGGCCCTGCCTTGGCCGAGCATTGTGCGGCTCAAGCGCTACGTGCATGTGCCGTACAAGCGCATCATGCTGACGCGGCGCAATGTGTTCCAGCGCGACCAGGGCCGCTGCCAGTACTGCGGATCGCGCGACAAGCTGACCATTGACCACGTCTTTCCCAAGTCCCGCGGCGGACGCGATACGTGGGAGAACCTGGTGGCGGCCTGCGTGCCGTGCAACAACCGGAAGGGGAACCGGACACCCGAGGAAGCTGGATTCACGCTCAGCCGCAAGCCGTTCCGGCCCAGCTACGTCATGTATATACGGGATTTCGTGGGTGCCCTGGACGATACCTGGAAGCCGTACCTGTTTTTGTCGTGACGTGGTTTTGCGCCAATTATTGACACGATGTGCGGCGAGGCGGCCGAACCCGCGGCGACGCGGTTGGTTCAGGACTCGACACAAACCCAATAAGCCATGGCACACCCCGAACCCCCTCGCGAAAGCACTTCAGCACGCATGCTGGCACGCGTGGCGATCGCGCTGCCCGTCGTGCTCTTCCTACTCTCCGGGCATCAGCTCAAGACGGCGCTGGATCTTTCCGCGACGCGGACCACGGGATCGCTGGTGTGGGCCGACGTCGTGCGCTATGAGCGTTCGGATCGAAAGGATGTGACGCAGGTGGAACTGGATCTGCGCGCGGCCATGCCGGACGGGTCCATTTACGAGCGAAACCGGTTGGCGCTTCCGTACTCGATCGGGCACCGCGTGGAGGCCGAATCGCTACTCGTCCGGATTGACCCGGCGGCGAGTCAGGAGGTCGTGATAGACAAGATCGTGCGTACGCAGGTGTGGATTGCCCGCTCCAATGCCGTCATGGCGCTGATTGCCGCGCTCATGGCCTCGTGGGGCGTCTGGGCGTGGAACCGTTGGCTGCGATCGCACTGAAACACCGGAGTGCTGCTTTTTCGGCGCACGAATGAAGCGATATTTGGTGCGCGAATGGCGCGATTTACGGCCCTTCAGGCCCAAAACGGCCCATATTAGCCATATACGGTGTTTTTGAGCATTTCACCTCGCGAAATCGTGGCGGGATGTGGGGTCGGAATGGCGCGTTCCTCCCAGTGCGTGGCGCGGATCTTGGAACGAATGGCGCGCACGGGGCCTCGGGTGGCGGTGCTCAATATGGTTTTGGCGCCGTAATTTCAGAACATCCGGTGGACTGGCTGGGGATCGAAAAGGGATCGCGTGCAGATCGCGTGCAGATCGAGTGGGGATCGCGTGCAGAACAAATACTCCCCGGCTCAGGAAAGGAAGAAGTCGCAGCGCCAGTCGACCTGGAATCAGCGCCACGAGTAGCGGGGCGAAAGGTAGAGCGTCAAATTAGTTGTGATTGGCGCCATCTCAGGTAGACTACGCGCCATTTGGAGTGAGATGAGCGCCACGCGGCGTGAGATGCGCGCCAGAAAGGAGCATCATTTCGCCACGAATTTTGTGTTCCGGCGATCGTATCGAACCGAAAAAACGGTCCATGCGCGGCGTATGGGCCGCTTTCGAGGGCAGATGTAATGGAATCGCGCCACTCTGGCCTCGCAGAGCACGCCCTCGCGGAGCATTCCCCCGCAGAGCACACCCCCTGGTAGCCCCCAACACTCCTGCCTACCGCACCACGCCGCGCCGGAATTCAGTCGGTTCGTCCGGGTAGAGGTGACCTACGAGGCCAGCGTACCCGTTGAAGAGCTGCGTCGGAATACGCTCTATCCGGTCTTCATCCAGGAAGTGTCGCTCCTGCGCCTGCGTCCACCTCGGGTGGGGAAGGTTCGGGTTGACGTTCGACAGGAAGCCGTATTCTTTCGGGAACAGATCCTGCCAGAACGTCGGCGGCTGCTCGTCCACGAACTCAATGCGTGAGATTGCCTTCGCGCCCTTGTATCCATATTTCCAGGGCAGCACGAGGCGCAGCGGAGAGCCATTCTGTTTGGGCAGCGGCTCGCCGTACATGCCCGTCGCGACGAATGCCAGCTCGTTCGTCGCCTCATCCATGCGCAGCGCTTCGTAATATGGAAAGTCGAACCACCGGGCATTGCGGATGCCCGGCATTTCCTTCGGCCGGTCGACGCTGTAGAAGCGCACGTGCGTGGCCTTCGACAGCGGCTTGCAGGCGGCAATAAGGCCAGCCAGCGGAAAGCCTATCCAGGGGATGGTCATGGACCAGGCTTCTACGCACCGAAAGCGGCATATCCGTTCCTCAATGCCGATCTGCCTTATCAGGTCGTCGACATCGAAGGTTGTTTTCTCTTCGACCAGCCCGCGTACTTCGATCGTGTGTGGGAACGGGTTGTAATCGCCCGTAAGCGGCCACACGGTTTTCAGGTCACCCTGGCTGATGAATTCGTAGTAGTTGTTGTAGGACGATGCCGCCAGGCGCGACGTCTGGGGGCGCTCGGGGACGACATAGTCGGCATTCCGCGTGGCCGGAAGGCCGGTGCGCGGAGCGTTCTCTGGGATGGTATCGAGCGGGCCGTCGGGATCACCCGTGGAGCGCCCTGGGTCGCCGGTCGTGATGCCTCCAGTCGCCAGGCCTCCTCCCACGCCGAGCGTGGTCGCAGCAATGCCGCCAAGTCCCAGCTTCCGAATGAACCGGCGGCGAGAGTGATAGGCGCTCTGCGACGTGGCGTCGCGTTCGGCAATGTGCCAGTCAGGGCGGAGATGTATTTGTGCCATGATTCAACAACTTTTGATTGGCAACGTTGTGCGCGGCCGCTTGTTCGGTACTACCTTGCCATCATTCTGTTAGGGGTGCCCGAAGGCTGTTACACCGCCTGCCATGGGCTGAGAGCATACCCTCTGAACCTGATCCGGATCATGCCGGCGAAGGAAAACGGACACGCTGCCGCGCGCGGCTTCGTGATGAGGGTATGCGACCCGGGGTGCTCCTGACGGAATCTGTTCCGTTTATGTGACGATTCCTGTGGCCAAGGTCACTTGGAGCTTTTTACACCCGAACCCTCCGCATATCATGCGATTTTTCTCCGCACTTTATTTCCTGGTCGTCCCGGTCGTCCCGGCTCTTCTGGCGCTTTTGTCACTTCTGTGTGTGGCCCCTGTTCTGGTAGATGCAGCGCACGCCGCCCCAAGGGTCGCCGAGGACCAGATAGTGACCGGGAGCGTGGTCGACGCATCGGGTGAGGCGCTGCCTGGCGCGACCATTGCGTTTCGCAGCCCAGCAACTGGACTCGTCCGGTACGGCGCCGTGTCGCGACCGGATGGCACGTTCGAGGTGTTGGTCGCGCCAGGCCGCTACGAGGTAGAAGTCCGGTTCGTCGGGTTCGCGGCGCTCAAGCGCAAACTGGAGGTTCCCGCAGGCGAGGGCGTCGTCCGCATGGGCCCGCTGGCGCTGCGCCAGCGGGCCCTCTCCGGTGACGATGTAATCGTCACCGGAGAGCGGGCGGACGACGCCCTCGCCCCCGTCACCGTCACCAACATCTCGGCGACCGATCTCAAGCGGCAACCCGACATGAAAGATCTGCCCGTGCATCTGGCGAGGCAGCCAAGTATTACCTTCTGGTCCGAGAACGGCAACGCCATCGGATACTCCACGCTGCGCATGCGGGGCTTCGACCAGCGCCGCATTGCCGTCACCATCAACGGTATTCCGCAGAACGATCCCGAAGACTTCAACGTGTTCTGGATCAACTTCTTCGATATCCAGGGCGCGACGCAGGATATACAGATCCAGCGCGGAACGACCGGATCGCGCTTCGGATCGGCCGGAATTGGCGGCGCCGTCAGCATCCGGGCCATGCCCTACCGGCCCGACTTCCGTACGTCCGTGCACGTAGGCGCGGGCAGCTTCGGGACGCGGCGCTACTCGGCGAGCGTGAACAGCGGTCTCGTCGGCGGCAGGTATGTGGTTTATGGGCGGGCGAGCCGGCTCACATCGGACGGCTACCGGGACTGGTCCTGGACCGAGTTCTGGCGCTGGTTTGGGGGCATAACGCGCTACGGCGCGCATCACACGCTCACCCTCCAGGCCTACGGCGGGCCGCAGAAGGACGGCCTGGCGTTCAGCGGCATTCCGTTGGATGCGAACACGCGCGCCATTCCCGACGGCTTCGGTGGTACGATTGACCGCAAATACAACTTCTCGGCGGCTACGCGCGATATAGAGCGCTTCCATCAGCCGCACATTGAGCTGCATCATACATGGGCGCCCGGCGGCGACTGGGAGTTCACGCAGCGGGCATTCGGCGTGCTGGGAATTGGCCACTTTGATTTCGGAGGCACGTTCAGAAGCGCGAACTACCTGCGGTTGCCGGAGAGCGTGGTGCCCGGCGATGCAGACGATGGAGATGCTGCGGCCACGAACGATCGTGACCTCCCGCTCTTCGTGACACGGCCCGACGTACAGCTGACCTTTCGTGCGGCGCTCGACCAGTGGCAACTCGGCTACATGCCGTCGGCAACGCGCCGCACGGAGCGCCGTTCAACGACCTTCCGGGGAGAGGCGCGGCTGCACCGGAGCCTGCGCTGGGGGCGCATTGAAAACGCGGAAGGTCTGGCGGCAGACGTGGCGAGCAGCGTAGTGGGCAGCCGCGCCGACCGGCGCGTCTATTCATTTCGCGGCGAGAAGGCCATTGTGTCGGGCGGCATAGGCCACGCCGAGCGGCTGGCCGACAACTGGGCCGTGCAGGCTGATCTGCTGACGACCTGGCGGCAGTACCGCGTGTATGATGAAGACTTTTTCGGCACGGAGTTCACCAAAGCGTATCTGTTTGCAAACCCCTCGATCGGCGTCACTTACCGGCCGGAGCAGCCGCTCCGCGGGTTTCTGAGTCTTGCCGTCACGCAGCGCGAGCCGCGACTCAAGTCGCTTTATGACGGCGAGGAAGCCGGAGCGGGTTTCGTGCCGCAGCTTGGCCGTGTTACGCCTGAGACAGTTTTTGACGTGGAATTGGGCGCCGCGTGGACGGCCCAACGTCACCGCCTGACATCGACCGTCTTTTTCATGGATTTTCATGACGAGATCGTTCCGACGGGCGAACTGGATCAGTTCGGCGTGGCCCGAACCACCAACGCCGACCGCTCGCGCCACACCGGCGTCGAGGTGGAAGGAGAGGTGCTGATCGGCACGGGTACCAGTGGCCTGGCTGGCCTGCAGACCACGGTCGGCGGAAATGGCACGTGGGCACGCCACGAGTTCGAGGATGGGACGCCGATTGCGGGCTTTCCGAATACCACGGCCAATGCGCACGTGACCCTGCAGCAGGCAGGACTGAGGGTGACCGGGCAGTTCAGCTACGTGGGGGAGCAGGAAATTGACCCGCGCGTGCCTGCGCTCGAAGCCTATACCATGGTGAATATGACGCTGGCATGGGCGCCCGCACGTCTGCCTGGCGTGGAACTGTCTCTCGACGTGAACAACGTGCTGAACCGGCGTGTCCTGGCATTCGGGAACGTGGGCGCGGTCGGACCGCAGTACTTTCCGCTCGCCACGCGGCACGCCTTTTTCAGCATCCGCTACAACTAAGCGTGTTGAAGAACCAGCGTGTGTCGGGACGCGCGCCGGTTTCGGCGAAAGGAGGAGTTCGGTTCGCGGTCGGCTGCCCGGATGGTCGGCTGCCCTGCCCATGAAAGATGAGCCTGCTTCTTTGGTCCATGCGAGCCGAAACGGCCAGTCGGTCAGCCGGCCTGTCAGCCTGTCAGCCCGTCGGCCAGCGAGGCCGCGCTATTCGGCCGCCTACCAGAAGAGCTGCTTCATGCAGTAGACTGAGCCGCCGGACTTCATGAATTCGCCGGTGTCGACTTCGACGGGCGTAAATCCGTGGGCGCGGAGCTGGCGGCAGGTCTCGGTGCTGCCCTCCTGGATAATGACATGTTTGCCGTCAGCGCAGGTCGCATTGCAAGCGAAGAGCTCCCGGGCTTCGCGCTCCGGGACCTCGATCACGACCTTGAAAAAATGCTTCAGAATGTCGTATCCACAGGATTCAAACGCCCCCGGGAAGGCCAGCGCGTGGTCTTCGTCGAGCACGCAGAGGCACGTGTCGAGATGATAGAAATCAGGATCATCGAGGTAGAGTAGCACGATCGGAACGTCGAGCTGCCGGTCGATAATGTCGTAGGCCGCCGGATTCGTGCGGAATCCGTAGCCGCCCCACAGGAGCCAGCGACCAGGATGCCACATGGCATCGCCCATGCCCTCGAAGGCGATATCGGCCAGCGTCACGTCTTCAATGACGTCGTAGTCTGCGTCCGCGAAGAATTTCTGGAAGTAGGGGACTTCAAGGCGGCGCTGCAGAGCGTACATGCGGCTGAGCACGGCGCGGTGCGCCGAGTCCGCGCTCTGCGCCGAGCCTGCTCCCTGCGCCGAGCCTGCTCCCTGCGCGGTGCGCTCCGGCGTGCGAACGGGAAGTGTCTGGTTGGCACAGAAGACCATGTCTGGAAAACCCTCGGCGCCGTCGACGACCGTGACTGGCATGCCCGTTTCCTCGAATGCGCGGCGGACGCCGTCCCACTGACGGCGGGCCAGATTACGGTCCACGTTACCGATCTGACCGGCCATGTGGGCATTGATCACGTACTCCACGTCGAAGTGTTCGGGCGTGGTCATGAGTACGCGCTCGGGCCGGGGAACGGCGAGGCACGCCTGGGTGCCGAAATCAATGGCGGAGAGGTCTCTGTAAATCATGCGCTAAGTTATTTACCGGGCGCGCTGATTTACAATACGCGTCGTGACCCGCACCCGGCCGCGCTGCGTCGTGACGCGCGATGCGCCGATGATGTCGCGGACTCGCTCTGGAAGGGAGGATTGCATTCCGGCAAAAAGAGCCGCCGCAGACAGCAGGCCGGCGATCTGTGTGGCCGACGCGCCGTCTGTCGGCTCTCCCATGAGTTCCACGTGAAGAGTGTCAGCGCGCGGCGTGAGCCCGACCGCGACGGCACTGAAACGGCCCATGAGCGTACCGATCTGCGGGATGTCCCGGATGCCACGGGGCGCCACGCGGCGGGCGAAGGCCATGTCGCTCACGAGTACCCACGACGGGGCCGTGGACACTTCGTGCGCGAGCGGCGGAAGACCCGCCAAACTGTCCACTGCAACAGGCCCCTGTGCCCTCTCGGCCGCCGCTGCCTCGAAATGCGCCGAGATAGCGCGCATCCAGTCCTGACTGGTCGATGCGACGCGAATGCCGCCGAGGAGCGTGTCCCGGTGTAAAGGCCGTCCACCGAACGAGTCTGGCAGACCGCCGCCTTCGCCTCGGCGCTCACCCTCAATCTCGTCCATGAACTGCACGAGTCCAATATTATCGAGGCTGTCGAGCGCCGCGTAGGTTACCGCAGCGCCGAGCCCTGCCTGGTCCGGCACGTCCGCATCCAGCCCCGGAAACCGGAACGTACCATCCAGTTTGGCCAGCACAGGGACGCCCGCTCCGAGCGCATCGGCCGCGCGGCCATCGCGCTCCGATGGCGGAACGAGCGGGCGCACGTCGTCCGTCTGGCACGAGGCGAGCTGTACGGCGACAAGGGTGAAAACAAGAGCTGGAATGCGCTGCATGAGTGAGCGGACGCGGGAAACTGGATGGGGTTTCAGCGGGTGGATCCGTTTTCCAGCACGGCGACGCCGGGGAGCACCTTGCCTTCGAGCAGCTCCAGCATGGCACCTCCGCCCGTCGACACATGGCTGACCTTGTCCTCGAGTCCGGCGCCCGTGATGGCCGCCACGGAATCGCCGCCGCCTACGACCGTGAACGCGCCGATCTCGGTCGCGCCAACGAGCGCCTTCGCCATGGCGTGTGTGCCGGCGGCGTACGGCTGCATCTCGAAGACACCCATCGGGCCGTTCCATACGACGGTACGGGCGTCCCTTATTTCAGCCGCATACCGGGTGCGGGTTTCGGGACCGATGTCGAGTCCCATCATGCCCGCTGGTATGGAACCACTGACAGTCTCGTGCGGGACCTCGGCGCTGAATTCTGGTGCCACGACGTGGTCCGTAGGCAGCAGCAGCCGGTCGCCGGCGCGCTCGAGCAGGCCGCGGGCCATTTCGAGGCGATCTTCCTCGACGAGCGACGTCCCTGTCTCGATGCCTTGCGCCTTCAGGAAGGTATAGGCCATGGCGCCGCCAATGAGCACCGACGAGGCCACGCCGAGCAGCGCCTCGAGCAGGGCGATCTTGTCGGAGACCTTGGCGCCTCCCACGACGGCGACAAACGGCGTCTCGGGCGCATCTGTAAGGCGCCGGAGCGTCTTCAGTTCGCGATCCATGAGGTAGCCTGCGGCCCGTTTCGGCATGAGGCGGGCTACGCCCTCGGTCGACGCATGCGCGCGGTGCGCGGTCCCGAAGGCATCGTTCACGTAGACGTCGCCAAGGCGCGCGAGCGCGGCGCTGAACTCCGGATCGTTGGCCGTTTCCGCATCCTGGAACCGGGTGTTTTCGAGCAGCACCACGTCTCCCGGGCCGGCGTCAGCCACGACGGCCTCGGCTTCGGGCCCGACCGCTGCAGGGGCAACCGCTACTGGCGAGCCGAGCAGCACGCTCAGCCGCTCGGCCATGGGGCGCACGCTGAGGTCGGCTACGGGGCGGCCTTTCGGCCGCCCCGCATGCGTCATCAAAATCGCCGTGCCTCCGCGGTCCACGATAGCCTGGATGGTGGGCAGCGCCCCCCGGATCCGGGTGTCGTCGGTAACCTGCATGGCGCCCGTGTCATCAGCTGCCAGGGGCACGTTGAAATCCACGCGCACGAGCACGCGCCGTCCGGAGACGTCCAGGTCATCCAGCGTTTTCCAGCCCATCATGCACGCTCCATGAGCAGCTTTGCGACATCGACCGTGCGGTTCGCGTAGCCCCACTCGTTGTCATACCAGCCCACGACCTTGACCAGCTTGCCCATGACCATTGTGGACTGGGCATCGAAAATGTTCGAGTGCGGATTGTGGATGATGTCGGTCGAGACGAGCGGTTCGTCGGAGTATTCCAGAATGCCCTTCATGGTGCTCTCACCCGCGCGGCGGAACAGTTCGTTGACCGCCTCGGCGCTCGTTTCCTGGTTGACTTCGACCGTCAGGTCCGTCAGCGAGCCGTCCGGGGTGGGGACGCGCACGGCGAACCCGTCGAGCTTGCCAGCAAGGTGGGGGAGTACCAGACCGACGGCTTTGGCCGCACCGGTCGTGGTCGGGATCATGGACAGTGCGGCGGCGCGGGCGCGCCGGAGGTCCTTGTGGGGCGCATCCTGCAGGTTCTGGTCCGACGTATAGGCGTGGATGGTCGTCATCATGCCCTTCGCCACGCCAATGGCGTCGTCCAGGACCTTGACCATCGGCGCCAGGCAGTTCGTCGTGCACGACGCGTTGGAAATCACCGTTTCCTTACCCGTAAGGATGCTGTCGTTGACGCCGAGCACGATCGTCGCATCGACCTTGCCAGATGCAGGGGCCGAAATGACGACCTTGCCTGCGCCGGCCTTGACGTGCAGTCCGGCCTGCTCCTGTGTCCGGAAAATACCGGTCGATTCGATGACCACGTCGGTTTTCAGGTCTCCCCAGGGGAGGTCTTCCGGGTTGCGCTCGGAAAAGACGGGGATTTTTTTGCCGTTGACGACAATGGCGCCTTCCGTGGCTTCCACCGAACCGGGGAAACGGCCATGGATGGAATCGTATTTGAGGAGGTGGGCGAGCGTGCGGGCATCTGTCAGATCGTTTACGCCGACGACTTCGAAGTCGGTCGATTCACGTTCAATGATTGCCCTGAAGACCAATCGGCCAATGCGGCCGAATCCGTTGATGCCCAGTCTGATTGCCATGTGTGTGTCCAGATTGCTTATGGAAGGATGTACGGTATACGTGCAAAATCGGGAGTAGACGATTGAAATGCACCAAGGCCGGGTTAATTCGGGCGTGCTGGAAGCGCTGCCGGCGTCGAAATAGTGTGCAAATTGGAAGAAGGCGTGCGAAAATTGGGGAGACGTTGCCCGCCCTTACTTTTTTGGGTAATTTGCGAGGCTCAGCAAAACTTTCAAGTTGCAGTCCAACTGTATTTCCGCACGACGAGCCCATGTCAACACTCAAGCCCACGCGCAAGGTATCCCGGCGTCACGAACTCCGTGAAGACACCGTCATCACGTTCTACGCCCGCGCCCTGGATTTCTATGAAAAGAACGGACGCACGGTGCAGTTGGTGGCCGCCGGCGTTGTGGCCGTCATCGCGCTCTTCCTGGCCTATGGGTGGTACCAGTCGGGGCAGAACGAGAAGGCGCTCGCCGAAATGGCGTTTGCCGTGGACCGGTATGAGGACGGGGCGTACCGCGCCGCGCTCGACGGGGACATTACATTCACCGGGCTGATTGAAATTGCCGATTCCTATGGCGGAACAGCAGCGGGCAATCTGGCCCGGTTCTATGCAGCTGACGCCTTTTTCCGTCTTGGAGACCTTGAAAACGCGCTGACGTACTTCCGCGCCTATAACAAGTCGTCCGATTACCTGGGCGCATCGGCATTGGCCGGAGAGGCCGCCATTCTGGAAGCGCAGGACGAATTTGAGAAGGCGGGCGATCTGTTTCGCCGCGCCGCCAATCTGTTTTCGTCGGAGATCACGTCGCCAGAATATTTGATGGATGCCGCCCGCGCCTACGAGCGGGCGGGTGCCATTTCTGAGGCGGAAGAAGTCCTTGAAGATATCCAGAACGACTGGCCAGACAGCCAGGCCGCCCGCAACATCGAGTTTGACCTGGCCCGTCTCTCCGCTCAGAAATAACGAAGGGCAACGCCGTGGCAGTACCCTCCATCCTTGTAGTCGATGACGAAGCGGCCATTCGCCGGACGCTCCGCGAGATACTGGAATACGAGGACTGGGCAGTGACGGAGGCCGCGGATGGCGAGGCGGCGCTGAGGGCCCTGCGCTCAAGCCCGTTCGATGTCGTGCTGCTTGACGTCAAGATGCCGGGCCTGGATGGGCTGGAAGTCCTGGCGGCCATGGGGAAAGAAGGTCTTGGCGTGCCCACCGTCATGATTTCCGGCCACGGCAACATTGAAACGGCCGTGGAGGCGACGAAGCTTGGCGCGTTCGACTTCGTCGAGAAGCCGCCCGACCTGAACCGGCTGCTCGTTACGCTCCGAAACGCCATGGATCGCGGGCAGCTTGAGGCGGAGAACCGCCGCATGCGACAGGCCATCTCGGAGCGGCACGCCGGTGATTTGACACCAATTCTTGGAGACAGCCCGGCCATTCGTCATATCAAGGAAACGATTGACCGCGTCGCTCCGACCGAAGCCCGCGTCCTGATTACAGGCGAGCCCGGGACGGGCAAGGAACTCGTGGCCAAATGGGTGCACCGCCTGTCGAGCCGCGCCGAGGGCCCGGTGGTCGAAGTCAACTGCGCCGCCATTCCCGGCGAACTCATTGAGAGCGAACTCTTCGGGCACGAAAAAGGGAGTTTCACGGGCGCCACGAAGCAGCGGATTGGCAAGTTTGAGCAGGCGCACGGAGGCACACTCTTCCTGGATGAAATCGGCGACATGAGCCTGTCGGCGCAGGCCAAGGTGCTGCGCGCGTTGCAGGAAAACGAAATTACCCGCGTTGGGGGAGACCGCTCCATTCCGGTCGATGTGCGCGTCATTGCGGCCACCAACAAAAACCTGCTCGAGCGCACGCAGGACGGCTCCTTCCGCGAGGACCTTTACCACCGCCTGTCGGTCATCCTCATGCACGTCCCACCGCTTCGGGACCGGCGAAGTGATATTCCCATCATCGCCGAGCATATTGGCGATCGTCTCGCGCGCCGCAACGGTCTGGAGCCCAAAGCCTTCACGCCCGAGGCCCTGTCGGCGCTCGAAGGTTGTGAGTGGCGCGGTAACGTGCGCGAACTTCACAACGTCGTGGAGCGGCTGACCATCCTCAGCCAGGGCGAGCGCATTACCCATCTCGACGTGGAACGCTACGTGGCACCCGCCGGAAGCCACGTCAACCCGATCATGGGCCTCATGGACCGCTTCCATCAGTTCCAGGAGTTCCGGGATATGGCCGAAAAGCTCTTCATTGAGCACAAGCTGAGCGAGTTCGAATGGAATATTTCCCGCACGGCCGAGGCCATCGGCATCCAGCGATCGCATCTCTACAACAAGATGGACAAGTATGACATCCAGCGCGCTCCCGATAGTTGAGGTCCGCCACGTTGAGCGTACGTACACGACGGCATCTGGCGGGAAACTTCCTGTCCTGGTAGATGCGAACCTGTCGGTGGCTCGCGGCGAAGTGGTGGCCATCACGGGAGAGAGCGGTTCAGGCAAGAGCACGCTGCTGCATATCATGGGCGCACTGGATCGACCCGATGCGGGGACCGTGCTGTTCGAAGGCCGCGACATGTTCGCGGCAGACGACGAGGCGCTCTCGTCCTTCCGCAACCAGAGCGTTGGGTTTGTCTTCCAGTTCCACCATCTGCTGCCGGAGTTTTCGGCGCTCGAAAACGTGCTGATGCCAGCGCTCATCGCCGGCCGGAGCGGGCGCGCGGCGCGCACCCGGGCCGCCGAACTGCTGGCGACAGTTGGTCTTTCCGACAGGGCTGAACACCGGCCCGCCGAGTTGTCAGGCGGCGAAAAGCAGCGTGTGGCCATTGCCCGTGCGCTCATGAACGGGCCCGACGTGGTGCTGGCCGACGAGCCTACTGGCAACCTCGACGCAAAAACGGCCGATATCCTGCACAACGAACTCATTCGGCTGAGCCGTGAACTGGGCCAGACGTTCGTACTTGTCACCCACAACCCCGCCTTTGCCGCCATGGCCGATCGGACGGTCCTGCTCGAGCAGGGGACGCTGCACGCATCATGAGTATAATTTCTTTTCTGAGGGCTCTCTGGACAGCCGGACGGGGCATTGTCGTCGGTATGCCGGACGTAACACCGGAGAGCAATCCCATGGAGCTGTTCGACGCCTGGTACCGCGCCGCAGAAACGTCCGGGCTGTTCATGCCGGAAGCCATGGCGCTCACAAGCGCATCGGCCGACGGACGCCCGTCGTCGCGGATGGTGCTTCTCAAGACGGCCGACGAGCGTGGCTTCGTCTTCTATACCAACTACGAGTCGCGCAAATCGCGTGAGCTCGAGGCCAATCCGCACGCCGCGCTGCTTTTCCACTGGCCCATCCTGGAGCGCCAGGTCCGTATCGAGGGCCGCGTTGAGCGCGTGTCGCGCGAAGAGTCGGACGCCTACTTCCAGTCCCGCTCCCGCGGAAGTCGGATTGGGGCGTGGGCGTCCCGGCAGAGCCGTCCATTGACGTCGCGGGAGGAATTGGAGGGCGCCGTCCGGGAGCAGGAGGCTGCCTTCAAGGACAAGGAAGTACCGTTACCGCCGCATTGGGGAGGGTACCTCGTGCGGCCAGAGCGCATGGAATTCTGGCAGGGACGACCGTTCAGGCTGCACGACCGGCTGGTCTTTGAGCGCGTGGCCGCGGAGCCCTCCAGGAGTGGTGACCAGCAGGAGCCCGTCAGCAGCCGCGAAAAAAATGCTGTGAAATGGGCAGTCGAGAGGTTATATCCGTAGGTTGGATGTGTCAGTCCCGTTCTGGACACTTCTCGAACGCCTCTAAACGGAAATTCCTGCTCATGCGAAAGCTCTCTTTTCTGCTTGTCCTGACCCTGGTAGCGGCCGGGTCAAATGCGGCGTTGGCCGCCGACACGGACCTCGTCCCTGAAACACACTACACGGTTTCGTTCGATGCCATTGCGCATCATGAAGCCCACGTCACCGCGACCTTCCGGGACGTTCCTGCGGGGGGAAGTCTCCATGTGACGATGAGTCGCAGTTCGCCGGGACGCTATGCCCTGCATGAGTTTGCAAAGAATGTGTACGATGTCCGCGCGGTCGATGGGGACGGCCGTCCGCTCACGGTCGAACGGACCGATCCGTTCAACTGGGAGGTGGAATCGAGGGGCGGCGATGTCATGCTTGCCTACACATTGTTCGCCGACCGCGCCGATGGAACCTATTCCGGATTCGACCGCACACAGGCCCACATGAACATGCCGGCAACGTTCATGTGGGCGCCCGATCTGTGGAATGCACCCGTCCGCGTTCGATTCAACCGCCCGGATCCATCATGGGATATTGCGACGCAGCTTTTCGAAACGGACCACCCGGACGTCTATACGGCGCCTGACATGGCCTATTTCATGGATTCTCCGACCGTGATTGCGTCCATGTCGTGGTACGAATGGGAAATCACAGACGGAGAGCGGGTCATTCCCTACCGGATTTCGCTGCGCCACGAAGGAACGGACGACGAAGGGCAGGCCTTTGCGCGCAACGTGGAGCAGATTGTCCGCGCCCAGCACCGGGTCTATGGCGAGATGCCGTCGTACGACAACGGGTCGTATACCTTTATTGTCGGCTATACGCCGTATGTCCATGGCGATGGCATGGAGCATCGTAATTCAACCATCGTGACGAGCACAAATCCGCTCTCGTCCGATGGGCTGTCCAACCTGGGCACGATGTCGCACGAGTTTTTCCACCAGTGGAACGTGGAGCGTATCCGGCCGCGGGACCTGGAGCCGTTCGCATTCACGTCGACAAACCAGACCGATTTGCTGTGGTTTGCGGAAGGGTTCACAAGCTACTACACCGACCTGTCCATCCACAGGGCCGGTCTTTCTGACCAGGCTGACTACGCGGCCGGACTGGCCGGGCGCATCAACGCGGTACTCGACAGTCCAGGCCGCATGCACCGCTCGGCAGCCGACATGAGTCGATGGGCGGCTTTCTCCGACCAGGGCAGTTTCCGGGACCCGATGAATACCGCCAATACGTTCATATCGTACTACACGTGGGGCAGCGCGCTGGGTCTCGGGCTGGACCTCGCCCTGCGATCGGAGTACGACTCATCGGTCGATGCGCTCATGAGACATCTGTGGGAGTCGAAGGGCCGAACTGAAACGCCGATCACCTCGGCCGATCTGGAAGCCGCCCTGGCCGCCGTCTCGGGCAGCCGCTCGTTTGCCAGGGAGTTTTTTGACCGGTATGTCAACGGAAACGATGCCATGGACTATAAAGCGCTTCTGGGACGGGCCGGGCTGCTTCTGCGTCCGGTGGCGCCTGACGACTGGACACTTGGCGGCCGGCTGGTCGGTACGGACGGCGGCATCCAGGTGCGCGGACCCGTGCTGGAAGGCGGGCCGCTCCACGCGGCCGGCGTGTCGGTGGGCGATGTCATCACGGAAATCGATGGGCGGCCTGTTTCGCACCCATCCTATATCGATGCGCTCCTCGACACATGGGACGGCGAACGGGCCTTCAACCTCCAGGTGCAGTCTCGCGGTGTTGACGTAGTGGCCTTGCTGGTTCCGGCGAAACGCACGGATCGTGAGGTCGTGCTCTATGAAGATGCGGGGCTGGATGTTACGCCGGAAATGCTCTCTCTCAGGAGTGCATGGCTTTGGCAGTTGGATACCGAACATTGAGGCCGCCGGTGGGTTAAACGCGGACTGTCCATTTTTTGAGCCCCGCATGTCACATGCCACCCTGTCCGACGTCCTGTCCTGCCTCCAAAAGGCTGAAAGCATAGCCATCACGGTGCACACCCGCCCGGATGGCGATGCCATTGGTTCCCAACTGGCGCTGGGCCGGTTCCTGGAGAAAAAGGGCAAAAAGGTGCTCATGATCAATGCCGACCCGCCACCCTACAATCTGGACTGGCTGCCGGGGCGGGATCTGTTGGAGGAGTATGACGGCACAGTAGCTCAGCTCGACGCCCTGTCACGGGCGGATGTACTCGTGGTGGCGGACACGAATTCGGAGGGCAGGATTGGCAAACATGGCGCGTTTTTCCGGCAGGGGCCAGGGACCAGTCTGCTCATAGACCACCACACGGACCCGGAATCATGGTTCGACATGGTGTATCGCCGTGAGTCGGCCTCCTCGACCGGGGAATTGATCTGGGAAATCATATCGGCCTGGGATGCGGATGCGGTCGACGCCACGATCGCCACGTGTCTCTACACGGCCATCATGACCGACACCGGGTCATTCCGCTACTCGAATGTCACGCCGAAGCTGCACCGGGACGTGGCCGACCTTATGGAGCGTGGAAGTCTGGATTCGTCCCACATCCACGCCGAGGTATATGACAAGCGGTCTCCCGAAGGCATGCGTCTCATGGGTCGCGTTCTCGAGACGCTGCGGCTTGACTTCGATGGACAGGTGGGCTCCATGATGGTCACCCGCACGGCGCTTGCCGATACGGGCGCCCCGTCGGAAGAAAGCGAGGGCATTGTAAATATGATTCTCTCGCTGGAGGGCGTACGAGTGGCACTGCTCTTCAAGGAGACGGAGAAAGGCACCAAGATCAGTTTCCGATCCAAGGCCAATGACCACGTGCACCAGTGGGCACAGGCACTCGGCGGTGGAGGACACCGCAATGCGTCGGGTGCTTTTGTGAACAAACCGCTCATGGAGACGGTCCGTCGGGCCATCGAACTGGCTCCCAAATTTCTCGACCTCCATCCTGAAGAGGAAGTGGGCTCAGAACACCTTTCCGACGAGGACGCGGCGTATTTGTCCGTACTCATGGATATGAAACAAAAAAATTGACTCGCATGAAAGTATCAGTATCGACCATTGCTCTGTCCGAGTTGGACGTGGACCTGCTCGTTGTACCGGCGACTGAAGAACAATCCGGTGACGGTCTGGAAACCCTCGTTGCATCGTTTGGCTATGCCGTTGTGCGGGCGCGCACTGATTTTTCCGGTGAAGCCGGCGAAACCATGATCGTGTACCCGGACAAGGGTACAGCCAAACGCCTGCTTGTCGTCGGACTGGGCGAATCCATGGACGTCACAGCCGAGCGCCTGCGCCAGGCGGCTGCCGTGGGAGCGGGAGTGGCCATGAGGACACGCTCCGAGACGGTCGGCATCGGCGTGCCGGAGCTGGATCTGGACGGGGATATGGCGTCCCAGGCGCTGGTTGAAGGCTTCATGCTGGGGTCCTACCGGTTCACGCGCTACCGTACGGATGTGTCGGAAGATGACGGTCCGCAGCGCCTCGTCATTCAGACCGAGGAGCAGGACAAACTGGTTCGTCGCGGTGCCGATCGTGGGCGTATCGTGTCCGAGGCCGTTTTTTCGGCGCGTGACCTGATCAACATGTCGCCCAACGACAAGACGCCTGTTCTCCTCTCGAGGGCCATTGAGAAATCAGGCAAGAAAAACGGGTTCGAGGTCTCGGTATGGGACAAGGAACTGATAGAAGAGGAAGGCATGGGTGGCCTTCTGGCGGTGAACATGGGATCCCAGGATCCGCCTACGTTCAACGTGCTCGAGTTCAAACCTGAGAACGCCCGGAACGAGCGCCCGCTGGTACTGGTCGGGAAGGGCATTGTATATGATACCGGCGGTCTGTCGCTGAAGCCTACGAAAGACTCCATGGACTACATGAAGTCAGACATGTCCGGAGCGGCCGCTGTTATTGGAGCGTTCGAGGCCATTGCCAAGATGGATCTGCCCATCCACGTGGTGGGCCTGATCCCGGCAACTGACAACAGACCTGGCGAGCGGGCCTACGTCCCGGGAGATGTCATTAAAATGCACTCGGGCGCCACGGTCGAGGTGCTGAACACAGATGCGGAAGGCCGCATGGTACTCGCCGATGCGCTCTCGTACGCCGCCAATTTTTCGCCGGATCTGGTTATCGATATCGCTACGCTCACGGGTTCGGCGGCCGTTGCCATGGGCGACCAGGCGGCTCCCATCCTGACGACGCTCAATTCAAAGGCAGGGGAGCGCATAGAGTCCATGGTCAGGGCCGGCGAAGCATCGGGCGATCGCGTGCATCCACTGCCCATGTACGACGAGTACAAAGAACAGCTCAAGTCCGAGGTGGCCGATCTCAAGAATGTGGGTGGCCGCGAAGGTGGCTGTATTACCGCCGCCAAGTTCCTGGAGCATTTCGTGGACTACCCATGGGTGCATGTCGACATAGCAGGTGTGGCCTTTACGCACAAGACGCGGCCGTATCGTCCCATTGGGGGAACCGGATTTGGCGTGCGCCTTCTGGTAGAGTTCATGCGCGCCTACGCGGAGTCGAAGCGGTGACATGACGACGATGCCTGTCCGGATTGCCTGCACGCTCGGAGACCCCAACGGGATTGGTCCGGAAGTGGTCTTCCAGGCACTCCGGGATGAGTCGTTGTCTGTCTCTCAGACGCTGGAGTTCACGCTGATTGGCCCGGAATCTGTTCTTTCTGACGAATTCGGGGGCGCGGCCGTGTTGGCGGGCGAGGCCGAATGCGGCGGGCACCGTGTCAGGCTCATGGGTGTTGATGCCGGGCGCCGAGGGCAGGAGCCGTTGTTCGTGCGGCAGCCCGGCCAACTCATGGCGGAGGCCGGTAAACTTGCCATGCAGGCCGTTGAGATGGGCGTGGACCTGTGCCTGGCGGATGGCGCTGATGGCCTCGTCACGGCGCCGATTTCCAAGGAGGCCGTGCAATTGGGGGGCTACGAGGTTCCTGGCCACACCGAATTCCTGGCTGAAAGAACGCACGCTGACCACGTGACCATGATGCTCGTTTCAGGACGCCTGCGTGTTGCTGTGGTTACCGGACATATTCCGCTCGCGCGTGTCCCTGCGTCCCTGTCCCAGGAGTTCATTCTAGAGCACCTGCGGACCATCCATGCCGGCCTGCGACAGGATTTTGGCGTCTCGGATCCCCGTATTGCCGTACTGGGACTGAATCCACATGCGGGAGATGGCGGTGTGCTCGGCACGGAGGAGGACGCGATCGTGTCTCCGGCCGTCCGACGGGCATGCGCGGAAGGTATTGACGCGCGCGGCCCGCTGGCCGCTGATGGTTTTTTCGGTGCGCGTGGTCACGAGGAGGTGGATTGCGTCCTGGCCATGTACCACGATCAGGGATTGGCCCCATTCAAGGCACTCTCATTTGGTCAGGGCGTGAATGTGACGCTCGGGCTTCCCATTGTGCGTACGTCGCCCGATCACGGGACGGCGTTTGATATTGCCGGCACGGGCCGCGCCCGGGCAGGCAGCTTGATTGAGGCCATACGCACAGCCTGTCAGATGGTACGCGCACGGCGTGCTACTCCGTTAACCGCTACCAGGATTTCTGATCCATGATCAACGTAACCCCTTATTCCGTGCTTGCGCTGCTGTATGACGACGTCATGGACTACGTCGATTTTGAAGCGTGGGCCGACTACCTGGACCATGTGCTCGACGAGCATGGCAAGGAGCCAAGGACGGCGGCCGAACTGGCCTGCGGTACGGGACAGTTTGCCTGGCATTTCCTGGCGCGACGTGCCGTCGACTATACGGCCACCGATGGATCCCAGACCATGCTGGCGTGTGCCGACCGCCTTCTGGGCGAACGTGTGCGCGCCCTTTCGAATGTCCGCTTTCCCGGTACCGCTTTCACAGGTGCCCTCAAGGAGGGCGCACCATATGATGTGATGTTCCTGTTGTTCGATGGCGTGAACTACCTGTTGAAGGAGGAGGACGTAGTGGCTACGCTGCGCGAAGTTCGATCGCTGCTCTCGCCTGGCGGTGTCTTCATTTTCGATCAGTCGACGCCGGCCAACTCGATCAACAACGCCGATTTTTTTGAAGACGAGGGAGAATCGGACGCGGGCTCATGGCTTCGTCAGAGCACATACGACGACATTGACCGCATTCACACGACCCGTTTTGAGCTGACGACGCCCGAGGGGACCTTCGAAGAGGTCCACCTGGAGCGTGCGTGGAACAAGGAAGACATGCAGCGCATGCTGGGCGAGGCTGGTCTTGACGTACTGGCGGCGTATGACGGTTTTTCGCTCGATCCTGCCGATGAGAGCGCCGAACGCATTCACTGGGTGGTGGAGGCCCGCTCCTGATGATCGAATTCCGCGACGTTTCCATAGCCTGGCCTCTTCCGGATGGCGGTGAAAAACCCGTCCTGGAGGACGTCTCGTTCCGCGTGGAGCGCGGGGAGTTCGTTTACCTGGTCGGACCAACTGGTAGCGGGAAGTCTTCTCTGCTCAAACTGTTGTACAGAGATGCACGCCCGACGAAAGGAGAAGTCCAGATTGCTGACTTCACGTGGGATGGCGGCGAGGCGACCGATACGCCGTATCTGAGACGGGCCATTGGCATTGTCTTCCAGGATTTCCAACTGCTTCCAGACCGGAATGTATTCGACAACGTGGCCTTCGCCCTGCACGTTACGGGCCGGTCTGGGAAGGACGTGAAAACGCGGGTTCTGCAGGTGCTTGCGCGTGTGGGCCTGACGCCCAAACAGCGCCGTTTCCCACACGAACTGTCGGGAGGTGAGCAGCAGCGCGTGGTCATAGCGCGTGCCATCGTGAACGAACCATGGGTGGTCCTGGCCGACGAACCGACGGGAAATCTGGATCCAGGAGTGGCTTCGGAAATCCAGAAAGTGCTCGTGAGCCTGAATCAGCAGGGCATGACCGTCATCATGGCCACGCACGATTACCGCCTGGTAAGACGATGGCCATCCAGGACACTCGCGGTACTGAATCGCCGCATTGTGGAAGTGGACCCGTCCAGCCTGAAGTCGTAATCCGTGCGCCGGTTCATCGCGACGCGTCTGGCAGTGGTTGCCCCCGGATGCGTCACAGGTTATATTCGACGGATATGATGTTTTCATGAACCGCACCCAAACCCTCTACAGCAACATTCCATGGATTTACTGGCGCACTACATCGATCTGATCAACCATTACCTGTCGCCTGTTCTGGTGGTGGGACTTCTGGGCGCGGGTGCTTTTCTGACGCTCCGGCTTGGGTTCATCCAGCTTCGCCGTCTTGGACACGGTTTCGCCGTCACAACGGGTAAATACGATGACGACGAGGAGCCCGGAGACGTGTCTCATTTCCAGGCGCTGACGACAGCCCTCTCGGCGACCGTCGGTATCGGAAACATTGCGGGTGTCGCGCTCGCCATTCACTGGGGCGGGCCAGGTGCGCTCTTCTGGATGTGGGTAACCGCCGTGCTCGGCATGGCAACAAAGTTTTCCGAGGTTACGCTCGCGCAGCATTATCGTGTTGAAATGGAAGGTGGGCGCATGGCCGGCTCCGTGGCGGGCGGTCCCATGTATTACATTGAGCGGGGCATGAAAGACGTTTTCGGCTGGAACTGGAAGCCGGTAGCCCTCTTCTTCGCCTTCATGCTGATGATTACGTCGTTCATGACAGGCAACGCCATCCAGGCCAACACCATTGCCACACAGATGAGCGACACGTTTGGCATTGCCACGTGGGCTACGGGCCTTCTGACGGCAGGGATTGTTGGTTTCGTCATTATTGGCGGCATCAGCCGGATTGGACGCGTTACGAGCATTCTGGCACCAGTCATGGCTGGGCTCTATGTACTGGCTGCGCTTACCATCCTGTTCATCAATTATGACGCCGTTCTGCCCGCTTTCGGTATGATTTTCACCGAGGCGTTCAACCCGACGGCGGGTGTGGCCGGAACGGGTGTCGGCGTTTTCATTTTCACGCTCCGCTACGGCGTGCAGCGTGGGCTTTTCTCGAACGAAGCGGGGCAGGGCTCAGCGCCCATTGCCCACTCGGCAGCCAAGACGGACGAGCCGGTATCCGAGGGTGTGGTGGCACTTCTTGAGCCGTTCATTGACACCATCGTGATCTGTACCATGACGGGTCTCGTGATTGTGCTCACGGGTGCCAACGTCGCCAAGGTGCCGACGCAGATTGGCCTGACGGATGGCAACGTCTCCTGGGTGGCCCCGCGCGAGACGGGCCGCATTGACATCGCCTTGCCGCCCGATGCCTACAAGATTGTGGACGGCGCGCCGACTGTTTCACTCGAGGAGCCACGCCTTGCCTACTATGACGTGGCGGTAGACGAGTTCTTTGTAGATCCGGAGCAGCAAATGCGTTTTTCCGGCATCATCAATCCAGCGGAAGCCCGGGCCGTATCGGACGACGGCACGGAGTACACGGTGCTTTACGGCAACGCCGTCCTGAACTCTTCGCCCATGACGTCGCTTGGTTTTGAGCGCGGACTGGATCCGATTGGCCTCGGCGCGTTCGGCAAGTATCTGGTACTGATTGCCGTATTCCTGTTTGCCATTTCAACGGCCATTTCCTGGAGTTATTACGGGGACAGGTGCGCGAACTACATCTGGGGCAAGAAAGCCATCGTGCCCTACAAGGTGGTTTTCCTGATATTCCACTTCATCGGGGCCGTCCTCGCGGTGACGACGATCTGGGACATCGGCGACGTAGCGCTTTCGCTCGTTACGCTACCCAACGTGATTACGCTCGTACTCCTCTCCGGTCTGCTCAAGAAAATCACTGACAGTTACTTTGAGCGTCAGCCGTGGCTCACGCAGCCTGGCCGAAAGAAGAAGACACCGGGTGCGGGCGGAGCGCCACGCACCGGGAACCCATCCTGATGGACAGTGAAGGAGTACAGGTTGTGGATCATCCGCTACTGCGGCGTGATCTGACCGTGCTGCGTGATAGAACCACGTCGCACGGACACTTTCGGCACATCCTGTCGGGCGCATCGTCCTATCTGGCCTACGAGGCGCTCCGGTGTGTCCAGACGCGGCCCGTGTCCGTGCAGACGCCGCTGGAAGAAGCCGACGGGGTCACGCTGGACGAAACCGTCGTCGTCGTGCCCATACTGCGCGCCGGATTGGGCATGGTGGACGGATTCATCCGCTTTCTTCCTGAAGCCCGCGTGGGACACCTGGGCATGTACAGGGATGAGGCGACGCACGAGCCCGTGGATTACTATTCCAACCTTCCAGACGGGCTGGAAGACGCACTCGTGGTCGTAGTCGATCCCATGCTCGCGACCGGCGGCAGTGCATCTTCCGCCATTTCGCACCTCAAAAAGGCGGGCGCGCGCCGGCTGCTGATGGTGTGCCTGGTTGCGGCACCGGAAGGTGTTCGAGCGCTGCGCTCGGCCCATCCGGACGTCCAGATCGTGACGGCCGTCGTAGACCGGGAATTGGACGAGCATGCGTATATCCGGCCCGGACTGGGCGATGCGGGAGACCGCACCTACGGAACCCTTTGACAACGAGCCCCATGAGATGTGATTTATTTCCGAGGTCGGTGACGCTGGCCGCCCTGATGCTTGTTCTGTTCCTGCCCGATACGGCGCAGGCGCAGGTGCCCGCACGCGTTTCGGAGGTAACAGGACCAGACGTGGTTCTTGCCGATATTCCCTTTACAGTCACTCTCGAGATCTCACGCGATACGCTTGCCGTGTCGGCCTATGAGGTGCGCCTGGCAGGAGCCACGTGGCCGGTTACATTCGACGCGGATGGAAATCCGGTAGCCGAGGATGTTATCTCGACCGGCACCGGCCGCACGGAAATAACGCTGTACAGGCAGGGCGAACTGGTATCATCGCGTCCCATCCGTAAAATTCCGCCCTGGACGTCTATTCTGCCCCCCATTCTTGCCATTGCCATTGCACTCCTCTTCAAACGCGTGGTGCCAGCGCTCTTTCTTGGGATCTGGGTGGGTGCCATGCTGGCCATAGAGGTTTCGCTGAGCGGTCTTCTGATGGGCCTTCTGAGTTCGTTCCAGGTCTTTGTGCTCAATGCGCTGGCCAACCCCGATCATGCATCGATCATACTGTTCACCTTCATGATCGGTGGCATGGTGGGCATCATATCCAAAAACGGGGGCATGCAGGGGGTCGTGAACAGGATCGTGGGCTGGGCCAACACGGCGCGGCGCGGGCAAGTGGCGACGAGCCTGCTCGGCGTTGGCATTTTCTTCGATGACTACGCCAACACGCTGGTTGTTGGCAATACTATGCGTCCGGTGACGGACAAACTGCGGATCTCAAGGGAGAAACTGGCCTACCTGGTCGATTCGACGGCAGCGCCCATTGCTGCCATTGCGTTCGTGACCACGTGGATTGGATATGAAGTAGGCCTCATCGGGGCGTCCGTCCGCAACCTGGAGGGACTGGATGAGTCGGCCTATGGGCTTTTTCTGTCGTCCATTCCCTACTCCTTCTATCCGCTGCTGGCCATCGCGTTTGTGCTCATGGTGTCGCTCACCGGTCGCGATTACGGTCCCATGCTGCAGGCCGAAATCCGGGCGCGAACGACCGGCGCGGTACTCGGGGAGGGCGCCAATGTAGACGATGCGGCAGGCGCTGACAGCGGGGAAACGGCTCCCAAGGACGGTGTTCCGCACCGGATGATCAACGCGCTGCTCCCGGTCCTGGTGCTCATTGGCGGCGTCATGGTGAGTCTCTATGTGACGGGAGAGGGCGACAACCTGCGCGACATCATCGGATCGGCCGACTCCTACAAGTCGCTCATGTGGGCGTCGCTGCTCGGTGTGCTTACGGCGGCGCTCCTCTCCGTGGGACAGCGCATTCTGACTATCGCTGAAGTGGTGGAATCCTGGTACAGTGGGCTGAAAGGCATGCTCTTCGCCATGATCATCCTGGTCATGGCCTGGTCACTGTCGGAGATCACGACCGTGCTCCATACGGCCGATTTCCTGGTCACGGTCCTCGGCGATACCGTACCTCCGGCGCTTATTCCCGCCATCGTATTCATCCTGGCGGCCGCGACCGCATTTGCAACGGGCTCAAGCTGGGGCACGATGGGCATTCTGCTTCCACTGGTGCTGCCTCTGGCGTGGGCGGTCATGGTGGCCAATGACATGGTGGCCGTGCACGACTATCACATTCTCTACTCCACCATTTCGACGGTCCTGGCAGGATCGGTCTGGGGGGATCACTGCTCGCCCATTTCGGATACGACCATTCTGTCGAGTATGGCCTCTGGATGCGATCATATTGAGCACGTCCGAACGCAGCTGCCCTATGCCCTGCTCGTGGGTCTGGTTGCCATTTTTGTCGGCATCATTCCCGCCGGATACGGGCTGCCGTGGTGGATCAGCCTGGTCGCCGGCCTCATCATCCTGTTTTCCGTACTCAAAACGATTGGCCGTAATGCAGATTCCTACCCCACGACCGACGGCCATGTCTGACACCTTCCACGACGCCCATGCCTGACAACTTTATTGACGCCGACGATCGCCCCTGGGGGCGCTGGGAAGAGTACCTCAATGAAGAGGGGTACCGCGTGAAGCGGATACTCGTCGCGCCCGGCGAGCGGCTCAGCCTGCAGCGTCACCAGCTTCGGAAGGAACACTGGGTCATTGTGGCGGGCACCGGGCTGTTCCATCTGGACGGGGAGGAGACGACGGTCACTGCGGGCAGTACGGTCTTCATTCCCGTGGGCGGCGTGCATCGCATCTCGAATACGGGGTCCGAGCCGCTTTTAATCATAGAGACGCAGCTCGGTACGTGCGACGAGGACGACATTGAGCGGTTGGAGGACGATTACGGCCGGTCCTGAACCGGTCCGGCTCGAGGTCAGGCACCAGGAAGCCCGCTACGCCTCAGCCAGGTCCCAACTCGGCCTCCAGGCGCTCGGCAATGCGGCGGGCGAGCTCGGGCGCGCTGCCCCAGGCGCGGTTGTTGAGCAGCACAATGGGGGCGGCATCGTGCCGGAGGGCCTGCAGGCTGAGCGCTACCGTGTCGAGCACCATGGCCTTGCCCTGGGCGGACTGCGCGATCTCCGGGAGCTCCCTGTCGAAGGGCCAGGCGGCGGCGTAGGCATCGGCATACGGCACGCGAAGCGGTGTCAGCAGCCTGGTCACGACGTCTTTCCGCGCCGACGTGAGGCGCTCGCCGGAGCGCTTCCACTGCTCGCGAATGGGGGGCAGCCACGTCCAGTGGCTGAACACGTGGCCCAGCCCGGCGCTCTCCAACCAGTCGAACCAGGGCGTTTCGAGTAGATGCGGGGACCGGATTTCAAGATGGCAACCGAGGTCGCGCCCGGCGTGGCTTGCGGTGGCCTGTTCGACCTGTTGGAAAAACGTCGCCAGGGCCTCTGTATGGACTTCTGTCGTCGGCGTGTCCTTTTTCCGCTGGTATCCCTGTTCGCAGATAATGCCACCGAGCCTACCTCCCAGGAGCTCCTGTGCCGGCTCGAGGAAACCCTTCACAAACATGGCCACATTGAGGTAGTCCGGGTTGTCCCGGTAGGCCCCCTGGCCAGCACGCAGCCGGGGCGCAAATACGCGCTGGGGCGCTTTCAGGTAGAAGCGGGCGTGGGGCGGCGCGGCCTCGGCGTAGGCGGCGAGCACGCGAAAGTTGTTGCCGGGTCGTCCATCCGGCTCAACCAGGGGCCGGTAGAACGTGAAATCGAGCTCCAGGCAGCGGAAATGTTCGAAGTACTCGGACGCTGAAGGGACGGGGACCTGTTTTTCGCTGAAGGAGCGGCCCGCCAGCTTGCGGGTGCGCGTCGTAACGCGCTCCCGCCACGATTCGTCATAGATGGTGCCGATCCAGCCGGCATACCGGTCGCTCGCCGTACCGAGGTAGACATCGGGATGAATGTTCCGGAAGTCGTACGACGTGAACCCTTGAGAGCGGCTCTTGGTCACGATATCACCCGCCGCTGTACGTACCTCGTGGTCAAGGCAATACCGAGCGCAATGAAAACGTAATACCCGAGGAAGCGCCAGAGCAGCAGGGAGGGCGCGATGTAGGCCGTGTCCGGCAGGAGGGAGCTGTAAAAGAGGGCATAGAGCGCCTCAATACCTCCGGCTCCACCTGGCGTCGGCATGATGAGCGAACTCATGGTCATGGCCACCGAGCGGATGAACAGCAGTCCCCGGTCAATATCCGGGACAAAACTCCAGAGGATGAAGACAACGAGCCCGTAGCGCGTAATCCACGAAAAGGCCGTCAAGAGAAGGCCGAGAATGAAAAAATCGGTCGGTTGCTTGCGAAGGACAGCCGCCCGCGCCTCGAAATGCTCCATTTCGAGGGCTACGGCTTCGCTGTAGCGACGCAGAAACGGCAGTCGGAAGACTCTGTTGGTCAATCGGACCAGCACGGATGGGCGTACGAGCGTGGCGTAGGCAAAGAGCACTGTATATCCGGTGAAGACCAGGAAGTAGACGACGAGCGTCCAGAGCCCGAACCGGCCGGCTTCGGGGGGTATGACGGGCCAGAAGAGGGCCGTAATCAGCACGACCGGAACAGCCAGCGCGAACCAGATCTGGTCGAGCAGCATCGTGAAGGTCATCACGGCCGTCGCATCTCCCGTATTCATGGGACCCTTTCGGCCGGGCGCCCGCTCCGACTCCTTGACCATGTACCAGGCCGAGAGCGGGGCGCCACCCACCACCGAAGGGGTCACGTTCGATGCGAAGTCCCAGGCGATCTGGGCCTTTATGCCCTGGGAGAAGGAGAGCCCGTGGCGCGATATGAAGCTGAGCCGCCATCCGCCAGCCACGACCCGAATGGCCGCGATGGCGACGGCACCCGCGAGGATGACAGGGTCGGCGGCGCGGGCCATTTCACGCAGAATGCCCTCATCCCATGTGTAAAAGGCAATGAGCCCCATCACCGCCAGTCCGAGCAGAATGGGCCACACCACATTGAGGATGGAGATATGCGGTGCGGACTGGTTTTTCATGTGGTGGATTCGACGGCCCGGCGCAGCCTGGACCACGTGGCGCGGAGACTTTCGGGGAGCACTTTTGTGTCAGCGGTCGCGGGCATGAAGTTCGTATCGGCCGACCAGCGGGGCACAACGTGCATGTGGACATGGTCCGGGATGCCTGCTCCGGCCGCCTCGCCCACATTCATGCCGACATTGAACCCTTCCGGCTGGAGAGCGTCTGTAAGCCAGTCCATGCACCGTGTTACGAGATCCATCATTTCCGATTGCTCCTCGCGGGAAAGGTCAAGCCATGTACTTGTTTGACGGTAGGGCACAACGAGCAGGTGTCCGTTGTTGTACGGATACAGATTCAACAGGACATACGCATGCGTGCCCCTCCAGAGTACATAGTCGGCTTCATCATTGTTACGCCCGGCAATCCGGGTGAACACGGACTGCCCCGGCGCGGCCGGTCGAGCGGACGTGTCGGCCTTGGTCATGTCCATATGTCGGGAGCGCCAGGGGCTCCACATGTGTTCCATAGAGGCAGATCCGTTGTGGGTTCTGCGAGCAAACCCGGTTGGGGGCCTTGGCGTTCCTGATGATCCGTTACGACCTGCACATCCATACGACGGCATCGGACGGAGTCTTCCGGCCCGATGAGGTTGTTTTTTTTGCGGCCGCCGCCGGGCTCTCGGGCCTCGCCGTGACCGATCACGACACGCTCGACGCGCTGCCCGAGGCCCGTGCGGCGGCCGCAGAGGCCGGTCTCGTGTTGACTCCGGGCGTCGAAATCAGCAGCGCCGTTGGCGGCGTCGAAGTGCATATCCTGGCCTACGCCTTCGATGAGGACAGCCCGCACCTGCAGCACCTGTTCGGCGAGCAGTCGGCACGCCGCCGCGAGCGCGCCGAGGCTTTTCTCAAGACCTTCAAGGAGCGGGGCCTGCTTCCCGAGGGCGCCCGGCTGCCCGATGTGAAATCGCTCGGTCGGCCTCATCTGGCGCGCCTGCTTGCGGCGCATGGCACCGTGCAGACCATGTCGGAAGCGTTCGACCGGTACCTGGTGCCCACAGCGCCGACCTTCATTCCCAAGCCCCTGCCCCCGGGCGAGGACGTTGTTGAATGTGTGCGCCGCGCAGGCGGCGTGACTTCGCTGGCCCATCCAGGTCACGCCGTGCCCCACCGCGTGATCATGGCGCTCATTGAAGCCGGCCTCTGGGGCATGGAGATCGATCATCCGGCGCACGACGACATGTTGCGCGGATACTATACCGAACTCGCCGACCGGCACGGCCTCGGCAAGACGGGCGGATCTGATTTCCACAGCCAGGCGAGCGCCGCACTGGGTAGCCACGGCGTGGACACGTTGCCGTTCTGAACGTGTCGGGCGAACCCGTTGGCGGGCGCCGCGTTTGTGCCGCATTCCACACGATGAAGATCATGCTGACTGCACCTGTTCCATTCATTGATTCCGTGCAAGGCGCTGCGTCGCCGAGGTATCGCTGTGCGGAGAGGTATCGCTGCGCGGCGGCACGTGCGTTCGCCTTCACGCTGATGCTGACCATGGTGTTACAGACATCACTTGCACAGGTCAGGACGTCGCCGCAGGGGTTCACCGAGTGGACAGCCCATACCTCGTTCCGCTCCGCGCGCGCTGTAGCCGCTGGAAGCGATGGCGTGTGGGTGGCCTCCGATGGCGGCGTTTTCGGCTACGATCTGGCGAGTGGCGAAATCACGCGTCTCACCATCGTCGAGGGACTCTCGAGTGTGCAGGGACAGTCCATCGCCGTCGACGACGTCCGTGGGCAGGTCTGGGTCGGGTACGCGGACGGCGTGCTGGACCGGATTGACATTGAAACGGGCCAGGTCGAGGCGTTTCGGGATATTGCCCGGGCCGACCAGTTTCCATCGCGCGGAATCCAGCGTATTGTGGTCGCCCAGGACGTCATTTATGTAGCCACCAGCTTCGGAATCGTCGTTTTCAGTCCCGATCGGGGAGAAGTACAGGACTCCTTTACGCGGCTCGGCCCCGTCCCGCCGGCCATCCAGGTCAATGACGTGCTCATTGCACCGGGCGCCAACGGGGAAGAACGTCTCTGGGCGGCAGTTTCGGAAGGCGTTGTGAGCGTACCGCTCTCGGCCCCCAACCTGCAGGATCCGTCGGCGTGGACGCTTCACCGGACAGGACTTTCCGGCAATGCACTCGAGGTGCTGTCGCTGGCCGCCTCCGGTGGAACTGTGTTCTCCGGAACGGGACAGGACGTGTACCGCTGGCTCGCACCCCAGAACCGGTGGGAACGGCTCAATGCCACCAATGAACCCGTATTCCAACTCGCTTCTACAGGTGACGGGCTTGTTGGCATTGATCGTTTTCGACTGGTTTCTGTCGATGCGCAGGGTAGTGCCGGCCTCGTCTCCGTGCCCGGATTCATTTTTCCGTCCGGCGTTGCTGTCACGCCCGGTGGTGCCGTCTGGATGACCGACGCCGGGGATGGCCTGCTGCAGATTGGATCCATTCCCGCAGGTGCGACGGAGGTTGCGCCGCAGCAGGTGGTGGTCCCCGACGGACCGTCTGCGGGAGAATTCTCCGAGCTCGAAGTGGGTCCTGACGGTACGCTCTGGGCGGGCGGTGCCGATGCATCGAACACGGGCTTTCATATGCGCCGGCCGGATGGCTCCTGGGTCGATTTTACGACCGATGAACTACCAGAACTTTCGGGTCGCAACCGATTCCTGAGCGTCCATGTCGATGCCGACGGAACGGCCTGGTTCGGCTCCGAGGGTGGGGGCGTGGCGCGTATTGAGAATGGCCAGGATGTGACGCTCTATGATGCTACCAATTCCTCGCTCCGTCCGGCTACGGGCACCGGCAACTTCGTGGTGGTATCGGGGGTCGATGGGGACTCCGACGGCTCCATCTGGGCCACGACGCGCGCCAGTGGACTGCCGCTGCACCGGCGCGACGCGAATGGCGACTGGACGGAATTTGCGCCTCTGGTCGGCGAAGGGCTGACGGCCAATACGAATGCGTATGGACCCATTTTCATTGATTCCTTCGGCCAGAAGTGGATCATCGTACTCAATGAGACCAATTTCCGGCTCGTGCGCGGGCTGATGGTGCTTGAAACGGGGAATCCCGATGCGGTTGAGGACGATGACTTTCGCTTTTTCGGTGCGGCTGGGGGGTCGGGGCTGGGCCTGCCATCGACAACGGTCACCGCTGTTGCCGAGGACCGGGATGGTCAGGTCTGGATTGGCACGTCCTCGGGGCCGGCTTTCTTCATCAATACAGGTATAGTGGCCCGCGACGCCAGCGCCCAGGCCATCTGGCCGCAGTGGGCCGACCGATCGCTCGGTACATTCGTGTTGTTTGGCCTCGAAATCAATGATATTGCTGTCGATCCGGCGAACCGGATCTGGTTTGCTACGCGGGAAGGCGCCTGGCTCATTGAGCCGGTCGAGGGCGGTTTTGCGCCGGTTGTGCAGCTGACGGTAGACAATTCACCGCTTTTCTCGAATATCATTCTCTCCATCGCGGTCGATGAGACGAGCGGCGAGGTCTACTTCGCCACCGACCGCGGCGCACTCTCGCTCACGTCCGACGCCGTCGCCGCTGCCGCCGCAACGCAGGATCTGACCGTTTTCCCGAACCCGGTGCGTTTCGATTCCGGTGGGCCGACGGATATTTTCATTGACGGCCTGGTCGAAGCAACCGACATCCGGATCATGACGGTGGCCGGATCGCTGGTCCGGCGCCTGGATGGCCGCGGTGGGCGCGTGCGCTGGGACGGACGGGATGAATCGGGCCGCGTCGTCGATTCCGGCGTCTACCTTGTCGTAGCCGTCGGTACGAACGACGAAGGGACCGCCTACGGCAAGGTGGCGATTATTCACTGAGCGGGCATTGTCGATGTGCTGTACGCACCGATATCCTCGTTCCATTGAAAGTTCAATCGTATTCCGGTTGCCTCAAACGTCCGGTGGTTCCTATCTTTCTGGTCTATGGCTAAATGGTGACCGTAGCTCAGTCGGTTAGAGCGCCAGGTTGTGGCCCTGGAGGTCGGGGGTTCAAATCCCCTCGGTCACCCCATTACATGCCGCGTTCGTCTAGGGGTCTAGGACGCCGCCCTTTCACGGCGGTAACACGGGTTCAAATCCCGTACGCGGTACCAAAATGGGCTCGGCCCGCATAAGCGGGCCGAGCCCATTTTATTTACCCTCGCGCCGGGAGTTGAAGCCGTAGGGTTCAAACGAGCGCTGAGGCCTCGCGAACACAGTTCGCGAGGCCGAACCCGCGACTCACGAGCCTGTTTCTCGGCGGCGGATGGATGGCAGCGGTCCGACCGGCGAGTAAACGAGCGGGCGCTCGGTTTGGGACGAAAGCTCAGCGAGGGCCCGCGACAAACGAGCCTGACTCTCAGCGGTAGGGGGATAGTAGCAGTCCAAACGGCGAGTAAATCCCGTTTATTTCCCGGCTTCCCGGTTGCGGGCTTCCCCGCTTGCTGGCCGTTGAAACCTGAGCCTGTCGGATTCGAAACACCATCATACTGCGCCGCGCCACGTGGCCCGTCGGACCCGGCGCTCCGGCGGCCGAGGGCGCCATCCCCGCGCTCTTCGACCGGATCATGGCGCTGGTCGACGGCGATTATTGACCGTTCAACCATTCACACAAAATCAACACGCACGGAAAATTACATTTGTCGCAGGCCATTGGCTCGAAACCAGGACCAAACCATCGCGACATATGCGTATATCGATACGGACGACCTTATTTCTCGCACTTTTTCCGGGTGGCTTGCTCGGTATTCTGACCGGTGGCGCGCACTCGGCGCTGGCGCAGACCCCCATGTCCTGCGAGGCGGCCCGCGGCGAGGCCATCATTGACGCCAATAACGTGCGCGCCAAGATCATGAACAATGGTGGGTTGTTCTGGAATGGGGGACTACCGGTTCACCAGGTCCCCAGGGGGACAGATCGCTTGACGGTATTCAAGAGTGGAGTACTTTTCTCTGGAGTGGTGGATGGGGAGGCGCGGTCAGCTGCTGCTACGTCTGGATCATGGGAGTTCTGGCCGGGACCCTATGAAGAGGTGGCCTCTGGCGCCGACTGCGCACAGTACGACAGGCTCTACCGAGTGGAGCGCCGCGACCTTCAGGCGCTGGCGGCCGGCGGAGAACCATCGATCGACGTCCTCCGGTGGCCCTGGCAGCACGGAGCGCCGGTGGTGGACGGCGACGGGAATCCGGACAATTATGACCTTGTAGCCGGCGACAGGCCGCTTCTGCTTGGCGACGAGACCATCTGGTGGGTCATGAACGATATCGGTAATGAGCACGGCTCCAGCAACTCGCTTCCCCTCGGGCTCGAGGTGCAGGGCATGGCGTTCTCGAGTGCATCCACAGATAATCCATATTTCGATACCAGTCTGTTTTTCGCATACAGGATTATTAACAAAGGACCGTCCATAATTGAAAACTTGAGTGTCGGTGTCTTCCAGGATGCTGACATTGGAAATTTGGAAGACGATTTTATTGCCTCGGATTCATCGCTTGATCTAGCATATACGTACAACTCTGATTCGTTCGACGATGGCGACCATGGCTACGGGGATAAACCTCCAGCAAATGGTATACAAATTATTGGGGGGCTTTCATCGACGGGTCTCCAGGGTGATCCAGCAATCACTGGTTCCGCCATGTCGTCATTTATAGCCATTCAGTACAGCGGTAATCCGTTCTTGGGATTTCCACGGAGTGCCACTGATTTTCATATGTACAATAATGGGTTGTTGAGAACGGGTCGCCCACTTACTGTTGGTGGAGACGGAACTGATCCGGACGGTGTACCCACGTCGTACATGTTCTTTGGAGCTGCGGAACGTGGCGAGTTCTGGTCTGAGAATAATCTGGATGGGAATGGTGCGGTGGCCATCAGGAACGACCGGAGGGGAATCTCAGGCACTGGTTCTATTACGTTGCAACCCGGGGAGGAGGCGACGCTTTTCTTCGCTGACATCACAGCCTTCGGAAACGACCACCTGGACAGCATTGTGCGGCTGAAGGAGGCTGCGGCGCTGTTCCAGGACCTTACGCCGGATGCGGTGCCCAGCTCGGCAGTGAGCGGCTCGGCGCCGAGTGAGGCGCCATCCATGCAGTCGGTGGCCGATGGCGCGACCGGGCAGCCGCTCGACCTGGAACTCGTCTGGACGTGGCCGGGAGCAAAGGACGTCGAGTTCGAGGTGCAGTTGACGCGCGGTTCGGCGGTCGATCCTCATTCGAGCGAGACCCGGTCGTGGCTGCTCTCCGAGCAGCGTCTGACGACGGGTTACGAGTTGCGCGGCCGCTTCATGCCGGGGTTTGAGCCGGACGCCGCCTATACGGTGCGCGTGCGCGCTGCAACGCCGGCGGGCTACGGCCCGTGGTCGGATCCGGTCACGTTCTCGACGGGCGACGAGATTTTCGCGGGCGAGGAAATCTTCACCGGCTTCCAGGTTGTTGCGAACGCCGCTGGACCGCTCGCCGAGCCTGTTGGCGCTGCGGCCGATTTTCAGGGTTTTCCGGGCGCCCTCCCGCGGGCCAATGAGGACCAGCAGGTCGGAGATGGCCAATGGATGATCCACACGTTCGACAACGGCAATCGCCGGACGTTCGACGATTTTCTTGACCGCACGGTGTTCGGCCGAGCAAACGGTACCCGTTTCCTGGTGCCGTACGACTTCGAACTGCGATTCACGGCGGAAGGCGGAAAGGGCTGGAATGCGTTCAGGGATCGATCGGTCGTGGACGTTCCGTTTGAGCTCTGGCGCATTGGTGTAGATACCCCGGATGACCCATCGGACGACGTACGGCTCATTCCGTGGGTTATTGACTGGGACGGCGACGGGTGGGGCATCACGTGCCTCGACCATTCCGTGTCCGGTGGCGAGAACGACCCGGAGACGGATGCCATTTACTGGCACCTGCCGTCGGATGAATCGCCTGGCGACGCAGGGTACCGGGCCTGGGTCGACGAACTCGTGGCGACGGGAGATGGCGGTGGGAGCGCATGGCAGGCCGAAATCATGGGCCGCATGGTGCTCGTAAACTTCAACGGTGGGGATGTGGAAGACTGCACGTTCAACCAGGATCTTCCAGAGATCGGAACAGTGTTTCGCATCACGACGGGGCGCCTGCCGGCGCCCATTCCGGGCGCGCCGGCCAACGAAGCGGTCGTGAGCGCGGGGCCCGTGTCCTTCTACTGGACGGCCGCAAGTCCACGGGCTTCCCGCGTTGAAGTCGCGCGCGATGCCGCCTTTACGCAGCTCCTGCTCGTGGTGGACGACGTAGCGCCGGGACAGGCGGGCATTTCGGCGCTGGAAGCTGGCACCTACTGGTGGCGCGTCACAGACGCACTGGGAACGGTATCTGAACCGGTCCGCTTTTTCGTGGGAACGTCGGTGGCAACGGATGACGCGGTGTCGGCGCTGCCCGAGCGGTTCGCTCTTGGCGCGGCCTATCCGAATCCGTTCGCTGACCAGACCACCATCACGTACGACGTTCCAGAAGCCGTGCGCGTGCGAGTCACGGTCTACGACGCCCTCGGCCGCGAACTGCGTACGCTGGTAGATGCGGACGCTGCGCCAGGCCGCCACGCGGCAACCTTCGACGCCGCCGCGCTCCCCGGGGGCATGTATTTCTACGTTCTGGAGGCGGGCGCCTTCCGCGACACCGGAACGGTGGTTGTGGTCCGATAAGCCCGTTGTAACGTAAGCGGCAAACAGATGGGTTACGTTAGACCGACTCTGGGGTCCATTCAGAAACCTCGAGGTCGCCAATGCGTCCACATATGCCGCTATCATGTCATCCGTCATGCCATCCAGCCCCGTTTCGTCACGCCGATTCACTGTATCCGAGTACGAGCAGCTCGGTGACGCGGGTATTCTTGATGCCGAGGAGCGGGTTGAGCTCCTGGACGGGGTGGTCGTTCCCATGTCCCCAGTAGGGTCTCACCATGCCGCTATGGTTGACCGCATATCGAGAGCGTTCCATCGCGAAGACAAGCACCTGATCGTTCGGACGCAGGGTCCGATACAACTCAGCGTGATGTCGCAGCCCGAACCGGATGTTTCTATCCTGCGGCCACGAGACGACTACTACGCAGAGAACCATCCAGGGCCAAGGGATGTGCTGCTGGCCATCGAGGTGTCTGACACGACATTCGTCAAAGACCGTTACGTAAAAAGCGTTCTGTACGCGGAAGCGGGAATAGAGGACTACTGGATTGTTGACCTTGCCTCGGAGCGGATCATCGTCCTGCGGGGCCCGACACCGTCCGGCTATAAAGACATCTCCGAGTTTGACGTTGGAACCGAATTGGCGCCAACTCTGCTGTCAAACATCAGGGTGCGTTGGTAGGAATACGCGGCACATCCTGACGGAATTGACGGTCGTATGCAGGCGCTCAGGGATGGCGTATCGGAGCGTCCTCGCGCGACGGTGTCTGACATCCAGGAAGTGCTGGGCGCCGCAAGCGGTAGCCTCTCGACTCTGGGAATCTGTGAGCAATGGTCATGAACGCATCCTCGATGTATTTCCGCTGGCCGTCGAATTGTCCATCTGGCTTGACCATCACGTTTTCCGTGCGCTCTACCAGGCCGTGGCCCTCATTTCAGACGGGACATTTCTTACATTCGACAGGAAATACTTCAGGAAGGCCGCATCCATCGGCGGAGTGGTCATTCCTGGTTGATTACAGCTGATATATCACAAATATATCTATAATATATCACGACTCAATGGATCTCGAAAACAGGAAAGCAGGCACGCAGGCGGTCTGGGCGGGCGAAACGGATGGCTTTGCCGACGGAAGCGCGGTCGTGCCGGTCTTCAACACAGTAACCTTCGCTTACGACGATCTCGACGAGTGGACCGACGTGGCGCTTGGAAAGCGGCCGGGTCACATCTACAGCCGCAATACGAACCCCACCGTCCACGTCCTCGAAGAAAAAATCCGCATTCTGGAAGGCGCCGAAGCCGCGACCAGCTTTTCGACCGGCATGGCCGCCATCAGCAACACGCTGTTCGCGCTGCTCGCGCCCGGCGACCGCGTCGTCAGCATCAACGATTCGTATGGCGGCACGAGCCGTCTGTTTCTCGAACATTTACCGAGAATCGGGGTCGATGTAGCGCTCTGCAATACGACGGACCACGAGGCTCTGGAACGCGCTATGGCGGGCGGCTGCCAGCTCGTCTACCTCGAGACGCCCACCAATCCAACGCTCAAAATCCTGGACATTGAGCGGCTCGCGGCAGCCGCCCACCGGGCGGGCGCCATCGTCGTGTGCGACAATACGTTTGCGACGCCCATCAATCAAAACCCGCTGGCGCTCGGCGCAGACCTCGTTGTACACAGCGCCACAAAATACCTCGGCGGACACTCGGATGTGATGTGCGGACTGCTCTGCGGCCGGCGGGAATTGGTCGCGACCGTGTTCCAGTTCCGGGAAATCACGGGCGCATCGCTCCACGCCGACGCGGCCTACCGCACACTGCGCGGTATGAAAACGCTCGAGTTGCGTGTTGAGCGCCAGAACGAGAGTGCGCTCACTATTGCCAGGTGGCTCGGCGGTCAGAAGGGCGTGGCGCGGGTATTTCACCCGGGCCTTGACGAGCACGAAGGGCATCAAACGGCGCGCCGCCAGATGCGCGGCTTCGGGGGCATGCTGTCATTCGAACTCGAAGGAGACATGGACACCGTCCGGCGGTTCATGGGCGGGCTCCGACTGGCACACCGCGCGGCGAGCCTGGGCTCGGTCGGAACGCTCGTCGGACCGCCGAGCGTGACGAGCCACGTGGAAATGACGCGGGAGCAACGCACTTCCCTTGGCATTTCAGAAACACTCATCCGCTATTCAGTGGGCATTGAGAACGTGGAGGACCTGATGGCCGACCTCGAATTGGCCCTGAAAGCCGTCTGAAATCGTAATACCATAATGAATGCGATGCATCATCGGTACACGACGCGTGTGCTGACGCGCCTTGTCGAGGCCAATTCCGTAAATCCGGGCCTCGAGGCGGGCGGTCCGGGTGAAGCGGCCGTCGCGGCCGTCATAGCGAGCGAGCTCCGCGATATGGAGGCAGAAGTCATGGTTGACGAACTGGCGCCGGGCCGCGTGAATGTGACTGGCGTTTTCCGTGGGCAGGGCGGCGCTGAAGGGGGGAGCTCGGCCGTGCGTGGGGGGCGCAACCTCATGCTCAATGGGCACATGGATACCGTGGGAATGGGCGGGATGGATGCGCCGTTCGGTGCCCGGATTGAGGACGGAAAGCTGTACGGTCGGGGCGCGTACGACATGAAAAGCGGGCTGGCGGGCATGCTCGGCGCCGCGCGGCAACTTGTAGATTCGGGGGATGCGCTCGCTGGTGACCTCGTGCTGACGTTCGTGGCCGACGAGGAGTATGAGAGCGTGGGAGCACAGGCTGTGGCGAAACAGTGGGGCGCCGGCGCGGCGGCCGGTGAGCGGCGCGGCCACGTCGACGCCGCGATAGTGACCGAGCCGACCGATATGCACATCTGTCCGGCGCATCGGGGATTCGCCATTTACCGCATTGTGACAAAAGGCCGCACGGCGCACGGTGGACGCCACGAGGAGGGTCGCGATGCCAACACGATGATGGGGCTGCTACTCGCTGAGCTTCACGGGCACGCCCGCGTCGTTCCCAGGCGCCGGCAGCACGCGCTGTGCGGCTCGGCATCCATCCATGTGCCGCTCGTCGAGGGCGGGCGGAGCCTTTTCATCTACTCACATGAGTGCCGCATCATGGTCGAGCGGAGGACGCTCCCGGGCGAAACGGAGGCGTCGGTGCGGGAGGAGCTGGAAGCGCTTGTGGCGCGCGCCGCCGCCGCCGATCCCGACTTTGAGGCCCGGATTGAGCTGGAATTGTGGCGCAGTCCGTGGGAAATAGATCACGGGCACGAGGTGGTGAAGGCGCTCCAGCGGGCATCGGTCGGCGTGGAGGCCTTTCGGCCGGGTTTCATCGGGCATGGATGGTGGGAAGATTCCGCCATCCTCGGCGCCGCAGGTATTCCATCGGTCGTGATGGGGGCGGCCGGTGGCGGCATCCATCAGGATGTAGAGTGGGCCGACCTGGACTCGGTGGCGGGTCTTGCCGAGCTGCTGTACAAAACGGCCCGGGAGTTCTGCGGGGTCGTGGGACGCGCCCGTTAGCGCAACGTTAGGCCGGATATGCGTATTGAAATGGTCAAGACGGTATTACCTCTCGGCGAAGCGGGTGTCGGAGGCGAAGCGGGTGTTGGAGACGAAGCGGGCTCGCTCGCTTCGGTCCGGTGGTGGCAGATGCGCCCTGCGGCTGAACGTCTGATGGCCGTCGAAGAACTGCGCGCTCAACATCACGGCTGGAAGGACAAGGATGAAACTCGACCCCAACTTCTCTGCGTTTGCCAAATGCTTGAACTCGAGTGATGTCAAGTGGCTTGTTGTTGATTGAACGAGAGACCCTGGTGGCAAATAAAGAAGCTACGGGTCGGCTGCTGGATCTTGCCGGTGCGGAGCGTCTTCGCCGCTGACGTGTGGCGACGGTAGCGGGCTTGCCGACGGGCCGTCTGGCTGGCCCCTGGAAGCGCGTTGAAAGATGAGCCTGTCAATCTCGAAAGAGTAACATATGGCGTCGCGAAGGGTGGGCCCAAGACGCAGGCTCAGGTTTCAGACTTTAAAAGATGAGCCTGCTTCTTTGGTGGAGGTGTCCGCGCCGCATACATCACTTGCTGGTTGGCCGGTTACCCGGCCATTGAAGGCTCAGCCTGCGCCGCCGCAAGTGAAGCGCGGTGAGCAGCAGCGTAAAGGGCCAAATGGCGGCCGGGACGCTCTGTATGGGGAGAATGGGCGTCAAGGCGGCGAGGGCGCAGCAGGCGGCGGCGACGATGGACAAGGTGCGAACCATGACCATGGTGCTGGGCTCGCGGGTGGCGCTTCTCCGGAGCAGCAGCACATTGAGCGGGAAGGCCCAGAGCAGGTTGGTATTCCAGGCGGTGACCGTGTGCTGCGTGCCAATCCACATGAACAGTAGAAACAGGCCGGCAATACTGGTTATCCAGACGAGAACGCGGTCCACGCGGTCGGCGCGGGCAGCCCGGTGGCGCCCCGGGAGGAAAGCGACGAGTGTGAGGAGGAGGGCGGCGAGGCGAAAGGGCCAGACGAAGCGCGGCCGCGCCGAGCCGCCCCACGCCAGGTCGCTGTCAGCCGCTTCGTCCTGTGCCAGTTCGCCGTCAGCTGCTGAGTTCCGCGCCAGGTCGCGGCTGGCTATGGAATCCTGGGGACGGTTGCCGAGACTGGGGCCCTGGATGGTCCCGGCGAAGAGGGTATCGGTTCGGACTACGGCGGGCAGCACATGTGGCGAAAGCGATGCGGACGAATCGGAGGCGAGGGAATCGGAGGCGAGGGAATCGGCTGCGAGGGAGCCGGCTGCGAGGGAGCCGGCCGCGAAGGAGCCGGCAGAATGCGAGCCGGTCGCAAGGGAGTCGGCCGCAACGGAATCTGGACCAGCGGGAACGGTGGCGGCACCCAGCGCGGCCATGAGCTCAAAGGGAAGGAAGGTTCGCTCGCGGGCGGAGGGAGGGCGCTCCATGGGGGCGCCTAGGACGAGGTCGATGCCGAGGTCGAGCCAGGGGTAGGGAGCGAGGTAGCTGCGGATGAGGGACCGGTAGGTGGGCGAAGATCCCGGCTCCTGGACATCCGGCACGGAAACGGCTGACTCCGGCCCGGTGGGAGCGGCATTGGACGGGCCGGGTGCGGCGCTCGAGTGGCCGGGTGCGCGGGCGAGCTCCAGGCCGCTGAGTTCCACGCCGGCGTAGAGCACCAATAGATCAATCAGGCGCGTGGAGCAGTTGTCGCGCACGAAATCGTAGAGGTAGGTCCGGTTTTCGGGCTCGAGATTGGTGCGAAGCGCGGCGTACAGGGCAGCCGTGCGCCCTGGCGTCATGCGGATGCGCTGGGCGTAGACGCTACGGCCCTCGGCGGCGTACGCCCGGACGACCGCCGCGCCAGGGGCCGCCGAGACGAAGTATTGCATGTCGCCATAGATGAACTTGGGGACAAAGAGGGGATCGGTCGGATCGAATGTGCCGTAGTTGAACACCGCGTCAAGTCCGAGCTCGGGATCGACCACGCGGAGGGCGCTGTGTCCGAAGACGGCGTGTACGGCCGCGCCCGGCGCCATGGTCAGTACCTCGACGCGGGCCGACGGGGACAACCGCTCGGGAAGTTGGGCGTAGGACAAGCCGGGGAGCACGGAGCACGCAACAACGACCACTGACAGAACAGCGCGCATCATGATCAGAAACGACGAATCCAGAAGCCGGCCAGACGGTTGGCAGACAAATGCGCGTTGTAATGGCCCGCGCCGTGCGGCCGCCGGAGTGCGCTGCATCCACCGGAAAAAAGAGAACGCCAATTTCCTGCAGTGTCGCATCGAATTATGGGAAAGCGGAATATGGGAAAGCAGATAGATATCAGGGAAAGCAGATGATAAGCCAAGAGCGGATGTCCCGCGCGGAACGGGCCGATCGGGTCATGACCAGCCTGCGAAAGGTAATACCTGCGCCGGAAACAGAGCTGGCGCACGGCAATCCTTTTGAACTCCTGGTCGCCGTTGTGCTCTCGGCCCAGTGCACGGACGAGCGCGTGAACAAGGTGACGCCCGCCCTTTTCGATCGCTACCCGACGATTGAGGCCATGGCGGACGCCGAGCCGGAGGACCTTTTTCCGCTCATCCGGTCCATTTCCTATCCGAACAACAAGGCGAAACACCTGGCACGGGCGGCCCGCATGCTGCGCGATGAGTTCGGGGGGCGGGTGCCCGAAACGAGCGCCGAGCTCAAACGGCTTCCGGGTGTCGGCCAGAAAACAGCCGAGGTTATGATCAGCGCGGCGTTTGGGGGCGCGGCGCTTGCGGTCGATACGCATGTTTTCCGGGTAGCCAACCGGATAGGCCTCGTCACGGAGCGCGCCACGACGGTCGAGAAGGTTGAAAAAGAACTGAAACGCACATTGCAAGAGCATACATGGGGAGATGCGCACCATCTGCTCATCCTGCACGGCAGGTATACGTGTACGGCGCGGGCGCCCAAGTGCGACGACTGTGTGTTGCCGCCGCTCTGTAAGACGTGGGGGCGGATAGCGGCGCTGCCGCCCGCGCGGGAAGGGCTCGACGCGCGGCGCGGTGCGTACTACTGCGCGACGCGCCAACACTATTTTGACGCGCCCGACCGCGTGACCGATCGGCACGGCACGGAGCAGATTTCGTGTCCGCGCTGCGGGAGCATGAACGTATTCGATGCGCGCTCGGGCGCCACCACAAAACGGGTGAAGGACTATCGGATTGGATAGCGCGCCCACGAACAGCACGATATGAAAAAGCATGTACTTGTCATTCTGGATGGCTACGGGATAGCCGAAGATCCGTCAGTAAGCGCCATTGAGGCCGCCGATCAGCCTTTTCTGGATGAGATTTTCGGTGCAGGGCTTCGGCCGGGCTCCGGCCAGCCCATGCCGGGACGGGTCGGACAGCTGGACGCCAGCGGCCGCGCCGTCGGGCTGCCCGAAGGGCAGATGGGGAATTCTGAGGTCGGGCACATGAATCTGGGCGCGGGACGCGTGGTCTACCAGGATATTACGCGGATCGATGTCGCCATCGAAGACGGGTCTTTTTATAAGAACGAAGTGCTCCGCGGGGCGGCTGAGGAGGCCCGGCGCCGGGGCGTACGGCTGCATGTGATGGGACTTCTGTCTGACGGAGGGGTCCATGCGCACCGAAATCATGTGGCGGCGCTTGTCGAGCTTGCAGCGCGCGTGGGGGTGCCGGCGCACAACGTATTGCTGCACGCCTTCACCGACGGGCGCGATACCGACCCGGAGAGCGGGGCCGGGCACGTGGCATGGATCCAGGAGGCCATGAAGGACGCCGAGGGGCGGCCGCGCGGCCACGTGGCGAGCATCGTCGGGCGCTACTGGGCCATGGACCGGGACAACCGCTGGGAGCGTACCGAAAAGGCGCGCGACCTGCTCGTCGAGGGGCGCGGAGAGGCTGTTTCAGACGCAGTGGCCGGCATCCGGGCGCAGCACGAAAACGGGACGACCGACGAGTTTCTGGAGCCGATGGTGGTGTCCCCTCCGGCAGAGGCCCTCGCCGGCGGCGCGGAGGCTGCCAAGGCGACGCGGGTTGCGAAGGGAGACGTCGTGATTTTCTTCAATTTCCGCTCCGACCGCGCGAGGCAGATAACGCGGCTTCTCAATGAAAGCGTGGATGATTTGACGTACGTCACGTTTGCCCGCTACGACAACACATTTCCCTACCCGGTGGCGTTTCCGAAGGTCAATCTGACCGATACGCTCGGCGAGGTGGTGGCACGCGCCGGGCTTCGGCAGCTGCGCGCGGCCGAGACCGAAAAATATCCACACGTCACGTATTTCTTCAGCGGGGGACGGGAAGAAGCCTTCGACGGGGAGGATCGGATCCTTGTGGCATCGCCCAAGGTGGCGACCTACGATCTACAGCCCGAGATGAGCGCGCCGGAACTCGCGCGCCGCGTGGCGAGCGCCATCCGCGAAAATGACTACGCCCTGGTGGTCATCAACTTTGCCAATCCCGACATGGTTGGGCACACGGGCGTCTTCGAGGCGGCCGTAAAGGCGGTCGAGGCGGTAGACCGGGGGGCGAGGGAGGTCATTACCGCCGCCCGGGAGCACGGCTACTCGGTGAGTGTGATCGCGGACCACGGCAACTGCGACCGGATGAAGAATCCGGATGGGTCGCCGCACACGGCCCATACGACCGTGCCGGTGCCACACGTAGTGCTCCTCGACGGGTTTGACGGGCCCGTCCGCGCGGGCAAACTGGGCGATGTGGCGCCGACCATCCTCGACATCCTCGGGCTCGATCAACCAGCCGCCATGACCGGGGAATCGCTGATCTCGCTCTGACCGGCGGCCGCTGACCCTATTTCAACTCGAACGTAAACGGCATCACGGCCTGCGCGGCGCGCGGCGAGTTGCCGAAGAGTTCGAGCACGCGGAGCTGTGAGGCGAAGGGCTCGGGCACGTCGGCGGCCCGCACGCCGCGCATTGTGACGCCTCCCATCGATGCCAGGAGCTCTTCGGTGAATGTTTTCGGCTTCGGGAAGTGCGCCACGGTGAGTTCTTCGGGGGCGATGCCGGCGCGCGAGGCGGCTTCGTCAATGGCTTCTTCGAGGCCTCCGAGCGCGTCGACCAGACCGTTTTCAAGCGCATCCTGGCCGAGCCAGACGCGGCCCTGGGCGAGGGCGTCGACCTCACTGACCGTCAGGCCGCGGCTCTCTGCTACGCGGCCAAGGAACCGGGCGTAGGTCTCATTGGCAAACTTCTGGAGCGCGGCACGTTCGGCGTCAGAAAGCGCCGTGACGCCCGTGATCATGTCCGCGTGCGGGGCAGAGGTGACGCCGTCCGTGTGGATGCCGATTTTTTCGCTCAGGAACGGATCCAGGTTGAAGAGCATCATGAAGACCCCGATGGATCCCGTGATGGTCGATGCCTCGGCCATGATCATGTCCCCTCCCGTCGCGAGCCAGTAGCCACCGCTGGCTGCTACATCGCCCATCGAAATGATGATTGGAATCTCCGGGTCGACCTCGTCGAGCGCGGCAAGCATGGCATCGGCGGCTGGTGCCAGGCCTCCCGGCGAGTTCACGCGCACGACGATGGCGCGCGTCTGGGACGAACGCGCTGCCGTGCGGATGGCATCGACAACAGCTCCGGCGCTGGCTACCTGCCCCTGTCCCACGGGAATGGTGTTCTCCGGGGGCTCGGCGATCATGTTGCCCGAGACGTGCACGACGGCCACGGTGCCCGACGCCGAACCTGTCGCGCCCGCCGCCCGCACATAATTACGAACAGAGACCACAGGCAGGCGCTCCTCGGCGTCGTTGCCGAGGGCCTCGTTGAACGCCGTGCGGACGTCCGCCTCGTAGGCGAGCGTATCGACGAGCCCCGCCTGAAGCGCCTGATCGGCGCCAAAAACCACGCTGTTGTCCATAATGGCCGTCAGGTCCTTCACCGGCATGCCCCGGCCCGCTGACACGCCCGCCAGGAAGACCTCCTCGATGCCGTCGACGAGGGTCTGCAGCTGGAGCTCGTTCTCGGGCGAGAGGTCGTCGCGTAGGAAGGGCTCGACGGCGCCCTTGAACGTGCCACTGCGGATAATGATGGGCTCCACGTTCCAGCGCTCGAGCAGATCGCGGTAGAACGTGACCTGCATATCGAAGCCGTTGTATTCAAAAACGGCCTCGGGATCCAGGAAAATGCGGTCCGCCGCCGAGAGCAGGTAATATTCGTTTTCGCGGGCGTAGAACGAACGGCTGGAGCCATAGACCGGCTTACCGCTGGCCTTGAACGTATCGAGCGAGCGGCGAATGCGCTCGAGTGTAGCCCAGGAGGACGTCACCATACCGGGCTTGATCCAGAGTCCGGCAATCCTGTTGTCGCTTGCCGCTTCTTCGATGGCGTGCGTCAGGTCCGCGAGGCCGTACGCCGCCTCGCCCGAGAGAAGCTGCGAGAGTGGATCGCCTGAAACCCGCTCGGGCACCGACCCCTCGAGGTCTACAACGAGCACCGATCCGCTCCGTATGGCAGGCGCCTGGTCGCCCGTCGCGGCGAGGGCGACGACAAAAAGAAAGCCGATGAAGAGCAGGATGCCGATGGCAATGAAGGTGCCGAGGATGTTGGCAACAAGTGTCGATAGGAATTTCATGCGGGGGACCCGTGGATGCGTAAAGCGCGTTCTACGCTGAATTGCACTGTGGGGGTTTCATGCAGGACGTATTCTCTTACCGGATTCCAGCGCTGCACCCGCTGGCGGTTCATTTTCCGATCGCGCTGAGCATGGTTGTGGTCATTGTGGCGGGGCTCTGGCTCGTGCATAACCGCGACACGCTGCTCACAGTGGCCGTCTGGCTTCAGGTGTTGGTAGCCAGCGCCGCCTGGGCCGCTGTCTCGACGGGCGATGTGCTCAAGGAGCAGAGCGAAGGCGTTCCGATCGTGGACCAGTTCGTAAGCCTGCACGAACAGCTCGGCGAGTACGCGTGGTACGCGTCTGTGGCGCTCGCCGCGCTGCTCCTGGCGGCTCGCTTCTCGGCGCGACGGAATACGCGTCGGGCAGGCGCCCCCCTCTGGCTCCGCCTGTTCGTGTTTCTGGCGCTCGCCGCCAACTTCGGGCTCATTGCCTGGGTGAGCCACATCGGCGGCATCATGGTCTGGGGCGTACCTGCGTGACGACCGTAGCATCCGCGGCGCGGCCCTGCCTGCCCACCCAGGACGCAGGCTCAGGTTTCAAAGTCTGAAGGATGAGCTTGCGTCTCTCGTCCACCCGTCGCGACGCCATATGTTACTCTTTCGAGATTGGCAGGCTCATCTTTCAACTGGGTGTCAGAAGCCATCAGGCGGGCCGGTCCGTCATGGCGCTCAAGACGAGAGGACCCCTACGTGTTCACCACGCACATGGAGCGTCTAAAATACTGTACATTTTTCCGGGAGATGCGGCCCACAGCGCCCATGGAAGCCGAGTGCGCAATGTGGCACGCGTTTTACAGGAGAAAACGGTGCCCACCGGCAACAGTTGGTGGCGCACCTGTTTATCAAACGCAGAAGAGCCATGAAAAAGACACTACAGGCAGCACGCTGGGCCGCGCTTATCCTCATTCTGATCCTCTCGGCCGCCATTCCCGAGGACGCAGCGGCGCAGCGGAGCGGCGAACGTGCCGAACGCCAGAGCCGGACTGACCGAAAGGACCAGAAAGAACGGGCCAGTCGCCGGGACAGGGATGACCGCCAGAGCCGCGCCGACCGCCGAGCGCAGTCCGACCGCCGGCCAAACGTCAGGAACGAACGCGCGCGCCGCGGCGAACGCGGGCCCATCCGGGTCGAAAAGTCCCGAAAAAGCTACAAGAGCCGGAAGTACGTCCCGCGCGCGTACCACCGCCCGGTGCATAGGCACTACACGAAGGTCCGCGTATCCTGGCCGGTTTTTGTGCACATCGATGCCCGCTGGCACCGCTCGCGTGGCTACGCAGATGAGCGCCTGTCTGCCAGCGTGGACTATCGACACCGCGTCGTTTATTCAGACGCGCACATGACGGTGCTGCGGATCGAAATCGAAGAGATTGATATCCACGAGCGCGGCCGGTACCGCGGCGAAGTGCATCGCATCCCCCGGGAAATGAGGACGATCGAGGCGACCGTATACCGTAATGGAGACGTTGAATTCGATCGGGATATCTACGTGACAGGCGACAGCCGGCGCGGGTACCGGCTCGTTGTTGACGACGGGTACGGGTACCGGATTGGGTATGTGGATCTGCGACGGGGCCGCGTCTCGAAGGTCTACCACGCGGATGTGGCGCCGAGGCTGGGGGCGCGCATTTCGCTGCTCCCGGACGATGCCGACTGGCTCTACTGAGCTTTGGGATGCGTCGAAACCCTTCGGCGGCTCGCGGGGTTTACGCGCCAGACACCAGGGAATCATGGCACCTCGCATCAGGGACATACGTACCGCAGGACTTTCGCCCCGGCAGCGGACCGTGCTTCGACTCGTGGTCAAACGTTTCGTGGAAACGGCGGGCCCGGTCGGTTCGAAGGCGCTCGTCGAGGAGTTCAATCTGGGCCTGAGCCCGGCGAGTGTGCGCAGTACACTGGCGCAGCTCGAAAAGGCCGGCTTCCTGGCGCACCCGCATACATCGGCTGGTCGTGTACCGACCGAACTGGGTTACCGGGCGTTCGTGGATGAACTGATGGATGCGGCGGTCCTGCCTGACGAGGAGCGAACGCTCATGGAGCGGCAGATCATGCGGCTCATGAACGATACCGATGAGCTCATACGCGAGTCGTCGCGTCTGCTGGCGCGTCTGGCCCGGTTGCTCGGGGTTGTGCTCTCGCCGCGCCTCACGACGGGTGTGCTTGAGCGGCTCGACGTGGTCCCGGTGGCAAGCGATAGGATCATGTTCGTGCTTTCCATCCGCGGGGGGCTGGTGCGCACCATCATGTTCCAGCTGCCGGTCGAAATACGGCGCAGTCAGCTCGACAGGCTCGTCGTACTGCTCAATGAGCGGCTGGGTGGGCTTACACTCGAAGAAATCCGGCGCACGTGCATTCCGCGCATCCGGGATTTGTCCGATGAAGATACGGGTATTGTGCGCCTCATCCTGGACCGCTCGGGGGATCTGTTTTCGGACCGGGCGTCGTCGCGGAGTCTCGAACTTGATGGCACGCCGTTCATGCTTTCACAGCCCGAATTCAGCGATTCGCCCGCCGTACGGCAATTGATTGAGCTGATCGATGACGAACCGGGCATGGTCGAACTCCTTGAAGGCACCCCGGCCGAGCCTGGTCGTGCCCAGGTCCGGATTGGCCACCGCCCCGAGGGGCAGGTAGAGGGCTGCCGGCTGTCCATCGTCACAGCTTCATATTTGAGAAGCAACATGCAGGGACGCATAGGCGTAATCGGCCCCACAAGAATGAATTATGGACGGGCCGTTGCGCTTGTTGAGGGCATGGCCATGCTTATGAGCCGCCCGGATATGCCGGATGCCTGAGCGCGCCCCCGTGCCCACGAACCAGTTGGAAGATGTCGAAAAAGAAAGAGGCCGCTGAGCCCACAGACGAGGATCTGGTCCTGCAGGCCATTGATGAGCTTGCCCAGAAAAATGCCGAGTTGGAAAAGCTGCGCGAAGAAGTAGAGCAGGCCAATGACCAGTGGCGCCGCTCGGCCGCCGAATTCCAGAACTATCGACGCCGCACCGAAAGTGAGAAGGCGCAGATGGTGAGTTATGGCAAGAGTCTGGTCGTGTCGGGCCTTCTGGACGTGGTTGATGACTTCGAGCGCTCGCTCGAGGCGACCCGCCAGGCGGAGGCTGAATTCGAGGGAGAACTCTCGCCGATCTACGAATCGCTCAAAAGTGGTGTGGACTTGGTGTACCAGAAGCTGGCTGGCGAACTGGCGCGCCTCGAAGTCGAGCCGATTGAAGCCAAGGGCCAACCCTTCGATGAGAACGCGCATGAAGCGATCATGCAGCAGGAGGCTCCCGAGGGTGTGGAGCCGGGCACGGTGCTCGAAATCGTGCAGCCTGGATACAGGATGGGCGATCGCGTCCTCCGTCACGCTAAAGTAATCGTTGCATCCTGATGAGAGATTATTACGACATTCTGGGGGTTTCGCGCGATGCGGGGGCCGAAGAAATCAAGAAGGCCTATCGGAAGCAGGCGCTCAAATTCCATCCGGACCGGAATCCGGGAGATGCGGAGGCCGAGGCGAAGTTCAAGGAGGCGGCCGAGGCCTACGAAGTGCTGTCGAGTCCTGAAAAGCGACAGCGCTACAACCAGTTCGGGCATGCCGGCGTGAAGGGCAACGGACAGGGGGCGCAGGGTTTCCAGGACATCAATGACATTTTCAGCCACTTCAGCGACATTTTCGGCAGCGGCGGCAGCATTTTCGACGACATGTTCGGCGGTGGTGGGCGGCGGGCTGGCCGGAGCCGCGGGCAGGGACGGCCGGGCAGCGATCTTCGCATCAAGCTCCCGCTCACGTTCGAGGAAATTGCCGAGGGCTCGGAAAAGCGTATAAAGGTCAAGAAACATGTGACCTGTGACGTGTGCGATGGGCGCGGCGCGGAAGATGCCGATTCGGGTTTTGCGACGTGCACCACGTGCCAGGGGGCTGGTGAAGTCCGGCAGGTCACGCGCAGCGTGTTCGGGCAGTTCGTAAACGTCCAGCCGTGTCCACAGTGTCGTGGCGAGGGACGCCTTCTGGTGCACGCCTGCCCGGAGTGCGAGGGCGAAGGCCGCACGAAAGGAGAAGAGACGATTACGCTGACCGTGCCGGGTGGCGTCCTCGAAGGGCATTATCTGACGGTGCGTGGCGCGGGCAACGCCGGGCAGCGCGGTGGTCCGGCGGGCGATCTGCGCGTCGAGATCATAGAAAAGGAGCACGAGCACTTCACGCGCGACGGCCTGGATATCTATCACGAACTCTATCTGTCGTTTCCCGAAGCGGCGCTGGGCACCGAACGCGAGGTACCCACGCTGCGCGGGCGCGCCCGCCTTCAGATCGACGCCGGCGTCCAGTCCGGCAAGATCCTGCGCATGCGCGAGCGGGGACTGCCCGACATTGAGCAGGGCCGGAGGGGCGATCAGATGGTCCGTATCCACGTGTGGACGCCAACGACGCTTACCGATGAGGAGCGCGAACTGCTGGAAGGACTCGTCGATGCGCCGTCTTTCGAGCCGCGCCCCGAGACGCTCGATGAGCGTAAATCATTTTTCTCCCGCGTCAAGGATGTGTTTTCATGAGCCTTTCGCCAGCAGCCGATGCCCTTCGAGGAGTATCGCCCGATGCATTTCGCCGAGGATTCCGCCACGTACCCACCGTCGTTACGGTCGTCCTGTTTGAGCAGCGCGATCCGGCGCTGCCGACCGGAATCACGATCGGGTCTTTCGTGAGCCTGAGTCTCGAGCCACCCCTTGTGTGCTTCAACGTCATGAAGTCGGCCCGTATGCACGATACGGCGGTCGCGGCGGGCAATTTTGTTGTGCACGTGCTGCGCGAAGACCAGAATGACCTGTCCGACCGGTTCGCCATGCCGCACTATACGCGCGCTGAGCAGCTGGAAGGTTTGTCGCTGGCAGACGGACCATTTGGATACGACGTATTGGATAATGCACTGGTGCGTTTTGACTGCACACTCGATGAGGTGCACGATGCAGGCGACCACTCGATACTGGTCGGGCGCGTCGTGGATGTCGTGGAAGGGGAGTCGGGCCGGCCGGTTGTGTACCACCAGCGGGCGTATCACGCCATCGGCGATCACGTTGCCGATTCTTCGCTCGAAGGAGACGACTGACGGCGGCGCCTCGCAGTTATTCGGCGGCCGGGTTCAGGATGTCGCCTGCGCTCCCGGTCCCGAAGAAGGCAAAGTCGTAGAAGGCCGGATCGTGCGGGCGAAGCGCGCGACACACGCCCGTCAGCTCAACAACGGCCCTCCAGTCGTTTGTTTGCCGTGTGAGAAGGCGTGCGGCGCGGGCCTGTCGTCCAGAGTGTACGTCGAGCGGAAGTGCCAGATGCTCGGGGCCGAGGGCCGTCCAGATCCCCAGATCGACAGGCCCGCGCCGCACCATCCACCTCAGATACATTACCAGGCGCTTGCAGGCGCTGCCCGTCGAAGGGCGGGCGATGTGTTTGCGCATGCGGGCGGGCCGGCCGGGTATGTTATCGAGGAGCGTATGTGAGAAGCTTGTGATGGCGGTCGCAAGGGGATCGAGCGCGCTCCCGGGAGAACTGGCGGCGCTGCGAATTGTCCCGCTGCGAGTCGTCCCGCTGACTCTTGGAGCCGCGCGGCGGCCGTCCCAGCCATGGGCGAACAGACCCTCGAGCGAGGCGTGTTCGCGGAGCACCTGCTGAAGGGAAAGGGCCAGGCCGAGGGCATCTTCGCCTGAAAACGTACGGTGCCGGAATCCGCCAAGCGCCCGGGAGTCCGGCTTCAGGTCATGAATGAAGCGGGCGGGCCGGAAACCCATGCGCTCCATGAGGTCGTGGAGCTTCCTCAGGAGCGTGTCGCGTCGCCCCCAGGCGAGCAGCGCTGCAAACAGGCCAGCCAGTTCCTGGTCGCGCGGATCATCGAAGGCGTGTGCGACCGAGACCGGATCGTCCGCAATGAAGGCCTCGCTCTCGTAGCGGGCGGCAATGGGATCGAGCCAGGCGCGCAGCTCGGCCTCGCGGCCGCTCATAGCCGCGCGAACAGCTCGGCCGCGTACGCCAGGTCGACGTTACCACCGCTCACGACGACGCCGATGCGTTTGTTTTTGATGTCGAGTTTGCCGGACAGGGCGCCTGCGAGCGCGAGCGCACCCGTAGGCTCAATGACGAGTTTCATGCGCTCCCATACGAAGTGCATGGCGCGGATGAGCTCCATATCCGATACGGTGATCATATCGTCTACGCAGGCCCTCACGAGCGGGAACGTGATGTCGCCGAGATAGGGCGTGCGCGCGCCGTCAGCAATGGTGTCGGGATTGTGGACGGTCTGCAGCGTGCCGCTGTAAAAAGAGCGCGTGGCATCATCGCCGGCTTCAGGCTCTACGCCCACAACGTGGCACTTCGGCGCCAGTCTTCGCGCGGCCAGGGCACAGCCGGAGAGCAGCCCGCCCCCGCCGCAGCACACGAAGAGCATGTCGAGCGCGCCTGCGTGTTCAAAGAGCTCGAGCCCGGCTGTGCCCTGGCCTGCCACCACGTGCGGATGGTCGTACGGCGGAATGATGGTTTCGCCGGTTTCTGCGGCGCGAGCCAGCGCAAGCTCTTCGCGGCTGTGGCGCTCGGGGTCGTAGGGAACGACATCGGCGCCGTAGCCTTCCGTGGCCTTCCGCTTGATGCGGGGCGCCCCCTCGGGCATGATGACGGTCGTTTTTGTCGCCGTGATCTTCCCGGCCAAAGCCACCGCCTGGGCGTGATTGCCAGACGAATAGGTCAGTACGCCACGCCCACGCTCCGCGTCCGAAAGACGCGAGAGCGCATTCAGCGCTCCGCGGATCTTGAAGGCGCCCGTGCGCTGCAGATTCTCACACTTCAGATGAAGCGACGCGCCGGCGCGCTCATCCAGCTGCCGTGACGTCGCGACCGGGGTGCGGTGCACACGGCCTGCGAGCAGGGAAGCGGCATCCTTGACATCCTCAAACCGAACGGGCGCTTCAGGCGTCCTTGGCGTCGTCGTCACTCTCTTCCACGATTTCGGCTGGCGCAACGGCGCGTTCCACAATGACATCAACGTCCGTCACGAGGGCGGCGAGCGCCCCGACGGCGGCAATCACGGGAGTAAACATGATGGCGGCCGTTGCGCCGCCGACGCCGACCGAGAGGGGGACCTCCAGCAGCGTGCGACCATCCTTGCGGATACTGACCCGGCGCGTATTGCCCTCTTCAATGAGCTCCTTGACCTTGGAGACGAGGTTCGTGCCCTTGACCTTCATCTCATCAATCGTTGTTTTCATGCGCTCTTTGTCTGTCATGGCAGGCCTCCAAAAAAAGTGACTGTGGGATTTAAGCTTTCCCGGTTCAACGCGATACCGCAGTCAGTGTTGCGCACAGGGCGTGGCACTGAACCAGCAACGGAGGGATTCTCTCGGAAGGATGGCAAACAACTTCACAACATCTTCACGATAGAAAACCTTTAGACGCTGGATCCGACGTCGATACCCTTCGGGAAGACGTCACAAACGTACAACAACCTAATACAAAGGAGGTCCAACAATGGGTCAGCAGCAACTTCTTCTCCTCGTGCTCGGAATCGTGATCGTCGGCTTGGCCGTCGTGGTTGGTATCCAGGCATTTGACGAAAACATGAAAAAGGCCAACGCCGATGCCCTGACGAACGACGCCGTTCGCATTGCTTCGGAAGTGCAGGCTTGGAAGCTCAAGCCAGCTGCTTTTGGTGGCGGCGCCGCAGTAACCAACTTCACGGGTCTTACGCTCACGATGCTTGGCTATGACACGGCCGATGCCAACAATGGTGACTGCGCCGCTGGTGAAATCCAGAACGCAAACGGCTGTATTGCAGGCGCCGTAAACGGTAACAACTTCGTGATTACCGCAACGAGCACGCCCGACAGCGACCTGGACAACCAGGTAGTCGCGACGGTCTCCGGTACGGCTTCGACGGACATCGCTACGGTTGTCTCAACGGCGGACGATGCCTCGGGATCGTGATCAAACTGATCGCATGACGAACTGATCGTCAAGAAAGGGGGCGGCGCGCGAGCGCCGCCCCTTTTTTTGTTTGGACCTTTTTGTGCCGACGATCACTGCTCGGATACGGCCAGATACGGTGCGTCCGGGCTGTTTCGGTTGATTCGGTTGATTCGGTTGTTTCGGTTGTTTCGGTTGTTCCGGTTGTCCGGGTGGTTCGATGGGCGCTGGGGGCCGCCTGGGCACCGGGCGTCGCATCCACCAAAAAAACAGTCTGTATTTACGTTCTCAATCAGAGTTAAGCAGTCGCCGCGGCTGCCGATACAAGAGGGGACAAGTCTCCCTCCAACCATTCCATTCCCATGGGCCAGCAACAACTTCTTCTGCTCGTTTTCGGTGTCATTATTACGGGCATCGCGCTCATTGCCGGCATCAATGCATTCATGGTCAATTTTGACCAGGCGCTGGTGGACAACATTGTGAACCGGAACCTGGAAATTGCCAATTCGGCGGTGTTCTACAAGACCAAGATGGATCCGTACAACGGTGGCAACATGTCCTATGAGCTACTGGCTGATAACGGGCTGGAGACTCTCAGTATGGAGAGTGAGACCAACTTTGGCACATTTGCCATTACCAATGCGACCGAGACCACGCTCGAGATAACGGGAGTAGGTCAGCGGAATCCGGATATCGGCGTGCGTACGTATGTCAGCGCCACGGGTATAGACTCGAGCCGTGTGAGTTATGTCGGTACCATAACGATCGAATAAACTGTCAGCGAAGGCGCCGCCATGGCCGTAAAGGAATTCAGATTCACAGGACTCAACGGATCCGGGCAGCCGGTCCAGGGCACTGTTTTTGCGAACAGTTCCAAGACGGCGCGCAAACGCGTCGATGCCCTTGGCGAGCGTCATGGGTTCCGGCCGCAGCAGATGGAGCAGCGGCAGACCTACATGTACAAGGTCCGCCATGTGAATGGCAAGGTCATCAGGGGCGAGCAGAAGGCCTTTTCAGAGGAGGAGTTGCGCACGGCGCTCGCGAAGATGGGGCTCGAGGTCATCAAGATCCAGAAGAAGCTGTTCGACTTTCAGACGAAGCCGCCACAGCAGGACTTGATCATGTTCGTGCGTCTGTCGGCGAACCTGCTGAAAGAAAAATTGCCCTTCGACGAGGTACTCAACCTCCTGGTGAACGACGTCAGTTCGAACAGCCTCAAACAGGTGGTCCGGGACCTGAACGGCGACCTGAAAGGCGGGATGGAAGCGCAGCAGGCTTTCATGAAGCAGCAGCACATGCTCGGCAAGTTCACGGCCTACATGCTCGGTATTGCCTCGCAGACGGGCAACATGTCCGAGATCTACGAAGCCACGGCCCGATTCCTGGAGCGCCAGAACGAGTTCAAGAAGAGCGTCAAGAGCGCCATGATTACGCCGGCCATCACGCTCATCGTTCTGATTGCAGCGTTCGTCTGGTATATCTGGGTCATTTTTCCGGAGACGGCGGGCCTGTTCGAGTCGTTCAACATGGACCTGCCGCCCATGACGACCTCCACGCTTGCCTTCTCAAAGTGGATGGATCAGAACTACCTGTGGCTCATTACGCTGTTCGGAGGCTCGATTGCAGGGGCCATGGCGTTTGCAAAATCGACCCGTGGCACGTTCATGATCCATCGATATATGATCAGGATTCCGATTATTGGATCACTGCTCCATAAGCTGAACATCGAGATTTTCTGCCGCGTGTTTGCCGTGCTCTATTCGGGCAGTGGCGACAACATTTCGGTCATCCGGATCGCGGCCGAAGCATCGGGCAACAAGTACATTGAGCACCGCGTCAAGAACATCACCATCCCGATGATGGTGGCGCAAGGCGTGGACCTGGTCAAGGCCATGGAAGCCAGCGGCGTATTCACGTCCATGGCGCTGGCCCGATTCCGCAGTGGCGCCGAAACCGGGAACGTGCGCGGAGCGGCCCGGCAGATGGCCGACTACTACGAAAATGAGACATCCCTCAAGCTGACTTCGACCGTCGAAATGATCCAGACAGGCGTAGCCATGATCATCACCGTGGCTATCCTGGCGCTGACCATCATTTCGTCTGAACTGGCGCTGGTCTCGCCTTCGAGCGTCGACATGATGAACAACTGACATGAAAGCACTTTTTGGAGATAAGGACAACAGGCGGCCCGGCGAGATCGATGCATCGATCCTCGACGACATCCTGAATGACCTGACGGAATTGTCGGCCGACGAGTGGAATCGTGTCCTGGAGGAGCCGGATGTTGCGGACGGACCGGACCAGGAGGACGGGCGGGAGTTCGTTGACCAGCCGGAGTCTACTGACGCACCGGAGCCTACCGTCTACACAATCACCGACATTTACGGGCAGGTGCCGGATGATGATGACGCGCTGTTTGAGGACGAGACCGCGCTATCCGCACCGGATGAACCGGAGTGGGGAGCGCAGCCCGAACCGGACGAGCCGGCTCCCTCGCCCATATCGGGCGTCGTAAAAGATGAGTTGTCGCTGAAACTGATGCAGTTGGACATCGTGAACACGACCCAGCTCTTTGACGCCATTCGGCTGCGCGAGGAGGGGGAAGCGCTGTGGCGGGCGCTGTGCCGACTTGAGTCGACCCCGTCGGCTCGCATCGCGGAGGAGGCAGCGCGCTTCTTCGGTTTCCGCATAGAGGCGGATCTCGGAGAGCGTCCTGAGCGCGCTTTCATTGACGATCTATTTTCGCGGGTCGATACGGCGGACGCCGCCCGCCTCATCCGCGCTGGACTCCTGCCACTCGAAATGCAGCAGGGGCAGCTCATCGTGGCGTCGGCCGATCCGACAGCGCCGGGCGTCGAGGCCGCGCTTCTTTCATTTCCGGTGTCGACCGAGTGCGTATTCGTGCCAGCGGAGCAGCTCTCCGCGGCGCTCGACCGCGTGCGGCTGCGTCTCTCCTTTGAGGACGCGGCGGGGCAGGACGCTTATGCTGCGGAGGAGGCCGAGCCGGACAGCGCTCCGGCAAGCGCAGTGCAGGCCGAGGCCGACCAGCCAGAGGCCGACCCGTCAGCGGCCGACAAGCCGCCGGTCGACGTGCCCGCGCCGCCGCCCCCGAAGCCTGTTACCCAGTCTGAGGTCGAGAAGACGATTGCCCGTGACCGTGTTGTCAAGCGCCTCATGGCCGATGGTATGGTGGACGACGCCGCGGTCCGCGAAGCCGTTGCGGTCCACAAGTCAGAAGGAGGGCGCGATGCGCTCTGGCGTGTGCTGGCCGAAATCAAGACCGTTTCGAGGGAAATGGTCTACGGCAAGGCGGCCGCCGTGTACGCATTCAAGGAAGAAGAGCTGACCGAAGGGCGACCGGACGCGGACTTTGTCAAGCTGACAATGGAGACGCTGGCCGAGGAGCATCGGGAAGAAATGCTCGAAATGCTGCTGGTGCCGTTCGAGCACGAGTTGGACATGGAAACCGGCGCCGGACGCATTATTTTCGTGACGCCCGACCCCACGCGCCCCGAGGTCAACAAGCTGCTGCACGCACTCGACGTGGGCCGGTTTGAACTCCGCTACGTGCCCGAGTCGCAGGTCATCAAGCTGCTTGACGAGCTTTTTCCTCGCAAGAACGAGTATCTGGAGCGGATAACGAAGGAAACCGAGGCTTTTGACCTTGGCATGACATACGAGGAGGAGGGCGGCAGCGACCTCGACGAGGATGCACTTGAAGCGGAAATGAGCCGGTCGAAGCTCATAAACCTGTTTGAGGCCTCGCTCGTGGAGGCCGTGCGTGCCGGAGCATCGGACATCCATATGTATCCGAACCAGAACCGCCAGGTGGAAATCCACTTCCGGACGGACGGACGCCTGAAGAAATGGCACACGGAGGACAAGGTGCATCCGGAGGCGTTCCTGGCGGTCGTGAAGGACAATGCCACGAATGTGGACCGCTTCGAGCGGGACATGGCGCAGGACGGATTCATCCAGCGTGATATTGACGGTGCGCTCATTCGTTTCCGCGTGAGCATTCTGCCCATCGCCACAGCCAACCAGGAGGTGCGGGCCGAAAGCATTGTGATCCGTATTCTCGATGACCGCAAGGTGCTCACCGACATTCGCAAGCTGGGCATGCTCGACGTGGCCCTTGAGCGTTTCAACAAGGCCATCCGTCAGCCGCACGGCATGGTGATCCTGACCGGTCCGACCGGTTCCGGTAAGTCCACCACGCTTGTTGCGGCGCTGCACCAGGTGGTAACGCCTGAGGTCAATGTGCTTACGGTCGAGGACCCGGTGGAATATATCATCAAGGGGGTTCGACAGATCAAGCTCAGCCACAAGCTGGATCTGGAAGGGGCACTCCGCGCCATTCTTCGGCACGACCCGGACGTCGTCATGGTGGGTGAGATGCGCGACCGCGCAACAGCCGAGCTCGCCATCAAGCTGGCCAACACGGGTCACCTGACGTTCTCTACGCTTCATACGAACGATGCCCCGGCGGCTGTGTCGCGTCTCTACAAGATGGGTATCGAACCGTTCTTGATTGCCTACGCCATCAACCTGGTCGTTGCACAGCGCCTCATCCGTGAGGTCTGCAGTGAGTGCCGCATCGAGGACGCGAATCCGGACCGTGTGCTGCTTCGCAATCTGGGATTCACCGAAGAAGAGCTCGATTCGACCACGTTCTACAAGGCGGGTTGCAACACCTCCTGCAGCCGGTGTGGCGGTAGTGGGTACAAAGGCCGGCGGGCCGTGTGCGAGACGCTCTATTTCTCGCAGGGCATCCGGCATCTGATTGCCGAATCAGGGAATGCCATCGATGAGGATGCCATCCGCGAGTTGGCCATCGAAGAAGGGGTGTTGACGCTCGGTGACTCGGCCCGTGAGCTCATGAAGCTGGGCCTTACGACCGCCGAGGAAATGATCCGTATGACGGCGACGTAAAAAGGCCCGACTCCGACGCGGTTCACGCCGAGAGAATGACGTGCGCCACCCGCGCCTGCTGCTCCTCGGTAAGTTCGGTATGCATGGGCAGCGACAGGACCTCGAGGGCCGCACGCTCGGTCTCGGGGAGCGGGGCCCGGACGTGCGCGTCCGGATTGCTGGCGTAGATGGGTAGTTTGTGCAGCGGTACGGGATAATAGATGGCGCTCGGAATGCCTGCGGCCGTGAGCGCATCGTACATGAGATCCCGGTGGCGCCCTATACGGAGCGTGTACTGGTGGAATACGTGCCTTGAGTGGGGGGATTTGTGCGGCGTTGTGATCCCCGGAATTCCAGCAAAGTGCGCATCGTAGCGGTCTGCCGCTTCGCGCCGCCGCCTTGTGAAGTCTGCCAGGTGCGGTAGCTTGGCCTGCAGGACGGCCGCCTGGATGGTATCGAGCCGGCTGTTGATACCGACCACCTCGTTATGGTATTTCTTTCGGGATCCGTGATTGGCAATGAGGCGCGCGCGTTCGGCCAGTTCGTCGGAGCGCGAAATCACGGCCCCACCATCCCCGTAACACCCCAGATTCTTGGACGGAAAGAAGGAGAGCGTGCCAAACGCACCCCTCGTGCCCGCCGCCTGTCCTTTCCAAGTCGACCCGATGGCCTGTGCTGTGTCTTCGACGACCGGAATGGCATACCGGTTGGCGATTTCCATGATGGCATCCATGTCGGCACATTGCCCGAACAGGTGTACCGGCACGATAGCCCGCGTGCGGCTCGTGATGAGCGCTTCAAGGCTGGCCGGATCCATTGTGAACGTGTCCGGGTCGATGTCCGCAAAAACAGGAACCGCGCCCAGCAGCGAGGCGGCCTCGGCCGTTGCCACGAAGGTGAATGACGGCGTAATGACCTCGTCTCCGGCGCCAATGCCGAGCGCCATGAGTGCGACCTGCAGGGCATCTGTGCCGTTGGCGACCGTCACAACATGGGCTTTGAGGATTGCTTCCAGGTCCTGTTCGAGTTCGGTGACATCCGGTCCCTTGATGAAGGCGGCGCTCTCGATGACGGCCTGGATACGACGGTCAATATCTTCACGAAGCCGCTCGTACTGCGTCGTCAGATCGACCATCTGGATGGGTTCGGTGCTCGTGGCCATGGAATTATTCCCAGTTTTGTGCGTCAAGAAGTTGATTTTCGGGTACAGGTCGGACAGCGCGCGCGGGGCTGCCCATGTAGATCATACCGGCCTCGGCCGACCGCGTCAAAAGAGCGCCGGCCGCGATCATGGCATCGGCGCCAATTTCAATGCCAGGCAGGATGGTGGCCCCCACGCCGACCCGGGCGCCACGGCGGATGGTGACGCCACGGAAGTGCTTGAACCGCTCCTCGGTCCGTCCGGCATAGGCGTCGTTCGAGGTCACGACGCCCGGGGCAATGAAAACGAAGTCCTCAATTACGGAGTGGGCCGTGATATAGGCCTCGGTCTCAATCTTGCACCGGCGCCCGATGGTACAGAAATTTTCCACGGCCACGCCGCGCCCCACAATGGTCCGCTCGCCGACGGTGACATTCTCGCGGATGGTGGCGAGGTCGGCGACAAGTACCCGCTCGTCGAGCGCGGCACCTGCATAAATAACGGCATGGGTCCCCACGATACACCCGCTGCCAACCCGGCATGGAGGCATTTCCTGGTCCGACGTTACCGCCGAGGCCGCCGCGCGCATGGGCTGCTTGCCAAGGCTCGCCCCGTCGTCGAGGCGCACATTGTTGCCGATAACAGTGCCAGCCCGGATCACCACGTGATGCCCAATCCGGCACCCACTCCCGACCGTGACGCCTTCCTCCACAACGAGGCCTTCACCCCACGTCGTGCCGCTTCCAATCTCTGCCGAGGCATGGATGCTGGCCCCCCGGTTGTGTCCTTTGTCGGTTCCGGATGTGTGTTGTTCCTCTGGATGCGGCATATGGAGCTGTTTGAATCCGTGTGTGCTGGTTCTTCAGCACGCTTTGTGGAGGCGTATTGAAAAATACGCGTAGGGTCGAACATGAGTGCAGGAAAAAAGGGCCCGCAAGAAAAAGGGGCGCACCCGGCGGGCGCGCCCCTCTTTTACAATCGGGTACCGATCATCCGGTAGGATGGCTCCTGGACGTCAGGTTCAGTTGGTACCGAGCGTCTCGAGGAAGTGCTGGGCCGATGCCCGGTAGCTTCCGTAGGAGGCATTCTCAAAGGCCGTACGGGCCTCAGCGGCTTTGCCGGTGCTCATGAGAGCCTCGCCCTTGACGAAGTAAATCTTGGCCTTGTCCGTGCGGCTTCCGCGATGGATTTCCAGGGCCTGGTCGGCGAGTGTAATCGCCTCGTCAAAGTTACCAAGCACCTTGTTGGCTTCCGCCATGTAGTAGAGTGCATCGGCGTCGGCTTCAACCAGCGTCTGCAGCGTGTCAAGGTACTCCAGTGCCTGCTGGGCCTGTGCACGGGTAGCGTTGCCGCCGCCACGGCTCAGCGTACTCGATGCCAGATAGACGTACTGATCACGCAGAGCCTGTTCAGCGGTGCGGGCCGTCTGTGTATCGGCTGACGCATTGCCGACCTCGATGGCCTGCTGGTATACCGGTACCGCGTCGTCCCAGCGGTCCATTTTCTTGAGCGTGGCGGCCTTGGCCAGGTAGTTTTTGGCAAAATTGGGATCCTGCTCAATTCCGGTATCCAGATGCTCGAGAGCCTGTTCGAAGCTCTCATTCTGGATCAGGGCGCGGGCCACATTGTACTCGATCTTGGCTACGATGCCACGAGCCTGTGCTTCCACACGCGTGTCGCCTTCAGCAGCGGCGCCGTCAGCGGCTGCCAGGAATTTCTCCACGGCCAGCGTGTAATTCTTCGCTTTTGCAGCTTCCGTACCCGAGTTGAATGTCTCTTTGTACTCCTGTGCGAACGCGCTGCTGACGCCAAATGTCGCGATCATGAGGGCAACGAGCGCCCCGGCGCGGATGATCGTGTTGAGCTTACTCATTTCGTATATGTTCCTGTTATTGTTGATTGGGCAAACAAGTCTGGAAGTCGGGCGGTCTAAACAACGCGACGGAAAAACGCTAAGTTTCCTGAAAAAATCAAAAATTGGGTTTCATGGTACGGTGGTCGTGGAAATCGTGGATGATGTCGGCGGCTTCCTGCGGACTATCGGTCATATGGAACAGATCCAGGTCCTTTTCGGCGATGTTGCCTGCCTTGAGCATGGTGTCGCGGACCCACTCGAAGAGGCCACACCAGAACTCCGTGCCCATGAGAACGACCGGAAAGCGATTTGACTTTTCCGTCTGAATGAGTGTGAGCGCCTCGAAGAGTTCATCCATTGTCCCAAAACCACCCGGAAGGACGACGAATCCCTGGGCATACTTCACGAACATGACCTTGCGGACGAAGAAGAAATCGAAGTTGATGACTTTGTCCTGGTCGATGTAGGGATTGGCGTGCTGTTCGTGGGGGATGTTGATATTCAGCCCGACCGAAATGCCCTCTTCTTCGCGGGCGCCTTTGTTGGCCGCCTCCATGATTCCTGGACCGCCTCCCGAAATCACACCGTAGCCCCGCTTGACCAGCTCACGGGCCACGCTCGTGCCGAGCTCGTATTCCGGCGAGCCAGGCTGGGTGCGGGCCGATCCGAATACCGACACGCACGGACCGAGTTCAGACAGCGTCTCGAATCCATCGACAAACTCGCCCATGATCCGGAAAACCCGCCAAAGGTCCTTGATGCGCGTGTCCTGCCACGTATCGTATGGTTTCCGGGTGTCTTCCGGGCGGATATGATCGTTTATTGACATATTGATTGCAGAGGTTGCTTGTATCTTGGAAATCCTGTTCACAAAGGTGCTGTATGAAACTGATTATTCCAATGGCCGGTCGTGGAACGCGCGTTCGGCCCCACTCCCATGTAACTCCCAAGCCCCTGCTTCCGGTCTGTGGTAAAAGTATGGTGGAACGGATTGTGTCCACCTTCAGTGCCGTTTTGCCGCGTCCCATTACAGAAGGCGTGTTCGTGCTGGGGCCGGACTTCGGTCAGGACGTCCGGGATGAACTTTCCGATGTCTGCCGTCGGCATGGCGCCGAAGCCCATTTTGCCGTCCAGGACGTTGCCCGGGGAACAGCGCACGCTGTAGCATGCGCCCGGGACCACATGGATGGAGAAGGCATCGTTGTATTTGCCGACACGCTCTTCTTCATGGAGCCCGACCTGGATCTGGAGGATGCCGACGTGGTGGCCTGGGTCAAGCATGTGGACGATCCCAGTCGCTTCGGTGTGGCCGTGCGAGAGGGGGACCGCATTGTGGAGCTGGTCGAAAAACCGGCCGAACTCATTTCGACCGAGGCCCTCATCGGCATTTACTGGTGCCGGGACCTCGCTCTCCTGCAAGACGCCATCCAGTACCTGTTCGACGAAAATTTGACGGGGCACGGCAACGAGTACCAACTGACCGATGCTTTCGACCGCATGTTGAAGGACGACCGCGTGTTCAAGACCGCGACCGTTACTGAATGGCTCGACTGTGGCACGATTCCGGCACTTCTCGATACGACGAAGGTGATTCTTCGACACGAGCGACACGCGCCCGATGCGGCCGGCGTTTCCGGGAATGCCATCATACATGAACCAGTATTCCTGGGCGAAGGGGCGACCATCTCCGGGGGCGAGGTGGGTCCGTACGTCTCGGTGGAAGCGGGTGCGCAGATTGTGAACAGCCACGTTTCGGACAGCATTGTTTTTGCCGACGCACGCGTCACAAAGTCGCGGCTGCAGGCCTCCCTGGTGGGGCGGAGCGCCGAAGTCACGGACTTCGACGGTGCGCTCAATATTGGCGACCACAGCACGGTCGCCTCCGGGATGCCGTGACCCTGTTTCCTGTCGATGCTATGGCCAAGACGGGCTTCGACGTGGTGCGTCGGGCCGTGGAAGGACTCGTCCGGTCCGATCGGGGGCGGGAGCGGATTGCGGAGTGGGAGCCGCTATCTGATGCCAGGGAGTTGGGTCTGGAGTTGGCATGGGTCGAAGAGCTGGCGCACCTCCACTCGTCGGAAGACCACATTCCTTATGAGGCGCCGCCGGATGTTCGGCCTGCGCTACGGGCGGCGGCGCCGGAAGGAGCCATGTTGTCGACCCGGGAGCTGCTCGATCTGGCCCGGCTCATTGCCGTGGCTACGCGCGTCCGCGCCTGGTGCGCCACACGCAGCCGCCGGCTGCCCCGGACGTGGGAGCATGTGGAGTCCTGGGATGTTGCGGGCGGTGGACTGTCGAAATCAGATTCGGATTCGGGTGCGGGCATGGGGATGGCGTCTGTGGCCGAAGCGGTTCAATATGCCATTGATGACGACGGCAGTATACAGGACCGTGCGTCGTCCGAACTTCGCCGGGTGCGGGGCGCGCTGGGCGAGGCGCGTGCCAGGGTCCGCACGGCGGCCCAGCGCGCTCTGCGCAAAGCGTCCGCGGCCGGATATGCGACCGAAGACCAGCCGACCATCCGGGCCGGCCGGGTTGTCATACCCGTGCGCGCCGAAGCCCGTCGCAAGGTGGAGGGGTTTGTGCACGACGAGTCGGCTTCCGGGCAGACGGTCTACATTGAACCGGCCGAAGCGCTGGCGTGGAACAACGACGTGCGACTGCTCGAACTCGAGGAGCGGCGCGAGATGGAACGCATCCGCAGGGAGCTGACCGAGCTCGTACGCGGCCGGCGCGGGGAGATCGGTGAGGTGGCAGAGCACCTGGCCGAACTGGACGAATTCATGGCACGGGCCAGCCTTGCGGCCCGCTTGGACTGTATCCGCCCGGAAATGGGCACGTCGGGCATTGTACGGATCCGTGCGGCCAGGAATGCCGCGCTCATGCTGCACTTTCTTGCGGACGGATCGGGACGGGAGGTCGTCCCGATGAACCTGGAACTGGATGACGCGCAGCGGATGGTCATTATTTCCGGTCCGAATGCGGGTGGCAAGTCCGTCGCCATGAAGACCGTTGGCCTCCTGGCGCTCATGCTGGCACATGGGCTGCTCGTTCCCGTAGCCCCAGGATCACGTATTGACCTGTTCTCGGCGCTGATGGTGGATATCGGCGACGAGCAGTCGATGGAAAACGACCTGTCGACCTTCACGAGCCACCTCATGCACCTGAAGCACATCGCAGGGCATGCAGACCCCAATACACTGGTCCTGATCGATGAAATAGGTACAGGGACCGACCCGGAAGCGGGAGCGGCGGTAGCCCAGGCGCTGCTTGAATCGCTGCTGGACAGGCGCGCGCGCGTGGTGGTGACGACGCACTTCGGACCGCTGAAAGTGTTCGCGCACGAGGCGGTGGGCGTGGCGAACGCATCCATGATGTTCGACCAGGCCGCTCTTGAGCCCACTTACGAGCTGAGCGTGGGGGCTCCGGGATCGTCGTTCGCATCCGAGATTGCATCCCGCGTGGGATTGGAGCCGTCCGTCATTGAACGCGCCCGTCTGCTCATGGGCAGCGGGAAAGTCCGGACCGACGATCTGCTGGCCGATCTACTGGCCCGAACCGAGCATCTGGAGGCACTGGAACGGGATGCTGAAGCGCTGAGGCGCGAGGCCGTGGCCGCGCGGGCTGCCTGGACGGAGCGCATGGCGCGCGTTGATGAGGAGTCGGCAGCCATTCGGGAGAAAGCGCTTCGCGAGGCGGAGGGAGTCGTGAAAGGAGCCAACCGGGCGGTCGAGCGGGCGGTCCGGGAAATACGCGAGTCACAGGCCGAGAAGGAGGTCACGCAGCAGGCCCGCGCACGCCTTGCGCGAACGCGGGAGCAGATCGATGGGCGCAGCCGGTCGTTGGAGAAGCAGCGGGCACGCGCCGAAAAGCGTCGACGTGAGGACGGAGAGCGTGGGAGGAGCCCGGCCCGGGGTGGCTCCGCGCCGGCTGGTAACGATCTGGCTGCATCGGATCCGCGTGCTTCTGATCCGGGTGCTTCAGAGCCGCGTGGCGCCGACCGCTCCGCTGCGGGCCGGGCGCTCGCCGTCGGAGACCAGGTCCGGATCGATGATGGCGGCATGGTGGGAGAAATCATGGAGATCTCGACGAAAGAAGCCCTCGTGGCGGCTGGTTCGCTGCAACTGAGGGTCCGTCCCGGACGCCTGACGCGGGTGGGGGGACCCCGCCGCCAACAGGTCCACGTGTCGCAGCCGACGGTATCGATCTCGGCGGGCGCATCGACCCGTATGGATATCCGTGGTCAACGCGTGGACGAAGCGGCGGCTGCGTTGACCTCATTCCTGGACACCGCACTGGGAGCCAACCTGGAGCGCGTCGAGATTGTGCATGGCAAGGGAACGGGTGCACTTCGGCAGGTTGTGGCCGAGGTGCTGGAGAGCACACCATTCGTGGCGCATTTCGAGGAAGCCCCCATTGAAGCTGGAGGGGCAGGGGTGACGGTGGTCACGCTCGCCTGAGGCGGTACAGGATCTGCCATGTCGTGGGCACGTTTCTTGCTCTGATGTCCTACCTTATGTCCATGTCCCCACGCGTCCTGATTACGGTGTGTCTGTTTGCTGTGCTGTCGCCGATGACGACGGAGCAGCCGGCGTGGGGGCAGGAGAGCGTGCCCGAAGAACTTGGGCAGGCTTTCGAAGCGGGCGATGCCCGCGCCCTCGGTCGCATGATGGCACCGGCCGTCGACATTTCGCTCTTCGGCGCACGCAAGCGCTATTCCCGCAACCAGGCACGGCTGCTCATGGCCTCTTTTTTTTCGTCGTGGCCAGCGGCTGGATTTGAGGTCGTGGACTACACGCGGACGACTTCAGGGTGGTTCGTAGAGGCGCGGTATCATACGACGCGCCCTGGGTCTCCGTTGCGACTCTTTCTGCGCATGCGACGACACGACTCCGTGTGGCTCGTCCGGGAACTCATAATGGAAGCACCGGAACATGAGGATCCATAAAAAGGCGATAGGCCGAACCTTCCAGGTCATCGGCTCTCTGCTTCTGCTGGCAGCCGGAGTTTTTGTGGGTGGGGAAGTGGACCGGTTCTGGATCCGCGACCGGGTCCCGGAACTCCAGCGGGAACAGGCGGCTCGCGTCGAGAGGGACATTGTGGCGTTCTTTGACGCCGAGCTGGCGGGCATGCGTGTGCGCGCACGCGAGCTGTCGGGTGCGCAGGATCTGAGATCCGGTCTGCGGCGACTGCGAAACGGTGATGCGCGGGGCACGGGCGATGTGGTTCGGTTTGCGGCTACCATTGAGATGGCGGACCGTGAAGCCGTGGAGATCTATAATCCCGCTCCGACGCTTGTGGCATGGAGCGGTCCGCTGCTTCCCATGGACGATGGGCCGTCGCAGGAACGCTTCCTGGACGGTGCCGTGCACGCATCGGTGGACGACGATGGGCGTCGGACGGCGCTGGTTGTCTGGGTTCCTGTTCGGGACGGTCGCGATGTGGTGGGGGCGGTACGGCTGCTTCGCCTGGTCGAAAATCGTGTTCCGATCCGGAACGAGTATCTGCGCGATTACAGCTGGGGCGATGATTGGACGCAGCGAACGGGCTTGCTGGTGGAGTTTGCGTTCGGGGCCTCTCCGGGTGAAGCCGGGTCTGTCCCGCTCGTGGCGCCAGGTGGGCGCGTGCTGGGGCATGTTGATGTCTTTCCGCGTGAGCCAGACCGGGTCGCAGCAGACCGACGACGCGTGTGGCGCCATGTATCCGTCTTTTTCGTGTGGCTTGCATCGCTTTACCTGCTTGTCGTCTGCATTGCCAGGCGGTGGTCCGTGGTGCGTGCCCTTGTGCTCGTAGCAGGAGTGCGTGCACTCTGGATCGTACTGGATATTCCACACAGGTGGCAGGGTGGAAAAGCACCGCTCGCGCCGCTCTTCGATGTCCAGCACCTGGCCACGAGCGCCGGCTTCGGCCTGTTCGCTACGGTCGGCGATCTGGCCATGACGGCTGCTCTGGTCGCGGTGTTCACCGGGATCGTCGTACGCGCCTCCCTGGAGGAGGTATCGGAGCGCACGGGCAGGCCGTGGCTGGTCGCTCTTGTGTATGTCCTGTTTACCGCAGGTGCTGGAATTGGGCTGGGGAGTCTGGTTCGCCGGATCGTGGTGGACAGCACGCTCGTCTATTTCGACCGGGCTGGGCTGATGCCCGACACGCTCGTGGTGATCGTATTGGCCAGTCTGCTGGTGCTGGTCCTGGCGCTCGGAGTATTGTCTGCCCGGCTGCTCTGGCTTTGTGCGGGCTGGGGGGGATGCCGGACTCATCTGGCACGCCGCGACCGAGGGCTGCTTCTCCGTATTGCGGCGGTCACGCTACCAGTGGTCGTAGGTCTGATCATCTACGGCATGGCCAGCGTGTCGCTGTTTATTGTGGCGGTGACGATCTGGGCGCTTGGTGAGCCCATGCAGGCGGATTACTCGCGCACGTCGGTCGCGCTGCGTGTGCTGCTGCCCGCGCTGGTTGCAGGCGCTCTTGTGCTTTACCCGATGATGGATGACGGAATGAAAGATCGCCGTTCACTGCGCATGGTCAATGCTGCGCAGAGCTTCACGGAAGAGCGCGATGCCCGCGCGCTGTTCGATCTGGAACGGATCCTTGAGATGGTGAAGGAAGATGCGCGGACTACGTGGCCGGACAGGGGTGCCGATGGAGCATACCTTGTGGAATTGGCAGGACGGGCCCTGGACCAATCTCTCGGGAGCAGTAATCTGGAGATGGGTATACATGCACCCAGCGGCAAACTGCTTGGCCGGTACTCGGCCGTGGGCCGATCGTTCAATCCACGTTCGGGTGCCACCTGGGAACTTGAGTTGATCCAGTCCATGTACGAGGAAGCGGGCCGTCCAGACTTCATGATCGAGCGACTGACCGATCCTGTCGATCCCCATCAATTTGATTTCGTGGGGTATACTGAATTGCCGGAAGGTCTCGGAAGCGTCGTCGTGCGGGCGTCTCCGGCACCCGTCGTAGCTGGAAGCGACCTGGCCTTTCCACGGGTGCTTGCGCCAGAAGGGTACCTGGCCGGTCCATTCGCGCCGCTTTCACTGGCCGAGTTCCGGGACGATCAACTGGTCCGGGCCTGGGGCAACGCTTTCGTGCGGACGGAACTACAACCAGATATTTCCGAGCGACTCCTCGTCGATTCCGAGTTCTGGGTGCGGGAGACAATACGTGATCAACGTTTCCTTACGTATTTCCTGCGGTCCGATGACCAGGGGTGGCGCTCGGGTGCGCGTATCGTGGTGGCTGTTCGTGAACCGTCCGTACAGCTGTTCGACCACCTGTTTTTTCTGCTCCGGCTTATTGTGGCGGGTCTTTTCGTGATGATCCCGGTGTACATCACGACCGTGACGTACCGTGTCTTCCGTGGCCGCCGTCCGGAGCTGCGGCCATTCCGCGAGCGTATTCTGAATGCCTTTCTGCTCGTCGGTCTGTTGACGGCTGCGATTATGGGTTATGTCGGTATCCGGGTCATCACGGCAGAAAGCGAGCGCGCCCTCGATACGTGGATGAACGGGTACCTGGAGCGCGTGGAAGACATGTTGCTGCTCAATGCGGCGCCGGGTGAGTTGCCCTATCGGGTACTCGAGCGGATGTCGGTCGATTCCCTTGCGGCTCGGATTGGTCTCGATGTGACCGTGTACCGGGGAGCGGTGCTGGAGCGGACTTCTCTTCCAGAACTGGTACAAGATCGCCTGATTGAGGGGAGATTGCCCTCTGGTGCTCACGAGGCATTGTTTGTCGACGGATTCCGGTCGGTCACGGTCGGTCAGCGCATGGGGCGGTTTCCCTATGTGGCCGGTTACAGGGTATTCAACAATGAGGAAGGAAATCCGAGGTACGTGGTCGGTATTCCAACACTGCCCGAGCAGGAGCGCCTGCGCGAGGAGAGCGCGCGCACGCTGGCGTACCTGTTCGGCACGTTGTTCCTTATGGTACTCGTTGTTGTCTTGACGGCCTCTGTGCTGGCGCGTGCCCTCACGCGGCCCATGGCCCAACTGCAGACGGGTCTCCGGGCCGTTGCCGAAGGTCATTTCCAGAAAATCCGGGGTGTCCGTTCACAGGATGAGATTGGTCAGCTCGTCGATTCCTTCAACACCATGCAGGAGCAGCTTCAGGAGAGCCAGCTGCTCCTGGCCAGCCAGGAGCGGCAACTGGCCTGGCGGGAAATGGCGCGGCAGGTGGCTCATGAAATCAAAAACCCGTTGACTCCCATGAAGTTGACGTTGCAGCACCTGCAGCGTGCGCTGGACAGGTCGGGGGAGGCTCCGCCGGCGTTCCGCGCCCAGTTCTCCAAAGCAGTTGAGACGCTCGTCGAGCAGATCAATACGTTGGCCCGGATAGCCGATGAGTTTTCCTCCTTCGGGCGCATGCCGGCGCACCGACAGGAAAACCTGGACATCAATACGATCATCCGTGAAGCGGTAGATCTCATGCAGGCGGAAATCGGAGCCGACGTGCAACTGGACCTGCACGCCGGACCGCTCGCCGTGAACGGTGACCGGCAGGCCGTCCGTCGGATGTTTATCAACTTCATCAAGAATGCTGTACAGGCCGTCCCGGACGGGCGTACACCGCGCCTGCGCATAACCTCGCAACGTGACCGGGATACTGCCGTTTGTGAGGTGGCCGACAATGGAACCGGCATTCCCGAAGTGGATTGGGACCGGATTTTCGAACCTTCTTTCTCTACAAAGACAAGCGGAACGGGGCTCGGTCTGGCTATCGCCAAACGAACCGTTGAAACCATGCAGGGCGAAATCGGCTTTACCTCGTCACCGGACGAAGGAACGGTCTTCTTCGTGCGAATCCCCAGTACAAAATTGGATCATGATGACTCAGATTGAAGTGGGCCCCTTTGCATCGCGCTGCCGGAAGGCGGCGGCCGCTGCGTGGCAGGCCAGCCATGAACACCCGTTTCTTACGGCACTCCTGGATGGATCGCTCGACGCCGATCGGTTTCGTTTCTACCAGATGCAGGATGCCCGCTACCTGGAGGCGTTCGCCGATGCCTGCAGCCTGATCTCCGTGCGCCATGCGCATCCGGATGCCAAGCTCTGGTTCATCGAGGCTGCCCGGCTGTCCATCGTCGTGGAGCGGCAACTGCACGAAGAATACGGACGCGAACTCGGATACGCGGCCCAGGACATTCGCCGCCTCGAGTTGACGCCGAATAATCGCGCGTACGGAAACCACATGGTCATGCTGGCACAGACGGGGTCCATGGTGGAGGCGCTCGCCGCGCTCACGCCGTGTCCCTGGTTGTACACCGATATCGGGATGCAGATGGGAGATATCGATCCGGGTCACCGATGGGCGAACTGGTTGCGGACCTATGCCGATCCAGGCTTCGTGACGTACACCGCCGAACTCCTGGAGCACCTGGAAGCAGCCGCCGCCCATGCGGCGCCCGAGGAACTGGACCGTGCGGAGGAAGCGTTCGTGACGAGCGTCCGCTACGAGTGGATGTTCTGGGACCAGGCGTGGGAAGGGCAGGCCTGGCCGGTCTGAAGCGCGCCCGTCCCCGGGGCGCAGGTGCGGGAGCGCGCGCGGACGCGTCAGGAAAAGTCCCGGTGCCCGAAATAGTGGAGGACCCAGCGCATTTTCCCGGCTTTCATGTCGCCGAATCCCGGGAGTTTTTTGAGGCGTTTTTTGATGGTGGCGAAGTCGGAGCCATCGTTCCAGAGGTTTGCGGCATCGCCCTCGTAGTCATCAACCAGAATCTGTGCAATAGCCTGCGTGCGGTCGGCCATGACATTCGTGAACCGGTGCACGGCGGGCTTCTGGGCAAACACGTCCCTCAGCTTGTCCAGGTCCATGTCGGCAATCTGGTGCATGTCCAGATGCCCCAGGCGCTCGAGCAGCCGATGGGGACCGGTGAATGCGTATTCGGCCCGGACCCGTTGGTCGTACAGCATGCCAAGCAGGGCGGCGTTGGCGTTGTCACAGATAAGTTGGTCTTCCTCCGTCGAGCCGATCAGGGTGCCTTCGTCTCGGAACCGGTCCATCATGCGGGCAAGACCACCGGAGAGCGAGCCGTAATCGAGTAGCGTTTCGGTGTATCCCATCAGAGTGTTGATTTTCGTTTCCAACGGACGCCGTCTGGGCTGTCCATGACATCAATATGGAGGGCATTCAGCTCGTCGCGGATGGCATCGGCGCGCGCGAAATCCTTCTCGGCGCGGGCCTGTTGTCGCTCGGCGACGAGGGCATCGATGCGGGCATCTTCATCGCCAGCATCGGCGGTATCCTGCGGTGCAGGAGGTTCGTGCTCGGCGCTGACAACGCCCAGCAGGTGGTTCATGCCGTGAAGCCACGTGGCGGCCTCGGTTTTCTCGTTCGACTCCATGGCATCTGACGCCGACAGGATCCGTTTGACGCCCTCGAACAGGACGGCGAGCGCTTCGGGCGTGTTCAAATCGTCGGCCATGGCGGCGAGCGCGCGGTCATAGAGCGGCGCAAATGTACCCATGGCTCCCGGGTCCGGGAGGACACCGGCGAGGGTCGCATCTCCCGAAACATCCTGCGTCAGGCGTAGCGCCTCCTCAATGCGTTCACGGTGACGGGCGTGTGCCCGGACCGTGTCGAACGTGAAATTGAAGGGCTTGCGGTAGTGGCCCGCCATGAGCGTCATACGGAGCGCCAGCGGATCAATGCCTCGGCCTCCTTGCTCTTTGGGCGCCAACAGGTCACGGACTGTGTGGAAGTTGCCCGACCGCTTGGACATCTTCTCTCCCTCGACCTGCAGGAAACGGGTATGTACCCAGTGGCGGGCAAAGGGCTGGCCAGAAAGGGCCTCGGATTGGGCGCGTTCGCACTCGTGATGGGGGAAAATCAAATCTTCGCCGCCGGCATGAATGTCGATTTGGTCTCCCAGATAACGCATGGCCATGACCGAGCACTCGATATGCCATCCCGGGAAGCCCCATCCCCAGGGACTGTGCCACTGCATGAGGTGGGCATCGTCCTTTTTCCAGAGCGCAAAGTCGCGGGGGTCCTTCTTACCGGGGTCGGCCACGACGTCGCGTACCGACTGTTCGAGGGTTGCTGCGTCAAGGTTTCCGGAAAGCGTGCCATAGTCGGGAAATGAGGCGACGGAGAAGTACACACCCTGCTCCGTCTCGTAGGCGTGGCCGCGCTCAAGGAGCGCCTCGACGGCCAGGATCTGCTCGCGCATGTGCTCTGTGGCGCGGGGCCGTACGGTCGGCTCTCGGAGGTTCAGGTGCCGCCAGTCCGAAATGAGTTCATCCGCATAGTAGCGCGCCAGGTCCCAGACGTTGGCGAACTGCGCGCCCTCCTTGCTGCGCAGGGCGCGGGCCATACGGTCCTCGCCCGACGCATCGGTCACGTCGTCCTCGGTGAGATGCCCCACGTCGGTGATGTTGGTGGCGTACTGCACGTCATATCCCAGGGCGGACCCGGTGCGGACGAGCAGGTCGGCGGTCAGGAAGGAGCGGAAGTTGCCAATGTGGGCGAACGAATAGACGGTCGGGCCGCAGGAATAGAACGTCAGCTTGCCAGGCGTGATGGGCTGAACGTCCTCGACCTTGCGGTGGAGGGTATTGAAGAGTCGAAATGGGTGTGCCACGGGAGCGGGTCTTATGTTTGCTCCGGGTCAACGCACAGTGTCGCCGGTGGGTTCAATGGAATGGCGGACCTCAGCGTAGCGTCCAACAGGCAACCAATTCGAGACACGACATGACACAAAAGGACCGCAACTGACGCATGGCTTCTGCAGCCGTCATAGCCCCCGTTCGAACGGCCGCCCTTCGGGCCGTCGGTGCGCAGCGCGGTAGCGTGGCTGCGGAGCGCGCGGGCAGCCGTGACGATAGCGCGTTGGTAGAGCAGGTTGTTCGCGGAGACGAGCACGCTTTCCGGCGCATTGTCGACGGTCACATCGATGCGGTCAGCCGCACGGTGACGGGCCTGCTCGGTCCGTCGGCCGAGGTGGACGATGTTGTACAGGACGTGTTCATCAAGCTGCACGCCAACCTGGCTACATTCCGGGGAGATGCAACGCTCCGCACGTTCGTCACCCGGATGGCCATCAACAGGAGTCTCGACGTGCTCCGGCAGCGAAAGCGTCGACGATGGATGCAGTCCTGGGGCCTGGGTTCAGAACTCGATGCGGCGGGGGCCGTCGCGCCTGCCCATACGCCGCTGGAGCAGCAGGACCTCGACGAGCGCCTCAGAAAGGCGCTAGATACACTGCCTGAAAAACAACGGACGGTCGTTGTATTGCGCCTGGTGGAGGGACTTTCCACGGAAGAGACAGCGCAGGTTCTTGATATCAAATACGGCACGGTCCTGTCCCGCCTCAAGCGGGCTACCGACCAACTAAGAGCAGTGCTTTCGGCGAACGGGACGCTGGAAATGCTGGAGGATAAATAATCATGACACAAAAAAATGAACGCCATCTGTCGAGTGCCCTGCGGGCCATGGTCGAGCGCGAGCGCCATCGTTCGGTGGCGCCAATGGCTACCGACCGCATTGTGCGTCTGGCGCGTGGCCACGGACTCGTGGGCCAGGAACGCACCGATCCGTTTGTCGAGGGCATACTGGGGTGGGCGCGCCCGGTCGTGGCAATCTGCCTGACGATTCTGGTGCTGCTTGTGGCCTACAATGTGCGGCTTTCGAACGAACTGCCGGGAATGGACACACCGACGGCCCGCGTGCTGGGCCTGCCCTCGGCGACGGTTGCCCTGGCGTTCGATCCTGATTTTGAAGAACACTGAACCCATGAAAACACAAACCAAATCCGCAATGGTACTGGTGGTCACGCTCCTGGTGGGCATTGCCATCGGCGCGGTCGGGTGGTCCATTGTCCATAACGAGCGGATGGAACGCATGCGGGAAATGCGCCGCGAGGGCGGATTGTATGGTGTCATTGACCGCTACATCGACCCGGAGTCCGCCAATCAGGAGGAGCAGCTCCGAGCCGTGGCCGATCGCTATCACCGACAGCTTGACGACATCTACGGACTGGCCCGCCGTCAGCGGAATGTGGCACTGGATTCCATGCGCGCTGAATTGAGAACGCTTTTGTCCGACGCACAACAGGAGGCCATGGCAGACTGGCTCCGCCCGCGATCTGAAGAACCTGCCGATACCACACAAACACCCAATTGAACACCTTGATGAAACGCACTATTTCGATAATCGCTGTACTGGCCATTGGGGCCGCCGTCGTCTGGTATTCCACCCGGGCCGAGGCGGAGTCGACCATGGAATACCGGTTTGTAGAGGTTACGCGGGGCAACCTGGAGTCGGTCGTTGCATCGACGGGCTCAATCGGCGCAGTCAAGACCGTCCAGGTCGGCACGCAGGTGTCGGGAATAATCAACCAGATCTACGTTGATTTCAACGATCCCGTGCGGGAGGGGCAGATCATTGCCCGTATAGACACGACGCTCCTGGCGTCTTCGGTACGCGATGCGCAGGCCAACCTGCGGCGCGCCGAGGCCCAGTTCGTGTTCAACAAGGCGGAGTATGACCGCATAGCGGAGCTCTTTGAAAAGGAATTCACGACGGAAGTGGCGCTGAACCAGGCCAAGTTCAACCTGGACAATGCACAGGCAGGCCTGGAAACGGCACGCATCCAACTGGAGCGGCAGCAGCGTAATCTGGGGTATGCCACCATCTATTCACCCATTGATGGCGTTGTGGTGGAACGCAACGTGGACGAAGGGCAAACGGTGGCCGCAAGCCTGTCGGCCCCCCAGTTGTTTCTCATTGCAAACGATCTCGGCCAGCTTGAAATTCTTGTCAATGTGGACGAGGCGGATATCGGTCTCATCGAGCCAGGGCAGTCGGCCCGGTTTACGGTGCAGGCGTACAGTGATGACGTATTCCAGGGAGCGGTTCGTCAGGTCCGACTGCAGTCCACGGTAGAGAGTAATGTGGTGACCTATACCGTTGTCGTCGATGTAGACAACTCGGATGGCAAGCTGCTTCCGGGCATGACAGCGACGGTCGATTTCCTGGTCGACAGCGCCGAGGATGTGTTCATGGTGCCAAATGCAGCACTCCGTTTCAGGCCGACAGAAAGCATGATGGCCGTGCTGCAGGAGCGCTTCCAGGCTATGCGCGAGCAGAGGCAGGCTGCAGGCGACACGACGCAGGCTGATCAGCGGGGCGCGCGAGGTCGTCCAGGTGCCGCCGGTGGCGCCGCTGCAGGTGGAGCTCCGGCCGGTGGTGCTCAGGTCGGTGGTGGCGGATTTCCGGGCGCAGGCGCCTTCGGAGGCCGAAATTCCAACGCAGCCATGCTCTGGTACGTGGACGAAAGTGGCGCACTCCAGATAGCCCGTGCCCGGACCGGCATCACGGACGGATCGTCGACCGAAATCATTGGTCGAGACATCACCGATGGCATGAAAATCATTGCCGGAGTGACGGAGGTTGTGTCCGAAGGAGGGTTCCAGAATCCGTTTTCCTCGAACAACGATTCCGGTGGCAATCGCTTCTCACGCGGGGGCGGATTCTGACATGGATGCATCTGCAGTCATCAGGACGCATGGTATCACGAAGGTCTATACCATGGGAGCCACCCAGGTACACGCACTTCGTGGAATTGACGTGGATATACAGAAGGGAGAAATGGTCGCCATCATGGGGGCGTCAGGTTCCGGTAAGTCTACCTTCATGAACATCCTGGGGGGACTCGATTACCCCACGGCCGGTACCTACGAGCTGGATGGGATCCAGGTCAGCGCGTTGTCAAAAAACAAACTGGCTGACGTCCGCAATCAGAAAATCGGGTTCGTCTTCCAGGGATTCAACTTGTTGGCTCGAACGACGGCGGTCGAGAATGTCGAGCTTCCGTTGCTCTACGATCGGTTGGGGCGCGTCAAGAACCCGCGCCAGGCGGCGGTCCGGGCGCTGGAACGCGTCGGTCTGGGTGACCGGGTGGACCACCTTCCCAATGAACTGTCGGGTGGTCAGCAGCAGCGTGTAGCCATTGCCCGTGCCCTGGTCACCGAGCCTGCCATGCTGCTCGCCGACGAACCGACTGGTAATCTGGATTCCGTCACGACCGTGGAGGTGATGACACTTTTCCAGGAACTGAACGACAGCGGAATCACCATCCTACTCGTGACGCATGAGCACGATGTGGCCAGTTACGCCAGTCGAGTCATTGAACTGCGCGATGGCCGCGTTATCCGGGATGAGTACCAACAGCGGGCATCGGCCCGCGAAGACCTTGAGCGGATACTCGCGGAGCGCGAGCGCGAAGAACTTGAAGAGGTGAACACATGAGACCATTCAGATTGGTGAAGGTGGCTGGCAAGAGCATCATAAAGAACAAGATGCGGACGCTCCTCACCATGCTCGGCATCATCATCGGCGTTGGTGCCGTGCTCGTGATGGTTGCCGTCGGGGACGGCGCAAAGAGCCAGATTGAGAGTCAGATCCGGAATCTCGGAAGCAACATGCTGGTCGTCACGCCGGGTTCGTCGAGTGCCGGAGGTGTCAGCCGGGGGTCGGGGAGCTTCAATCGACTCAGCCTCGAGGATGCCGAGAAAATCAAGAATGAATCTGTTTTTGTGTCCATGGTGTCTCCGGTCGTAACGACTTTCAGTCAGATCATCGGGGGCAGTGGCAACTGGCGCGCACGGCTCAACGGTGTCGACGTGGACTACCTGCTTATTCGCGACTGGAATCTGGCGTCGGGATCGTGGTTTACGGCCCAGGACGTACGATCTGGCAAAAAGGTGGCGGTTCTCGGAAAGACTGTAGCCGATCAGCTCTTTGCCGGACAGGATGCCGTCGGGCAGACCATCCAGATCAGGAACGTTCCTGTCCAGGTAATCGGTGTGCTCGAGCCGAAGGGGCAGACGCCGGAAGGGTCCGACCAGGACGATGTGGTACTCTCGCCCTACACGACAGTCCAACAGCGACTGAGCCGGTTCCGCTTCATATCCCAGATCCTGGTTTCGACGTCGAACCAGAACGATATTCCAGCGGCCCAGGACGAGATCGGCGCCATCCTGCGCGAATCCCACGGATTGGCGCAGTTCGAAGAAAATGACTTCGAGGTCAAGAACCAGACGCAGCTCGCCGATGCCGCCTCCGGCACGACCGAGGTTATGACGCTGCTGCTGGCGGCTATTGCCTCCATCTCGCTGCTCGTTGGGGGAATCGGCATCATGAACATCATGCTGGTATCCGTAACGGAGCGGACGCGTGAAATCGGGATCCGGATGGCTATTGGGGCGCGGGGCAGTGACGTGCTCGTTCAGTTCCTGATCGAGGCCATTGTGATGAGTGTGCTGGGCGGGGCTATTGGCGTGGCCATCGGATTCGGCGGTGCCGCACTTGTGGCCAATGTGACGGGGTGGTCGACCGTGGTGGAGCCCAATACGGTCATCGTGGCCCTGGTCTTCTCGGCAGCGGTCGGCATTTTCTTCGGTTTCTACCCCGCGCGAAAGGCCGCGGCCATGAACCCCATCGATGCCCTGCGTTTCGAGTAGCATCCGTCCGGGATACCTATGTGCTGTCATCGCCCGGCTTCTGCTCGGTGTACCAGGTGGGCGGATCGTATCCACACGATCCCCAGGGGTTGCATCGCACAATCCGGTGCACGGTCAGAATGAGACCGCGCACGGCTCCGTACTTCTTCAGCGCTTCGATCGCATACTCGGAGCAGGTAGGCGTAAAATTGCAGCTTCCCGGAAAATGGGGGGAGATGACCAGTTGGTAGAGCCGTACGACCCCCATGAGCAGGCGCGCGACCATGTCAGGACTCGCCCTCTACCACGATGGAGCGCTGGCCGAAGAGTGCGGCAAGTCCGGTCATGACATCCTGATTGGGATCGATGACGCAGGTTCGGCTCAGGATGCGGCGGGGGCGGGGATCCCGGCCGCTGAGCAGATCGAAGTAGAGCTTGCAGGACCCGCGCTGATCGGCCAGCATGCCTTCCAGGGCATCTACCTGCTCCATCCGGAGATCTTCGACAGACATCCGGATGACGAGTGACCGGATCATCTGCTCCCTGACTTTCCACATGGGCGTGATGTCGTTGGCCATGATCTTGTTCGAGCCGCCACGGACTTCGACGGCTCCCCGGATGAGGACAATGGCATCTACCTGGAGGTACTGTTGCACCTTGTCATATGTATTCGAGAAACAGACGACCTCCGCCTGTCCGGAATAGTCTTCGACCTGGCAGAAGGCGAACGGCTTGCCATTTCGCGTCACGCGATGCTGGACTTCCGTTATGATCCCGCAAAAGGCGTGCTGTGGTCTGTTGCTCCGCGCCTGCCACGAGTCGTCGGTCGGGGGCTCCTTGGCTACGAGCTCGGGAATATCAACGATGTCGGCCGATGCGAAGGCGCGAGCCTCCGGCCCGAATGCTTCCAGCGGATGTCCCGTGATATAGAACCCCATGGTTTCACGTTCTTCCTTGAGCATACGGGAGCGGGGCCACGGCGACACGCTGCCAGGCATGGCGGGCTCCATCTGCGCGCTGCCGTCGCCACCAGGCTCCCCGAATAGACTCATGGCACCGGCGGCGGCATCGGCCTGCACCTGCTGTCCATAGGCAACGGCGGTTTCCACGGCTTCCAGAAGCTGCGCGCGGTGCCCCTCAAGCGTGTCCATCGCGCCCGCACGGACAAGGCTCTCCAGCGCCTTTTTGTTTACGGTGCGCATATCCACGCGCCGTGCAAAATCGAACAGGGAGTCGAATGGGCCTGCCTTGTCACGTTCCTGGACGACGACCTCAATGGCACCCATGCCGAGCCCCTTGATGGCTCCAAGGCCGAAGCGGATTCTACCGTCATCGACCGAGAACCGCGCCAGACTGTCATTGACCGATGGAGGCAGGATGTCAAGTCCCAGGTGCCGCGCTTCCTCGAGGACGATGGCCAGTTTCTTGTTGTCGCCCATTTCGTTGGTCATGGCGGCGGCCATGAACTCTGCCGGATAGTGGGCTTTCAGATAGGCCGTCTGATAGGCCACGATGGAGTAGGCCGCGGCGTGACTCTTGTTGAATCCGTAGCCAGCGAATTTGGCCATCAGATCAAAGACATCGCTGGCCGTCTTCTCGTCCACATCGCGCTCGGCTGCTCCGGCGAGGAACTTCTCCCGCTGCGTGATCATCTCCGAGTGCTTCTTCTTGCCCATGGCGCGGCGCAGGATGTCAGCGCCACCCAGGGAGTAGCCCCCCATGACCTGTGCCATCTGCATGACCTGCTCCTGATACACCGGGATCCCATAGGTGGGCTCCAGGATGGGTTCCAGCATGGCATGCGGATAGGATACAGGCTCGTCGCCGTGCTTTCGGGCAATATAGGTCGGGATGTTATCCATGGGCCCCGGTCTGTAAAGGGCATTCATGGCAATCAGATCATCGATCGTAGTGGGCTGCAGCTTGCGCAGCCACTCGCGCATGCCCGACGACTCGAACTGGAAAATGGATACCGTGTCTCCCCGCTGGAAAAGCTCGAACGTGACCTCATCGTCCTGTGGGATCTGTTCGAGGTCGATTTCCAGGCCGTGGTTCTGCCGGATCAGGTCGAGGGCGTCGTTGATCACGGTAAGCGTCTTCAGGCCCAGGAAGTCCATCTTGAGCAGCCCGAACGCTTCCACCCATTTGCCGTCATACTGCGTTGTGATTACGTCCTCACTGCCCGACTTGCCTTTGGCGACAGAAATCGGCACATAATCGCTTACCCGTCCCGGGGCAATGATGACACCGGCCGCGTGCACGCCCGTATGGCGCGCCGACCCTTCGAGCACCTTGGCATAGTGGATGAGTTTGCGGAGTTGCTCGTTGTCACCGTTTTCGAGTTCACGGAACTCCTTCACCTCTTCTATGGCCGAGGCGAGCGATGCCTTCGGTCCTTCTGGAATGAGTTTGGCAATGCGGTCCGCTTCCATGAGCGGCACCTGGAGCACGCGGGCTACATCGCGGATGACGCTCCGCGGACCCATTGTACCAAAGGTCACAATCTGGCACACGCTCTCACGACCGTACTTCTGGACGACGTAGTCAATGACTTTGCTGCGGCCCCTGTCGTCGAAATCGATGTCGATATCGGGCATGGACACGCGCTCCGGATTCAGGAAGCGTTCGAACAGCAGATCGAAGGCAAGGGGATCCACATTCGTGATTCCCAGGCAGTAGGCGACGATGGATCCGGCGGCCGACCCCCGGCCAGGGCCCACACTCACACCGAGATCGCGCGCGGCTGTCGTAAAATCCTGGACAATCAGGAAATAGCCGGCATAGCCCATTTCCTTGATGATTCCGAGCTCCTTGTCAATCCGCTCGCCGACATGCGCAGGCATTTCGGGATAGCGTGTTCTGGCCCGCTCGTAGACCATGTGCCGCAGGAAGGCATCCATGTCGTTATTGAACTCGGCCGGGAGCGGATAGTGCGGCATGAGCAGTTCGCCCATGGGCAGTTCGAGGGAACACCTGTCGGCAATATTGACGGTCGACTCCAGCGCCTGGCGAACGACGCCTGCGTCCACGTCGCGGAGCGCCTGCTCCATTTCGGATGCCGTCTTCAAATAGAACTGGTTGTTCTCGAAGCGCATGCGATTCGGATCGTACAGGTCCTTGCCCGTCTGCAGACAGAGCAGTACGTCCTGGGCTTCCGAGTCCTCCTGTTCCACATAATGCACGTCGTTGGTTGCCACGACGTCGACGTTGTACTGCTTCGCCCAGCGCAGCAGCACCTCGTTGCAGGTGTGCTGGTCCGGGATATTGTGGTCCTGGATTTCAATGAAGTAGTCGTCTCCGAATATCTCCAGCCATGATTCGAAAACCCCGCGCGCGGCATCTTCTCCTTTCTTCAGAATGGTCTGGAGCACCTGGCCCTGCAGGCAACAGGTCGTGGCTATAAGTCCTTCGGAGTGCTCCCGAAGCGTGTTCAGGTCAATCCTGGGCTTGTAATAGTAGCCCTCCGTAAAGGACAGCGACGAGAGTCGGATCAGATTCCGGTAGCCCGTCAGGTTCTTGGCCAGAAGCACCTGGTGATACCGCGTGCGGTCGGAGCGGTCGGCCATCGGCGACGCCGTGACGTAGAATTCGCAGCCGATGATGGGTTTGATATTCCTGCGCCGGGCGGTCGTGTAGAATTCGGGGACGCCGAACAGGTTGCCGTGGTCCGTAATGGCCATCGCGGGCATCTCGAGCCGCTCCGCCTTCTCGAGCAGATTGGAAATCCGGGCTGCGCCATCGAGCAGGGAATACTGGGTATGGCAGTGCAGATGGCAGAATGGCGTCATGGAGCGCGGAGAGTAGAGTCGTTCAGGTGCGGATCATTCAGTACGTCCGGAAATAAACCATCCACCGTGATGCAATCAACCTGATATCCATGAATTCTGCCCCCCCGATTCTATGTGTAGACCACGGAGCACTGAGTGACCTCATGTTCTGGGAGCAGTTGGCCCGTGCGCTGCAAGAGGCTGGCGCGGCCCGGCCAGCGCCTGTACTTCTTTTGGGAAGTGGCGACGAGGCGGAGTCGGCAATGGGCGGGTTGGTTGCCGAGCGCGCGCGCCGCCAGGGCGAACTGACTGTTCCTCCAGATGCGAACGCCGCGTTCGAACGGGCCATCCGTGAACAGAGCAAGTCGGCTGTGTTCCGGCTGACAGATGCCGGGGTGTCCGCTGTCGGATTCGTGGGTGCTGACCGGGGGCTGCTTGCCGTGCGTGACGGGGAGGTTCATGCCGGCGCGTGGCATCAGGTTGCACGGCTGGCTGCGGATGGCGTTGTCTGTCTTGTTTCCTGTGTCGCTGCCGGGCCGGCATGGACGGATGTCCATCCGGTCCGGGTTGCTCGTGCCGTACGTGCGAAAATGGAATGGGAGTCGCCATATACTGTTATGGCACAACGAAATGTAGATAATATGCCGGACACCGGCAGCTTGGTTTCACAGGATCAGTTGGCTCGTCTGGTCGATGAGGGGTGCGTGGTCCAGGAACTGATCCATCTCGTGAATGAGCCGGTTCACGTGGCGCATGCATCGCGCTGGTCGCTTGTCTCCAAATCCTGAAAAGTGCCCTGATTATATCCCAAAAGCGATATTTTCTTGACACGTGTGCACATTCGGCTTACTTTGGTCGCCATCAATCACGAGGTAGTCGACTCCTCGTTGAGCCATCGTATCACCCAAAGAGGAAATGAAATGAGCAGATTTGCCGACCTGAAGAACTTTGTAGACGCACTCGAAGACGACTTTTCGAAGTTCTACGACAAGGGCAACAAGGCAGCCGGAACCCGCGTCCGCAAGGCCATGCAGGATATCAAGAAAATGGCCCAGGATATCCGCATTGAAGTCCAGGACAAGAAGAACGAAGGCTGATACAGCTTCGATTTTCATGCTTTTCACGACGGGGCGGCGCCGCATGGCGCCGCCCCGTCGTATTTTGAAGGCTGGCTGACCCACAACTACTGCTGACCCACATCTACAATTGCGTGCCATGCTTTCTGTGAACACCTACATGTCGCACCTGCTCATTCGTCCATTCCGGGCCGCAGCAGTTCTGCTGCTCCTTCTGGCGGTGCCCGAAGTGGCTGCGCAGGATGCCCCGCCGGCTGATGATAACGCGCCCTTGTGGACCCGATCGGTCATTGGTACCGTGTCAGGCTCCCAGGCCGGCTTCCAGAACTGGGCGGAAGGCGGCGTCAACACGCTGGCCCTGTCTCTTGGGCTGAATGGTACGGCGACGCGCACGGAAGGTGTGTGGGCGCAGAAGCATACGCTGCGGCTGACATACGGTGTGGTCAAACAGGATACACTCGACTTCCGCAAGGCTGAAGATCTGATTCGGTTCACATCGTCTCTCACGTACAATGGTGAGGGCAAGGCCCGTCTGTTCAAACCCACGGTCGCTTTCGGTGCCCGTACCCAATTCGCACCCGGATTCAATTTTGACAAGGATCCGTTCGACGCCGGGGCGACACCACCTGTAAAGGTATCGGACATGTTGTCGCCAGGTACGTTCACCGAGTCGGTGGGCCTTTCGTGGGAGCCTGCTGAATGGTTCAGCCAGCGTCTTGGTATTGGCGCCAAGCAGACCGTTGTGCGGATCGATCGTCTGCGCGCGCTCTACGGAGTAGATCCTGACAATGCTGTCCGCTATGAAGTGGGTATTGAAGCGTTCACGGATATTGATCGGGAAGTATTCGAAAATGTGCGTTACAAGTCCACGCTGGGCCTGTTTGCGGCGTTCAATACAGAGGACAAACCGGATATGGTTTGGGAGAACCTGGTCACCATGAAGGTCAACTCCTGGTTGCAGGTAAACTTCGAATGGGTCTTCCTGTTTGATGAGGACGTCAGCAGCGACGTGCAGATCAAGGAAGTATTCTCGGTGGGTGTATCGTACAACCTGTTGTAGCCCGCCCATGAACCTCTTGCGCCGCCACCCGGAGATTGTCGTCTATTCGGTGGTCGCGTGGGCGCTCTGGCTGGTCCCGGTTTTTGACAGGCTCCATGTGGAAAGCGGTGCCGTGGTGGCTGCGGTGGCCTTCTTCACGGCTGGTCTCCGAGCGCTCGGTTCCATGCGATTCCGCGAGGCGTCATTCCCTACAGACGGTGCACGTCCGTCGGGGCTCAGATTCCGCGCGTGGTATCCTTTTGCCTATCCGCTCATCGCCGCCTTCTGGCTGACCGTTTCCGTGCTCTGGGCGCCAAACTGCGACTATCCGCGTGGCGCGCTCCTCTTCGCCACGTTTGTCTTTCCGGGTGTCGCGTTGGGCCTGGCCCTGGCCAGACTCATCCGTGACCGGGCCGCGGGCCGACGCTGGTTGTTCGTAGCCATCGGTGGGCTTATTCTCCTGGCGGGACCCCTCTACGACCTGGGACTTCACCCCCAATTCTATACGTACAACCACGTTTTCGGCGGTGTGCTCGGCCCCATCTACGATGACGAACTGGTGGTTCGACCCGGCGTGTTCCTGTTCAGGTTGTTTACCCTCGTGTGGGCCGGCCTGCTGGTGTGTCTGGCCGACGGGCGGTGGCGGTGGGCGGCAGGTGCCTCACTGCTACTCCTGGCGGGGTACTCGCAGGCCGGCCCCCTGGGCATCAATACGCCACCGTCCTACATGGAGCAGTCGTTCACGGGACGCGTGTCTGGCGACGGATATGAGCTCTACTACTACACGGGGCAGACCACCGATTCGCTCGTGCAGGTCATGCGCGACGAACTGGACTGGCAGATGCACCGGCTCGATTCATTGCTGCACGTGCGTCCATCGCGGCCGGTCCGGGTGTACGCCTGGCCATCGGCCGACGAACGTGCGCGGCAAACGGGCGCCCGCTATACCAGCGTCGCTCCGGTCTGGCTCCATGAACCACAGATCCATGTAGTCGCTGACCAGCTCACCCGGTTCGCATCGCATGAACTCGTACATGTATTCTCCCGCGAATTCGGTCTTCCTGTCGTGCGGGCATCGAGCATGGCCGGACTCGTTGAAGGACTTGCCGTGGCTTTTGAATCCCCCCGCGGGACGGCGCCTGCGAACCACCTGGTCGCCGCCGCCTACGGACAGAACGGCGAGCTCGATCGGCAGTTGGCGCGCGCATTGACTCCGGCCGGATTCTGGTCCGGCAGGGGAGCGGTGTCGTACACGACGACGGGCGCCTTTGTGGCGTGGCTCGCGCGGACATACGGGGTAGAACGGCTCACGCAGGTCTACGCCCGTGCAGACTTTGAGCACGTCTATGGAAGGGATGTCCTTGACCTCGCGGCCGAGTGGCAGCGGTCGTTGACGGCGCTTCCGGTGCTTGCCCGCTCGGCCGGCGGGGAGGCGAGAAGAAGTTTTTCGCGGCCTTCGCTCTTTGAGCAGCAGTGTCCGCACTACGTTCCACCGCGCGTGCGCGCCCTTCGTCGTGCGCTCGCAGACGGAAGCCTTGAGGGGCTGGAGTCGGTCGTGGCCAGATGGCCCGATTATACCCCCGCCAACTACGCGCTGGCGGGGGCGCACGTCCCCGTCGAGTCCTCATTGGAACCCGACCCGGCTGGTCACGCTCGGGAGCTCCGCGTTGTGGGGGGCGGCGCAGCGGAGGTGCGCCGCCTGCTGCGTGCCATCCCCGCGCCGTCCCGAAGCGCCTACTGGTTTGAATTGGCGGCGTGGGTCGGGGAGCCAGATCGCGTAGTAGCATTCGCGGGGGAGGCCCTGCGCAGGACCCCGCTGAGCGCAAGACGCGACAGGGCTCGGCGTGGCGAACTGCTGGAGGCCGTGGGCGGTCACGTGACGAGCGGCCCCCAGGCAGAAATAAATGCCTACAAAAAATGGGCCCAGTCCCGTATGTTCTATACAGCGGGAGACTTCGATTCGGCGCGCGAGCGCGTGCGCGAATCACGGTTCCTGTACGCCGGGATGGGGGACGTCGCCATGATACCGGTACTTGACGAATGGATGCAGCGAATAGCGTGGCGGCAGTCCGCCGACCGCCGGTGAAACGGACCCACTCATGAAAAAAGGCGTGTTCTTGAAACGTGTTCACATTCCCGTATTCCTGCTGCTGCTCATGGCGGCCTGCGCGGGCTCGGAGGAGTCACGGGACGCGTCGGATGGTGGTGATGACGAACGATCTCGCGTCGAATCCACTCCCGGGGCCCGGTTCGCTCCGGACCATGCAAGTGTGAAAACAATACAGTTGCATCCTGCCGGAGCGGAAACGGACATTCCTGTCATCCGGGCAGATGGAGGAACCCCGCTCAGGCTGGCGTTTGACATCATGGAGTCGCAGGGGCGCCCTCTGAGCATCTACTTCTACCATGCCGACCGTTCCTGGCGACGCGACCTGGTGCCGGCTGAGTTCATGTCCCGTTTTCAGCGAGACAATATCATGGAATACCGGCCGTCTTCTGCCACGCTGCTCCGATACACGCACTACGAGTACACCTTTCCGAACGATGCTATCGATTTCACGGTCAGCGGCAACTATATCCTCCGTGTTGCCGAGCAGGGCATGGAAGAGGATGTGCTTTTCGAGCGGCGGTTCTACGTGAGCGAACAGTCGGTGCCAGTCGATGTCCGGCTGGACGACGTCCTGCTCATCGGCTCTCAGTGGCAGGCTACGCAACCGTTCGTGACGTTTCGCCCGGAAGGGGATGATGTGAATGCGTTCGATTATTCCGTCTGTTTTACGCAGAACAGGAATTTCGGTGCTCCCCGCTGTGCGGAGACGCCATCCTTGGCCAACAGTCCGAGTGTGGCGTTCCAACTTGAGCGTGACGACGCCTTCCTGCCCGATGTCGCCCCTTTTTACCTGAATCTGGGCGTTGTGCAGCCCGGAGGCCGGATTGAACGCACGGACCAGGCGCGCACGCCGTGGCAGGCCTGGGTGGAGCCGGATTACGCCAGATTTCCGGGTACATTGCCCGCCCCGTTCCTGAATGGGCAGTCGGTGATTCTGGATGGTGTCCCGGGCGTCGGAGATCCGGCGAGGGAAGCCGAATATGTCGCAACGACGTTCCGTTTTGTGCCCCTCGGTGAGTCGCCCGTACCGGGTGGTGTTGCCCTCGCCGGCTCATTCTCGGGATGGCAATCGGATTCACTCATGACCTGGAACGCTGCCGACCGATGGTATGAGCGGACCGTGCACATCAAGCAGGGGGAACACGAATATACCTATCGTTTCTCAGACCGCGCCCACATCCGGGCTTTTTCCGAGGGCCAACCCCGTCTTCGTAATCAGTTTACTTCGTTCATCTATTTCAATGACGTTCGGCGCCAGACAGACCGTCTCGTAGCGGTTGTCGGCATTGTGCGTTGATATAACATGTTATGACAGTTGCATACGCTACTTCGGTGACCACCGTCCGATCTGCGCCATTTCTCCTGGCAGCCGGACTTCTCCTTTCAGGCTGCTTCGTAACGAACCGGTCCAGCACTACTCCGCCGGGCGATCGAGCCGCCGCCGCTTCGGCCATGACCGCCGGAAGCGCACGCGCTGCCGGCCCCAAGGCATTCGCGGACGTCATCAAGTCCGGATTTGAGAAAGACGATGGTGTGTTCACTACGTACCGCGATGAGGAAACCTGGTACTACGAAATCCCCGATTCACTGCTTGGACGTGAATTCCTGCTGGTGACGCGGATTGCCCGAACGGCAGACAACATCGGCTACGGCGGACAGAAAGCGAACACGCAGGTGCTTCGTTGGCAGCGCCGCGGCGACCAGATCCTGCTCCGGGTCGTGGGGCATGAAAACCAGGCCGATGAAGAGGACCCCATCTACGAGGCGGTACGAAACTCGAATCTGGAGCCGATCCTGAAGACGTTCGATGTGGCGGCCCTCAACGCCGATTCGACCGGTGTCATCATCAACGTGACCGATCTGTTCCTGGATGATATTCCGGCGCTCGGACTGCAGTCCTCGCGCCGCTCATCCTACGGCGTGCGCCGTCTGGATAAGAGTCGCTCTTTCATTGAGCGCATTTCCAGTTTTCCGGAGAACGTGGAAGTGCGGCACGTGCTGACCTACGATGCATCGAAGCCGCCCTCGAACTCGACTACGAACACGATCACGGTTGAGATGGCCCAGTCCATGTTGCTTCTCCCGGCTGTACCCATGAAACCGCGGCTGTGCGATGACCGCGTTGGTCTTTTCTCTGTCCAGTTCAGCCGGTACTCGAGTGAGCAGCAGAGCGTCGAGTCCACGTGCTATGTGACGCGCTGGAAACTGGAGCCGACGGATATGGATGCCTACGCCCGTGGCGAGCTGGTCGAACCCGTCGAACCCATTGTGTACTACATAGACCGGAACACGCCGGAAAAATGGCGCAAACCGCTCATGCAGGGCGTGGAAGACTGGCAGTCGGCCTTTGAAGCCGCAGGATTCAAGCGCGCCATTGTCGCGCGCATGGCACCAACTCCCGAGGAGGACCCGGACTTCAGCCCGGAAGATTCCCGCTACTCTGTCATCCGCTACTTCGCCTCGCCCATCCAGAATGCCTCCGGGCCACACGTGCACGATCCACGTTCCGGTCAGATCCTTGAGAGCGACATCAACTGGTATCACAACATCATGAACCTGTTGCGCAACTGGTACCTTGTCCAGACGGCAGCCGTCAACCCGGAGGCCCGTAGCGCAACATTTGAAGACGATGTCATGGCCGAGCTCATCCGCTTCGTGTCGGCGCACGAAGTCGGGCACACGCTTGGTTTTCAGCACAACATGGGGTCTTCCTTCGCCTACTCGATTGAACAACTGCGCGACCCCGAGTTCACGTCGAACCATGGTACGGCGCCGTCCATCATGGACTATGCCCGGTTCAACTACGTTGCGCAACCCGAAGACGGTGTCACCCAGTTCGGACCGATGGTAGGTGAGTATGACGACTGGGCCACCAAGTGGACCTATTCCTGGTTCGAAGGTGATCGCTCGCCGGACGAGGAGCGGGCGCTTCTCGATGCGTGGGTCGCAGAGCGGGCAGGCGACTACCGGTATTGGTTCGGGCGCAGCGTCATCACTGATCCGCGCAGCCAGACTGAAAACATCTCGAATGACGAGATGGAGGCGAGCCGTCTTGGCATTCTGAATCTGCGTCGCATCCTGGATCGTCTGCCCGAGTGGACGGCTGGCGAAGGAGAGGACTATGATGAACTGCAGGAGCTCTACAGCAACGTGGTCTCGCAGTACGGACGATACATTGGTCACGTTGTGGCCAACGTGGGTGGCGTCCACGAGACATTGAAGACCGCTGACCAGGACGGCGCTGTCTATGAACCTGTATCTGCCGAGCGGCAGCGGCGCGCCATGCGTTGGATGCAGGAGTACGTATTTGAGACCCCCGAGTGGCTCGTCCGGGAGGACATCCTGCAGCGGATTGAAGCGGCGGGTACAATGGACCGGATTCGTTCGCTTCAGGTCCGTGGCCTCCATGCCCTTCTGGATCCCCAGCGGCTCGCACGTATGATGGAGATCGAACTGCGTGCCGACGCAGCGAGCGGTCAGGGTCCTTACACCGTTCTCGAGCTCATGGCCGAGACGCGGGGCTCTATATTCCGCGAATTGTCGCGTGGTGAGCCGACAGACGGGTACCGCAGAAACCTGCAGAAGGCCTGGGTCGCCCGAATGGGAGCACTCATGGAACAGGGCGCGTTCAGGGCTACGGGGCCGTTCAGCAGGCGTGGCTTTGTGTCGTTGAACCCCGAGACGTCTGACCTCAGAACATACGTGCGTATGGAGCTGACGACGCTCAGACCGCAGATTGACAGAGCGGCCGCGCGGTCGCAACATGCACTGACGCGTGCTCACCTCGAAGACCTGTCGGCGCGTATCGAGTTGATTCTGAGCCCGGAATGATCGTGTCCTGGCGAGACGGCAAGGTTTTCCAGACAGCGCTGTTATCCGTTACCGTGCTGCTGTCCATGTCGGTTTGGTTCAGCGCGTCGGCAGTCGTACCGCAGTTGACACTCGCCTGGTCCCTGTCCCCGGGCCAGCAGGCCTGGATGACGATGGCCGTGCAGCTTGGATTTGTCGTCGGGGCACTGCTGGGCGCGGTATACAATGTGTCTGACCGTATCCTGGCGACGCACCTCGTCGGTATGAGCACGCTCGTCGGAGGCGTGGCCACGGCACTGTTTGCTTTCTCGGGTACCGGACCATCGGGCGCCATCGTGCTCCGGTTTGTGACCGGCGTGGCCATGGCCGGTGTCTATCCACCAGGAATGAAGGTCATGTCCAGTTGGTGCCAGAAGGACAGGGGTCTGTGTATTGGTGTGCTCGTAGGCGCCCTTACCCTGGGATCAGGGCTGCCGCACCTCGTCAACGGGCTGGCAGGGGGCTCTGGAGGTATTCCTCCATGGCAATGGGTCATGGGCGGTACGGCTATTCTGGCGGGCGTGGCTGCTGTTCCGGCGTTCACCCTCCTGAAAATGGGTCCACATGTCGTAAAGGCCGGATCGTTTCACTGGCGGCATGCGCTGGAGGGGTTCACGCATCCAGGTGCCCGCGCCGCCAACATCGGCTACTTCGGCCATATGTGGGAACTCTATGCCATGTGGGCCTGGGCACCCATTCTGCTTCTGGCGGCCTACGAGTCGGCCGGGTGGAGTCCTACGGCCGCCCGTTTTTCCGCGTTCGGAATTTTTGCCGTTGGTGCGGTGGCCTGTGTACTGGCTGGGTATTGGGCCGATCGGGTAGGGCGCGTTCGTGTCACATCGCTCTCCCTGGCCGTCTCGGGGGCGTGTTGTCTTGGGGTGGGCTTCCTGTTTCACAGCCCCGTCCTGCTCACGCTTATTTGCCTCGTGTGGGGCTTCGCTGTGATTGCGGACAGTGCCCAGTTCAGCGCCCTCGTGTCCGAGGAAATCAACCCGGCATGGACCGGGACCGCGCTGCAGGTGCAGACGAGCACGGGTTTTCTTGTCACGATGATATCCCTGCAACTGATCCCGTGGTTGGTTGATCGTGTGGGATTTGAGTGGGCCTTCAGCGTGCTGGCGCTCGGACCCGTCACCGCGCTGCTCTACCGCCGGTACGCGCGTGATCTGCCCGGTCGGGCGTGACAGCTTCACTACGTCTTGAACGGGCTTTTATACGGTCATGAGCACGAAACCAGCCCACATGCGTGGATTGGCCAGTGGGGATTGTTCGCGGATGAACGACAGCTTGGCATTGCGCAGCGCTTCATGTGGTGTGAGTCCAGAGAGAAGTTCCCTGTAAAAGCGCAGCATGAACTCGCTTGTAGCCATGTCGTCCACGGCCCAGTTGGAGACAAGTGCGTGTTCCACGCCCGACAATCCCAGAGCTACCCCGAAATCGAAAGCGGCTGACGACCCACCGGTTCGGAGTGCCGATTCGCAGGAACTGAGAACAAGCAGGTTGGCCTCTACCTGCATTCCTGCGAGTTCCGCTGGGCTCAGTATGTCAGCCACCGAGTCGGTCAGTAATCTGGAAATAGCCGGGGCGGCCATGATGATCCCCGAGTTGTGGGGCAGATCCTGGTCGAAAAAGCTGTGGGTTGCCAGATGCACGATATCATGCCGCGACTGCATGCGTCTTTCAAACAGTCGTGTCGTGACGTTGCGGACATAGGACACACGGGCGAGGTCCTGCCCTCTTAGAAGGGTGAGCAGCGAGGCCGTCTCGAGGCGGGCACCCGGAAGTGGCGTGTCCGCTTGCCGATCGGGAGTGGATAGGGGTATATCCAGGCTCCTGTTGAAGCCTACGTCCATGACCGCTGCCCGGACCGGCTGCGCGTCCGAAATCTCCAGGAGGGGGGCGGCCGTAGCCCAGGCTGTACCTGAAATTGCATATCTGAGCGCGACACTTTCCACCATATACCTGAATTCAACCACATCGGGCTGCGGGAGCAGGTCAAATGGGACGTTGAACAGATTTTCGTCGGCTGAGATGACCAGCGTATGATCATCCAGCCAGGGCAACAGCGGTCGCAGCAGCACGTCCGAAGTATGCCTCGCTGCTGGTTCAAAGACATAGCGGGAGTTGCCACTTAGTGCCTGGAACAGGCTGTCGACGGCATGCGCTATGCCATTCGCCTGGTTTACCGGCACGACGAGTGCCGTGTCGGGTCGAACGATCAGAGCGTGCAGGACGCGTTGGTTGCTTCCCCACACGAAATGCAGGAACGCTTCCTCACGCTGCCTGGCGTGCGCACGCGCTTCGTCGAGTGTCAACCAGGGATTCGGCAGGTCTTCAGAGGCGTTCAGGCGTACGGTCTGCTCGAACTGCAGTTGCAATCGCACCCGTTCCGCCACAAGTGCCCGGCGGCTCTCTTCCAACCCTCTGCGCTCCGCACGGACCATCGCAGATTCAGCGGCCAGGAGCTCCTCCATCTGCTCATGCGACCATTCTGTGCTCTCTCGGTGACGACTGACCCGGCGAGCGAACAGGTTTTTAATGATCTCTGCATGCTCCCAGGCCTTTTCCAGATCATTGTCCCCTACGGCATGCTCAAACAGAGCACGATGCAGATCGAGGGCCTGCGTGTACCACTGCCGATCGAATTTGAGCGACCAGGAATCCGACTGGATCCGCTCAGCGGTCCTGGCGGCCAGTTCCGCTCGTTCCCTGGCATGCTCTCCACCGACATCCAGAAGAAGTCGATTGGCTTCAAGCCAGAGGGAGATACTCTCTTCGGCAGGGGGATTACTTGTGAGCACGGAGTCTGAAACGGGTGACCACGTGCATGTCCGAACGCACGTATCTACCCATTCCAGGTAGCGTTTGGCCGATTCAGCGTGTCCGGCCTCCAGCAAAACGGTTGCCAGTCGGTTGGCGAGGCGGAAGGCCACCGGATGCATGGCGGCCCGAGCAGACCAGAGGGCGTAGTCGAGCGCGTCAGTGGCTTCGTCGACACGCCCTTCCTGCACCATGAGCCGGGACCTGTCTACTTCAAAGACCCAGAGACCCGGGGTGGACTCGAGGCCGTGTCGCCTGGCGATGGCCGAAACGAGATCGGCGTGCTGGTGGGCAGCTTCCCGGTCGCCATTCCGGATGTAAAGCGTTGTCAGGTTGGCAAGTGTGTTGATCAAAGTGGCCGAGCTGTCGCCATGCACGGCACGTTTTATGCGGAGTGAGCGGGAGAGCGCTTCAATGGCTTCTTCATCCCGCTCCAGGTGGATCAGGGCGAGCCCCCCATTGTTCACAGCATAGGCGTACTCCGGATCGAACGCGCCGGCACGCGCTTTCCAGATGTCTGCCGCCCGCTCGTGGAAGTACAACGCTTTCTCGTACTCACCGAGCGAATGAAAGACATTGCCCAGATTCCCGATCGTTCCTCCTGTTTTCGGATGCTCCCCACCAAGCAGTTCAACGCGCCGCCGGTACACGTCCAGATGAACGTCGAGCGCCTGCGACGAGCGCCCTGTACGCCAGTACACGTTACCCATATTGTTGCGCGTATTGAGCTCGAAATACTCCGCAATGCGGCTGTTGCCAGGGTTGGCGTCGAGGGCTTCGAAATAACGGGACAGGCTCTCCTCGTACCGTGATGCCGTCTGGTCGGCGTAACCGAGTACGTGCAGCCCATAGGAGAGGACAAGGCGGGCATCGGCGTCCCTGGGTCCTTCCGCATCCACACGGGAGGTGGCTTCTCGACAGGCGGCCTGGATGCCGCTCGAGCCATTGTACTTCCCGCTACGGATAAGAATTTCGAACATGCCGCAGGAGCGTACAATGTGCTCCACGGGCGTAGCTGGCTCTGTCAGGGGGCGCTCAAGGAAGAGGCCAGCCTCGGCATAGCGCTGCTGGGCGATATACGAGAGCGCGACGAGCAGCTCATCGATTTCCGTGACAGGATCTGACTGCTGCTGGATGACATCATCATGCCTCGAAGACAGGAACAGCTCAGCCGTTGTGTCGACGGCATTGCACGAGCCGCTCACAAGGAGCCACGTGAAGAAGGCGGAGAGCGCTATTGTAACGAGATGTCTGGGCATGCGTGACCAATAGACACAGCATGCATGCAGACATAACCTCGTCCGAGAAAAAAATTAAGCCCTCTACTTCTTCAGCATACCGGCTAGAAATCCGCCGTAATCCGCACGTTTACGAGTCTCGGTGTGAGCCGCGTCGGCACGCGCTGCCAGATACCGTCTGAATCCGGCACCCAACTGTAGGAGACGGTATTGGTCATGTCAAACAGGTTCAGGATTTCGGCCGTGAGTTGCATGGACAGCCGCGAGCCAGTGACCTCAGGACCGATCGTCTTGCTGGCGCCGATATCAAACCGGAAGAAACGGGGGTACCGGGCCGAGAACCGGTCCCCGGGTGCCTGTGTGATCAGGTTTCCGACCTGTGGGCCTGGTTTGGGTGGCGTATACGGAAGCCCTGATCCATAGAGGGTGCGCATGTGGAGCTTCCATGTGGGATCGCTGGGGATATAATCCTGCAGGAAGACCGAGATCGTGTGGCGCTGGTCCGTGGGGCGCGCGAGCAGGCCCTGGTTCTCCGGCGTCACGAACTCATCGTCAAACCGTTCGCGTGCAACGAGATAGCTGTAGTTGATCCAGCTCTCGAGTCCCGGCACGAGTTCACCCCGAAGCTGCATGTCGAGACCATAATGCCGCCCGGAGGCGTCGTTCTCGCCCGAATAACGCACGCGCACATTTTCCACATCGTAGGAAATCATGTTCGTGATGCGCTTGTAGTAGGCCTCGCCGCGCAGATACACCCGCCGGCCCGGCAGGAACACCTCGCCTCCCATGATGACCTGGTCGGAGCGCTGTGACTTGAGATCATCGTTCAGCGCTCCCAGAATGGTTTCGCCGACTTCCGGTTTACCCCGCAACTCCCGGTATGTCGGGGCCTGGTAATAAATGCCTGCCGATCCGAAAAGCGTCGTGTTGACCGACTGGCGAAGCGTGAAGGAGGCCCGCGGTGACACGGTCACCTCTCCGGTGAACGAATAGTAGTCCGTGCGCAGGCCGCCGGTTATCATCAGTTTCCCCGGGTCGCTCCCTATGGCGTCGAAGGATTCCTGGACATGGAACGACGACTGCCACGCACCGAAACTGGCCGTATCTCTCAGGCTGTCGGCCACGATACGGACCACTTCGCCATCGAGCCCCTGGCCGACGACCACGTTTTTCTCGTCAATCCGGTCGTCGAAATCAAGACGACGAACGCTCCATCCGGCTTCCGCGACGTGCCGGTTGTTTGAATACATATACCGGCCCTGTCCGGTAAGCGTCTGTACCTCGACACTGTTGTCAGCAAACTCTTCCTGCCGGCTCTGTCCGGTCTGGATAAGCCCTTCGCCGTCCTGCGGGTTGTCCGACCCCGGGTCCACGTTGAATAGAAGCGACGTGCCCGAGAGGTCGAGCTCTTCCGTCTCTGCCGTATCGAAGAAGCTTATATCGTGCTCAATGCGCGTATTCGTTGTCAGCCGGTTGGAAAGACGCACGCCAAAGAATGCCGTGTCGTAGCCGTCCAATTCGAGGTTGTCCGAATCGAACTGAACCCAGAGCGACTGCAGGTTCGACGGCGCAACGGCCGAGTTCTGCGACAGCGATCCGAAGAACGTCTTGCGCGAATTGGGATCGAGTTCAAAATCGTTCGATGCCAGCATTCCCAGGAATTCGATTTCCTGGCCCATACTGATTTCGTATCCGGCATAGAACTGACCGTCGAGGTACTGCGGCTGGTATTCTCCCTGCAGTTCCTGTGTCTGGAAGAAACGCCTCGCCTGGGCCACGCGGACCGAGCCCATGAGTCCGAGGCGTCCACCCATGGTCGATCCCGAGCCGGTCACACCGTAATCGAGCAGTGACGCGTACCCGCTCATCTCAAAGGGATCGTTCGTGCGCTGCGGACGCTTGTACTGCACGTCAACCGCTGAGGACAGCTTTCCGCCATAGCGCGCCGGAAATCCACCGGTATAGAGCGTAATGCGCTCGGCCATGTCCGAGTTGACGAGAGAGAGGCCTTCCTGCTCGCCCGTGCGCGGACGGAAGGGCAGGAAAATCTCGAAGCCGTTCACGAAGAAGAGGTTCTCGTTGAACCCGCCACCACGCACAGAGAACTGGTTGGAGAGTTCGTTATTGGCCGAAACGCCCGGCAGAATGCGCAGCGCGCGCAGGGCATCGCGCACCGGTACCGGAATATCGTCGACCGTTTCCGGAGAAATCTCGAAGACGCCGGCCTCGAGCGGTGCGCGGGCTTCCACCGTCACCTCTTCCATCGACGCAATGGACTCCTTGAGCACGACGTTGCGCGAAATAATGCGCCTCGGCTCCACATCGACCGTATCGAGCTGTGCTTCGAACCCGATCGATGAATACCGGAGCACGAAGCGTCCCATGGGCAGCCGGAGTTCGTATCGACCATCCACATCCGCGGCGGTACCGAAATTGGTGCCGTTCACAACGACCGATGCGCCTGGTACCGGGAACCCAGTCTCCGCCTCGGTGATCCGGCCCACGACCGAGCCCCATTCCTGGGCGGCGGCAGTCCGGTCTGCAAAAAGAAAGAGAAGGGCACTGAGCACGAGGCAGGTCGTGCGGAGGCGATTACGTCGCATACGGTTGGAGCGTGTTGGAAAATGGATCGTATCGCTGTTTCAGTAGGCTCCTCGGGTTGTTGAGCGGAGTGAGACGAGTATGCTCACGACTCGTTCCAATAGGTACGCGTTATTGCACTCCGAGCAGGAACTGAAGTGGCAGGTGGACGCGCCGTCTCCAGTCGGCTTCTGTGTGGGCGTGCCCATCGAAAACGTGGCTGGTCATGTTGGATGCGCCCGCCGCGCCAAGGGCCCGGTCCACATCGCGCTGGTAGGCCCCGTACTGGCTGTCGAGTGTCTCCGTGCCCCGGTCCATATAGAGCCGATGCGTCGCAGGCAGGGGAGGTTGGTCTGCGAACCAGTCGAGCATGTAGTCGCCCACGACGGGCCAGTGTGTGGACAGCGCCGCCGCGCCCCCGAACACGTCCGGGCGCTTGTACAGGGCATAGATGGAGGCCAGGCCGCCCATGCTCGATCCCATGATGAAGGTGTTCGCGGGCCCCTTCTCGATGCGGTACCGGGACTCGGCCCACGGCATGAGTTCGTCGGTGATGAAGGTCAGGTATTCGTTTCCGAGGAGCGGTTGGGTTGCCGGAATGTTCACGCCGGCCTCGAGCTGCCTGCGGGCCTCGGCGAGCGTATCGACAGGAAAATAGTCGGTAAGGACATCCTCGGGGGCCAGCTCCACTATTCTCAGCGGGCCGCTTTCAATGGCAACCACGATGGCCGGGCGAATGGCGGCGGAGTCCACGAGAGCCGGGATGACTTCGTCGACTGCCCAGTCCTTGCCAGAGAAGACGGATCCGGCCGGATCGAACACATTCTGGCCATCGTGCATGTAGATGACGGGGAAGTCGGCACTGGGCGAGGTGTCGTAGGCGGGCGGAAGCCAGACGTGCACGCGGCGCGCGGCAATGTGCACCGATGGCACGAGGGCCGCCGGCTCGAGGTGACCCGAAACGCCGAGCGACGGCTCCGGAAAAATGGGCACAGCCGCCCAGTCAAAGGCGGCAGCGGCAGGGGCGGGCTCGTTGGCGCTCTCCGGTGTACGCGGCTCGCCTCCACAGGCCGCCAGGGCAAATACGACGAGGCCAGCGGTGACGACCCCGGTCAGTAAGCGAAGCCATCTGGTCCCATTTGATGTGCGCCGTACCATGTCAGTACGCCCGGGCATAGAGTACGCGCCGCGCCGATGGCGCCCCGGAGACCGGGTCAGTTCCGGGAGCTTCATCTTCCGGCCACGTTCCCTCTACCGGGATGCAGCGGATCGTGGCTTTTGATTCCTCCTTGATGCGCGCCTCGGTTTCGGCCGTGCCGTCCCAGTGCATGCGGATAAACCCACCTTCCTCGTCGAGCACCTGTTTGAACGTATCGTAGTCGTCAACAATGCGCGTGTTCGCTTCCCGATAGGCGAGTGCCCGCTCGTAAAGTCCAACCTGGATGCCATCGAGCAACGTCTGGATCTCATCGGCAAGGCCCTCGCGCGATACCGACATTTTCTCACGCGTATCACGCCGCGCCAGTTCTACCGTACCGTTTTCGACATCCCGCGGGCCGAGGGCCAGACGGATAGGGACGCCCTGCACTTCATATTCGTTGAATTTCCAGCCCGGCCGGTAGCCTTCACGGTCGTCGACTTTCATGCGGACACCGGCAGATCGCAGTTCGGCGGCGATGGTGGCCGCTTCTGCCAGCACGCGTTCCCGGTCTTCATCCGAGCGGTAAATGGGAATAAGCACGACCTGTGTCGGAGCCAAGCGGGGCGGAATAATGAGTCCCTGGTCATCGGAGTGCACCATGATCAGGGCGCCAATGAGTCGGGTCGATACGCCCCATGAGGTGGCCCACACGTACTCCAGTTCATTGTCCCTGTTCTGGAACTGGCAATCGAACGCCTTGGCAAAGTTCTGTCCGAGGAAATGGGACGTACCGGCCTGGAGCGCCTTGCCATCCTGCATGAGCGCCTCAATGCAGTATGTATCGACGGCTCCGGCGAAGCGTTCCGATGCCGTCTTGACGCCCCTCACAACGGGCATGGCCATCCATTCTTCGGCAAACGTTGCGTATACATCCAACATCTGGAGAGTCTCCTCTACGGCTTCATCGCGCGTGGCATGCGCCGTATGCCCCTCCTGCCAGAGGAATTCCATGGTGCGCAGGAAGAGACGCGTACGCATTTCCCAGCGGACGACGTTGGCCCACTGGTTGTACTTCCGGGGAAGGTCACGCCAGGACTGGATCCACTTGGCGTACGTATCCCACATGATGGTCTCAGAGGTCGGGCGGACTACCAGGTTTTCATCCAGCTTGGAATCTGGATCGGCGATAAGCCCCAGTTCGGGGTCGAGCTTCAACCGGGAGTGGGTTATGACGGCGCATTCCTTGGCGAACCCTTCGACGTGCTCGGCCTCGCGCGCCATGAAAGATTGCGGGATGAAGAGCGGAAAGTAGACATTCTCATGCCCGGTCTCCTTGAACATGTCGTCGAGCGCCCGCTGCATGTTCTCCCACAGCGCGTAGCCGGTTGGCCGGATAATCATGCAACCGCGTACGGGGGAGTAGTCGGCCAGTTTGGCGTGTTTCACGACATCCAGGTACCACTGGGAATAATCGCTCTGTCTGGGTGTGATTGCGTCAGCCATAGTGTACAGCAGGTGGTGTAAATCGCGGACATGCGTTTGCTTCGTGCGCCTATATACGGTGATTCAGGCAGGCAAGCTGAAGTTGGTCCGGTATTTGCTCCACTTTTCATGTAGGGAGCGATGCTTCGTCCATGCGAAACTTTGGGCGGGCTGACTCTTTACTGTAGATAACCGCGCTTACAGAGAGGCTGACATGAGATCCCGTTACGACATCCGATCATTGAGAATCCGGTCCTTCCCGCTCTGGCTCGTTGTGGCCATGTTCGGGCTGACGGGATGTTATACCCAACTTGCGACGCTGGAGCCCGCCTACGATGAGGGCCTCGATTTCGTGGAAGCCGACTATGAGCGGGATGGGGACGTGGTTGTCCGTAAATATTACGATGACGGTACCGTCGACGAAGACTTCTATCCTGCGGGATACGACTGGTACCGCCACGAGCCCTATGCCTTCAGCCGGTATTTCTCTTCATTCTATGATCCGTTCTACGGCGACGGGTACTATGGAGGCTGCGGGTATTTCTCCTATTGTGATCCTTACTACGGATCTCACGTCAGTATTTCACTCGGATACGGCCGGCCCTACAGCGCGTTCGGGTTCGGGTTCGGCACCAGCTTTGGGTATGGTGGCTACAGCTCGTTCGGATACGGGTCGTTCGGATACAGCCCGTTCGGCTATGCCCACATTCCAACCTACGCCTTCCATAGCCCGTATTACTTCGGTCATGGCGGCAGCTTCGGAACCGTCCAAGCGGTAGACCGGAACTACGGCCCACGCGGATCCAGTCTTTCGCGCAGTGCGCTCACGTCACGTACGTCGGGCGCGCGTGGCGGCCGTGCCGGTAGCAACGACACGCTGGAAGGCACCCGGGGCGTGCTGACGGGAGGCGGATCGACAGCTGGTTTTGGTGATCGTGGCGTCGTCTCGACGCGCTCGGGCACGTCGACGGCGGGTAAACGCGCTGGGACGCGGTCTACGCGTGGTGCGCTGACGGGAGACCGCACAACAAATACTACACGGGCAGCCGGTACCTCGACGCGGACACGCAGCTCGGGTACGGCGACGCGCTCTACGACGCGAACGCGCAGCACGGGTACGGCAACGCGCTCTACGACGCCCACGCGTTCGTCCGGAGCCCGCTCGAGTGGCTCCAGCCGCTCCTCGAGCAAGGCCCGCAGCGGCAGTTCCAGACGTTCGTCGAGCAAGGCCCGCAGCGGCAGTTCCAGACGTTCATCGAGCAAGGCCCGCAGTGGCAGTTCCAGCCGCACGTCGAGCAAGGCGCGCAGCGGCAGTTCCAGCCGCTCCAAGAGCAAAAGCGGTTCACGCTCCTCGCGTAGTGGCCGAAACAACTGATTGCGACGGTAAGCCGGTTCTCCAACACGCTTCCCAACCTGTCCACCTGGGGTGCGGTGCGCCCTGTAAATAAATGTAACTTTCATTGTTACAATTATGAAAAAGAATAAAATGAACCCATTTCGGCCCGAATCTATTCTTGTTGCGGCTTTGATGACCTTTTCGGGGCTGACCATGGCCCTCATTGCGCCAGAAAACTCACGTGCCCAGGATGGCGCCGATGCGCTACGTTTCCTGCAGCAGCTTCCGGGCATTACGGCCACTGCCAACGGTATTGCCGGTGCGGGCATTGGTGGCCGCACCGATGCCTCCGCGTTTCGGACGAACCCGGCCGGACTGGCGTGGAATGAGACTTCGTGGTTCGCGGCATCGCTATCGAACCAGAACGTTTCGGACGAGGCCGTCTTCAACGCACCCGGATCCTCCACGCGACTGGAGCCGGATGTTTCATCGACGGGGCTGGCAAGCCTGGCCTATGCGTATAAGGTCCCCACGGCCCAGGGACGACTCGTAGTCGGGGCGGGCTTCAATCAGACGAGTTCATTCGACCGAAGCCTGTTCTACGATGGGACCAACAACGCCAACTCGATAACTGACTTTTTCATGCCCCTGCCGGGCGAATTCGAGTTGAATGAAGACGCTGATGGTGTTTTTCCGTCTTTTTCGCGTGACCTGTCGTTCATCGCGTTTGAAACCTTCGGAATTGACCTGTCCCCCGAGCTCATCGATGCCGGAGATCCGGTGCCGTTCCTGCCGGCGGTATCGGCCGGCACAGTGCGCCAGGTGGGCACCGTTGAAGAGGATGGGCGCATGACCGAGCTCAGCTTTGCGGGTGCCGTAGAGGCGGCGAAAGATGTGATGATCGGCGTATCCATCAATATTCCGTTCGGGGAATACAATTTCCTGCGCGAGCACACGGAAGAGGATTTCCAGAACGACAACGATGGGACCGGAGGAACGACCGACTTCTCGTCGCTTCGGTTCACGGAGGCCTTCAGCTCGGATTTTGTGGGCGTGAACGCCCGTTTTGGCCTGTCGGCGCTTGTTGCACCCGGAGCCCGGATCGGATTGACCGTTGAAACACCGACGTATGTATCGGTCGAAGAGTCGTTCAATACCGTGCTGGAAACGACGTTCGACAACGGCGATTTCTTCTCTTATGGAAATGGACTTACAGAAACGGCTGGATCGGGCGACTTCGATTACACGATTACGTCTCCCTGGAAAATAGGCGTTGGTGGGTCGTACGCGGTATCGGGACTTACGCTGCTGGCCGACGTCGAATGGGTAGACTGGTCGCAGCTTGAACTGGATGCAGATGGGTTTTCGTTCGATCAGGAAAACCAGGATATTCAGCGGACGCTCGATGCGGTCGTGAATGCGCGCCTGGGCGCCGAATACCAGGTTGAGAAGCTGACGCTTCGCGGAGGTTTTGCCATTTATCCCGATCCGAGGGAAAGCGACTCTCCGCTGGTACCCTCGGATGGCGTGGATCGGGAACAGACCTACCTTTCAGCTGGGCTGGGATACGCGTTCTCGAAGGAAGTCTCGGCCTCCATCTCCTGGATGCAGGGGCAATTCGACGATCAGTTCCGTCCGTACACGGATGTGGATGGTGCGCCGACGGTGGCCGAGGAGGTGACGACGAACCGTGTAATGATCGGGTTTACGTTCGGTTTTTGATCCTTGACACGGCAGCCACATACGCTGGCGCTGGCCGTTGTAGTCAGCTTGGGGGGATTTCTCTTCGGGTTCGATGCATCGGTCATTTCAGGTGTCATCCGGTTTGTGCAGCCCCAGTTCGGTCTGGATGAGTTCCAACTCGGGTGGGTGGTGAGTTCGCCGTCGGCTTCGGCCATGGTAGCCATGTTGCTCGCTGGACCCTTGAGCGGGTGGCTCGGGCGCAAACGCCTGCTTGAAATCGTAGCCCTGCTGTATCTGGCATCGGCTCTCCTGTCGGCCTTTGCCACGGGGTATGCCATGCTCGTCACGGCGCGCATGATCGGCGGCGCCGCATTCGGTGCAGCCCTTATTCTGGCTCCCATGTACATCGCGGAGATTGCACCGGCTGGCCAGCGCGGCCGCATGGTATCGATCCAGCAACTCAATATCGTTCTGGGATTCTCGGCGGCGTATTTCTCCAATTACCTGTTTCTCGATGCGGCCCAGAACGTGGCATGGTTGGGTGAGGCGACCGTGTGGCGCTGGATGTTGGGGATTGAGGCGCTGCCGGCTGCGGCGTACTTCCTGCTTCTTTTTCTCATTCCGCAAAGCCCCAGGTGGCTTTACGCCCGTGGGCGCGTGGAGGAGGCCCGGACGGTGCTTGTTCGGCTGCACGGCCAGGAGCGCGCCGAAGCGGAGTTGGAAGAACTGGGTCGAAAATTGGCCAGAGAGCCTGGTGTGAGGCGCGCATCGTACCGGGAGCTGGTCGGACCCACCGTCCGCGCGGTATTCCTGATCGGGTTACTTCTGGGTGTTCTGCAGCAGATCACGGGCGTGAATGCGATTTATTTTTACGCCACGCTGATTTTCGAGCAGTCTGGAATCGGGGCCAATGCGTCGTTTGCACAGGCGGTCTGGGTAGGCGTGATCAATGTGGTGTTCACGGTTGTTGCCATGCTTCTGATTGACAGGGTGGGGAGGAGGCCGCTCATGCTGGCTGGACTTGCCGGTGTGTTGCTGAGCATGGGCATCACCGCCTATGGGTTCAGTGGGGCCACATTTTCGTTGAGCGAGGGGGACATTGAATCGAGCTCACTGTGGGAGGAGAATCCGGTGGCCGGAGCACAGCTGCTTGACATGGCTGGAACCGTATTCGAGAGTGACGTGGCGTATGCCACGTCCGTGCGGGAGGTGATCGGGGGCGCCTCCTTCCGTCGGCACCAGGCCGAACTCGTGGAGAAGGCCATCGTCATGAATCCGTACGTGGTGCTCGCCGGCATACTGCTCTTCGTTGCGTCGTTCGCCGTATCGCTCGGGCCGGTGACCTGGGTTATGCTGTCCGAATTGTTTCCAACGCGGCTGCGGGCGGTCGCCATCTCGGTCGTGGGATTTGCCAATTCGCTCGTGAGTTGGTTCGTTCAGTTTCTGTTCCCCTGGGAACTCTCGGTGCTGGGAAGTGCCGGTACGTATACCATTTACGGCGTGTTCGCCCTTATCGGACTCGTTCTTGTATACCGACTGCTACCGGAAACCAAAGGAAAGACGCTGGAAGAGATCGAGCGGCAACTCGTGGGGTAGCTTGAAGCCTGTGGACCTGTCCTGGCAGCGCCTATTGTGTTCCTGCAGGGGGACGGTGTAAATTGGCGGCTGTGAAAACGTTTTCACAGCCCGTCGAACGCTATTGTCGAACGCCCTCGCCAAACACCACGCTGCGATGTCTTCTGCCTCCCGCTCCTATCGTCTCCCGTTCATCGTCGTCACTAGCCTCTTCTTCCTGTGGGGCTTCATCACCGTGCTGGTCGATGCGCTCATTCCCAGGTTGAAGGCCGTATTTGAGCTGTCATTTTTTGAGGCGGGATTGTCGCAGTTCGCGTTTTTCCTGGCCTATGCGCTCGTATCGATCCCGGTAGGGTACGTGATCGCCAATATCGGCTATAAAAAAGGCGTGGTGCTTGGCCTTGTGGGCATGGGCATCGGGTGCCTGATGTTCTGGCCAGCCGCTGAATTCCGCGTGTTTGGCATTTTCCTGCTCGCCATGTTCATGCTGGCTGCCGGTATCACGACGCTGCAGGTGGCGGCCAATCCGTACGTGGCGGCCCTCGGATCGGAGGAAACCGCGTCGAGCCGACTCAACCTGGCGCAGGCCTTCAATTCGCTGGGGACGACGCTCGCGCCACTCGTGAGTGCGGCTTTCATTCTTGGTACGGCTGTCCTTTCGAGCAGCGAAATAGACGCGCTTTCAGAGACGGCCCGGGCGGCGTATCATGCAGAGGAGGCCGGTGCGGTGCAGGGACCCTTCCTCGTACTGGCCGGGCTGCTCGTCGTATTGGCTTTTGCGTTTTCGCGGTTTGACCTGCCGGCCATCCTGGACACGGACCATCACCGCTCGGGAAACTACGGGGCGGTGCTGCGTAGCCCGCGGCTCATGCTGGGTGCGCTCGGGATTTTCGTCTACGTGGGTGCGGAAGTGTCCATCGGCAGCTACATGGTCAACTATTTCATGGACATGGGCATGCCGGACATGGTCGTCGGGTCCGCGTTCCTGTCGTGGGTGACGGGCTTTCTGTCGGGCTCCGACCCCGCGAGTCTTCTTCCTGCGCGCATCGCAGGGACGTTCCTGTTTTTCTACTGGGGTGGTGCCATGCTGGGGCGCTTCGTAGGGGCCGGACTCATGCAGCGTTTTCGTCCGGGAAGTATTCTGGCGCTGTTTGCGCTGGGCGCTGTGTCACTACTCTTCGTTACGGTAACGGGTGTTGGAAGCGTAGCTGTGTGGGCTCCGCTGTTCGTGGGCCTGTGCAACTCGGTCATGTTTCCAACCATCTTCACGCTCGCCATCGGAGGGCTCAACCAGCATACGGCCCAGGGGTCCGGCATACTCTGTACAGCGATCGTTGGCGGAGCCATTATTCCGCCGCTTTTCGGTGCGCTGGGCGACTCCGTCGGACTGCAGCTGGCCTTCCTGCTCCCAGCCGCCTGCTATCTGTACATTGCCTGGTACGGCCGGAGCGTATCGACGGGCGTCATTGCTGCTGCCGGTACGCATTGAAATCCTCCTGGGCGCGCAGCGTATCGCCGACGGCAAGGTGGGCACGCGCCCGGTTGTAGAACATGACGCTGGAAGTGGGTTCCAGTCGCTCGGCTTCGCGTAGCGCCCTGAGGGCGCTCTGGGGCCTGTTCTGACGGAGTTGTGCCACGGCGAATGCGTTCCAGAAGTAGGCTTCGTCCGCGCGGTGGGCGCCGTGAAGGGACAGTCTTTCGACATACGTATCCCAGTTCGCACTCGGAAGAGCGAGACCCACTGCATCGCGCATGAGCGTCTCATTGAACGGTTGCCAGTGCAGGAGACTTTCGAAATGCTGGAGCGCGGCCTGTGTATCGGCGCGTGCCCTGGAAATGCGGACTGCTTCGTAGAGTGCCTCCTGTGTGGAAAGCGGAGAGGTCATGATGGCGACAGCCAGTGAGTCTCCCAGTCGGCCCGATGCGCGCCGTGCACGCAGTTGCTCGGCGTGGGCCGCGCCGGTCTGGTCCGGGTCGGCCTGCTTGTTGAATGGATAATCAGAGAGCAGTCGGTCGATCAGGATTCCTGCCTGCGCCGTGCTGACCGGGTCGGCCGCAAAGGGCCTGGGCCATATAACAGTCAGTGTGTCCGTGGCGGGGATGTGTTCACGGCGGATAGCCGCGTGGAAGGCTTCGCCCATCAGGTCATACCCGTGGTCGGTGGGGTGAAGGTGATCCGTGAAGAGATCATGGCCTGGAATAGCGGGCCGTGCCGCTTCGTTGAAATAGCGCTCCACGTCGACGAGCGTTACGCCCGGCCGCTCGGCGATGGAGCGGATAATCTCGTTGATGGCGGACGGCGCCCGAAAACGGATGGTGTCGAGATCCCTTGCCTCCTCGAAAAGCTGGCGGGCGCGAAGCGTGTCGCCGCGCGTGAGTTCTGTGCGTGCAGCTTCGTAGGCGGCCATGGCTTCCGGGTCGTCGGAAAGTGGCGGCTGATCGGCGAGGTTGGAGACCAGCGTTCCCATGAAAACCGGAATGTCGTGACCATGAAGGCGCTCAACGACACTCCGCATGTTGCGTTCGAACTGGTGCAGGCCAGCCTCGTAAATCGGGTCGCCCCACTTGATCTGCGCATTCTGAACGACGCGTGCCATGAGCGTGCGCTCATTGGCCGCCGGATCGAGCCCGTAGTCTGGTGGGCCGACGACCAGGCGCTCCATCAGGAGGTAGAGGGCACTCCGTTTGAGCAGCATTTGAAGGCGTCCGAACCATACGCCTTTGGGCGCAAACTCTGGCGTGGCGCCGACGCCCAACGCGCCGTAATACTCGTTGTGCCCGGCGTATATGACTACAGCGCTGGGCTGCATGGCAACAACATGCCGCGTCAGATCCCAGAGTGTGTAGCTGTTGACTGCCGTCATGCCCAGGTTGATGACCTCGATCTGGCGACCCGGGAGCGTGGCCATAAGGCGTTTTTCAAGGGCCGCAGGAAACCCGTGGTACCACTGGTATGGAAAGCCAGCCGTTGACGATCCCCCAAGAACAACGACGCGGAATACGCCCTCTGGCGGTACTTCCCGAAACGGGGTAAAACCGAGTGCTGGCAGGAAGCCACGGAAGTAGCGGCTCGCGTATTCGGGATTGAAGCCGGTCCATCCGGGTTCGTTTTCCACCTGTTTGAACGCGGCGCGTCGTTCGGCCGCGAAACCGGCCGTACGTAGCATGATTTCGGCGAGTACGAGCAGCAGAATGGGCAGCAGGAAAAGCAGCGCCGAGAACGTTATATTTTTGAGTCGCTCGTTCATGCTTGCGATACAAAATGGGGGTTAGTAGTTTCATGAAAACCTTTTCATGAACCTGTCAGAATGGACTGGCCAGGATGGGCGTTACCATACGTGATGTAGCTCGCAGCGCAAAGGTATCGATTTCCACGGTATCGCGTGTGCTCAACGACAAGTGCAATGTGTCGGACGACAAACGTGTACGTGTTGAAAATGCGGCCCGTGATCTGGGGTATATCCCGAATCCGGCAGCCCAGAGCCTGCATTCGAGCCGAACCGGCAGTCTGGGCATTCTGTTGCCGTTTGTTTCCGGCGAATTCTACGCCGAATTTCTGAATGGTGTGGACAAGACGGCGCAGGGTGGGGACTGGCTGCTCATGATATCGACCTCACACAACTCGGAAGAGGAGTTGCGTGCGGCCCTCAAAGGCATGTACAGGCGCGTGGATGGTCTGCTGATCATGGCACCAAACATCACGGCCGAATCGGTGCTGCTGCAGCCCCACGATGATATCCCCATCGTATTCGTGAACACGCGGTGCGAGGACGAAGCCATCAGCCTGATTACGTTTGACAATTACGGAGGCATGCGCGAAATGACACGCCACGTGATCGCGCAGGGGCACACCCGGATCGGATTTATCCGTGGTCCAGTGATGGCTTTTGATGCGGCCGAGCGGGAGCGGGGATACCGGGACGCCCATGCCGAGGCTGGCCTCGCCATCGATGAACGGCTCATTGTGCCCGGAAATTACTCCCAGCAGTCCGGGCATGACGGGGCTGTCCGCCTCCTTGGACAGCGTGAGCGGCCAACAGCCATCATGGCGTCCAATGATGACTCGGCGATCGGGGCGTTGAGCGCCATCCGCGAGGCGGGGCTTGATGTGCCTTCCGATGTCGCCCTCACAGGTTTTGACGACGTGCCCAGTGCCCGATTTACCGTGCCGCCGCTGTCAACCGTACACGTCCCAGTACGGGAACTCGGAGCACGATCCATACAGGTTCTGATGGAGTGTATCCAGACCCGCCGTATTCCGGATCCGCCCCATTTCAGCATGGACGTGGAAGTGCGCGTGCGCGCCTCCACCTGAGCCCACCCAGCATCTATTCAATTAACGACCCACCGTCCGCTTTCTGCTTTCATCATGAAAACCTTTTCAAAGACCATACGAATCCCTTTTCTCCTTCTTGTGCTGCTCTCATGGGCCGCCACTGTGCGCCCCGCTCTGGCCCAGGACCTGGAAGCGCTTCTAGCGCGCATGACGATCGAGGAAAAGGTGGGACAGATGACGCAGCTTACGCTGCAGGCTGTATCCGAGACGAAAGGGGAGCCCGGCGTTCCGCACGAAATCGATCACGACGCGCTACGGGAAGCGCTTGTTGACCGCCACATCGGCTCGCTGCTGAATGTTTATGATATGGCCCGGACAGAGGCCGAGTGGCACGCGCTCATGGCGGATATAGATGACCTGACGCGTAACGAATCGCGACTCGGTATTCCCATTCTGTATGGTATCGATGCGGTGCACGGCAACAACTACCTCGCGGAAGCCACCATTTTTCCGCAGAATATTGGGCTGGCGGCCACCTGGAATACAGACCTGGTTGCCCAGGCCGCGCGCATCACGGCACAGGAAACACGCGCCGTCGGGCTGAACTGGAATTTTGCACCGGTGCTCGACGTGGCCCGCACGCCGCTCTGGTCCCGGTTCTTCGAGACCTTCGGAGAAGATACCTACGCCACGGCCGTATTCGGAGCGGCTGCCGTTCGCGCCATGCAGGAGCCCGGACCCTCCGGCTACCCGGCTGTCGCTGCTACAGGGAAACACTTCCTGGGGTATTCCATGCCGCTCTCTGGGAAGGACCGCACGCCTGCATGGATTCCGGAGCGGATGCTCCGTGATATTTTTCTTCCTCCGTTCCAGGCCGCCATGGATGCCGGGCTCATGACTGTGATGGTCAATTCGGCCGAGATGAACGGCATACCCGTTCATGCCGACAGGTACGTACTGACGGATCTCCTCCGCGACGAGCTCGGCTTCGAGGGAATTGCGGTAACAGACTGGGAAGACATCGGGAAACTGGTAGACCTGCATCGGGTGGCCGCCAATTACAAGGAAGCCGTCTTCCAGAGCGTCGACGCCGGTATCGATATGGCCATGGTCCCTTACGACTACGGGTTCACCGATGCCCTGATTGAGCTGGTGGAAGAGGGGCGCATTACGGAAACCCGTATTGACGAGAGTGTCCTTCGCATTCTGCGCGTCAAGAAGTCGCTTGGTCTGTTTGACACGTCATCGCCATCGCCAACGGCGCACATCCACATCGGCTCGGACGCGTCCAATGCCGCCAGCCTCCAGGCGGCCCGCGAGTCCATGACGCTGCTCAAGAACACGGGCGTTTTGCCGCTTGGCAAGGAGGAGTCGGTGCTGGCGGCGGGTCCCGCATTGGGCAACGTTCCGATGATGTATGGATCCTGGTCCTATACGTGGCAGGGGACCGACCCGGATGCGTATCCAGAGGGTATACAGACGCTGGACAAGGAACTGGCGAGCCGTATGAATGGACGCCTTGCCGTGGCTCCATGGGGCGAATTCCATGAACCCGACCGGTTGCGTGCCATGGCCTACGCGGCGGACGTAGCCGTTCTGGCGCTTGGCGAAGTGCCGTCGGTCGAAAAGCCGGGAGACATCGAATCGCTCGAACTTCCCGAGGACCAGATGGCGCTGGTGCGCGATGTAGCCGAGTCCGGTGCGCGCGTTGTGGTGGTGCTTTTCCAGAATCGGCCGCGGATTATTCGTGCCATTGAGCCGTACGCCGATGCCATTGTGCTGGCGTACCTCCCCGGCCCGTATGGAGCACAGGCGGTTGTAGATGTTCTCGACGGCACCGTCAACCCGGGCGGCCATTTGCCGTTCACCTACCCGCGGTTCACGGGTTCGCTCGTGCCCTACGACCACAAGCCGAGCGAAACATCCGACATCCTCTATGGCACGGACGCTTTTCAGCCGCAGTATCGGTTCGGACACGGGCTGAGTTATACCGAGTTCACGTATTCGGATTTACGGGTAGATGCATCGCAGTTCGCTGCGGATGGAACGCTCCGCGTTGAAGTCACGCTGACGAATACGGGCGACCGGGCCGGCCGGGATGTGGCGCATGTATTCGTGCAGGATCACGTAGCCAGTATCTCACCTGCGGTCCGCCGTCTGCGGGCATTTTCAGCGGTAGATCTCGATCCAGGCGAAGAAACACGCCTGCGCTGGACACTGACGCGCGACGACCTGCGCTTCATTGGCCATGACATGAGGGCCGTATACGAACCCGGAGTTTTCAGTATCCATGTGGATGCGCTCACCGAAACGATTGAATTGCCATGAGTGAGATATGGGATCATATAGGACGAACGGCGTACCTCGTTGCGCTCTGCACGCTTTTTGCGGGGCCGCTCGGCCGCGTGGCCTCAGCGCAGGACTGGCGCCTGGTATGGTCCGATGAATTCGACCAGGATGGATTGGTCGATTCCACGAAATGGTCCCACCAGGTCGGCGGTGGGGGATGGGGAAACGCCGAACTGCAGTTCTACACGGATCGCCGGCCGGAGAACGCCCGCGTAGAAGGGGGACACCTGATCATCGAGGCCATCCACGAACCGTTCTCGGGTAGCGAGTATACGTCGGCGCGTCTTCGGAGCCTGGGTCACGGAGATTGGCTCTATGGCCGCGTGGAGGTCAGAGCCAAACTTCCGACGGGTCTGGGCACGTGGCCAGCCATCTGGATGTTGGCATCGGAGAGTGATCACGGTAACCGGACGTGGCCCGATACAGGGGAGATCGACATCATGGAGGCCGTGGGGCACGACCCAGGCAGAACGCATTCGGCTGTGCATACCAACGCGCTGAACCATCTTCTCAGCAACAACCCGTCGGCGACCGCCGTGGTACCGACTTCGGCAGATGCCTTCCACGAGTACGCGCTCGAGTGGACACCTACACGGATTACCACGTTCGTGGACGGGGTGCCTAATCTGGTATTTGACAGGGACAACGCCGATTGGCGACGCTGGCCGTTTGACCGGCCATTCCATCTTCTGCTGAACCTGACCGTAGGTGGGACATGGGGGGGCGCCGAGGGCGTGAATCCGGATGACTTTCCGGCGCAGTTCGAGATTGATCACGTGCGTGTCTACGAGGACGCGTCTGGTCCTCCCGCGGTCACGTTCCCCGTGGAAACCGTGGTCGCGGAGCTCGAGCCTGGCAGCGCCTTCGCCGCTGGGGCTACGGCCACAGATCCCGCCAGCCCCATTGTATCGGTACAGATTTTCCAGGAAGACGGCCTGATGGCGACCTCGACATCGGACGGCGCAGCAATGTCGGTGGAGAACGTACATCCCGGCTGTTATGCACTTCGGGCTGTAGCCACCGATGCGGACGGCTGGACAGGTACGTCCGATACGCTCTTCGTCAAGGTGGGCGATGCGTGCGTGCAGGCCCCCTACCTCATGACGGCGACGTCCATACCAGGACGTCTCGAGGCCGAGTACTTCGACCTGGGCGGGGTCGGCGTTGCATGGGCCGATCTTTCGCAGGGCAACACCGGCGATGGTATCCGGCAGGGTGAAAGTGTCGATATTGGCGCGTCGGGAGATCTGGGTGGAGGGTACAGCATTGAGAACGTGGCCAGGCGGGAGTGGGTGGAATACACCGTTGACGTGCAGGAAGCGGGGGTCTACCGGATCGTAGCACGCGTAGCGAGCACGTCCGACGGCGAGCTCACGTTGTCGCTCGACGGCGTGGATCTGGATGCGCCGCTCACCTTTGCATCTACCAATTCCGAGACGTTTTACAGGAATGCTGCTCTGGAAGGTGTGGCCCTGGAGGAGGGGCCCGTCGTTCTGCGTGTGATGTTCGATGGATTCGGGGCTCGGCTGAACTGGCTGGAGTTCGAGCGGCTCGGGGCAACGAGTACGGAAGAGGAGGCTGGGCTGCCCGGAAATCGGTTCGCCATTACCGGGGTGTACCCGAACCCGGCTCGCGGGCAGGTGCGCGTGGAGTGGACGGGATTAAGCGGGGAGGCGGTCGACATAAAGCTATATGACATTCTCGGCCGGGAGGTACGCCGATTCGAGAGCGGTGCCGACACGGCTCCTTCTGGGCAGTTTGTGCTGGACGTATCCGGTCTGACGGGGGGAATGTATCTGCTCCGGGTAGATCAGGGTTCGTTGAGCCAGTGGCATTCCCTGGTCATTCACCCGTGACTTCACGAAACCTTCATGAAAACCTTTTCATTCAGGTGGGGATGCGTTGTAGATTATATTATCGTGAAAACCTTTTCACATCGAGCGACCGGGCCCGTTGTGAAACCATTTTGCAGACAAACCAAGAGAGGCCGCAATGACTGAAAGCGCTACCGTAAACACCCTGCTGGCTCGTCTGGCGTGTATCATGGCACTGGCAGTGCTCGTGATTACGCCGGCTACCGCGCAGGACTCCGCCCCTGTACTGGGCGATGACTTCATTCTGTTTTTTGACGGACCCAATGTGCTGATTCCGACTGTGGACCCACAGAACGTGTCCGATCCGCTCGATCCAGCGAGTGGAAACCGTGTTGCCAAGTTCAACTACGGCAACTGGAGCGCAGGTGGGTTTTTCTGGGGGCGAAACGAAGGCGTGGACATGACGGCCAACGTGTCCGATACCGGTGGCGAGGGCGACACGCTCTTTGTCTCTCTACTTGTAGATCCGCTGAACGCGGGCAAGCCGGGGCTCTCGCTGACACTGTTTGACAAAACAGACGACAGCACAGCGCGGGATGGGTCGGCCGACCTTGAATTCCGTCTGCAGTGGCCTATTCCAGAGGCGCTTCGTGATGGCCAGTGGCACGATCTGGCACTGGCGCTGCCTCCGAGCACGACGGCCGCTCTCGATTCGGCCAAAGCCGGCGTCGACCTGCAGGGAAACCCGCTGGCGACACCGCTGGATGACAACGCCAAGAACTGGGTCTACGGTGGCGCATGGTCGCTCGGCGGCTTCGGTCTATGGGCCCCCGGCGATGCCGTGGATGGAGCCGAGTTCCAGGAATTCCAGTGGGATGCCGTGCGTGGACTGTCTGTTTTCTTTGACACCGATCAGGGTGGAGGACCGGTCTACGTTGACAACGTCTACATCGGCGGTCCGGGAACGGATGTTTCTGCGGCCACAACCCCGCCTCCGGCCATGAGCGGGGCCTCTTTCTCGGCCGATGGCGATGAAAACGTGATCAGTTGGACGCCCGATCCGGCCTTTGGTGGGTACAATGTTTACGTAAGTGAAGGACCTATTACGGCCGAGACGATTGCGGACGGCGAAGCCTCCCTTTTGGGATCGAAGGCGTTCAACGCCACGGAATTCGAGGTGCGGCATTCATTCCTCGTTCCACATCCGTCACTCGCACCTATGCCGCTTTATTACGCGGTGACCTCAACCAGTCTTTTTGGTGTGGAAAACAGGGATGTCTCCGCTTCGACGGCCCAGATTGCCAACGTGGATCTGCCGGTGCAGCCGTTCGTGCTCATGGCAACAGACAGTGAGGCCAATACGATCTTCAACAACGTCGCCAGCGGCGTCGTGTCGGACGACGGCTTCCCGGATGTGGCGCCGTTCAGCATTGATTCCACAACGTGGAAAGCAGGTGACGTTCCGCTTCCGGACGATGAGGACGACCAGTCGGCTATCATCAAGGTGACGGCGGACAATTCGGGCTTCATGTACGTCTATGTCCGTGTGACCGACGACACGGCCACGTTCTCGGCAGACGGAACGCCGGGTACCGATACATGGAACTTTGACGCCTTCGAAATGGGCTTTGGTGCGTACGATGTGCGCGATGCGAATGGCACGGTGATTGGAGGATCTCCGCACCTTGACTTCCAGCGCGGTGCGACGCCTGACTATCAGCTCCGCATTGCTCCGCAGGTGGATGCGTCAGGGAATATTGTCACGACATCGGTATTCTCGTCCTCCGATCCAGCCAATGGTGGCGGTGTGGCCGGTGAAATCCAGGGTGGTGGCGGTGTGGCCGAACTGCTGCCCGACGGCGGCGGCTGGCATGTGCTTTTTACCTTCCCGTTTGAGTCCATCATTGATCCAGCCCAGGACGTGCCTTTTGCCGTTCCCGCGTCGGGTGCGCTCAAGGTGATCCCGATGATCTTCGGTATTGCAGATGCAGATGGCGCAACGCGCGAGTCACAGACCATCCTGGGTACGAGGTCAAATGCAGGCGCCGGATGGTGGAATACGCCGGCCCAGTGGCCGTCTATTGCCGTTGCCGGACGTGCACTCGCTGTGGATACAGAGGACACGGCAGCGCTTCCGTTCGAATTCTCGCTCGACCAGAACTACCCGAACCCGTTCGCTGCATCTACATCCATCCAGTTCTCACTCGCGAAGGCGGAGTCGGTCCGGCTCAGCGTGTATAATGTGCTGGGCCAGGAAGTAGCCGTTCTGGTGGATGGTGAAACCATGCCGGCAGGTCGCCACGAAGTCGACTTCAATGCTTCCGGCCTGACCTCTGGTATGTACCTGTATCGGATAGAAGCAGGTTCATCGTTTGAACGTACACACTCCATGATGCTCGTCAAATAATGACACAACGTACTGTGCTCATGATGCTGTTGGCGGCCGCGGTACACACCGCGGCCGCCTTCGGTGTCAACTCGTCGCCGACGCGTGATGGCTCCGATGCCATCTATGGGAAAATTGCCGGAACGGTCGTGGACGCAGCCACGGGCACGCCACTTCCCGGCGTGAACGTGATCGTGGAGGGTACGACCCAGGGGGCCTCGACGAACGCCGAGGGCGAGTACGTGATATTGAGGTTGTCGCCGGGGACGTATACGATCCGGGCGCAGTTCATCGGATTCGCCACACAGGTGGTGGAGAATGTTCAGGTCGAGCTCGACCAGACGACGCGCATTGATTTTGAGATGCGGGAAGAGGTGTTTGAAGGGGAGGAGGTAGTGGTCGTCGCGGAGCGCGACATTGTCGAAATGGATCGCACGACGACAACGTCGGTTGTCAACGCAGAGCAGCTGCAAGCGCTTCCGGTGACGGGTATCAGCGACGCCATCAACCTGCAGGCTGGCGTCGTTGATGGACGTTTCCGCGGTGGTCGCAGTGGCGAGGTGGCTTACCTCGTGAACGGCGTTCCGATCAACAACGCATTCAACAACCAGGCGGCGTTTGAGATCGAACAGAATATGGTGTCCACGCTGCAGGTCATCAGCGGGGTATTCAATGCCGAGTTTGGGCAGGCACAGTCAGGAGTCGTCAATATCGTCACGAAGGACGTACCCTCTGAGTGGAGTGGGCGCTTTCTGGCCTACGCTGGGACGCTGGTCTCCGGGCGGAAACAGGAGTTTGTGAATCGGACAACCGGCCCGGGTTCGAGCCTGTCGGTCAACGACTTCGAATCGCGCCGGTATACCTTCTCGGAAATGGCGCCGACCGACAACCTGACCGACGTGCAGTTTTCCTTTGGCGGGCCGCTTCTCAGGGACAGGCTGGGCGTCCAGGTGACAGCTCGGCGCATTGAAGACAAAGGACATCTGTTCGGACGGGATCTGTTTGCCCCATCGGACTCTTCTACCGGACTGACGACGGGACGCGACCCATCGACCTGGAATATAGAGTCGACAGGTAGCGGCGATTTTGCGTCCATGGGCACGAATGAGCGCGTTTCTGTAAATCTCGGTCTGACGGCGCGCGTGTCGTCCACGGCGAAATTGGATTACAATCTGTTCTGGCAGGACGGAGAGTTTGATCCGTTCAGCCACAACGCCAAATATGTCCCGGACGGACTGAATACAGGCAAGTTCGGCAGCCAGACGCACATTGCTTCTTTCCGCTATACAATTGGTGCACGCTCATTCGGAAAAGTGTCCTACAGCCTGCTCAGGGACAAGTTTGACAGCTATCTGTTCGAGGACCCGACCGACTCCCGTATCCAGTTTCCCCAGAATCGGAATCTGGAGGGACAGAATGCATTCGATGTGGGCGGAAACGATATGTTCACGGACGACCAGTTGACGGTTACGCATACAGTGCTGGCCGATTTCTCCAGTCAGGTCAACAATCAACACCTCGTCAAGGGTGGGATCATGACCCGGCTGCACCGTCTGGATAACCGGAGCTTCGGGATTGAGCGCTCAGCGCGTACCAACAACCAGCCGCAGATTTCGCCCGACCGGTTCGCAGACAACCGGTTGGACGTGCGGCCAAAAGAGTTCTCCGCCTATATCCAGGACAAAATGGAGTTCACCGGCCTCATTGTAAATGCTGGCCTCCGCTTCGACTATTTCGATGCGGATTTCGATATTCCTGTCGATTGGCGGCAGGCAGAGGCCACCTATATCACCGATCAGTCCAATCCGTCCGATTCGCTGCTCAACAGGAAGTCGGCCGACCCGGAAATTCAGCTCAGCCCACGCATTGGCATTGCGTTTCCGATTTCCGCAACGGGTGTCATGCGCTTTTCGGCGGGGCTGTTCTTCCAGGTCCCTCAACTCAGCCTGCTGTACACGAATCCGGAATTCGAGGTCAACCCACAGGCGGGCTCGAATCAGTTCGGGAATGCATCGCTTGAGCCGGAGCGGACATTGGCTTTCGAAGTCGGGTTGCAGCAGGGATTGACAGAAGAGATCGCGCTCGAGCTCACCATCTTTTCCAAGGACGTCCGCAATCTGACGGGGCAGGAAATCCTTCGAACGCCTACAGGCGACTTCGCAGTACGCTGGATCAACCGGGATTACGGTACGGTGCGTGGTCTGACGTTCTCGATGTTTGACCGTCCCGGTGGACGACTCAGCTGGACCTTTGATTACACCCTCCAGTTCGCTGAGGGCACCGCGTCCGATCCCGGAGAGGCCTTCGGTCGTCAGCAGTCCGGTCTGGACGCCATTCTGTCTCTGCAGCGGCTCAACTGGGATCGCCGTCACGTGTTCAATGCCACGGTCACCGTGGTACCGGTAACGGGCTGGACGCTTACGTTCATAAACCGCCTGCGCTCCGGGGAACCCTACACCACCACGCGCAATTTTGTCCGCTCCACGATTCCGAACAATGAGGACCGACCGCTTCAGTTCTGGACGGACCTGCGGAGTTTCTACAAGCCGCCGTTCATCAAGCAGGACGTACAGCTGTTCGTGCAGGTGCAGAATCTATTCGACAACCTTGTGGAGTTCGCCGTGTATTCGTCGACGGGTCGCTCGGATGAATCGCTTGAAAAAGAACAGTTCCGCAGAACGGGCGCACAGGTCGGAGGCCTGAACTCGCTCGATGAATTCTTCTTCCGCCAGGACTGGTTCGGATCACCACGTGAAGTCAGCGTGGGTTTTCAACTCAATTTTTGATGCCATGGGGCATGCCTTCATGAATCGCTTCTTTCTTTCCGGGATTGGTTTTGCACTGGTCCTGGTGCTGTCTTTAGTAGATGGTGTCCTGGCGCAGCGCGCCATTCCTTCTGAATTCCGAGGTCAGGAGTCGCGTATTGCCCGCGGCATTCTTGACGGAAATCTGATCGAGACGAACTTCCGGAATCATGGCGAACTGGCCCGGTGGAACGATCTGCCCTGGGGCGTCTGGCCACGTGGCATCGGCGGCCGGCACATCGACGGCGTGGGCGTCATGGCAGCTGGACGCGTGCCAGCGGAAAGACAGAAGTGGCCGTTTTTTGGAGGCCTACCCGATACGCTCGTCAACCCGGTGATCCTGACGTACCGGGATGCCGGAAAACGATTGGGACCGAGCGGAAATATCTGGGGGTGGTTACCACTTGGTGGATTCCACAACCCGAATCGGATCAATTCGCTGGGACAGTTGGAACCGGTGCCAGCGCTGAGCGATGACCCGAGTTCCTGGCCGGACTTCTGGCCAGACAGGCTGGACAGCGCGACAGACCCGGGCTGGCGCGGTCAGTGGAATGGGTTTTTTGGACGGGGCGTATTCAATGCGGATCTGGAAAGCTTCTATGTAATGGATGACTATTCGGATCGGGAATACCACGTATCGCCCGATGGACAGCCGTTCAGCCAGTATGGCGTGTTCTATCCGACGCCGTCCGACTCAACCGTTGGCGGGATGGGCCTCCAGACGCAGGTCCGCATTTTCCAGTGGGCCAACATCCTGGCAGAAGACACTATGTTTCTGCTCTACAGGATCACGAACACGTCGGAAACCGATTACAGGTTCAATCTGGCGGGAGACCAGGGCATGTTCTTCAGCCAGGTCATGGATTATGGTCTTGGCAACGAAGAGGGCGACGAGAACGCCAGCTTCAACGCGCAGGAGGACGTCACGTTTGGTTGGGACCAGGACGGTATTGGGCAACGTCAGGATGGCACGCTGTATGAGCTGGGGTACACCGGCTTTGCCTTCCTGGAAAGTCCCTCCCGTAGCACGGATGGCCTTGACAACGACGAGGATGGTATCACGGATGAGCAGCGATTCGGCGGGCCTGGTACGCTGATCGAAGGGCAGGATGCCATTCGGCAGTTCGTAACGGCGAACTACAATTTGACACTTTTTGAGCGATTCAACGGCCCCATTGAGGAACGGGCGGCCTATGTAGCGGGTCGCTGGTGGACTGGAGATGAAAATCTCGACTGGGTCGGCTTCTCGGACGACAACGGCAACGGTGTGTGGGACCAGGGCGAAGCGGTCAACAATGACGTGGGCGCCGATGGCAAGGGGCCTTTTGACCTGGATTATCCAGGCCCTGATGCTGGCGAGGCGAATGGTATCCCGGACCAGGGCGAGCCCAACTTCGATGAACTCGACGTGGATGAGTCGGACATGATTGGCCTCACCGGATTTGACCTGTCATCGCGGCCGTTCTACGAGAACGGCGACAACATGCGCGACGACACGTGGATGTTTGACCGCATTCTGAACTTTGCGCAGTTCCCCCTCGGTACGCCCGCCGATGCGTTTGAGGCCGATATCGAACCCTTCCTGTTGTTTGTCTCAGGACCTGTCAACCTGTTCGCCGGGCAGACGGACTTTTTCTCTACCGCCTGGATATTTGGAGAGGATGAACAGGACTTCTTCAAGAATCGGCGCACGGTCCAGAATATCTACAACGCAGATTACAACTTCGCCCAGGCACCGTTTACGCCCACGCTGTCCGCCATCGCCGGAGATGGACGCGTCGTACTTACGTGGGATACGCTTGCTGTGGCGAGTTTCGACCGGTTCAGCCAGGAGTTTGACTTCGAGGGCTTCAGGCTTTACAAGGGAACCGATCCACTCCTCTCTGATGCGCGCACCATTACCAATGTGGATGGCACGCCTACGTTTTTCAAGCCGATCGCACAATGGGACCTGGACAATGATATCGGTGGCCCAATACCAGTTCTGGAGGGCGAGGCCGTGTTCGACATGGGCGAAAACACCGGGCTTTCCTTCTCGTACGTGGACGACGACGTAACGAACGGTCTGACATATTACTACGCGCTCGTAGCCTATGATCGGGGCATTGAATCGGATGGCGAGTTGTCTATTGACCCGCAGGAAAACGTGTTCAATATATCGGTAGACCTGGCTGGAAACGTACAGGGCGTTTCGCAGAATGCGGCGATCGTTGTTCCCAGGTCCCGTCCAGCAGGTCTGGTAGATGGTGTTGTGAATGAGGACCTGTCGCGCGTTACAGAGGGTGTTGGATCCGGTTCGCTGAATGTCCGTGTTCTTGCCAACAATGATCTGGTTCCTGACAATCCGTACCGGGTACGCCTCTACAGCCGCGACGACGAGAACGATGCGACGGATCTGGTCGAGACATGGGCCTACGACATTCTGGATATGGGCACGGGCGAACTCCGCGTGGCCAAGTCCGAGCTGGTACCTGTTTCGCCGATGGTCGACGGGTTCGTAGTAGAAATCAACAACATCGAAAATGTACCTGGCCAGGTCCTGCTCGATGGGGAGAGGACTGGATTTGTGGGCAGTCCGGGTACCAGTTCTGAACTGATCAGCCTGGATGCAGGGACGCTCGATGGCGTCGGGTCGAACTGGGTCGCGAGCGTCAAGGCCGATACCACAGGCCTCGCAGTGCCCTCACCAGATGACTACGAGTTGCGCTGGGTGGACCCCGTCGACTCGCTGTATACGCCACCCAGGTTTGGCATTGGGTTCCTGACAACGCCGGTTCCGGTTTTTCCGTTCAATGCAACTACGGGGGAGCCGGTAGAACTTCTGCTGCGCGATGAGAACAACAACCGGGAGTTGGACATCGACGACACCTTCCTGATCTCGGAGAGAGACGGGTTTCAGCGCAAATTCCGGTACCGGATTTCGTTCAATGTGGCCGGGGGAGCTGCATCGGATGAGCCCGATCCTGGAGCCGTACTCCGGATAACTCCCATCCGGGAGTTCCAGACTGGTGATTTCTTCCAGTTCACGCTCAAGGGAAGCGAAATCGACACCGATCTGGCCCGGCAGGAATTGGATGACATTGGCGTCGTGCCGAATCCATACGTCGGGGCATCGGCCTTTGAGCAGCGTAGCCAGATTTCGGGTCGCGGTGAGCGCCGCCTGCAGTTCATCAACCTGCCCCGTCAGTGCACCATCACGATTTTCAATATCCGGGGGGAAGTGGTCGATGTGATTGAGCACTTTACAGCCGAAGACAATGGATCCGCGTTCTGGGACCTGCGCACTTCCGGTGACCAGGATGCCGCCTATGGTGTCTACATCTTCCATGTTGAGGCACCCGGAGTGGGTGAGCACGTGGGTAAATTTGCCATCGTGAAATGAGGAGTCTGACCATGCACCACTGGTTCGTATTCATTCTGGTTGCACTCGTTGCGGTGCCTGCAGCGGGGCAGAGTCGTGTGGGCACGACCGCGGCTCCGTTTTTGACGCTGGCAACGGGAGCCCGCGGGGCATCGCTTGGAAATGCGTACACGTCCATAGCCACCGGTCCCGACGCCCTTTTCTGGAATCCTGGAGGTATTGCGCGCCCCTACCGGGATTCGCACCGGGGTGGTCTCTTTTTCTCGAACAACCAGTGGGTGGCTGGAATTGACTACAATGCGGCCGCGCTGACGCTGCCCGTCACGAATACCGGTGTTGTTGGACTCAGTCTGGCGTTCGTCGACTATGGTGACATGGATGTACGAACGGTCAGCCAGCCGGAGGGCACCGGAGAAACGTTCACGGCAAACGATTTAAGCATCGGCGTGTCCTATGCCATGCCGCTCACCGATGCCTTTTACTTCGGTGGCACGACCAAGCTTATACGCCAGTCGATCCGGGACATGACGGCAACTACCGGTGCGGTCGACATTGGATTTGTGCTCGTCACCAAGTACATGAACGGCATGACGGTCGCTGCATCCATCATGAACTTCGGTGGCAAGATGCAGATGGACGGGATCAATTCCGAATTGACCGTGGATGTCGATGCGCAGAACAGTGGAAGCAACGAGAGCATTCCGGCGCGCATCAAAATGGACAGTTGGGACTTGCCGCTTTCTTTCAAGTTCGGTGTCGCCCTTCCGGTTGTGTCGACATCGGACGTCACGCTCACGCTGCTCGCCGATGCCAATCAGACAAACGACAACAACCTGAACGCCGACCTGGGTGCTCAGTTGGAATATCAGACGCGCATGCTCACGTTCGATGCCCGCATGGGATACAAGGATGCCGGCGTCGACAATGTCGATTCGCATTTCTCGTACGGATCGGGGCTTGATGTCCAACTTTCCGGGGTCCGCTTCGGATTTGATTTTGCGCTCGTTCCGTTCGACCTTTTGGGAAATACGCGAATGATCGACTTCCGTATCTATTTCTGATTCCCTGGTACCATGAGGCGAGTGGCAGCGGTGTTCGTGCTGGCCGTCTGCCTGTGCGCAGCCGTGCTTGCAGGCGGATGTTCGGGTGAGGAACAGCGTGATGCTTCGGGCACCACGCCAGCAGGCCCGGGTCCTGATGCCGATCCGCGCGTGCTGGCCGTTGTGGAAGGAGAGGCCGTGACGGTAAGCTGGTTCGAACAGACCTACATCGACCTGCTGGTTCGATCGGGCGGCAACGATACCGCTCAGAACAGATGGGCACACCTCGACTACCTGATTGACAGCATCCTGCTGGCCGACGCCTTCGAGCGCACAGAGGCGGCTGAATCGGACGACTTCCAGCAATTCGTGCGGCGCGTCGAGAGAGAGGAATTGGGCTCGCGTTTTTTTGAGACCGGTCTGATAGATACCATGTCGGCGCCGACGGAAGAACAGATCAGACAGGCTTTCCGTCGATCCAGGGAGAAGGCGGTTGTGCGTCACCTCTTTTTCACCTCACCCGTGGAGGCGGAGGCCTCCTGGAAGCGGCTTGAAGCAGGAACGCCATTCCCGGAAGAGGCCCGAAGGGTCTACGGACTCGCGGAGATTGATTCTATGGCGGGCTACCTGGGCGCGATCGGCTATTATTCCATGGACGATGCGTTCGCCGAGGCGGCCTGGGAGCTTTCGCCCGGTTCATGGTCTCGCCCGGTCAGGACGCGGTTCGGGTGGCACATCATCCTGCTCGATCAGCTTGTGACGTCGCCCCTGCTTACAGAATCCCAGTACCAGATGGCGCGTCCGGGTATTTCCAGCCAATACAGGCTCCGGCGTCGGCGCCTGGAGGGCGATACCTTCGTGCGGCGCTTCATGGAGGCACGTGGAGTGGAAGTCAACGCGGCGGCCATTACCGCTCTGTCCGGGCTTATTCAGGAGTTGGATCCAGCCGCTGGAGATCCGAGCGGGGTGACGCCAGCGCTCGAGTCCGAGACACTGGCCGCCGAGATTGACGAAAACGTCGTACTGGCCACGTATGAATGGGAGGGTGATCGGGCGGCCTTCACGGCGGGGGAGTATGCTTTCTGGCTGGAGTCGCTCCCGCAGAGGGAGGCGCGTGAACGCACGGCGGCATCTGTGGGCCGCGCACTCCGGAATGAAGTGCTGGCGCGTGCCGCTGCCGAGCAGGGATTGCGCGACGCGGAGTGGGAGACGGAGGTTCGTCGCCGCGTGCTGCTAGAATCGGCGACGCGCATGCGCCGCGGGCTTCGCACGGACATATCGAATATCGATACCCTGCTCATTCGGCAGGCCTACGAACGCCTGGGCCTCGCTGATCGAACGCTCCGAACGGCTACGTTCCAGGCAGCCACGTTTGCCTCGAGGCAGGAGGCGGAGAAGGCCCTCGAGCGTGGCGTCACGTGGACCGAGTCGTATATCGACGAGCGACTGGAAGACATTCCCGAGTGGAATCCATGGGCGTGGACGTTGCCCCTCGGACAGCCGACCGTCGTCGGGCGAACGGAGGACTGGGCCGTAATCCGGGTTTCGAACCGCAACGCGAAGCCCGTATCGTGGGAGCGTCACCGGGACGAGCTGACGCGGGAGCTCGCTCCCCGTGTTCGCGAGTTCGAAGCCGTGCGTGCGCTACGAAAAGACGCGACAATACGGGTCGATACGACGTTATTCCTTGAAATACTGCCGCCCCCGCCGCCGTGAGTGGGCTTCTGTAGCAGGGCGCGTCGACAGGCCCAGGAATCAATCCAGTGGCGCCCAGACCCGGACCCAGTCCACATGCATGTAGACGCCGCCTTCCCGGATCAGTGCCACGGTTTCGGCAGGCAGGCCGTTGTAGGGCGTTTCAATACCATTGGTCTTGAAGGGATAGGCACCGCCGAGCGCTACGTTCAGGATCAGATACTTGGGCGTGTCGAACCGCCAGGGGCCATAGTGCTCGACCATGGGCCTCGTGACGCGATAAATCAGACGGTCATCAATGAAAAACTCGATCCTGTCGCGTGTCCACTCGACAGCATAGACGCGCCAGTCCGTGACATCCTCACCATCCGGGAAAAAGTACTTGTTGACGAGTGGCGTCTCGCCCGAGTACCCCGGGCCGTGCAGGGCAACCGCCGTCCAGTCATTTTCCCCAACGTATTCCATGATGTCGATTTCCCCGGTATCGGGCCAAGAGCCGTTGCCCAGCAACCAGAAGGCGGGCCAGACGCCTTCGGCGTCCGGCATCCGTATGCGCGCCTCAGCGCGGCCATATGTGAAATCGAACCGGTCGCGGGTGTTGATGCGGCCCGAGACGAAGTCAGCGATGCGGCCCGTGGGCGCCTCGAACCCGGCACGGAAATGGGGTTCGAGGACCAGAAAGCCGTCATCTGCGCCAGGCGTGGAACCATCCGCTTCAAACCGAATGGTTGACGCGTCATCGATATAGATCTGTTGTTCGTTGTTGACCCAGAACGCAGGACCTTCGACGTTCCATTTCGTGCGGTCCAGTGCGCTCTCGTCGAAGTCATCAGAAAACAGCAACGTGCGGTCGACCATGGTGCCCGTGTCCGCTCCCGAGTCAGCATTGGTGTCCGTGTCCGCTTCGGTGAGCGCGCAACCCGTGAGCAGGAGGGCGACGAGGACAAGTGCGGTCAGGGCGAAGGGACGCAAGGCCGCGATCTGGATGGCAGGGAGCATTCGGGCAGTGGTGAGGTAAGAATGCGGGATCATGGCAGGCGAGTGTAGTATGAAAACGTTTTCACAAGATACGAATCACGGAATATTCCAGCAGGCCTGACACGCTTATGCACAAGAACACGGGACTTCAGGTCATATTTTCCATATTCCTCGGCCTTATGCTGGCCGTTTTCCTGGGAATAGGGGTGTATACGTTTTATCCGCCACCGGAATCGGATGTAGAGGCCACGGACGTCCATGCGCCGCGGATCGCAACCGATCCGGACGCCACCGCCCGCTCATCCGACTCTGCCGCCCGCGACTCTGTGCAGGCCCTGCCGCCGGATCCGGCAGCCAAGGAGGACGCGCCTGTCTACGATGGGGCCGAGCAGGCGCGTGCGCGAGACGCCTGGCGGCAGCGGACCAGTATTATTCTGATCGTCCTGGCGACGCTGTCCATGGTTGTTTCGCTCATTCGGCCCGAACAGCTACCGGTCGTCAGCAGCGGGTTGCTGCTCGGCGGCGTATTCACCATGGTGTATGGCGTCGGATGGACGGTATCGACCGGGCTGTCCACGGGGCGGTTTGCGGTGGTTGCAGTGGCCTTCATGGTAACGCTCGCGCTCGGCTGGCTTCGATTCTCGCGCGGACAAGACGACGAGGCGAGCGCGCTCGGCGCCCCGGGGGCATCCGAAAAGAGCACAGACCTTTCGCACATGGAAGCGCGCATCCGCTCCCTGGAAGCGCGCCTGGACCAGACGGCACGCGCACTCCGCCGCGACAACGATACAGACGACTATGCATGAAGACCTGTTCAGGACGTGCGTTGACCGCGCCTCAGCGAATCTCTCCGCGGCCACGGGGTCGGAGGAGTGGCCCCTACGAGAACGCCTCACGGCCTTTTTCTTCATGCTCCTCGATGCCATCGAGGAGCTCGACCTCCCGGACGTGTCCGCAGCGTTCAATCGATCGGCGTCTCCGTTTGGATCTCTATTTCACGAGCAGCTTCGGCAGGCGCTGAACCAGCTTATGGATGCGCCGGACGTGCCCGCCCTGAACCGTATGCTGACCAGCTCGGCTCCGTCCCGGTTCGTGGCAGCCGAAACCCTCGTCCAGTTGCTGGCTACATCGCTGGCCGATGCGTCACCCGACCGGCAGCGATCGGCGGCGCTCGTGGATCGCACGCTGGACTTCGTATCGACCCTCATCATCAACCCCATTCCGTCCAAGGCAGTGGACCTCGTCCGCTATGCCGCAGAAGCGGGGTATGTACCGTTCTACAATGCGCGAAGATGATGAGGTGACGCCCGGCCAGGAAGACCGCGATTTTCCTGCCTCGGCAAGGGACCGCGGCATGGCGGCGGCCAGGACAGGACTGAAGATGGGCGGCAACTATGCCCGCTATCTTGCCCGCAGGGCCAAGGGTGAGGAGCGGACTTCGGCTCGGGGCACCCTGCACGCGGACAACGCGGAAGACATGTTTTCCGAACTTGTGCGGCTTCGTGGAACGGCCTTGAAAATGGCCCAGGGACTGAGTATGGAACCTGGATTGCTTCCTGAGCAGTTCTCCCGGATCATGGCACAGGCGCAGTATGAAGTGCCGCCCATGGGCCCGGCGCTCGTGAGAAGAACCGTCGAGCAGGGGCTGGGTAGGTCGCCCGAAGAAGCCTTTGCGGCGTTTGGGCCGCATGCCGTAGCCGCCGCCAGTCTTGGACAGGTACATGAGGGCCGGTTGCACGATGGCCGGCGCGTGGCTATTAAGGTCCAGTACCCGAATGTGCGGGAAAGTATTGACGCAGACCTTCGAATGGTGCGCACCATCGCCGGGCGATTCATCGATGTGGTCACACTGGATCCCTATCTGGAAGAGGTCAGGGATCGCATGATGGAGGAGACCGATTACCGGGCAGAGTGTGCCCAGTTGTCCTTCTTCGCGCGCCAGTATGGCGATGTGCCGGGCATTGTGACGCCTAACTGCATTCCTGAACTCACGTCCGAGCGTGTGCTCACCATGACCTGGGTGGACGGATTGCATCTGCGTGCCTTCCTGGCCACCGACCCTGACCAGGACACAAAAAACGCCTTCGGGCAGCTTTTGTGGGATTTCGTCCACGAGCAGATCGCGGCCGATCACCTGACGGTGCATGCCGATGCCCACCCGGGGAATTTCCTCTTCCGGGAGGACGGGACACTCGGCGTGCTGGATTTCGGCTGTGTAAAAACGTTTCCGCGCGCTTTCCGGGACGACCTGATTGCGCTCTACAGGGCGCGGATGGCAGCAGATGAGGCGGGCATGCTCGCCGCGTATGAACGTCTGGACATTCTGGGGCCCGGCCTGGATAACGATGCCCGTTCCTTCCTATTGGATATTCTTGAGAAACTTGGCCAGGTAATCGAGACGTTGTATCGGCACGATACGTATGACTTCGGCGAGGGACAGCTACTGGCGCGCTTCCAGGCGGTCATGCCGGAACTCACCGGTCGCGAGGCATGGAAAAACCGGCAACCGGTCGGATCGCGCCATTTTGTGTTTGTGAATCGTCTGCTCGCGGGGCTTCTGTCCATGCTGACCGGGCTCGGAGCGGTTGTCGATACGCGGCACGCCCGGCAGTGCCTGGAACAGGCATAGAGCGCCGCATGTTACCCGCTCCATGATGAGTACGTCCGAAAGAGAGCGGTATGCGCGCCACCTGATTCTCCCCGGTTTTGGCGAGGAGGGGCAGCAGCGGCTCGGCCAGGCATCGGTTCTCATTGTAGGCGCCGGCGGCCTCGGCTCTCCGCTCGCCATGTATCTGGCGGCTGCGGGCGTAGGCCGGCTTGGTCTTGTGGATTTTGACGATGTGGACCTGTCCAACCTACAGCGCCAACTGCTTCACGGTACGTCGGATGTAGGCCGCCCCAAACTGGAGTCGGCGCGTGACCGGCTGCGGGAAATCAATCCACATGTGGCGGTTGATCTGCACTCCGAGCGGCTCACGGCCCAGAACGCGGCCCGTATCGTCCGGCAGTACGACGTCGTCGCAGATGGAACCGACAACTTTCCAACCCGCTACCTGGTCAACGACGTCAGTATTTTTACTGGCGTACCCAATGTCTATGCATCGATCTATCGATTTGAGGGGCAGGTTTCTGTCTTCGGAGTCGCATCCGGTCCGTGCTACCGCTGCCTGTTCCCCGAGCCGCCCCCGCCCGATACCGTGCCCTCGTGCGCCGAGGGCGGGGTCCTTGGCGTACTTCCCGGCATTGTCGGGTCGCTCCAGGCCCTCGAGGTGATCAAACTGGTAGCGGGAATCGGCTCGCCGCTGGCCGGCCGTCTGCTGCTCGTAGAAACCCTGGGTACGTCGTTCCGCGAACTCGTCGTGGAGCGTGACCCGGCTTGTCCCGTCTGTGGCGATGTGCCGACCATCCTGGAACCAGTGGACTACAACGCATTTTGTGGCCTACCTTCTGACATCGACAACCACCCAGGAACCACGATGAATCATATTACCGTCCATGAACTGAAGCAGCGAACAGATGAGGGCAATGCGCCCATCGTCGTCGATGTAAGGCAGCCCGATGAATACGAGCTCGCCAATATCGGAGGGCGCCTCATACCTCTTGGCGAACTCCCGGGCCGCGTTGATGAACTGGAACCGTTCAAGGACCAGGACATCGTGCTGATGTGCCGTTCGGGCGTACGCTCGGCGTCGGCGCTGGCCATTCTCAGACAACATGGTTTTTCCAGACTTTTCAACCTGGACGGGGGTATCCTTGCCTGGAGCCGCGACATTGATGCATCTGTGCCGACCTACTGAACCGACCATGCCCCTCGCATGCGCAAACTGATCCTTTTTGCGCTCTGGACGGTCCTGCTCGCGGCCGTTCTGGCGCTTTCGTTTCTCGTTGGTCAGGGCTTCAGCCCCGCCCGAGGGAACGTTTTGCTCATCGGTGGGATTTTCCTGCTCGTTCCCGTCGGTTGGCTCGTCATGATGGGGCTCGGCGGTGGGCGGGACGCGGTGTCTGAGTCGTGGGCACTCCGCTTCGTTCTGCTCGCCGGATGGGTCATCCTGACGGTCGGCTTTCCTGTCTGGCTCCTGTATGTCTTTGGGCCGGTCAGTCCCTTCACGCGTTTCTGGTGGATGCTGGGCACGGTGCTGAGCCTGCAACTGTTGCTCATGAAGGGGACGTGGACATCGTTTCTGCCTGCCCTCGTCGTCGTCGTTGCGGTCTTCCTTGGCACGCGACACCTCGTTCTTTTGCCATTCTGACCCGGTGAGGGACGGGGCCTCCTTACATAACGTGGCGAGAACCCCTACCAGCCGCAGCGGAGCAATCCGCCATTGTCACGTTGCAGAGGCACTGCCGAGACGTCGCGTGGGACATGGACTTCATACCGTACGCGGCCGTCATCATCCACCAGTTGAACCTTCATTTCATCGGCGCCTACAGAGACGGCGGCAAATCCGCGCACCGAGTGGGCTTCACAGGTGGTTGCTGAGGTCACCACGGGCCGGGCCTCGGAACCGGCACCGGAGACAATGACGGCAGTAGGCCCCGGCGCCTGCTGGTGCTGCAGCGAGTGACTGTGGCCTGAAAAATAGGCGTGGATGCCGTACTCCGTGAATATCGGCTGCAGGGCCGCAATCAAGTCTGCATCGTCTCCGTGTGCTGAGCCTGACGACCACGGCGGACGGTGACCGACGACGAGGCGCCATTCGGCATCAGAATCCGCCAGTGCGTCGTGCAGCCAGATCAACTGGTCCGCGTCAAGGGCTTCCGTATCAAGGAATATGAGCTGAACGCGCGCTCCGTCGGGCGTCGTCAGTTCCTGCTGCCAGAAGCGCGCCGGCATGTGCCACCGTTCGCTTTGAAATGAATAGTCGATCTGGGCGTCTATATTTCCCTTGTAATCGTGGTTGCCCAATATGGCGTACCACGGGATATCCAGGGCACGGTGCGTGTAGACCGACTCAAAGGACTGCATCCAGTGGGAATCGTCGGTCGACTCGACACCATTGTCGTAGAAATTGTCACCCGTCGAAATCACAAACGCCGATCGGTCGCGGGCGGCTTCGCGGCCCATGGCCTCGGCCACGCTGCGCTGACCGGAACTGCCTTTCTGCCCCCAGTCTCCGATGACCATGAAGTTCAGACTGGCATCTGAAAAGGGCGTTCTTTCGACCGTTTCCGGCGTCAGATTCACGTCGGAACCAGTGGGGTCACATGCGGCCACTGAGACGGCGAGTAGCAAGATGGCCACATGCAGCCGGGATGATGACGACGTTTCGGGACTGTTCCTCATGTGGCTCCTGGCAGGTTTTTACGGCTCCGACGCCTGTTGTCTTCGTTCCCTCATGAGTCGATAGTACTCATTGGCACGGCGGCGGTGTTCACGGAGCGTTCGGCTGAAAATGTGGGTGCCATCTCCACGTGCCACGAAGAAGTAGTAGCGATGTTTCTCGGGCGTCAGGGCGGCAATGACGGACGTTGCGGATGGGTTGGTGATAGGCCCGGGAGGAAGCCCCCTTCGGCGGTAGGTGTTATACGGGTGCTGGATGTCGTAGTCCCTGAACAGTAGACGCCGCTTGTCACCCTCGCGGAGCATGACGGCATACTGGACCGTGGGATCGGCATCGAGTCGCCAGCCATCCCGTATCCGATTGTGATAGACACCGGAGATTGTTGATTTTTCTTCCACGTGGCTGGTCTCCCACTCAATAATTCCCGCCATCCGGATGGTTTCATCGGGGGTCATGCCGGCTGGTACGGCGGTGAGCGTATCCATGACCGTGGCCATGACGCGGTCTGCGTGCTTCTTGATGTGGGTCACGACCGATTCCGGGGGGGCGAGCCAGAAGAACGCATAGGTATCTGGCATCATGAAGCCCCAGAGGTGTGTCGTGTCGGTGCCAAGGCCAGCTGCGAATGCCGAATCGGACAGGACAGCATTCAGATCGTCCTCGGTAAAAGCCATGGACCGGGCAATACCCCGAATGAGACGCTCCCGGCGCGTGCCCCCGGGAACGCGTACGGCGACAGGCGCCTGCAGGCCCCGTCGGAGCGTTTCAAGCATGTCGATGGTCGATGCGCCGGAAGGAATCCGGTAGTGGCCAGCCTTGATCTGGTCTCCCCATCCACTCGTGCGGGCAAACAGCAGGAAGCCCGTGCGTTTTGAAAGTATACCGGACGACTCGAGGCTGTCGGTCGTTGCCTGGAGGTCCGATCCCGGGGGAATCCACACGGAGCGCTCTCCTTCATAGTCGGGCGTGGCCTGCAGGAAAAAGAGATCGAGTACGGCGAGGCCGCCTACTCCGGCCAGCAGGATGAGAATCAGTGGAAGGAGCCGTTTTTTCATGCGCCCGATTCGTTGTTGTTTTCCTTGTCCTGGTAGCGATGCCGCTCCAGGGAACGGGTCTCATCGATGATCCGCTCGAACAGCCGCCGGACAGCGGTATCCGGAAGGGGACCCGGGTTGTGTTTCATCACGTTCCGGAGCACTTCCTCCTCACGCCTTGGTACATAGACGGGCATATCGAGTGCTTTTTTGATACGTCCGATTTCGTTGGCGCAGTCGCTTCGTCGATTGAGCAGGGTGAGGATAATCTGGTCGACCGCATCGATACGGGCCCGCCACGCGGACAGATCATCCCTGTCTTCCGGCACGCGCTCGAGGATTGCCAACTGTTCGCGAAGCGTGGTCATGGGCGCAGGTCCATGGGAAGGGAGGGTTGTGCGGTGATGGAGAGCGGATCCTGCTCCCCTCTGGTGAGACGGAGGCACCCTGACAGGGCAATCATGGCCGCATTGTCCATACTGTAGGAAAGCTCAGGTACGTGCAGGTGTCCGCCACGTGCTTCCACCTCGCTGCCGAGGCGTGCGCGCAGTCGGGAGTTGGCGCTCACGCCACCTACCAGGCCGACAGAGCGGAATCCGGTTTGTTTCATAGCCCGCACGACGGGCGTGATCAGCATGTCCACGACGGCTTCCTGGAATGACGCACACAAATCCTGCAGGTGTTTTTCAAGATACGCCGCGCGAGCGGGCGCGTCCATGCTGCCCAGGTGGTAAAGCATGCTGGTCTTGATGCCGGAGAAGGACCAGTCATAGCCGGCAAGCCGCGTGCGGGGAAACGCATGGAAAGATGGATTTCCGGTCATGGCAAGCCGGTCAATGACCGGTCCCCCGGGATAGTCCAGGCCCAGGATGGCGGCTACTTTGTCGAACGCCTCGCCGGCGGCATCGTCCCGGGTCTTTCCGAGGAGTTGTCGCTCGCCGCTCGCGTTGACCGTCATGAGCTGTGTGTGCCCACCGGAAACGACGAGTACGAGCGTGGGCCTCTCGGGCGGCGTTCCGCCAAGGAGGAGGGAATCGATGTGGCCATCCAGGTGGTGGACGCCCACCAACGGAACTCCGAGTCCTGCCGCCAGGGATTTGGCAAAGCTGACGCCGACCATCAGGGATCCTATCAGTCCTGGCCCGCGCGTGACCGCGATACCCGTCAAATCGCCTGCCTGGATGCCAGCTTCATGTAACGCGGCCTCCACGACGGGCACCAAATGGCGATCGTGGGCACGGGACGCCAACTCGGGGACGACCCCACCGAAGGGGATATGCTCGGACTGCGACGAAATGATCGATGACCTGAGGACGCCATCGACGAGTACGGCAGCGGCCGTATCGTCGCAGGATGTTTCTATACCCAGCACACAGGAATTTTCATCATTTCCGCAATTCGGGGAAAACATTTGGCGGTTGTGCTTCGTTGTTGATAACATAGGACTGCTTTCCCAAACCAAGGAGCGATTACATGCGTCGAACTTTCACACTGGTCTGCTTTATACTTCTCCTGGGAATTTCCGCTCCTGCCGAGGCGCAGTTGCGTGCGGACAACCCTGCAGCAGGAAGCACCGTGAGGCTGTATGACACGGCTGCAACGGGCCTTTCGCTGAATCGGTTCTTCAGTCCGGAGCATTTCCGCATGTCGCATTCCCTGGAATTCAGTTCCAGTTCGTTCGGTGGTGGTTCGTCACTAGGCATGTACACCACCAGCATGATGTGGCAGTTCAACAACAAACTTGCGGCCCGGATGGATGTAGCCATGGCGTATGGCGGCGGCGGTGCCTCGCAGTCATTCAGTTCCACGGGAGCGTCGAGCAATTCGGGGCGCGTTTTCCTGCGGAATGCCGAGATTGCCTACCGGCCCACCAAAAACATGCAGCTCAACCTGCAGGTGCGCCAGAGTCCATATGGGTCGTATATGAGCCCGTATGGATCGTCGCGGTACCGCGGAAGCAGCATGTTCATGTCCATGGGTTCCCGGGATCGCGACCTGTTCTGGAAGGACGACCTGGACGCCCGCTGAAAAACCATCGCACACCCTCCTGCGGCGGCGAAACGCCATCTGCTGCGTTGTCCCTCCTTCGAATAGCACCACTATTCGGCGTCGGAACGCCTTGCATCTGGCATTCCGGCGCTCGCATCCAGGCGCACGCTGGTTCTTCAACGGGCTCCTGGACGCCCGCTGAGCATGTGGTGATCAGGGCCGGTTGCGCCGGATGTTGTACATTACCAGCTTGAACAGCGGGTACTTGTCCGGACAGCGATTGGAAGCATTTTGAAAAACAGTGTATTGAACGTGGGGTTGGTGGTCGCCGTTGCCCTTGTGGGCATTCTGGCGTGGGCGTTTTTCAGCCGTGTTTCTACCGAGCGCCCGGATCCAAGACGATTGGACGGGGAGGACGTTCGAGCGTCGGATATCATCCAGATAGAGGTCTTGAACGGCTGCGGAGTGGAGGGTATTGCCCGGTCAGTCCGCGATTACTACGTGGAGCTGGGATTCGATGTCGTTGCCGTGGATAATTATTCCCGCATGGACGTAGAGAACACGTTCGTCATAGACCGGTCCGGAAACAACGACACGGCCCGGCAGGTTGCCTTGGCTATAGGTATCCCCGATTCCACCATCGTGGTAGACATCAAGCCTGAATATTATCTGGATGCGGTTGTCGTTCTGGGGCGTGACTATGCTGACCTGAGTCCCTTCACTCAAGGCGAAAAAAAAAGATAGAGGTATTGATCTGAGTACATCCACAACGCATTCCGACCTCATGCCGGGTCGGGACGAAAAGAAAATCCGCAGCGGCCAGGAATCGGCCAAGACGCTGGCCAGGGGGGCTGTGGATGCCATTCTGGAGAAGAAAGGGCGTGATATTGTCGTACTCGATATGCACGAAGTCAGCGGGGTGGCTGACATTTTCCTTATTGCCACGGGCGACTCAGACCAGCAGATCCGGGCCATAACCGATTCGGTACGCGTGAAACTGAAAGAGACGTGCCACGAGCGTCCCTGGCATGTGGAAGGAACGGACCACTACCAATGGGTCGTGTTGGATTACGTGGATGTTGTTGTTCACGTTTTCCACCCGGAAAAGCGCGACTTCTATGACCTGGAGCGTCTATGGGGAGATGCACCGCGTGAGGAAGTCCCCGATGAGGCGGCTGCAGGAGACGTGCAGCTGCTCGTGGAGGACGCCCCGTGAGGCCGCGTCATGTCATAGCGCCATTTTTCGCCGTGGTTCTGGCCGGATGCGCAGCGCTACCCCAAAGCACCGTGGAGCCTGAAGAACAGTTTGGACACCGTGTACCGGGTACCACGGAGGACGGTCGGGTGACCATATCGATCAATCCTCCGGAGGATGCCGTCGAGTATCGTTTTTTTGACGCTCTGTATGAGGATGTCGTTTTTCGGCCTGCTCCAGTGAGCGTTGATAACCAGGCGGATGGTGTTTCCGTGGAAGTACTCGTCAAAGGTGCATTCCCGGACAGCTGTTCGGAACTGCATGATGTGAGCCAGGAGCGCTCTGGACACATTGTCACCGCAACGCTCATCATGCGGCGACCATCCGGTTCGGTCTGCGCCACGGTGCTTCGCCCTTACCGGTTTTACATGATGCTGAGCGGCAGCTATACGCCGGGCGCCTACACGGTGACACTGAACGGGCGCACCCACAATTTCGTTGTACCGGAGCCACGATCATGAGGCGTGTCCAGGACGTTTTCGTGCGGGCTTTGGCTGTGTTATTGCCGTTGCTGCTCCTGGCTGCTGCCCTGAACAGGGGAGGCGCTCCAGCCTTCTCGACCGGTGCGCCCGGCGAGGGGACGTGTGCGGCGTGCCACACTGGAAACCCGCTCAATGATCCGGCAGGTTCTTTGCAACTGGTGGCACCGGATACCTACGCGCCGGGTGAAACGATTGAGGTTACCGTTCGAGCAGCGCGTCCTGGTGCCGCCCGGTTCGGCTTCCAGATTACGGCGCAGGACGGAGCGGGAAACCCGGTAGGAACGTTTGACGTGTCGGCGGACAATATCCAGTTGGCACTCGGAAGTCCCGACCACGTCACACATGCCCCGGCGGCCGACAGTAACGGTGAATTCGAATGGGCCATCCCGTGGGAGGCTCCGGCCGTCGGTGCCGGTGAGGTGGTATTCTACGCAGCCGCCAATATGGCCAATGCCGACTTTTCAACGACGGGCGATTTCATCTACACGGTTCAACGCGGCCTCGAACAAGGCGGCGCCACAAACTCCGATCGGCTGGACGATGCGTTTCCAGCACGGTTTTCGGTAGGCGCGGCGTATCCCAATCCGGTGGCTGCCCACGAGCGGCTCCTGATACCGGTCGATGGCCGCCCGGACGGACGAGTTCATGTCCAGGTTTATGATCTCGAGGGAAGGCAGATTCCTGTCATCACGCCCGATGCGCACGCTGAGAGTCTTGCAGCGGGACGAGTGGCCATCGAAACGGGCAGTCTTGTCCCCGGCGTCTACATGGCGCGCATTCTCGAGGGAAGGGCTGTCCACACGACTCCTTTCGTCGTCATGCGGTGAAGGCCTTCCAGGGCCGTGCAATAACACGCCCTGCGCATGCTCAGGGTCGGTTCTGGTTTCGTCTTCAAAGCCCGTTGAAGAAGTAGCGGACCTCTCGTTCGGAGCGCCATGACAGCAGATTCAAGGAGTCACGACGTCTGCATAGCCATAGCTACGCATAGGAGTGACGACACAAAAGATGCTGTCATGCCGCCCGAACCCAAAGGGAGCGAGGGGGTTGCGGGC
>JAJCYQ010000047.1 GCA_029262835.1 Bacteroidota bacterium
AATAACGATCTCCTTGGAAGCTGTGCGAAGGTCAATCGAGGTCACGCGCCAGGGCGTGGATATGCCCAGAATCTGGGCGAAAATCTCTTTGTCTTTCATGCCGCCTAACTTAACCCACCCACACCATCAAAGGAAGACCCAAATAGCATTCTCAGATGGCTCCAATTCAACAATCGAATTTCTGTCGCGTGATGGTGCCGATCGCGGCAGGCTTGATCATACGCGAGGCGGCGGCCGACCCTTTGATATCTTTGGTGACAAGTTTGCAGTCCAAGGAGTACTCTCATACAGATTATCGGTCTACAACAGGAGCGGGCGTGTCGTTGCGAACGTGTTTCCTATCGGTGACGATGACGGTGAGTTGCTATTGCACACCTCCGGGGGGGGAGTCGCTTTCATCGACAGTGTGGTCTACATGATGAATGCTTTAGAGCCCCGCATTTTCGCATACGATTTGTCAGCTGACTCGGAAAATGTGATTGTGCCCAGAGAATGGCAGGCACTCCAAGGCCTACAGGGAACGGATCAGGTATCGCAGCTGAGTTTCGAGGAATGGTCCACAAATAGTAGTAAGTACGCCTCGTTCTATAAATTCGACAAGGTTGCCTTATCTGACAACAATGATGATGTTCTGGTCGCCGCCTATACTCTAAATGACAACAACTATATCGACATTCTGACTCTGGAGGGCCATGTGCTTCATCACTCCGAGTTCCCGGGTTGGTTCTTCGGGACCAACGGAAACCTGATTCATTTCGTTGAAGCAGTCGATGGCACAACGAGTAGGTTCCGCATTATTTCCTACAGCCTTGAGCGATTGTCACTTCCCTGACGTCGCTTGTCAATTCCACGATGACGGCTGCAATTGGCAGTCGTATACGCGTTCTTCTTCACGCCTTGTTGTATTCATGGCACAGAATCTGAGCTTCAATTGAGTCTCCTACTTATGCTTCTCATCCGTCAAAGCATGTATAACTTGAGCGAGCCTGCGTGTCCTCGAGTAGGACATACCGAACTCATAAATGCTGGTGTTCAGGAATGAAAGTCTATGCTATCGCAGTTGTTTGTGCTGTTTTAGGGATGACATCGTGTTCTAACGAGAGCATCGTCTTTGCGGATTACGAGGATAACGACGCAATATCGCGAGAGCTGCTGATCAGTATTGATGCCGATGGTCGCATCCAATTGGATGGGATGACTACCAGGCTTGAAGAGTTCAGAGAGGCTTTCTTGACAAATGTCAAGGATGAGAGAGCCAATGTCACAGTTGCGATCCATCCTCAGACTCGAATGGGAATGGTCTTCGATTTATCTAATCGACTGCCGCTAGACCGCGTTTCATCTATCAGTTACACCGCATTGACAGACCCTGATACCGACACTACGCTCCGACGGAACGCCATTGACTGAAATACGGGCGAAAATCAATGCAGCACAAGCAATTCGTTTTCATGCATGATTTCTTCCTGGCGTCAATCTTTATGCTTTTGACCTGGCATGCATACACTCCTGAATCGAATGTTTCGAGCGCAACTGTACCGTGCTGGTATGAAGGGTGCTCGACGAGTGAGTGCTTCGGATTTCCCAATCAGGAGTGTATAGCTGTGTTATGCCCAGACGGAATGTACCTGTGCTGGAGGGAAGTACAGGAACCAGGCTGAAGGTTGACGAGCAGCATGTCGAATCTTGAACGCAAGCGTCGAGTAGCATCACGGTCACGAATGAATCGATTCGTGACCGTGATGCTACTGACAGGTATTGGCTTGGTCGTGGTGTTGAGATACACGGATATCCTGAGCGGACGGGATCATCGATCTGCATATGCTGAACTGTCAGATCTGGATACCTACTACGCACCGACTGAACGAATATGGATGGACTTGGAGCCGGAATCAGTACAGCACATGCGACTTGACTCCATGCTGACGGCGCCGCGCGATGTGTTGTACACGGAAGGCTCACTGATTGTCTCTGATCATCCAGTCAGGATATTAAGGTTTGATTCCACTGGACGCTACATGAATCGGTACAGTGAAGGTCAGGGTTTCGCCCCCGGGCAGCTACCGGACTATTCGGACGTTTTTGTGGACGATGATGCCGTTGTCGTCCTCAGTCCGAATGGACGAAGGATGATGCGATTCTCTCTGGATGGAAACCTGAGTGGTAGCATTGATCTCGACTTTCTCGCTATATACGGCGTATCGTGGAATGATTCTCTTTTGATCAGCACTCTGATCATGAACAGGAAGTCTCCATTTCAGGTTGTCTCGCTCGGAGGAATCATTGGGTCAGAGTACGGACAGGAAATAGGTAACTTCGGATCAGCGCTGGATGTAACAGGACGGCTGACCAGAAGAGAGAGCGGCGGCCTCTATTATGTTTTCCGTTATGCCAGCGTGTTGCTTGAATACGCCGCCGACGGTCGACTGATTCGTCGGGTCGAATTACCCGATCGGCAGTCGATAGAAGAAGGGCGCGGTGTCAAGGATGGACAAGGCAATACCTCATTTCGAGCTCCCAACCCGCCTGTACAGTACACCGATGTAGAATATTCAAATGGACGAGTTTACATCGCGGGTTCCTCACGACGGACGAGTGGAGGAATAGCTTTCATCGATATTTATGAGGTAGAGCCATGGGTCTATATCGGCTCAGTCAGAATGAAGCATACGCCAAGAGGCCTGTCTGCAAGCAGCTCAAGCGTGTATGCTGCGGCCGATACGTCTATCATCCGAGTTGAATTACCGCATTGAGAATTCGACGCGCGTCATCCCAAGCCAAGTTTCTGTATCGCGTCATTGAATGGGACTCCTTCAGTCCGTTCCATGGATTCCAGGAGACGCTGCCGCATGGGTTCAGAACGCAGAAGATGCTCGGTTTCCCGTTCCGACAATAGATCCTTCCATGTATCGATAGGAACGATCACGCCCGTCACGTTACCGGCATTATCAGTGATATACTGTACTTTTGGCGTCTTCATGTCCTGGAAGGCGAGTTGCATAATATTACGACCTCAAACGAGCTTCGGATGAAAAAGGTTTGTTCCAGCGAGAGTAAAGTCCAGCAGATGGGCCCAGAAAGGTTGGCAACATAACCTCACATTCGCAGCAACCACTCCAGCAGGCGGGTTTTGCGGGGTGTCCAGGGCGGCGCGAGGAGGCGGCCCAGCCGCCCTCCGACACGCCGCCTCATCGCGGTCTGCTCGTTGGTGAAGGCCAGAAAGCCCGATTCGCCGTGTGTACGGCCGACGCCGCTCGACGCCAAGCCGCCGAAGGGCACGTGCGGATTGGCAAAATGAACGAGCGTATCGTTCTGGCTCGTAGCGCCCGTTCGCACGCGCTCGCCAAGCGTACGCGCCAGGTCTTCGCTGCGGCTGAATACGTAGATGGAGAGAGGCGGCGCCAGCGCGCCGATCTGTGCAACGATATCTGATTCCGACCGATACGTCACGACGGGTAGCAATGGACCGAAAATCTCCTCCTGCATGATGCGCGCATCCGGCGTTACGTCAAGAAGCAGCGCTGGCTCGGCGTAGCGCTCCTCGGTGTCGATGCGGCCGCCGAAGGCCAGCCGCGCACCGCGCCGCGTCGCATCCATAATCAGTTCCTGCATGCGGTTGGTATGCCCGCGGCTAATGAGGCGGGCGTAGTCGGGCGTGAGGGCCCGCTCCTCGGCGGTTTCGCCGAAGCGTCGTGAAATCTGGTCAACCAGCTGCGCCACAAGGGCATCGCGGTCCTCTTCATGCACGAGTATGTAATCCGGGGCAATGCAGGTCTGGCCGGCGTTGGCCCATTTGCCGAAGGCGATGCGCTCGGCGGCAGCTTCCATGTCGGCGTCCTTCGCAACCACAGCTGGGGATTTACCGCCGAGCTCCAGCGTCACCGACGCCAAGTGCTCGGCCGCTGCGGCCATGACCAGCTTCCCAACGCGCGTGCTGCCCGTGAAGAAAACGTGCCGGAAGGGCAGTCGGAGGAGCTCCTGGGCCGTTTCTGCGCCACCCAGAACGGTCACGACTTCCTCCGGGCCGAACAGATCGGCCGTCAGATTCTGCACCAGCGACGACGTGGCGGGCGTCAGTTCGGACGGCTTGATGAAGACAGGGCACCCGGCGGCCAGCGCGTGCACGAGTGGGCCGAGCGAGAGCGTGATCGGGTAATTCCACGGCGAAATAATGAGCGATGGCCCCTTCGGCTCGCGGCGCACCTCCCATGACGCCCCGCCCAGCACGAGCGGCGCCGCTCTCCTGACAGGTTTCATCCACGTGTGGATACGGCGCACAGCGTGGTCAATCTCAAGCAGCAGGGGCAGGATTTCCGTGGTGTCGACTTCCTGCCGCGGCTTTCTGAAATCCTCGTGGATGGCCGCCTGGATGCGTTTTCGGTTGTCCAGGATATGCTGTCGCAGTGCCTTCAGTCGGCCTGTGCGCGCCCGCGCATCGGGCGCCCTGGCCGAGTCGAAGGCGGCCATCTGGTGGTTGAACAGCGTGGAGTGGGAGCGGGCCATGCGTGACGGGTGGGGCGCCGTGTGTGTGTCTGTGTGTGTGGCGGACGGATGGAGGCCGGTGCCCGGAAGATAGTCAGGCCCCGTCAACACTACCAGCGGCGCCGTGAACACGGCTGGCGGTCCCGTGGGTATATTCTCTGGGACATTTCGTCCTTATGTCACGACGCAGACACTTAAGGTCCGGACGTGCGTCTAAACAGCCAAGGCCTCACCAACGCTCTCCGCCCCGTAACCAAGAATCTACTCCGCTCATGGCCATGCTTTCGATGGATGCCATACGCCGGGCGGCGGCCTTTCTTGACGGCCGCGTGCGCCGGACGCCGCTCGAGCGTTCAGCAGCGCTGTCCGAGCGGGCGGGTCGAGATGTGTACCTGAAACTCGAGAACTGGCAGGTAACTGGCAGCTTCAAGGCGCGCGGCGCGCTGTATGGCCTCCATGCGCTGATGGCCGAGGGGCACACGCACGTGGCTACGTGCTCGGCCGGCAATCACGGCAAGGGCCTGGCGTGGGCAGGGTCGGAACTGGGAGCAGAAATCACCATTTTCGTCCCTTCGACCGTAGACAGCTCCAAGGAATCCGCGATGCGTGCCCTCGGCGCTCATGTCGAGAAGAGTCCATTTCCCGGGTTCGATGAGACCGAGCGCTGGGCGCTGCGCGCGACCGCCGAGCGCGGCCTTCCGTTTCTGAGCGCCTACGACGACGAGCGCATTATGGCGGCCAACGGAGGCAGCGTAGCACTCGAGGTCTGGGAGCAGTTGGGCGAAGCCGGTATTCTCCTGGCAGGCGTTGAACGTGTAGATGCGGCGGCCGAGCCCGCACCAACGTTCCTGTTTCCGGTGGGTGGCGGCGGGCATGCGGCTGGTTTTTCATTCGCCATGCAGGCGCTGTGCCCAGATGCCCGGTTCGTAGCCGCGCAGGCGGCCGCATCGCCCGCTCTCGCGCTGTCACTGGAGCGGGAAGAAGCGGTCACAGAGCTCGATGCCGTCGCCGAGACCCTGGCCTGGGGGCTTGAAGGAGGATTGGGGCAGGGGCCGTTCGATGTGCTCTCGCACGGTGTCGGCCACGGAAATGGGGAGCGCCGGCGGGTGCACCATGTCGCGCTCGTCACGGAGCCTGCCATTCGCGGCGCCATGCGGTTCATGCTGGAAGCGCATCAGATGGTGGTCGAAGGCTCGGCCGCCGTACCCATTGCGGCCCTCCTGGCAGGTGATCTCGGTTCGGCCTCGCCGGGCGTCGAATCGGGTTCCGCCGGGGTCAGCGCGCCACTCGTCATCTTCGTCTCCGGCCGAAATATCGACGCGATCACCTACCTGGGAGCTGTGGCCAACTGATCGGCAGCTCGTTTCCGAGCATAATGACCTTCAGAAAAGGACAAATATTGTCAATTTTGTCCTTCGTGCAAGGACAATTGCAGGACGATGAGCGCGTGGCTGATTACTTTTGGAGCGCTACCGCGCTCACGAATCTGCCATCCGGCCAACCGTATGAACTCCCGCACTGCCATTCGCTCCGGTCTCAGCTCCGGTCTCCTTTCCGCCCACTGCGTCCGTCTCAATTCAGCCCTGGGTATTGTCGTCAACTCAGCGCTCGGGGTTGCACTCACCGCTGTTGTCCGCCCGGCCGTATTTTTCGCGCTGCTGATCGGGGGCGTGGCCAGCGTCCTGGCTTCAGCACCGGCCCATGCCAGTGCCCATGCCAGTGCCCATGCCATTGCCTTGGCTCGGGCACAGTCCCAATCCCAGACCCAATCCGCGGCCCCGGATATGCGCCGCTCGGCGCCGCCGCACGCCGCAACGCCTGCCGCAGAGCGCCTCAAGGGCACCCGGACGCGCGAGCGTCTTTTCAGCGAGGGCCTGTTGGCCCACGTTCCGGTGCGCAATATTGGGCCGACCATACAGAGTGGCCGCATTGTGGATATCGACGCGAACCCGGTGCGGCCGTCGCACTTCCTGGCGGCCTACGCCAGCGGGGGGCTCTGGTATACGGAGAACAATGGCCAGAGCTTCCGACCGCTCTTCGACCAGGAAGCGGTGATGACGATCGGCGACATTGCTGTCGACTGGGAGCGGGGCACGATCTGGGTTGGCACGGGCGAGAACAACTCGAGCCGCTCGTCCTACGCCGGCACGGGGCTCTACGTGAGCCAGGACTGGGGCGAAACGTGGGAGCATCGTGGACTGGCCGCGACCCACAGGACTGGGCGCATTGTGCTGCATCCATCGAATCCTGACATCGTGTGGGTGGCCGCAGCGGGCGCGCTCTATTCAAACGGCCCCGACCGGGGCGTGTACCGCACGGAAAATGGCGGGCGGACGTGGGAGAAAACGCTCTATGTGAATGACGTGACGGGCGCTATTGACCTGGTCATGCATCCAGAGCGTCCCGATGTGCTGTATGCGGCCATGTGGGAGCGGGACCGGCGCGCGTGGAATTTCGTGGAATCGGGAAGTGGGAGCGGCGTATACCGCTCCATCGATGGGGGGCGCTCGTGGACGCTCGTATCTACAGAGGAATCGGGGCTGCCGACGGGCGACGGGGTTGGTCGGATCGGGATTGACTTTGCGCGCTCGAACCCGGACGTGATCTACGTGAGTGTCGACAACCAGAACCGGCGGCCACCGGAGGACGAGGATGGGGGAGATGCGACCGGGGAGGTAACACGGGACGACCTGCGCTCCATGTCGCGCAACGACTTTCTGGCGCTGCCCGACTCGGCCGTTGCGGGCTACCTCGCCGCCGAGCGCTTCCCCGACAAATACGACGCGGAAACAGTGAAGGGCATGGTCGAGCGCCGCGAGATCGAGCCTGTCGCGCTCGTTGAGTTTGTGGAAGATGCCAATTCGCTGCTGTTCGATACGCCGGTCATCGGGCTCGAAGTGTACCGCAGCGACGACGGCGGCGCCTCCTGGCGGCGCGCGCACGAAGACTATCTGGACGGCGTCTATAATTCGTATGGGTATTATTTCGGGGAAGTCCGCGCGGCGCCGGATGACGAGGACCAGGTCTATGCGCTCGGCGTGCCCATTCTGCGCAGCGATGACGGCGGCGCGACGTGGAAATCGATCGGAGGGCCGCATGTGCACGCCGATCACCAGGCGCTCTGGCTGAATGCGTCACTGCCCGGCCACATCATTGACGGCAACGATGGCGGGCTGAACATGAGTTACGATGCCGGAGAGACGTGGTCGGTGCTGAATGTGCCGCCCGTGGGCCAGTTCTACGCCATCCAGGTCGATATGGCGAAGCCGTACAATGTGTACGGTGGTCTTCAGGACAACGGCACGTGGCGCGGGCCCAGCACGTATGCATTCAGCTCGCGGTGGCTGGTTGGCGGAGAGTATCCGTATGACCGGCTCGGCGGTGGGGATGGCATGCAGGTCGAGGTCGATACGCGCACGAACGAGGTCGTTTATTCGGGGTCGCAGTTCGGCTTCTACAGCCGGCAGGACCTGTCGACGGGCGAACGGCAAAGCATCCGTCCGCGCCATGAACTCGGCGAGCGGCCACTGCGCTTCAACTGGCAGACGCCCATCCACCTTTCCCGTCACAACCAGGACATTCTCTATTACGGCGCCAACCGGCTGTTCCGCTCCATGAATCGGGGCGCGGACCTCACGCCCATTTCGCCGGATTTGACGCGCGGCGGTTTGAAAGGCGACGTGCCCTACGGCACGCTCGCGACGATCGACGAATCGCCGCTGCGCTTTGGGCTCCTGTATACGGGCTCGGACGATGGGCTCATTTACGTCTCGCGCGACGGGGGCGCCTCCTGGCAGCGCATTGACGACGGGCTGCCCCAGGAGCTCTGGGTGAGCCGCGTCGAGGCGTCGGCGCACGCCGAGGGGCGTGTCTACGCGACGCTGAACGGCTACCGGTGGGATCATTTCGATGCGTACGTGTACGCGAGCGACGACTACGGCGCTTCGTGGACGCGGATCGGGACGGACCTTCCTGCCGAACCGGTGAACGTGATCGTGGAGGATCCAGCGAACGAGGATGTGCTCTACGTGGGCACGGATCACGCGGTGTACGTGAGTCTGGACCGGGGCCTCACGTTCATGGGGCTGGCTGCGGACATGCCGAAGGTGCCGGTTCACGACCTCAAAGTGCAGCCCCGGGACGAAGAGCTGGTCATAGGCACACACGGGCGCTCGCTTTTCGTGGCACCAGTGCGCCATGTGGTCCAGCTTACGCCCGACATGCGCTCGCGCCCGGTCCACGTCTTCGAACTCGACGACATCCGGCACAGCGAGCGTTGGGGACAGCAGTTTGCATCCTGGAGCGAGCCGTTTGAGCCGTCCGTCACGGTGGCCGTGTACGCGCGCCGTGCGGCAGGCGGCGCGGATGGCGGCGACTCGGGCGCGGCTCGGCTCGTCGTGCTGGACGCGGACGGCAACGAGGTGCACTCGGAGCGCGTCGCGCTCGGTGGCGGCCTCAATTACGTGGAATACGACCTGGCGGCGGGCGGCGAAGCCGGCTCGCTGGCTGGCACGGCACTTGAGGGCGCCGAACCCGCCGATAACGGCACGACCTACCTCACGCCAGGCACATGGACGCTGCGCGTCGTGCTGCCCGGCGGCGAGAGCAACGAGACGGAGCTGAAGGTCACGAAGGGGCGGTAGGGGTTGTGTCAAAATGTTGGCATATATGAATAAGTGTATGTAATATGCCACATGGCAGATCGACGTGACAGAATGCAGCAGATACTCGATCTCGCTCGCACGTCTGGAGTGGTGAGTGCTGCCGAAGTGCGCTCGCTGGGTATTCACAGTGAGTACCTGAGGCGCCTGTGTGCCCAGGGACAATTGGTTCGGATTGGTCGTGGACTTTATGAATTACCTGACGGCGATGTGACGTCTCATCATGGGCTGGCCATTGTCGCCAAAGCTGTACCGAATGGTGTAGTCTGTCTCCTCTCGGCGCTTCGATTCCACGAAATTGGTACAGAAGCCCCCCGGTCAGTCTGGATGGCCATTGACCGGCGCATGCGCGTTCCACAGGCGAACGTACAGAATATGCGGTTTGTTTTTTTCTCGGGGGACGCGTTCACGGAGGGTGTCGATGAACACTTTATAGAGGGCATCCGAGTGCGCGTTTATAATCCAGCCAAGACGGTTGCAGATTGTTTCAAATACCGAAACAAAATTGGTGTCGATGTGGCTTTATCTGCCCTTCGCGAAGTCTTGCGTGCAAGAAGATGTACGGTCGATGAACTCTGGATGTATGCGAAAATATGTCGCGTTACCAAAACCATGCTTCCATACATGGAGGCATTGGTATGAAAAACTCCCGCCCCAAAAATATTGCGGCATCCGTTCGACAACGTCTCCTCAATATTTCTCGTGAATCTGGTGATGACACGCACCTGGTATGGACACGCTACGCGACCGAACGATTGCTCTACCGACTGTCGGTATCTGCGTACTCGGAAGAATTTGTTCTCAAAGGTGCCATGCTTTTTGTCGCGTGGACCGGCCGTGTCTACAGACCGACAGTGGATATGGATTTTCTTGGCTACGGTGAGGATTCAAGTCAGCGATTTGCCGAAATATTTCGCAGTTTGAGCGTCATGGATGTTGAGCCGGATGGTCTCAAATTTGACCCGACCACAGTACATGCAGGCCCCATTCGCGAACAACAGGATTACCAGGGTCAGCGTGTGACGTTGACCGCTTTTCTGGAAAAAGGTCGAATTCCAATCCAGGTGGATATCGGGTTTGGCGATATCATTACTCCGGCGGCAGTGGAAGTTGAGTATCCAACGATTCTGAAATTCCCAGCTCCGATCATTCGAACGTGCCCCAGAGAGACGGTTGTAGCTGAAAAATTGCACGCCATGGTTTTTCTGGGCATTGCAAACAGTCGCATGAAGGATTTCTTCGACATGTACGTCCTCGCGAAAGACTTCGATTTCGATGGCGGTACGCTGGTCCATGCCATTCAGGCGACTTTTCAGCGAAGGAAGACCAGGATTCCGGTAGAGGTCCCACTGGCGCTGACCGACGAGTTTGCACACCACGAAGACAAACTCGTTCAATGGTCGGGATTCATACGCAAGGGCGGGCTGGACGAACACAGATATTCGGAACTACCAGAAATCCTTGCACTGCTGAAAGTCTTTCTACTGCCGGTTATGAAGGCAGCAGGAAACAATAGGGATATTCCACATCAGTGGCCCAAAGGCGGCCCGTGGCGATGATGAACGAGGCCAGCCCCCGTCCGCCTACAACGTGGCCCTGATATCTGTGCCGAGCAGCATGGCGTAGTTCGGATCGAGACCGCCAGTCTCAAGTGGCAGGTCGAGCTGGGCTTTGTAACGGGCGCGGACGTCGGCGTAGGTGGCTACTTCCTCTGCGGGGACCGGGCCGACCGACGGGAAATCCTCACGCCGGTGATCGACCTGCTGGCCGTTTTTCCAGAATCGGTAGCAGACGTGGTTGCCGGTTGCAAGGCCCGTTGCGCCGACGTATCCGATGACCTGCCCCTGGCGCACGCGAACGCCCGGCCGTATGCCCGATGCAATCTTCGACATGTGCAGGTACTGCGTCGTGTATGTCCCGTTGTGCCGCACCTTCACGTAATTGCCGTTGTACTTTCCATAGGTCGCGGCCGTCACGACGCCATCGCCCGTTGACTTGATGGGCGTACCACGATCGGCCGCATAATCGGTCCCGAGGTGTGCCTTGTAGCGCTTCTGCACGGGGTGGAAACGCCGCTGCGTGTAACCACTGCTTATCCGCGAGAACTCCACTGGCGCCATCAGGAACGCCTTGCGCAGGCTGTTGCCCTCTTCGTCATAGTGCTCGTCAATGCCCGTTTCCTCGTTCACGTAGCGGAACGCGTAGAAGTCGTTTCCGAAATGCTTGAATTTGGCCGCCTGGATATCGCCAATACCAATCGTTTCCCCGTCGATGTGGCGCTCCTCGAACACGATCCGAAAGGCATCGCCCCGCTGGATCCGGTAAAAATCGACCTGCCAGGCGAACACTTCCGACATACGTGTTGCCAGCTCCGGATGCACATCCTGCTCCATGAGCGTCACGTAGAGCGAACTGTTGATGGTTCCCTCGACGGTTCGCACGCGCGTCTGAACGGGCCGCTCCACGCGCCGCGCGCCGCCCTCTTCACCGAGATCAAAGACCACGAAACTGGTTCTGTCGGGCTCATACACGAGGTAGCGGGCGGCGCCCGTCGAATCGACCGAATAAATACGGTAGGACCCGCCTGCCTGCACGCGTCGGACGTCGAACGTGGGCTTGGAAGACTGCGCAAGTGTTACAATGCGCTCGTACGGAACATCGTGCGGCACAAGGAGATCGGAGAATGTAGCATTCCTCGGTACACGAGCGGAGACGGTTTCAAGGTCCGCAGGCAGTCCGAACTCATCGAGGATCGGGGTCGATGCGGTGCTCGTCGGCTGGACATCTGCCGCGGCTGGTTTTGGGGCCTCGGAGGCCGTCGTGACGGTCAGCAGTACAATGATGGCCAGACCGCCGAGAAGGATGCCAGCCGGTAGCAGGATGTGTCGCATGATTCTCCGGTTTATCGGGTGCGTACGTGCGCTTCCTGTGAAGGTTCTCGGTTGGCGGGGCGGCTGACCCGATTACCGGACGCTCACGAGGCGCGTCAGGGTTTTCTGCGACGCCCGGTGGTGCGCCCGGAGGAGGTAGACGCCGGGGGCAAGGGCCGCTTCCGGGGAGATGCGCCGACCTGTGATGTCAAATAGTGTGATGTCATAAAGCGTAATGTCATTGAGTTCATAGCTCCCGCCCTCGATGTCGACGCGGAAGGGGCGCGCTACGCCGGCGGGGGCCGGGTTTGGCCAGACGGCGAGTTGGGGCGCGGCGCCAGCGGCGGTGGGGGAGGTGGGGCGCGTGGCGACATGCGTGACGAAGGCGTGCACCATATCCACGCGCCCTGCAGCGAGGTCTCCGGAGCTGAGCGTGCGCTCGGCCACTACGCCGTCCGGCCATGTGACGCGGACAACTGGGGCGGCGCTCTCGGCTCCCGCGTTTCCGGTATCGGAGGTTCCGGTTCCGACGCTGCCAAACAAGACCGTGTTGCTGGACTGGGACATGAAACTCTCGCCCGCGAGAATGAAGCGGGTGCGGGTCTGGGGCTGGTGCGGCGGATTCCCGGGCTGATTTCCGGGCGCCTCGCTCGACTGCAGCTCAATGCGCGCGCCGATCGATGTCCGGTTGCCAGGCGGACCGTGCAGGCGCACGGTCAGCGCTCCGGGGGCGCGGCCGCCGAGCGAGCTTCCATCCGGGGTGCTGCCACCAGATATATTGCGCAGCAGGCGGTGCGGCCCGGTCGTAGCTGGAACGATGACGTCCGGCCGCCCATCCTGATCAAAGTCGCCAACCGCGAGGCCCTGGTTTTCGGCCATGAATCCGAAGCCCGCCAATGCGCCCCGCTCGGAGAACGTTTCCGGCCCTGTCCGTTCGAAAAACAGCGCTGGTGTGCCGTCGAAAGAGGATGAATGCACGACCGCGAGGTCCTCATCACCGTCGAGGTCCGCATCCAGAAAGACCGTGCCCCAGGACATGCCATTGCGCGAGGCGCCCCATGCGGCGGCAACGTCCGTGTAGGTCACCGGATTGGCGGCGGGGGACGAGCTGGCCGCTGCGCTCACGAACAGCCCACCGGTTCCAATTCGCGATACGTAGAAATCGGGGTACTGGTCGCCATTCAGGTCGCTGACGGCCACGCCCATGCTGTTGCCGGGCCCGATGTCGTCCAGTCCGAGGAGCGCGCCCTCTTCGGTGAACTGCCCGGCCCCATCGTTCACAAAGAACCGGCTCCGGGTCTGCCCGTCGTAGAGCGAATAGAGGTCCATGTCGCCGTCGAGGTCCGCATCTACAAAAACAGACTGCATGGGCTGGCTGCCGGGCGGGTCCATGACGCCCCGCGCGGCGGCTTCGTTTCGGTAGATGGGCACCGGGAGGCCGCCGCCCGCTCCGACATCGGGAGCGCCGGGAGTCTGCACTGCCACGAGTAGGAACAGCTTGTCGGGGCCATCGTCGACCGCCAGGAAGAGGTCGTTCGCGCCGTTCAGGTCGACGTCGGCAATGGCCGCCGCCACGATGGGTTGCGACACGTGGAGTCCCGCCGCGGCGGTAACGTCAAACAGCGATCCATCTGCAGCGCCCAGAAAGAGCGCCGTTTTCGTGCCCCCCACGAAGAGGTCGGGCCACGGATCGCCGTTGGCATCGAACCAGATTGGCGCGCCCCATGTGCCGCCCGCAAACAGGTCTCCGTCTCCGTCGTCGGTGAACGTATTCGGCGGCGTAAATACGGAAAATGTGCCGTCGCGGTTATTTGCCAGCAGGCGCAGGACGCCGATTTTGAGAACGAACGTCACGTCGTCCCATCCATCGCCCGTAAAATCGAAAAAACTGACGCCCGCGGCGGCGCCAATGCCCGATCCCGTGATGCCGGCCGTATCAGCCACGTTCTCGAACGCGGGCGACTGCGCGGCGACGGGCCCCAGGCCGGAGACCGCCATACTGGCGAGGGCGACCATCGTCAGGCCAAATCGGAGCGCCAAATATTTCATTTTCACGTGTCTCATGAGCGCAAGCGCCATCGACGCGGTAGGAGCCTTGAAAAACTTGGTACGCAATATAATATAGTTGCGATTTTGACAGGCATATCAAATGCCGGCGACGCAGGATGAGCCTTCAAAAACCCGATGGGCCATATATGCGGTTTCGGCAACCACGACCAAAGAAGCAGGCTCATCTTTCATGGGCAGGGCAGCCGACCGCGAATCGATCTCCTCCTTTCGCCGATACCGGTGTGCGTCCCGGCATATGCTGGTTTTTCAACAGGTTTCTGGGCTCAATTTCCGCTGGATGCGCCGCTCAGGCGCTGAAGGATGGCCCGGGCGCGCCCGTGGTCAGGGTAGGTGTCCACGTCACGCCGGAGCCGCTCAACCGCCTGCGCCCCGCGGCCCGACGCGGCAAGGAGCGCGGCGAGGCGGATGGTGGCGTCTTCATGCGAGGGGCGGAGGGCGAGGGCGCGCACGAAGGCGGCTTCGGCGGCCTGCCCATCGCCGAGCGCGATGTGCGTGTTGCCGATCGCTACCAAAAGCTCCGGTGTTTCCTCAATGTCGCGGGCCTTTCGGTAATAGTCCAGTGCGCGCCGCGCGAGGTTGGCGGCGGCGTAGCGGGCGCCGAGCTCGGCGTTCGGCCCCGGCAGGAATGGAAACTGCATTTGCAGGGCGCGCGCGGCGCGCACCGCCTCGGCGTCAAAACCCAGCTCGGCGTACCGGCGCGACAGCCGCGACGTGCCCTCCTGCCAGGACATCTCGCCGCGGAAGACCGGCAGGGCGAGCGAATCGACCATGGTGCGTGCAACGAGTGTATCGCGAAAAGCGCCGACGCCGGGCTCCTGGAACGGCCAGTTGGCCTGAAGCTGAAGGAGTCGGAATGCTCCGAAGCGGCGATCGAGCGGCGTGGCAGCGATATTGTCGCGCCAGCTTCTGACCGCCGGATGGTCGTCCGACAGCGCGGCCACCCCGTTCTGGAAGGGTTCGGGCAGGCGCACGGCACCGTTGGCGACCTCGCTCATCAGGGCGCGGCGAAACGCGTCGGCCAGCACGAAATAGCCGTCCACGTTCGGGTGCAGGTGCTCGAGCATGAACTGGGACCCAATTACGCTGCCGGTCGATGCCGCGCGCAGCGCCGCCTCCCCATCCACAACCGTTGCGCCCGACAGCCGTCCAACGCGCTGAATGATTTCGTTCGCGTCCGAGGATGCGCGAAAACGAAGCGCATCCCGGTCGCGGGCGGCCACGAAATCGCGCCGGGCATCGGCCATACGGCCGCCCCGCCGGTGGAGAAGGCCACGGGCATAGAAGGCGAGCGCGCCGTCGGGCTCCTGCCGGATGAGCTCTGTGAGCGCGTTGAGCGCCTCGTCGCTGGCTGCGGAAACAGCGCGCAGGGCCTGCCGGACGGCCGCGGTATAGGCTTCTTCATCTGCCACGGCGTTCTCGAAGGGCGGCATGTCGCCCTCATTGCTCGCAATCGTGCTCACAAACACGGGTATACCGGCCTCGGTATACGTCCGGATGAGGCGCTCCAGGTTATGACTGAACTGGTTGAGGCCCGCCTGGTAGGTGTCCGAGGAGAGCGGGATGCGCTGCTCGCCGACCATCCTTTCCATGAGCGTGGTGCGGGCCGCAGGGTCTGCGCCGGGCCTGCGACCGCCGCTGCGTCCGTCGCTGTTTCCGTCTGCCGGGCCGCTGTCGCCCCCCGAAACAAGGGACATCGTGCCGCGAATGCCGCGTTCCAGAAGGCGGACCGTCCGGAGCCGTTGCAGGTCCAGATAGAAATTGACGAGCGACGGAGACCGGCCCAGCGTTTGCGACGATCCGACGCCGAGTACGCCGTAGAACTCGTTGTGGCCGGCGTAGATCAGCACGGCGTGTGGGCGGATGGCGACGATTTCCGGCGCGAAATCGAGCAACGTGTACGAATTCACGGCCGAAAGCCCCGTGTTGATGACTTCGACGCGCCCCTCGGGCACGGCGTTCTCCAGGAGCAGCGCGAGCATGCGCGAGAAGGCGGCGCCGTAGAAATAAGGGTATCCGGCCGCGCTCGATCCGCCCTGAACTACAATGCGCAGCGTGCTGTCACCGGGCACTCCGGGCCGGAATACGTCCGAGAGACCGGTAGGCAGGCTGGCACCCCGCGGGAAATAGCGGGCGGCGACGCGCTCGTTCTGGACGCGCCAGTCCTCAAACCCATCGACGGGCACGAACAGGGGCTCGCGGGCGGCGACGCCTGCCAGGCGCAGCGCCAGCTCGAGCGCCGCGAGCAGCACAAACGGCAGCATCACAGCCGCGGCCGCGAACAGGCGTCGCCGCCCGCCACTCAGGCCCTTCTTTTCATGCCGCGCCGCGCTCACGGCGCATCTGGCAGCCACTCCACATCGCGTACGCCAAGTGCTGCATTGGCGGCCCTGGCCGCCGTGAACAGGTAGTCCGAGAGCCGGTTCAGGTACGTGACCGCGAGCGCGCTGACCTCGGTCTCCGTCGCCAGTTCGACGACGAGGCGCTCGGCCCGGCGGCACACCGTGCGCGCCACGTGCAGGCCGGCCGCCAGGCGCGATCCGCCAGGCAGTATGAACCGCTCAAGCGGCGGGAGCACGTCCGTCAACCGGTCAATGGCTGCTTCAAGCGCCTGGACCTGACTGTCCGACACACGGGCCACCTTCGCCTTGGAATCGAGCGGCGTAGCCAGATCCGCGCCGAGCAGAAAGAGCTCCTTCTGGATCTGCTCCAGTTCGGCATCGAGCGCCGCGAGGGCCTGCATCTGGCCAGCGGAGAGCGCCTGGGTGGGGCCAGATGGAGAGCCAGAGCGTGCCTGCAGGTCGGCTGCCGAGCCCGCGCTGGCGTGCAAATCGGCGCGTGCTACGCCGAGCACGGAATTCAGCTCGTCGACCGTGCCGTAGCTGGTAATGCGAAGATGGGTCTTGGGAACGCGGGGACCTCCAAAAAGGCCGGTTGTGCCGTCGTCTCCCGTACGGGTGTAAATTTTCATGCAACACAGAACGTCACGCGGCGCCGTTCTGTTCGCGGGAGCCGGGAGTCAGGAGCCGGAAATCAGCGTCTGGGCCGCATGTCCGGGAGGGGTCTCCGCCCCGCACGGGCACGGCACCCTACACCGGTCCCTCGAAATGCAGTCGCAGGCGGCCGTGGGCGTCGCTGTGGGCGGACGCATCCATCCGGAAAACGCGGCGAAGCCGCTCGGGCGTGAGGGCGCGCTCGGGCGTGTCGAACGTGGCTATTCGGCCGTCGTCGAGCATGAGCAGTTGGGATGCGAAGCGGGCGGCGAGTTCGAGATCGTGAACCGCCCCAATGACCGTTATGCCGCGCTCAACAAGGCGCTCCACGTGCTGCATGAAGCCGAACTGGTGGTGCACGTCGAGATACGTCGTGGGCTCATCGAGAAGCAGCAGATCGGCCTTTTGCACCAGGGCCTGCGCGAGGAAGCACCGCTGCTGCTCGCCGCCCGAGAGCGTGCCGAGATCGCGCTTTTCGAAGCCGCTGAGATCGACGAGTTCCAGCGCCTCCTTCATGAGGCGCCGGTCCTGGGCATCCCACGTGGTGATGAGGCCTTTGTGGGGGGTGCGACCAAGGAGCACGAGTTCGCCGACCGTGAAATCGAACGCAGGCGGGCGGGCCTGGCGCACGAGCGCCACGCGGCGGGCGCGCTCCTTCAGGCTCCAGGCGCCAAGCGATCGGTCCATGAGCGTGATGTGTCCCGAGAAGGGCACGAGCCCAGCGAGTGCCCGCAGCAGCGTCGTTTTGCCCGATCCGTTGGGGCCCACGAGCCCGATCCACGAGCCGCGCTCGACGCGGAGATCGATTTCCTCGAGCACCGTACGGCCCGAGAGCGCGACGCTCACACCCGAGACCTCAAGAAGGGGCGTTGCAAGGGCGGACAAGGCGTTGTCAGACGATCGAGTGGTCATGGCGAGTAGATTCCGCGGCGCAGGCGTGCTCCGGGGATATACGGTAACGCGGGGCCCGGGGACGTACGGGAACGCGGGACGGTGGCAAAGGTAGCACAAAAAAATTTCAGCCCCATGTCTGTAGCCGCCACCCGGTTTCTTCTGCTCCTCGTGCTTCTTCCGCTTGCTGCCTGCGATACGGCCGAGCGGCAGGATGACTTCGTGGACGATGCATCGACCGTGCCCGAGGGGTTCGCCCGCACGGGTGAGGATGGGCGGATTCTGGAGGACGACCAGGATGACTGGCGCACGTCGCCCGTCTACGGCGGCAAGGTCCGCTTCGATCCGGCATTTCCGAACCCCACGTCGGGATCGCTCGTGACGCTCTCGCTCACGGTCCTCGAATTCAATGCCGTGCAGGGAGGGCTCGTGCTGCGCGGGCGGGATGCGAACGGCACGCTGCGAACGCTCGACGATCTGCCCGAAGCCTCCGAACCCGGCGTGCACGCTTTTCTGTTCAGCCCGTCCATCCTGGCGCGCGAGGGGCTTGTCCGCGTGTTCGTGTTTGACCGCGTGGGCGAGCTCGTGACCTACGGCGACCTGTTCCTCGAATAAATGTAACTTTCATTGTTACATTTCCAGCATGCGCACGATCGCGGCCATGAACTCGTTCGACGAGAAATCGCTCGATGCCAGCAGGTCCACGCCGATCTGCTGGCCGTGATCGGCCGCCACCGGGCCCAGGTACGTGCCCCACTGCGCGGAGGTAACCGACACAAACCCGTCGTTGATACCTTCTTTGCCGTAGAGCAGGGCGTTGAGCGGCCTGAGCACCGGATTGATCGTGTTCTCGCACTCGCGTCCCGCCTGGCCCGCGTAGGAGTAGTAGCGGACGTCCGGATGGTCAGGCACTTCGTTGTTGAAGTGATGTTGCACGTATTCGGGCGTCAGATCCTGCACCGCCCGGCGAAAATCGGCCGTACCGCCGTCAATGGCGCGCTCGCCAGCCCAGTTGGCGGCGTCCGAAAGCCACTCCTGGATGCGTTCCGGGCGCTCGAGCACGATATTGGCGACGCTCGATCCCCGATGCGGGGTGGCAATCGTCGTCAGCGATTCAATGTGCCGGGCATAATCAAGCCGCGAAATCAGCCAGCGGGCATCGAGCCCGCCCATGCTGTGGGCAATGAGGTGCACTTTTTCGGCGCCCGTTTCCGCGAGGATGTGATCTATCCGGTCCCGCCACATTTCGGCGCGCGACGGGACGGTGTGATACGGACTCACGTTCGGCGCGTAGGCAATGACGCCGCGCAACCTCAAATAGAGGGCTTCATCGTGCAGGTGCCCACCGCGGATGAGCACCGAGAGCAGGCCAAAGCCGTGCATGAGAACGACTGGGTGCCGAGCCCGAAGGACCGGCGGTTGCGGAAAGGCGTCCAGGCCGACAAGGCGCCGGAACCCCTTGCGGGCGGCGGCGGGTCCGGGCGGAATGGAGTGTGACTCCGGAGAATCCATCATGCTCTGACTGGATATGGATTTGGGTGGATGCGGGGCGTTCGCGGTCAGGCCACGAACATCAGCCCATAGAGTACGACGGCGCCGGCAAAGGGTGCCACAAGGTTGTCATTCAGCCGCAGCGGCGCGCCTTCGACGAGCATGGCCGCGGTGACCGATACGCCGAGCATCCACACGGGGAAGTCATAGGGGAGCAATACGGCCGCCGCCCCCGCCGTGATGAGGAACGCCGCGCTGCCCTCAATGGTGCAGCCTTCGCGGCCCCAGTGCGTACGCCCGAAGCGTCGTCCGGCGAGGGCGGCGGCCGCATCTCCCAGCATGAACGTGACGAAGGCAACGACCGCAATGCCCGCCGGAAAGACGGCCGTGAGCAGCGCCATGGAAATCAGCACCCAGGTGGCACCGTTGATGACGATGGCGCTGCCGAGCGAGGGGCGCTCGGAGGGGCGCATCATCCATCCAAAAAAACCATCGATGGCGCTGTGGACCCAGGAAATGCGCACGCGGGCAATGTCCAGAAAGAGGGCCGAAGCGGCGAGAGGGACAAGGCCGTAGAGGGCCTCGGCGCCAAAGAGGTGAACGGCGGCCGGGAGGACGAGGGCGAGCAGGTGAAGCGCCTTGCGGCCGAGTTCACCCCGATAGTCGAGCGTGGGCATGGGAACTGTGGGTCGAGGGGTGGGTCAGAGCGGCGTGCTCGATAAAATCTATACATACTGCACGGCAAAAGCTGGAGTCACGGAAGGGTTTCCGTTCGGCGAGGAGACGCTTGTGCTCAAGGTGGGGGGCAAAATATTTGCTCTCATGGGGGTCGATGCGCAGCCGCTGCGGATCAACCTGAAGTCAGATCCGCTCGAAGCCATCCAGCTGCGCGAGCGCTACGAGGGTGTCGCGCCGGGCTACCACATGAACAAAACCCACTGGAATACGGTGACGGTGGGGCTCGATGTGCCACCCGATGTGCTTTTCGGCATGATAGACCGGTCCTGGGAGCTCGTCTACGAATCGCTCCCCCGCAAGGCGCGCCAGCCCGACGTGCTCTTCGAAGACAATCATCTGCTCGTTGTCAACAAAGCGCCAGGCGTGCTGAGCCAGGCGGACAGTACGGGCGACATGGATGTGTTGACGCTCGCGAAGATGTATGTGGCCCGCACGCGCGGCAAGAAAGGGGCGGTCTACATGGGGCTCGTGCACCGGCTGGACCGGCCGGCTGGCGGCGTGATGGTGCTCGCGTGCACATCGAAGGCGGCGGCGCGGCTGTCAAAGCAGTTCCGCGAGCGCTCGGCGACGAAAGAGTACGAGGCGCTCGTCGAGGGGCGGCTCGCGGGCGAAGGCGTTTGGGAGGACCGGCTCGAAAAACGCGATGGGCACGTGCACGTGGTGAAGACGGGCGGCAAGGAGGCCCGCCTCACGTGGCGGGCCGTCGAGACGTTTGAGGTTGGTCATGGCGGCGGGGGTGCTGGCAGCGGGGGTGCTGGCAGCGGCGCGCAGGTCCTCACCCGCGTGCGCATTACGCTCGATACCGGGCGCGCCCATCAGATCCGGGTGCAGTGCGCCGAGCGTGGGCACCCCATACTCGGGGATTTCCGGTACGGGAGCAGGAACGAGCTCGACGGCAAAAACCTGGCGCTGCACGCCCGGCGGCTTACCCTCGAGCACCCGGTGAAGCGGGAAGAGATGACCTTCGAAGCCGCGCCGCCACGGAGTTGGCCGGGGTAGGTGCTCGGTGACGCGTGCGCCGCGACATTTCGATCACATGTCCGGTAAGACACGATTCACAGGTACGCCACATCTTGAACGTCTACGCCGGAATCAAAGACGCTGCCAGGCGACCGCACATGAGGCCGTCGAGGCGTTCAGTAATCCCACCGTTGCCGATTGTCGATGATTGAATCGAAGGCGTTCTCGAGTTCGGGTACGGCTTCGGCAAACGAAGGGGCTTGGGCCAGAAACACCACAACGGTCATCGATTTTGTCTCGCCCGGCAGTAGGTCAAATGGCGCAATTGATACAAGGTTGCGAACGTCTCGTCTGGTGTCAAGCCAACCCGTTTCGGATACGGGATCCCCGGTGTGGGCAAACGGCGTGACCTCGCCCGTGACCGGATTCACCATGGGCTCGCCGAGTGCCGACAGCCCCTGCAGAGCAAAAAGAACCTGGGTGGGGGTTTTAATCTCTACCGCCTTGAACTGTTGAGGCCCACGAAATCTCACCAGAATTCGATGTGTCAACTTCGATTGCGACAGTCCACCGGTCGATTCCATGTCCAGGATCGAGTACCCAACAATTATTCCATAGCACTCGGGCGCCAGGTCTGGATCTGACTCGTGGGGCTTCGTGTACGTGAAGGCGTAATGTTTGCGGGCATTGTACCCGTTCTGGTTTTGGTTGTGATTCACTTCCGGCCGCTCGCAGGTCCCCTCCCGAGAGGTCCGAGAATTCCACTTCAGATCTATGTCACCCCCGAATCCAAGGTGCAGGTCCGTTACTGGGTTTTCGGACGCGTTCGTCAGGTCGTAGCGAAAAAAGAGCGTCTTTTCCAGCAGACCATCGTGGAACACAAACGACGTCATTCCAACGTTCAGCCCTGAAAAATTGTGTACCCGTTCATTTGGCTCGTTCGACGGACGGAAGAGCCCCCATATCATTTCATCGCCATACATCTTTGGACTGCCGTCTGGATGTGCCGGGGCGCCATCCTGAGCGGGCCAGTTCTCAATGTCCTGCAATGCCTCATTCGCGGATAGCTTATACAGACCTCCGCCTTCTGACACGGGTTGCGCGAATTCAAATTGATTCAGTCCGGGGAACGAAAGACCGGCGATGTTTGCATTCAGTCCGTCATGTTGAAAACCAGCGATCCAGAGTCCTACCAGATTAACGAGCAACATAGACTCATTTGGCTCGGAAAGATCTGGGGTGAAAAAAGCCCCTGCTATTCTGCTGTCTGACTCGATCCGTGACTCAAGTATATCGTTGGATAATGAAATTATTGGCCCCGGCGTCAGGACAACCCCCGATTCGCCACCCTGTCCGTCGCAGCCTGCGAGCGTCAATAAGAGCAGGCACGTGAGGCCGGTCACCGATCTTGGGTTCAGTACGGGGTGTTGGTAATTGTTGCTTTTCATCACAGTTCACTCGGATCGTAAATGTCAACTATTAGAGAATCGATGTCCTGGTTTGCCGGTAAGTCGCTGTCCGTAATCGTCATGCGGATTTTCATATCAAAGAAATCACTCGATACGGTTTTCGACCACGACGATCCTGTTCCACCCTGATTCCAGGTATCACACTCCTCGACCTGGATTTTTATCCCCTGGGCATTGCAGACCCACATGAAGTCCCAGTCGTACGTGTAGGGGGGCACCCCACTTTGACCGCTTGCACTCCAATTCCCCTCGACATTCATTGCCAGTGACGACGGACCGGTAATTGATCCGGTTAATGGCTGGTCAACGACACTGAACGTGCTACTCGACGCAGAATTTCCACTGCCATTGTCAACGACCTTTATTTGAATGTCCGAATATGTCTGTGTAGGCGTCCAGACGAAGGAGCCACTCCCGTCATCCTGGTCCCCCGTCGTCGTGATGGTCGTCTCGTTCGCACCATCAATAATTTTAATGGTGGCGTTCTGCGGGAAAAAGGATGGCAATGTCCATCCTTCTCCGCCTCCTTGCCAGTCTGCGTCCCACGTAATCTCCTGGCCTTGACCAACCGAGTGGGGAGTCCCTACAGAAACGGCGCTTATGTGAGTCGTTACGACCGCGATGTCATAATATTGTGACGAAGCCTCTGAGAACGATTCCGTCCCTGTGTTTACGGTAAGAGTAGCCTTTCCATCAACTGAACCGGTTTCCCTGAAGAGATATACGGCATTGTCTGCGCTTGCCGATCTGACGATATAGGGAGTGTCATTATTGAGTATCACCTGACATATGGTGCAGTTACCGCCTTCCATCTCGGCCGCCCAGTTGAACGCATTGTCGACGATAATGGAATTCGCTGATACACCACATGTCTTTGTTGTCGCCGATGCGTAGGCACAGACTTCAAGTTCTACGGGTTGCCCGCTTGAATTCTCGACATCAAGGCCGAATTCAGACTCTCCGTGCGGGCTTGCATCATAGTGGCCCACATCGTCATTGTCGCCTTCGTGTCCACCACCATGGTCATCGCCCTGCGTCGCTCCGTTCAACTCGCGTCCATCAATCTGGACATTGAATCGACTGAGCACCTTGTCGATGTCATTTGCAACGGAAATGGAGGGCGAACCGGCGAATAGAAGTCCTACGGGCCGTTCATCTTTTTTCCTGCTTGGCGAGCTTGTTACCACCAGTGAACCGGAATCTCCGCCCTCGCTGAACTCTCCGGGTGAAATGATGATCTGATCTGTAAAGCACGCTACACCCGCGTTGCCGTATCCCACTTCAACGGTCGCATTGACCGCAACAACGGAGCCATATGTCAATCCGCTCGTGCGACCGTACTTCTGGACCTGCATTCCCGATACAGCCTCGGAAGTTGAACTCCAGGGCACTCCGTATCCTGAGACCGGCGTCTCGTTTGTGAGCTGATCAAGCGTGGTTTGGGCAATCGCCGCGTCGATCGTGTTTACACATTGACCGCTGAAGTCTATTGCCTCAAAGTCCGTCAATCCACCGATTGTATGAGACGTCTCCGTGCCACCGTCGACGGGTCCTGGCTGGAGCACTGGATCTCCTATATTCCCGCTGTTGATGGAGGCGAGAACGTGGTTGTTTGAAAGAGCGAACACAGATTCCCCATCTGTCACGCGTGCACCGATCGTGCCCGTCAGCCCGTGAGGAGTACCAGTAGAGACGCCGGTTGGAACCGGTCGACCAAACTCCTGTGCACCAATCATTGCACCTGTGCCCTGGAAGCGGATCGGGGCGCTGATTTCACCGGTGACCACAACGTGAACAGGGACGCCACCTGCCTTGAGCGGAATCTGGGCTCTCTTACCCGGCTTCCACGTTTCAACCGGTGTCTTGGCTAATACAACAATACGCTCCTCTCCTGTGACCGACACGGTTGTCGCAAAGCCTACGATTTCGTCGTCGGAAAGAAGTGCTGTAGTGAGGCTGTCCTGAATGTGCCTCGTGGTCTCGCTGATCCGAATATGCTGCTCTATGTCCTGCTTGCCACGATCTGAGTTAATTTCCGATGGCGCCGTCGCGTCGCAGCCATAGAGGGCGAGCGAGAGGATTATGACACCGAGGACGGGTAATGAGAGGTCGGAAGCGGGTCGATCAATGTGATGTATCAAAACGCAGCGAAAAGTGTGGCTGTGTACGATCAGGGTAACCAATGCAGTCGGGGATTCCAATTGGCGCAGGCTGACGCTCGAACGGACCACGCGCCACACATGCAATCCCCGCCAGGTCGACGAGGCCATCCGGCGCGCCTACGACGGAATGCGGAATGGCTGCCAGGAGGCCGCGTCGCGGCCGGGTTTGGGGACGACGCAGATGGCATGGTCCCGGAAGGGATCGACGACGACCGGGATGTGATTCCAGGTCTCAAAGTCGCCGGTGCCGCGCCGCAGCTCGGCGGCGAGTTCTTTGCAGAACGCCGAGTAGGCCGCCGGTCCCATGAGGATGAATCGGGCCTCGGCGCCGCCGTCAGAGAGCTGCCGAACTGACTGTGACAGGAAATCGAGCGTTTCCCCCTGCCCGGGGGCGTGTTCAAGAATGGTCATGGCGTCTGGCAGCGTGAATGGTTTGTGACCCGGGCGTGAAGCTTCGGCAAAGAGGGTCAGGTTTCACACAGACCTGAAACAGGACGCGTGGTAAGGACTGTAATTTTAGAAGCGTGTTGACAAACCATCGCACACCCTCCTGAGGCGGCGAAACGCCATCTGCCGCGTTGTCCCTCCTTCGAATAGCACCACTATTCGGCGTCGGGACGCCTTGCATCTGGCATTCCGGCGCTCGCATCCTGGCGCACGCTGGTTCGTCAACACGCTTCCAGGCCGTTTCAAACCAATATTCCTGCATGTCGCCTCGCGAATTCAGACAAGCCTACGCATCGGATGAGCGCCTGTTCACAGGCCGCTTTTTTCCGGACGGACCGCTGCGGCTGAATGACGAGAGCCATGTCGGTGTGCTCCTTCTGGTGCCGGGTGCGCCCGAATCCCGCGCGGAGGTCTTCTCCTACCTCTACCGGCGCCTTGTTTCGCCGCACAAAGGCGGACTGTCCCGGTTTTGGCGATCCCACATGGCGGCCTGGCTGCGCGCGCGCATTGCCGCGCGGTATTTGACGTGGCAGTACGATGCTATTGGTGGCGGAAAGGCCATCAACCAGTTCCACAGGGAGCAGGCGCATATGCTGCAGGGGCTCATGGACCGCTCGGACCTGGGCCGCGCGTCTGTGTATCTGGCCTCGCCATTCGGGAGTCCGGACATTGCGGCAGCCGCGGAGAAGATGGAAAAGGACGGCGTGACGCACGTGGTGCTCCTGCCGCTCTTCCCGCAGTACGCTGCCGAGACGTCCGGTCGGTCGTTCGCCGAATGGGAATCGCTCATGCGCCAGGGCATTGTGGCAGCGCGACCGACTGTAGCCGTGCGACAGTTCGCCACGCACGAAGGCTATATCGAAGCCCTTAATGACCGGGTAGATCAAGGGCTGCAACGGTTTCCGCGGCATGTCCGCTCACAGGTGCAACTGGTCTTTGCGGCGCACGGAAGTACGACCCAGCAGCATGGGGGGGTGCCTGATCCGTACTGCTGCCTCTCGCATCACACCGTGGAGGCCCTCATGCAGCGCCGGGGTCATGATCTGGCCCACATGTTGGCATTCGTGCGGCCCGATTCCTGGGGAGGCAATCTGGCGGGCGATGTACCGGCCCGGTTCCGGGAACTGGCGGCCAATGGCCACCGCGCAGCGCTTGTGGTTCCGGTCGATCACGTGACCGAACAGTTCGATACAGCCTACCTGCTTGACGTGCGCATGCGCGAGGTGGCCGAGGACGTCGGAATATCCCACTACCAGGTGGTGAACGGTCTGAACTGTCACCCGCTGTTCATGGAAACGCTACTCGACCTGGTACGCGCGCCGCTGGGCCGCCGGACGGAGCCGCTGCCCGGGCTGGATTGTCTCGCGTCGTGTCCCCGACCGGAATGGGACGTGGAGCCGGAGAGCCGATGCGCGGCGTGCCCATTCGGCGTTCGGGGGCCGGTCAACGACAAGCGTCGCCGATCGGTGGCATCGGGTGACGGATTCACTGTGCCCCACGTGCGTCCCACAAGGCGTCAGGTCAATTCGCCCGCATCTTCCGACGCAAAGTAGGATTTCAGGCTTTCGAGGGTTTCCTCTGAACGGGCCTCATCGCGCAGGATTTCTCCGCGTCCAATCAGCGTAATGCGTGTGCATACGTCGGTCACGTGGCCAAGATCGTGGCTCGATATGAGCATGCTCAGTCCGGCCTGCGAAAGCCGCGAGAGATGCTCCTTGAGACGGATCTGGGAGGGCGGATCGAGATTGGCGAACGGCTCATCGAGCACGAGCAGGCGCTGCGCCACGAAAAGGGCGGCGGCAATACCGACTTTCTTGGCATTCCCGGTTGAGAGGTCGCGGATGTAGCGGCGGGAATCGGCCGTTGAGACGGGCAGAAAGTTGGCAAAGGGGGCAATGGCAGAGGTCACATCGGCTCTGCGAAGCCCGTAGGTGGCACCGGTGAACTCCAGAAATTCCGGGATGGTCAGGTATTCGATCAGGAAGGAGCGGTCAAGGAACGAACCCGTCGCAAGACGCCACGACTCATCCTCGGCGACGCTTCGGCCCTCGAAGAGGACCTGGCCGGTATCCGGCTGGAGCAGATCCAGTATGAGCCGCAGAAAGGTCGTCTTGCCCGCGCCATTGCTGCCTACAAGACCCACGACCTCGCCCGGCTGCATGGACCAGGCAGGTACGTCGAGCGCTATCTTGGCGCCGTAGGACTTTCGTATGTGCTGGAAATCAAGCAGCATGGAGATGGTGTATCATGGACTGCCCTCGCGGAAGCCGGCCAGCATGCGCTGCTTGCGCACGCGGAGACCGGCCGCAAAATAGCGCGCCCACAGGTTGGTGGCCAAGATGCTTGCAAAACCTGCCGTGGCCAGAATGGCGAGGGCCAGCTCCTGGTGCGCATCCATAGCGATCATGAAAAGGACCGGGGGCAGCGCCGTTGGAATGAACCAGATCCAGTGGCGGCTTGAGAGCCCTTCGTAATTGAAGAACCCGCCGGAGCGGCCAATGTCTACAGCCTGCCTGTTGCGCGCGGCGAGCTCCATCACGAGTACGCTCGTAACACCTGCGTTGTAGAAGAGAAAGGCGAAGTGGACGCCGATCTGCTCGGGTGCCAGAAGCACGAAGAGGGGGAGTGAGACGACAAAGAGGGCCACGCACGACGCCTGCAGCACAACGAGTTTCGACTTCACGAGCGTACGGAAGGCGATGTTGCGCGTAACGAGTGCCGGGTAGTAACTGCTGTCCCAGCCGAACATGAGCTGTCCGTAGTTGAGGATGAAGCCGCCGGATGCGAAAAGGCCCACCATGGCGCTCATGCCGGCGCCCGTGATCCTCCCGCCGGGGCCGAGCATGAAGGCCAGGTACATGGTCGAAAAGAGGAGCGAAATAATCAGGTAGTGGCGCGGACGCCGGTTGCGCCACATGAGCAGTAGTTCGAGCCGGATGAGTTGTCCCTCCGTGCCCCAGTCGGCGGAGAGGAGGCGCTCGGCCGCGCGTGGCAGGCGCAGCCAGGGGCGGGCCGGTGCCGGGGCGGGGGGCTCGGGGCGCAGTCCCTTCAAGAGGGTACGCGTTGAGAGCACAACGCCAAGCAGCGTGAACGCCAGGAGCCACACGGTGCCGAGCGGGCGGCCACGCAGGATGTCGGTAAACAGGAACTCGGAAAGCGTGCGCTGAAGGCCGGCGCCGAGCCACTCGTCAATGACCGCGGTCACGACAAGAAGTAGCGTCAGCGCGTAGAACAGGCCGGTGCGCTGCTGCAACGTACTGCGCAAAAACAGGATGGCGAAATGACTGGCCACGATGAGGAGCAGCACGGCAAACAGCCATGAGGAGGCGGCCGCCCCTCCGGCCTCGGGCACAACGAAGCGCATCCAGAAGGGAAGAAAGAAGAGCAGCGGATACGCGTTGTGTACGGTCGCAAGCGATGACACCTGGAAGAACGCGGCGAGACTGCGCCGGGAGATGGGCAGGTGCAGGTAGGGCACGATTTTCATCCGCGGCGTCTTCTGGAACAGGAAGCGGATGAAAAAAAGCGACAGGAAAGCGGCCAGCAGGTACTGGTTTACGACGCGAACGGGAGGGACATCGGGTACGGCGAGGCGCGAGAACTTATCGAAGAAAAAACCGAGTGTCAGCAGGGTCGTCGTGACGTAGAGCGCCACGAAGCCGACCACAAACCACGTAATCCAGGACTTCCGCATGAAAAGCGCCCGCAGGGAAATGCGGCGCTGCGCGCGCGCAAGCAGCAGAAAGGCAGCAGGACCGGATATCAGATGGCGGGGCGTCACTGGATGATGGGCGTCACGGGCGGAGGGGCATCACAGATATGGTATCAGGCAAAAACAAAGTCGATTTCCCTGTTCTCCATGCTGGCACTCGCAATCTTGACGCGGACTTCCTGTCCGAGTTTGTAGGTCCGCCCGGACTTGCGTCCGCGCAGTACATACTCCTCTTCAATGTACTCATAGAAATCGCCGTCCATGTCCCGCACGTGGATAAGTCCTTCGATGAGGAGTTTCGGCAGTTCTATGAAAATCCCAAATCGGGTGAGCCCGGAAATAACGCCATCGAATTCGTCGCCGACGTGCATGCGGGCGTACTCGACCTGCTTGAGCTTCACGCTCTCGCGCTCGGCCTGCGTGGCAATTTGTTCTCGCTCGGTGCAGTGCGAGGCCATTTCGTCGAGCGCACCAGGCGATGGGCGGCCGAGCCCATTCAGGTGCGCCTTCACCAGGCGGTGTACAATCAGGTCGGGGTAGCGCCGAATGGGACTCGTGAAGTGCGTGTAGGCGTCCAGTGCCAGCCCGTAGTGACCGATATTGTCAATCGCGTACACGGCGCGCGACATGGCGCGCAGCGCCGCCTGCTCAATGATCGCTTCCTGCGGCGTGTCCTTGACATGCTCGAGCAGGCTGTTCAGCGCCTGCGGTGTGATGGAACCGTCCCGGTGCTCGACGCGCAGCCCGAACGCTTTCATGTAGGAGGCCAGACGGGCAATGCGCTCGGCGTTGGGCACATCGTGTACCCGGAAAATGAAGCCACCGAACTTTTCGTCTCCGAAGTGCTCGGCGACACTGCGGTTGGCGAGCAACATGTATTCTTCGATGAGCTGGTTCGCTTCGTGTCGCTCGCGGAGCACGATATCGACCGGGTGGCCCTTTTCGTCGAGCACGACCCGGATTTCGGGCAGATCGAAATTGACCGATCCCTTCTCGAAGCGGGATCGCCGCATGGAGCGCGCCAGGCGGGCCAATGTCCGCACGTCTTCGGCGAGCTCGTGATCGGCGCCGTCAATGAGGCGCTGCGCATCTTCGTAGGCGAAGCGCTGCTGGGAGCGGATAATGGTCTCGGCGGGGCGGAATTCGATGACGTTTCCGTGTTCGTCCAGCTCAAAAATGCACGAAAAAGCGAGCCGGTCTTCATCTGGGCGCAGCGAGCAGACATTGTTGGACAGATGCTCGGGCAGCATGGGCATGACCCGGTCCACGAGATAGACCGATGTACCCTTTTCAATGGCATCCCTGTCGAGCGCCGAGCCTTCCGGCACGTAGTGGCTGACGTCCGCGATGTGCACACCGACCTCGAAGTGGCCGTTACCGAGCGCATGCACGTGCAGCGCGTCGTCAAAATCCTTGGCATCGACCGGGTCGATCGTGAACACGCGGCGGTGCCGGAAATCTTCGCGGGCCTTCAGCGTGGCCTTGTCAATCCGGACTTCGGCGCGCGCCGCCTCAGCTTCTGCTTCCCGGCTGAAGCCATCAATGGCGCCGACGCTGAGCGCCACCGAGAGCGTCTGCACGGCCGGGTCATCCGCCCGCCCAATTACGCTGATCAGCCGACCGCGCGGGGCGCTGCCCCGTTTGTCGAAGGCATCGATGGAGACGACCACCTTGTCGCCGTCCTTGGCCTGACCCACCGTGTCCAGATCCACAAAAATGTCGTGTGTCAGGCGGCGGTCGTCGGGCGTCACGGTCGCGAACGATCCGCTGTGTTCGAATGTCCCGACGGCGCTCTGGCGGCTACGCTCAACGACGTCGACGACCTCCACTTCGCGCCGCTGATCGCCCTTTTTGGCGGCGACGGTGGCCACTTTGACGCGGTCGCCGTCGAGCGCCGTGCCCATGCGGCGCGAGCGGACGTAGAAATCGTCGTCCCAGCCCTCGACCGTCACAAAGCCGAAGCCGTCCGGATGCACCGACAGGCGGCCTTCCATGTGATTCTCGGGAGGGCGATAGGAATAGCGCTTGCTGCCGGCGGCCTGGATGAGCCCCCGCTTTTCGAGCGATTCAATGGCCGCGGCAGCGGCTTCGTAGTCTTTCCGGTCTGTCAGGTCGAGCCGCTTGGCGACTTCTTTGGCGCGGAAGGCGCGTTTGCCGTGGTTCTGGAAAAAGGACAGGACACGGTCTTCAATACGGGATGTACTCATGCTGGAGCTGCAAAAATATGGGCCGCCACGTCGGCTGGAACGGAGATGTGATCGTGGTCGAGATGGACGACAAGCAGGTCGTCATCGGTGTCCAAAATACGAAAAACGGTGCCGGGAAGCAGACCGAGGTCCTCAATCCGGTGCAGCATGTCGTGGTCGGTATCGAGCAGGCGGCGCACTTCAAGATCCGTCCTGACGGGGCAATCGGGCAGCGGATCGGCCGGCACGTGCTCAATGGTGCCGTCGCGCGAGGGAATGGGATCCCCATGCGGATCGTGCGTAGGGTAGCCGAGCAGCGCATCTATCCGATCCTCGAATTCTTCCGAGATATGATGCTCCAGATGCTCGGCCTCGGAGTGCATTTGCTCCCACGCATACCCGAGGACATCGCGCAGGTACGTCTCGAGCAGCCGGTGATGACGGATGATTTCGAGGGCTATTTTCTCGCCCGCTTCCGTGAGCGCCACACCGCGGTAGGGCGCGTATGTGACGAGCTTCAGCTTCGCCAGCCGCGTCATCATGTTCGTGACCGACGCCGACGATACGCCGAGCCGCGCCGAGAGCTCGGACGTCGTCACGGGCTTGCCATCGTGCAGCGTATAGATGGCCTTGAGGTAGTCTTCGACGGCCTGACTCAGCATGGATTCAGTTCGGGTTGAGGCGCTCCGGGTACGTCGCCCGGATGAGCGCCCGTGCGACGACGCGTGTCGGGTTTATTACGTATGGATGCAGCCGATGGTGCCCGGCCACCGCCAGCGGAAGCTCCGTGCACCCGAGAATGACTTTTTCGGCGCCTTTTTCGATGAGATGCTCGATACATGCGGCAACGGCCCGCGCCGCGCGCTCAGTGACAGGAGAAGAGGTCGCCTTGATGCCGTAACCCGGATCGTAAATCGCCGGAAACAGATGCGTGTCGCGGAAGTCGGCATCCGGTAGCAGCGGATCGAAGCCCGCTGCCTCGAGGGCATCGTCGTAGAGTCGGAAGTGGTACGTTCCGGCGGTCGCCAAAAGGCCTATCTTCGCAGCGGGGCCGGGTGGGTCCGCGTGCGGGCCCACTCCCTGGCGAATGGAGGCCACCGTCTCCTCGATCATGTGGAGCAGCGCAAGCTTCGGAGCGTGCGCGCGGACGTACGCCTGCACGCGCTGGAATATGGGCCCGGCGTGCGCTGTGTTGCAGGCTATGGCCGCCACCGTGGCGCCCGCCTCGGCCAGTTCGACAAGCGCACGGCCCATGGGCGGCGCGGGGTCGGGCGGAGCGCCCTCCCGACCCCGCGCCGCCGTATCGGACGCCACGCCGCCCAGCAGAAAGGTCGTCCGGTCCGGAATGTGCGCGGCGCTCGATACGAGCGTCGGAATGTGTTCCTGGTCGCGCGCGGCCACGGTATTGTCCAGGACCGCCTGGAACAGGTCCAGGCCAGCCTGTGGCCCCATACCTCCGAGGATGCCAATTGTCGGTTGTTTCTGCATGGGCGATGTACTTCTGACTCTTGGGTATGGTTCGACAGGTCGTGTCCGAATCATCATGGCAGGTCGGGGATCCGTATTTTCGGCGCAGTGACCGCCGTACCGAAACCCGCCACGCTTCCCATCTCCCGAAAAACGCATGATTCCTCCAAGAAAGGCATTCCGAACGTTTCTGCTGTTGCTGTTTCTCGCACGGACCGGCGTTGCGCTGCCCGGCCTTGCGCTGCCCGGCGTCGCCGCGGCGGCGTACGGCGCTCCACAGGAGGAGGACGCGCTCCGCATGCGGGCCCGGGAGGCGGGAATCCGGCCAGGGGTGCTGCCGACGGGTCCCCTGAACGCCATTACCGATGTGGAAGGCGTACGGGTCGGGCATGTCACGCTCGTCCGCGGCGATTCCGTGCGCACCGGAGTGACGGCCGTTCTGCCTCACGGCGGGAATCTGTATGCGGACAAGGTGCCAGCCGGGTTCAGCGCGGCCAATGCATTCGGCAAATTTGCCGGTAGTACGCAGATCCGGGAGCTGGGCGAAATCGAAACGCCGATTGTGCTGACGAACACGCTCTCGGTGGCGCAGGGCATGGAGGGCGTCATTGACTGGACGCTGCGGCAGGCGGGCAATGAAAACGTACGCTCGGTCAATGCGGTCGTTGGCGAGACGAACGACGGGTTTTTGAACGATATTCGGGGGCGGCACGTGCGGTCGCATGACGTGGTGGAGGCGATTGTGCGCGCCGAGGCCGGGCCGGTCACAGAAGGCGCCGTGGGAGCCGGCACCGGGACCGTGAGTTTTGGGTGGAAGGGAGGCATTGGCACGAGTTCGCGCCAGCTGCCCGCTGCGCTCGGTGGCTGGACGGTCGGCGTGCTGGTGCAGACCAATTATGGAGGCATTCTGCAGATAGACGGCGTGCGCGTCGGCGAGGCGCTCGGTCAGTTCTATCTGGACCGCTACGTGGACCGGGGAGATGCGGATGGGTCGGTGATCGTGGTCGTAGCGACCAACGCGCCGCTCTCGGACCGGAACCTGGAGCGGCTGGCCCACCGGGCGCTGTACGGCGTGCCGCGCAGCGGATCGCCGGCCACGAACGGGTCGGGCGATTACGCCGTGGCATTTTCGACGCACGAAGGCGTCCGGCGCACGCCCGAGCGGCGCACGCCGGACGCGGACGGCCCGGGCACCCTGCTTGCCGAGTGGCCGAATGACCGCATGAGCCCTCTGTTCCAGGCGGCGATGGAGGCTTCTGAAGAGGCCATCTATAATGCCCTCTTCATGGCCACGACGACATCCGGTCACCGGGGTACGGTACAGGCACTTCCACTCCAACGCGTCCTGGACGTAATGGGCAGGTAATCGGGGATGGTCCGTGTCGGTCCGGAGGCGGTGAAGATTGTGTAACGATGCCCAATTCGTTGCGGGGCGTCCGGTGAATCCCTATTTTCACGGTTCTATATGCCCGATGGAGAACCAGCGCGCGCCAGAATGCGTGAGCCGGAATGTCAGATGCAAGGCGTCCCGACGCCGAATAGCAACGCTATTCGAAGGAGGGACAACGCAGCAGATGGCGTTTCGCCGCCGCAGGAGGGTGTGCGATGGTTTTTCATCGGGCATATATACCCCTTCGGGGACTCTGCCCGGTCGTCTAATGGCAGGACAGCGGCCTTTGAAGCCGTATGTGGAGGTTCGAGTCCTCCCCGGGCAACAAAGGTCTGGCAGAAGACCGAGAAGCCGAATTGCCCATATTTCGCGTATCCATGAAAGGAGATCATCCCATCCAGATGTTTGCCGGCCGGTCCAATCCGGCGCTCGCCCGTGCCATAGCCACGGCGTATGGGCAGGGTCTTGGCAAAGTGGAAATCAAGAATTTCTCTGATGGGGAAATTTATGTCCACTTCGAGGAGTCCATCCGGGGCGGGGATGTCTTTCTGATCCAGAGTACGCCGCCGCCCGCAGATCACTGCATGGAGCTCATGCTGATGATTGACGCGGCGAAGCGCGCCAGCGCCGAGCGCATAACTGCGGTCATTCCGTACTTCGGGTATGCCCGTCAGGACAGGAAGGACCAGCCGCGCGTGTCGATTGCGGCCAAGCTCATGGCCAACATGCTCACGATGGCGGGCGTGGACCGCGTCCTGACCATGGACCTGCATGCGGCGCAGATCCAGGGGTTCTTTGATGTGCCCGTGGATCATCTTTACGGCAGCGCGGTCTTCATTGAGCATTTCCGCTCCATGCAGCTCGACGATCTCGTGGTCGTCGCCCCGGATGTGGGCGGCATCAAGATGGCGCGGGCCTACTCGAAGCGACTCGGCGCGGATCTGGCCATGATTGACAAGCGTCGGCCCACGCAGAACGTGGCCGAAGTCATGAACATCATTGGCGAGGTCGAAGGCAAGAATGTGATCCTGATCGATGACATGATTGACACGGCCGGTACCATTACGAGCGCCGCATCGGCCCTCAAGAAAGCGGGCGCGCTGCGTATCATGGCGGCGGGCACGCATGCATTGCTGTCCGGTCCGGCATTTGACCGCATTGAAAACTCTGAAATTGAACGTATGGTCGTGACGGATACCATTCCGCTCGTACGGCCATCGGAACGCATTACAGTGGTGAGCACGGCGGAAATTTTCGCCGATGCCATCCGGCGTATTTACACAGATGAATCAGTCTCTACACTGTTCATCCCCTAAGCACAACACAACGAATACAGGAAGGAATTGGCATGGAAGCGATAACGCTCGAAGTGACCCCCCGCGAGACGGGCAAGAAGGCAACGAAAGCCGCCCGGAATGCCGGTCACGTGCCGTGTGTCATGTACGGATTCGAAGAGGACGCCAAGTCGTTCAGCGTTCCAGTGCTGGACATGCGTCCGCTCATTTACACCGACGAATTCCGCCGCGTGAACGTGGTTTATGACGGGAAATCGTATGAATGCGTGGTCAAGCGGGTGGATTTCCACCCGGTCACCGATGTGCCCATTCATGCTGACTTCCAGATCCTTCACCCGGGTGAATTGGTGAACCTGCGCGTTCCCGTTCACTTCGAGGGGGTATCGATCGGACAGAAGAATGGTGCTATTGCGCAGACGTTCGTCAACAAAATCCGTGTCCGGTGCCTGCCCAAGGATCTTCCCGATCACGTCGTGGTCGACATTTCGCCGCTCAGGATTGGTCAGTCCCTGATGGTCCGCGATCTGGAAATTGAGGGTGTTGAGTTCCTCACCCCTGCCGACCAGACGCTCGTCACCATCACCGTGCCGCGCGGTATTGCGACTGCCGAGGACGAGGAGGCCGACGACGATGCGGCCGGTATCCTTGCCGAGGGTGAAGAGGGAGAGGAAGTCGCCGAAGGAGAAGCCGAAGCCTGAGACTGACAGACGCGTGTCCACGAAGCGATTCATCATAGGTCTGGGAAATCCAGGCTCTGAGTACGCGAAGACGCGACACAACGTTGGTTTCGAGGTCGTGGACGCGGTAGCCGGGCGACTCCGGGATGTATCTTTCTCGCAGAAGGGGCAGTCGGAGGTGGCCGAGTCGCGTTGGCGCGGCCGGCACATCGGATTGGCCAAGCCGCAGACCTACATGAACCGGAGTGGTCTGGCGGTCGAGGAGCTTGTGCGCCGGCACGGACTGGACCATCAGGACCTGCTGGTAATTGTCGACGATATCCATTTGCCGTTTGGGAGAATCCGTATCCGGCCTTCAGGCGGCAGCGGCGGACACAACGGGCTGGAAGACATCGGCGACTGGCTTGATGGGGACGACTTTCCGCGCCTCCGATTCGGTATCGGGTCGGAGTTCGACGAGGGGCGGCAGTCCGGTTATGTACTTGCCCCGTTCAGCGAAGATGAGCAGACGGACCTGGAGCGGCTCGTGGGACATGCCCGCGATGCCGCTCTCGCATTTGTGACCGATGGGCTTCAGACCGCCATGAACCGCTATAACCTCTGAGCGCGTATAGAAAAACCATCGCACACCCTTCTGCGGCGGCGAAACGACATCTGCTGCGTTGTCCCTCCTTCGAATAGTACCACTATTCGGCGTCGGGACGCCTTGCATCTGTCATTCCGGCGCTCGCATCTTGGCGCACGCTGGTTCTTCAACACGCTTCTGAATTATTGGTTAACGGGTGTAAGGTGCCTCCTTGCCCCCTATTTTCCCGGATCTTATTCAACCCGGAATATCATCAACCCGAATACAACCCACTCACCATGGATCTTGCATTATTGACCTGGCTTGTCCCCGTTTCCGGCGTCCTGGCGCTGCTCTACGCCTTTTCGCGCGCCCAGTGGGTCGGAAAGCAGGAGGTTGGAACGCCTCTGATGGCCGAACTGGCCCAGGCCATTGCCGAAGGCGCCCGCGCCTTTCTTCGCCAGGAGTATCGTGTGCTGGTCATTTTTGTGGCTGTTGTGGCCGTTCTGTTGGCGTTTGCCAACATGTCGCAGCCCGAATCGTCCTGGATGATTGCCATTTCGTTTGTCGTTGGCGCGTTCTGTAGCGCGCTGGCCGGGTTCATTGGCATGACGGTGGCGACCAAAGCGAACGTACGCACGACGCAGGCGGCCCGCACCGGGCTGGCGCCGGCGCTGAATGTCGCGTTCTCCGGAGGCCTGGTCATGGGACTCAGTGTCGTCGGACTCGGCGTCCTCGGTCTTGGCGTGCTCTTTCTGGCGTACGATGCCATGACGGTCTGGTCCATCACGAAGGTGATCGGTGTGATTTCCGGCTTCTCGCTTGGCGCAAGCTCCATCGCTCTGTTCGCCCGCGTGGGCGGCGGTATTTACACGAAGGCGGCCGACGTGGGTGCCGACCTGGCCGGAAAGGTCTATGAAGGTATTCCCGAAGATGACCCCCGCAACCCGGCAACGATTGCCGACAACGTGGGTGACAACGTAGGGGATGTAGCCGGCATGGGCGCCGACCTGTTTGAGTCCTACGTGGGCTCGATCATCGGTACGATGGTGCTGGGGTCGGCCTTCATTTCGCTTCCTGCGTTCGCGTCCGGCGGCATGGGCGACATCAGTGCGGTCATTCTCCCGCTCGTCCTGGCGGGTGTCGGCATTCTGGTGTCCATCGCCGGATCGCTCTTCGTCAAGGTCAAGGAAGGGGGCAATCCGCAGCACGCCCTGAACATTGGCGAGTTTGGCGCGGCCGGTCTGATGGCTGTTCTGGCCTATTTCATTATTACGATCATGCTGCCTGAGACGTGGAACCACACGTCCTGGAATGGCGTGACGACCGAGTACACGTCGCTCGGCGTGTTCTGGGCGGTGCTCATAGGCCTTGCGGCAGGCACCATCATTGGTCTCGTGACTGAGTATTACACGGCGACCGGTAAGGGTCCGGTCACAGGAATTGCCCACCAGTCTGTTACGGGATCGGCCACGAATATCATTGCCGGGCTCGGCGTGGGCATGTTCTCGACGGGTATTCCGGCGGTTGTGCTGGCCCTGGGTATAATTGGCGCTTTCGCATTTGCCGGCCTCTATGGCATTGCCATAGCAGCGGTTGGCATGCTGTCTGTCACGGGCATCCAGTTGGCGGTTGACGCCTACGGCCCGATTTCTGATAACGCGGGTGGCATTGCTGAAATGGCGGAACTGCCCCCGGAAGTACGTGAGCGCACGGACAAGCTCGACGCGGTTGGCAACACGACGGCGGCCATTGGCAAGGGCTTTGCCATTGGAAGCGCCGCCCTGACGGCGCTCGGCCTCTTTGCGGCGTTCATGCAGCAGGCCCAGGTACCGAATATTGACGTAGCCAACCCGAATATCCTGGCGGGTCTTCTGCTGGGCGCCATGTTGCCGTACGTGTTCAGCGCCATGGCCATGGGCGCCGTGGGCCGCGCAGCCGGTGACATGATCAAGGAAGTAGGGCGTCAGTTCGCCGAGATTCCGGGACTGCGCGAGGGAACGGCAAAGCCGGATCACGAGCGCTGTGTGGAAATCTCGACAAAGGCGGCCATCCGCGAAATGGTCGCGCCGGGTCTGCTGGCCGTGATTGTACCCGTTGTAATCGGCTTCATTGACAAAAGCATGCTGGGCGGTCTGCTTGCGGGCGTCACCGTGTCTGGTGTGCTTTTCGCCATTTTCCAGTCGAATGCCGGCGGTGCATGGGACAATGCCAAGAAGATGATTGAAAGCGGGATCATGATTGATGGCACCCAGCACGGCAAGGGCTCCGAAGCCCACAAGGCCGCTGTTGTTGGCGATACCGTCGGTGATCCGCTCAAGGATACCTCCGGCCCGAGCCTCAACATCCTGATCAAGCTGATTGCCGTTGTGGCACTCGTGATTGCGCCATTGATTGCCTGATCTTTTCAGGCGCAGCCGCGTACGTTTCTTTCCTCAATCACCACCAGATCTCCAGATCGCGCTCCACATGGCGAAAGTTGAAGTGACCATGCCCAAGATGGGCGAGAGTATCACGGAAGGCACCGTAATTGAATGGCTCAAACAGCCGGGCGATACGGTCGAAATGGATGAGCCGCTGCTGGAAATTGGCACGGACAAGGTCGATACGGAGGTCCCCTCGCCGAATGCGGGTGTGCTCTCGGAAATTCTGGTGGAGGCGGGCGATACCGTAGAGGTCGGTACGGCCATTGCCATCCTCGAAACCGATGCTGACGGCGCGGGTGGAGACGGGCAGGAGGCGGCCGCAGAGCCGGCGCCTGAACCTGAACCTGAGACGGAGCCTGCCACTGAAGCTGCTCCCGAGCCTGAACCGGAGCCGGCCGCTGAAGCCGCGCCCGAGCCCGAGTCGGCGCCGCAGCCGGAGGCGAAACCGTCCGCACCGGCTGGTGGGAAGCGCGTTGAAGTCCACATGCCCAAGATGGGCGAAAGTATTACAGAAGGCACGGTGCTTTCATGGGCGAAGAAGGTGGGAGACGCCATTGAGCTCGACGAAACGCTGCTTGAAATAGCGACCGACAAAGTGGACACGGAAGTCCCGGCCCCTTCGGCGGGCGTGCTCCAGGAAATCTGTGTAGAGGAAGGAGAAACCGTTGAGGTGGGCACGCTGATAGCTGTTATTGGGTCCGAAGCGCCTGCCGAGGCCGTTCCGGCTCCGGAGCCGGACGATCAGAAACCAGCCGCAGCACAACCTGCCGAGCCGGCCGGACCCATTACCCGGACCGACGACGAAGGGCGGTTCTATTCGCCGCTCGTGCGCTCCATTGCTGAGGCCGAGGGCGTTTCGATGTCCGAACTGAAGCAGATCAAGGGCTCCGGGCGTGATGGTCGTGTGACGAAGACCGACCTGATGACGTATCTGGAATCGCGCGGCAGCGCGCCAGCGCAGCAGCAGCCGTCGGCTGCCGCTCCGGCAGCGAAGGCCGCGGCGAAAAGGGCGGCGGCGAGCGTCGCATCTACAGGAACAGCCGCGTCCGGGGACCGGGTGGAAGTGGTCAAGATGGACCGCATGCGGCAGATCATTGCCGAGCACATGACGCGTTCAAAGGCCACGAGTGCGCACGTGACGTCGTTTGCCGAGATCGATGTGACCAACCTCGTCCGTCTGCGCGAGAAGAACAAGGCGGCATTCCAGAATCGGGAGGGTATAAAATTGACGTACACGCCGTTCTTTGTACAGGCGGCGGTGCAGGCGCTCAAGGAGCATCCTATTCTGAACAGCTCGGTCGATGGCGATACCATTGTGTACCGCAAGGACTTCCATATCGGAATTGCGGTAGCGATTGGTACGAGCGGGCTGCTCGCTCCAGTCATCCGCGATGCCGGGCAGCGTAATCTGACGGGGCTCGCGCACGCGACGGCCGATCTGGCGTCGAGAGCGCGCAGCAAGCAGCTCATGCCCGATCAGCTCGCAGGCGGTACGTTTACCGTCACGAACGTGGGATCGCTCGGGTCCGTCATGGGGACGCCAATCATCAACCAGCCGCAGGTTGGCATTCTGGCAACGGGCGCCATCAAAAAGCGGCCGGTCGTGATCGAAGATCCGGTCATGGGAGACGTTATTGCCGTGCGCCACATGATGATGGTGTCGCTCTCCTATGACCACCGGGTCATTGATGGATCCATGGGGTCCTCGTTCCTGCGGGCGTATACGGATGCCCTCGAGGGATTGGATCCTGATGCGGAAATTCAATAACCGTTATTGACAAAGTCCGTCAAAGTTGGTTGATTGGGGGGCCGTCATTCTGCACGAAGCTGCCCCATGCCCATGACCCTTGCCGAGACCCCGGACCTGAAGCTGTCCCCTGCTGCACTCCGGGAGCACATGCAGCGCTTTCTGCGCGAGTATCTGGCGGACAAGAGTCCGGAGACGGTGGGTACGTACCGCCGCTCGCTGAACGAGTTTGAGCGCTGGTTCGTGCGTGAAGATACCGACTGCGTGTTCCGTACCGAAGACATCGCGGCCTACAAGACATGGCTCATGGAGGCGCGCGGCCTGCACGAAGTATCGGTATCGACCTATTTGACGGCTGTCCGGCGGCTGTGCCAGTACATGGTAGACCGTGGCCTGCTACCCGAGAATCCGGCGCGGGCCGTCAAGGGAAACCGGCGGCCGGACGCCCACACGCGGGATGTGCTCTCACGGGCTGAGGTGGACAATCTGCTCGCGGGGATTCCTGTGGATTCGCGCATCAGTAAACGTGACCGGGCCATTGTGCACATGATGCTCTTTGCCGGGCTCAGTGAAATCGAGATTACGCGCGCCGACGTGCAGGATCTGGAGCAGACGCTCATGGGCTGGTATTTGCGAATCCAGGGAAAAGGTCATACGCTGAAGGATCAGCAAGTGCCGATTGATCCTCCTGTGATGGATGCCATTCGCCTTTACCTTGATGCGAGGGGCCGGATTTCGCCGGAAGATCCGCTTTTTGTGTCGCACGGCCATCGAAGCGAGGGCAAGCGGCTCAATACGCGGTCGGTGCGGAGCCGGATCAACGCACATTTGCAGGAAGCGGGCGTGAAACGGGAGGGTATAACGCCCCACAGCCTGACACACACTGCGGCGCTGTTGTGGCTCGGTGACGGCATGTCGGTAGACGACGTGCGGCGCCGCATGCGACACGGCACGCTCGAAACCACCATGATGTACTATCGTCGACAGGAAGAAGGTCAGTAACCCATGCCAGGACCCATAGACATTCCCCATCTGTATTCTCCTGAGGATGTAGTCCGCTTCGTGGGTCGCGAGCTCGCGGCCGCACGGGATCAGGAAAAAGCGCATCAGATGGCGCAGTACATGAAAACGCGCATGCCGTTCTACGGCGTGCAGAAACCGGGGCGCGAGCACATTGCGCGTGCCGTAAAGTGGCACTTCCGGCCGTCATCCCAGGCCGAGTACGAGCGCCTGGTGCGTCTGCTCTGGAACCAGCAGCACCGGGAGGAAAAGTACCTGGCGGTACAGTTCGCGCGTACATTCCGGCTCTTCATTACATCCGAATCCATGCCGCTCTACGAATTCCTGATCCGTGACGGGGCGTGGTGGGATTTTGTGGATGATATCGCTATTCGCCTGGTGGGAACCGTGCTCCGCCACGAAAGGCCTCAGATATCAGCGACGCTCGATGCCTGGATTGTGGACGAAGATCGGTGGATACGCCGGGCGGCGCTGCTCTCGCAGGTCATGCACCGCGAGCACACGGACCATGCCCGGCTCTTCCGCTATTGTCGTGCGTGCATGAGCGAGGAAGATCCTTTCATCCTGAAGGCGGTCGGGTGGGCGCTTCGTGACTACGCGAAGGCCGCGCCGGACCGCGTGGAGCGATTCCTGGCCGAGTTCAATGGGTCGCTGCCGGGCGCGGTGGAACGGGCCGTGAACAAGCGGTAGGTGGGCGTCAGGCCTCGTCAGCGGATAGCCGTCTGAATGGTGAGCCGGTGCAGGCCGCCGAGCGACGACCATGACGTGAAGCCATAGTCGACGGCCACGCGGCGAATACGCACGCCGACGCCCGTTGAAACGCCCGCCAGGTCGAGACGCGACTTGATTTTGAGTTCGTCGTGGCGGCGATGGTTGTAGCCGAGCCGGACACGAAAACCTTCGGAAAACTGGAATTCGGCCGCCGGAATAACGTGGTAGAAGATATTGGCGAGCACGGTGCTGCCGTCTGGGCCCCCTTCCAGATCGTGCAGCCGGTAGGCGGTGACCGAAAAGAGCACCGGGAGGTGTTCAAGGCGCTTGGTAATACCCAGCCGCAGATCGGTTGGCACCTCGTCCCGGCGCGATCCGAGGGACGAGAGCACGACGCCGGCATGTTGCAGCGTAAGGCCCGCCGAAAAGCGTCGCTCTGCATCGTGATAGAGGGCACCAGCATCGATGGTAAGTGCCTGCGACCCCTCCGAGTCTATACTGCTGTGGAGCCAGTTCAGTCCGGCGCCGTAGCGCAGCCGCTCGCCGACGGGGTGCGTCGTGGGTAGCGACCCTGACACGCTGAGCGAGACGCCGATGTCCGAGGCATTGAACGTGCCGAGGCGGTTTCCGCTGGCGTCGAGCCGGTCAAGATCGCCGAAACCCATATACCGGATGCCCAGCGCGGCCGTGCCCACGCGCTCCACGTTGCGGGCGTAGGAGAGCCAGCCCCCGCTGATATCTGACACGTGATTCAGGTAGGTGAATTCGGCCGCGCCGTGCATGGATGGGTCAAGCAGGGCCGGATTGACAAACATGCCACCCGTTCCACGGGCGACCAGGGCGGGGTTGTGCCCTCCCAGGCTGCTCGCGCGCGCCGAGGCATCGAGCTGCGCGACAGGGAACGCGGCCGACTCCACCTGGGCAAGGGCGGGGCGCAAAATCAGGCTGCCGACCAGTAGAAGTGCAGCATGCAGGAGAGGGACACGCATGGGCAATCTGGGGTGCAATCTGGAGTGCAATCTAGGGTGCAATGGGTCGTCCTGTATTCGATTCGGCGCGCAGCAGTAGGCCGCGTATACCGGATTGGACCCCGGTGGTTCTGCGAACTGGGCACGAAATATGACTCGTCCGGGAACGACCGCCGAGCGCATCGCGTGTCAGGCGGATGCCAATAGGGCATCCATCATTTATTTTGCGTCGTTATGCTGAACTTGCTCAAGAAAGTATTCGGAGACTCCCAGGATCGGGCCGTGAAGCGCCTCTGGCCGAAAGTGCACCTCATCAACGAGGAGTATGAGAAGCTGGCCACATTGACGGACGAGGAGTTGCAGGCCAAGACGGGTGAGTTCAAGGAGCGCATTCATGCGGCGCTGGCTGAAATCGAGGCTGATAGGGACCGCATTGAGGCCGAATTGAGGGCTGGTCACGAGGACGGCGTCGAGGAGCGGCTCACGCTCGACGACCGGATGCGCATGTACGATGAACTCGATGCGCTCGAGAAAGAATGGTATAACACGCTCGACAGGGCGCTCGACGAGCTACTGCCCGAGGCGTTTGCGGTCGCGAAAGATGCGTGTCGCCGCATGTTGGGCCGCGAGTGGCAGGCTGGCGGACAGACGATTGTCTGGGACATGATTCCATACGATGTGCAGCTGCTCGGCGGCATTGCCATGCATGAGGGGAATATCTCCGAGATGAAGACGGGGGAAGGCAAGACGCTTGTTGCTGTGGCGCCCGTTTATCTCAATGCTCTTGCGGGTCAGGGCGTCCATCTCGTCACGGTCAACCCCTACCTGGCGCAGCGTGACGCGGAGTGGATGGGGCCCGTCTATGAGTTTCTGGGGCTCAGTATTGACGTAATTGACAAGTTCGAGCCCCATACCCCGGGCCGGAAGGCGGCCTACATGGCGGACATCACGTACGGCACGAACAACGAATTCGGCTTCGACTACCTGCGTGACAACTCGTTCGTGAATGATCCAGAGCATCTGCAGCAGCGCAGGCATCATTTCGCCGTGGTCGATGAGGTCGATTCCGTCCTGATTGACGAAGCCCGCACACCGCTCATTATTTCCGGGCCCGTGCCGGAATCGGACGAGACACAGTTCCATGATTTCAAGCCGTCTGTAGAGCGGCTTGTCTACTCGCAGCAGAAGCTCGTAGCGGGTTTTGTGAGCGAAGCAGAAAAACTGCTCGCTGAGCGCGACGAGCTGCTGGCGGCGGGAAAGAACAGGGAGGCGGCGGCTGCCGAGAGCGATGCCGGTCTGGCGCTCCTGCGTGCGCACCGGGGTTATCCCCGTAACAAGAAGCTGCGCAAACTGTTACAGGAGCCGGGTGTGGAGCAGTTGAGGCAGAAAACAGAGTTCCTCTACCTGCAGGACAACGCCAAGAACATGCCGATCGTGGATCAGGAAATGCATTTTTCCTACGACGAGAAGCAGCGTTCCCTTGAAATGAGCGACATGGGCCGCGAATTCATAGGCAAGGCAGCAGGGCAGGACCAGAACATGTTCATCCTGCCGGACCTGGGCGAAGAGGTGGCGCAGCTCGAAAAAGAGAACATGGCCGAGCAGACGAGGATTGAAGAGGAACTCGCTGCCGATACCACGCTGACCGAGGAAAAACGCCAGAACAAGCTGGATAATGATCTCCGCGTGCTGAGAAACACGCTGGCCGACCAGAAGCGGGAGCTGTATGCACGCTACGCCGACGCGGCCTCGCGTCTGCACGCGATTGAACAGCTCCTCAAGGCCTACATCCTGTTCGAGAAGGATACGGAGTACATTGTACAGGACGGGAAAATCCAGATCGTGGATGAGCACACAGGGCGTGTGCTCTCGGGCCGCCGCTATTCGGATGGTCTCCACCAGGCCATTGAGGCGAAGGAGGGAGTCACGGTCCAGGCGGCCACACAGACCTACGCCACGGTCACGTTGCAGAATTATTTCCGGCTCTATCACAAGCTGGCAGGTATGACCGGTACGGCCGAGACCGAGGCCGAGGAGTTCTTCAAGACCTACAAGATGGAAGTTGTAGTCGTGCCGACGAACCGGCCCATTGCACGCCAGGATCTGGACGACCTCGTATTTCGCACGAAGCGGGAGAAAATCAACGCGGTCATCCAGAAAATCCAGGAGTACCACGAGAAAGGGCAGCCGGTACTGGTGGGTACAACGAGTGTCGAAGCGTCCGAGATGTACAGCCGCATGCTCACGCGGGCCGGTGTTCGCCATAACGTGCTCAATGCCAAGAGAGACCGGGCCAAGGCCGAAGCCCTGATTGTTTCGGAAGCAGGACAGAAGGGCGGAGTGACCATTGCCACCAACATGGCGGGCCGTGGTACAGACATCAAGCTTGGGGAGGGCGTCCGCGAAGTCGGGGGTCTGGCCATCATTGGCACCGAGCGGCACGAAAGCCGGCGCATTGACCTGCAGCTTCGAGGTCGAAGCGGTCGCCAGGGGGATCCTGGAGAGAGTCAGTTCTATATCTCGCTCGAAGACAATCTGATGCGGCTGTTCAGTTCGGATCGGGTGGCGAAGGTCATGGACCGTCTGAATCTGGAGGAGGGGGCGGTGATTACGCATCCCTGGGTGAACAAGAGTATTGAACGCGCCCAGTCGAAAGTGGAGCAGAACAACTTCGGCATGCGCAAGCGGCAACTGGAGTACGATGACGTGCTCGACGCGCAGCGCAAGGTGATCTATGAGCGCCGAGCCAATGCGCTGCGGGGACAGCGTCTGGCGGGTGATCTGCTCGACATGCTTCGCCACATGATCGACGAGATGGTAGGGCGCCACTATGGGGACGGCAATCTGGACGAACTGCGCGAGGAACTCCTGCGGGTCCTGGCGCTCGACTTCGAGGTCGACCGCGAGACGTTTGCCAAGCTCGGCGAGGAAGGCGTAGCCGACCGTATTTATGACGAAGCGGTCGAATACTACACCCGCAAGCGGGACGCGCTGGCGCGGCCGTTCTTCGAGAGCATGAAGAATCTGGCCGAAAGCGACCGGGAAAACAAGCCGGAAAAGGTATTCATTGACTTTACCGATGGACGAAAGGCCATCCGGGCCGTCGTAGCCATTGAAGACGCCCTCGCATCTGATGGGCAGGAAGTCAACGATGCGCTCGAGCGCGTGGCCATGCTCACCTATATCGATTCGCACTGGACCGAACATCTGCGTAACCTGGATGAGGTGAAAGAGGGGATTGGTCTGAGGGCCTACGGGCAGCGGGACCCGTTGATCGAGTACAAAATGGAGGCCTATGGCCTGTTTGCGGACATGATCGATTCAGTCAACAAGGAAACGGTATCGTTTATTTTCCGCTCCGGACCGCTTGTCAGCCAGTCGTCCGAAGCGTCGGCCCGGGCGCGGCAGAGCCGCCTGGATCCGAAGCGTGCCAAGGCGCAGCATGACTCGATTTCGCCGACCTACGGCGTCGGCGCGGGAGGCAATGGACGGCAGGCCGCGGCAGCTGCCGACCCGACGGCGAAAGCCGCACCGGTTACGGTTGACGACAAAGTGGGTCGTAATGATGCCTGCCCCTGCGGCAGCGGAAAGAAATACAAACATTGTCATGGTCGGCAGTAGCCTGTGCTCCACACGCTCCACATCCGGGATCTTGCGCTGATAGAAGCGCTCGACATTGAGTTCGGGCGTGGGCTGAACATTGTGACGGGGGAGACCGGAGCGGGAAAGTCCATTCTGGTGGGCGCCATGAAGCTGATCCTGGGCGACAGGGCGTCGACCGACGTGGTTCGGCCCGGTGCGAAGCGGGCTGTCGTGGAAGGAACGTTTCGTCTCGATGCCGACTCGGCCGCCGCCAAGGTTGTGCGGCGCATTCTGGAGGAGAACGAGATTGATGTGCAGCCGGATCTGATCCTGCGCCGGCAGGTATCGGCGACCCAGAGCCGGGCGTTCATCAATGACACGCCGGTGACAGTGACCCTGCTCCGCGACGTGGCGCGTGAGCTCGTGGATCTGCACGGCCAGCACGAACACGTGTCACTGCTGCGGACAGAGCATCATCTGGATCTGGTCGATGCGTTCGGTGTGCTCGGCGAGGAGGCCGCGGCCTGCAGGAGGGCTTACGAGGAGGCGCGTGCGCTGCACGAGCGACGGGAAAAAGTCCGCGCCACGGCGGGTGAGCTGCAGCGCGAGCGGGACATGCTCGCCTTCCAGCTGGAAGACATCGATGCGGTGGCGCCTGAAGCCGGCGAGGAAGAACGGCTTGAGGAGGAGCGTCGGCATATGGAGCACTCCGAGCGGCTGTATGACCTGACGGCGCGATTGCAGGAGCTGCTCTTCGACGGCGAGCCCGCCATCCAGAACCTGCTGGCCGAAGTCAAAGCATTGCTCCAGGAGGCTTCCCGCATTGATTCGGCCTTTGAGAGTACGCTCCAGGAGATGATTTCGGCGCAGATCATGGCCGGAGAAGCGGCCACGTTCGCCCAGGACTACCAGAGTGACATCGATTTCAACCAGGAGCGGCTGGAGTTCATTCGCTCGCGCCTCATTGCCATCGACGCGCTCAAGCGCAAGTACGGGGGCACGCTCGAAGCCGTGCTCGCCTTCCGTGAGGACATTGCCGAGCGCTTCGAGATGGCATCCGATGTGGAGGGTACGCTGGGGCGGCTCGACGAGGAGTTCGGGGCGGCCAGCCCCCCGCGTTAGGGCGCCGCTTTTTGGGCGTGGGCCCCCCCGCCGCAAGCCCCCCCCCGCCAGTAGGA
>JAJCYQ010000048.1 GCA_029262835.1 Bacteroidota bacterium
TCGTCCTGAGCCAGGATCAAACTCTCCGTAGTAAGAGAATTTAATTGGGTTCGCTCGTTACATCATTCCCTGTCAAACCGAAGTTTGACGTGAATCGACAAGGACTCGCTTTGCTTACAATCTCATCAAAGAACACCGCGCTTTCGCGCCCCAAGAGGCAGACCGAATTTTAGCGCGGACCAGTATAATACGGCGATTCCCGGGAGCAGTCAACAGCATGCTTGGCATCTTGTTGATCTCTTCAAAAAAGAGCTGCTCGGGGCCGCATCAACATGTCAAGAACAAGGCCTTCAGGGTCACCCCATTTTCAGGCCAGCACCCATGTACCTCGGCACCATGGGCAGGTTTCTGCCCGTTCCACTTTTTGTCAGCATTCACGCAATCCGAACATAGACCCCGGGGCCTGGTGCCGTGCGAACCTGGCAGGCCCATGGTCGTACTGGTGTGCATGCTGCGGCGCCTGACACTATATATACGCAACCCCTACCTGCTGGCGGGTCTCCTCGGTCTCCTGGTCGTTGGGGGCCTGCTCTACGTCCTGATCTCATTCTGGCTCATGCCAGCTTATACGCAGCACGGCGTGACGGTCACGGTACCGGATCTGCGGGGCGGAACCGCCCAGGAGGCCAGTTCCAACCTTGAGCGTGTCGACCTGACAGCCGAGTTCATACAGCTTCGCAAGCCGAATCTGCCAAAAGGGGTCGTCATCGACCAATCCCCAACGCCCCAGTCGCGTGTCAAACCGGGACGCCGAATTTATGTGACCGTCAATTCGGGAGATACGACGACCGTCGTCGTCCCCAACATCGAAGCCCTTCCGGTACGGGAAGCGCAGAATCAACTCATGACCAACGGGCTGCTCGTGGGGCTGGTCAAGCCGGACTCCATCCCGTCTGCGCACGCCAACACGATCACACGCCAGGACCCTGCGGCCGGAACCCGGGTCGCCGCCCGCTCGCCCGTGAACGTCTGGTTTTCGACCGGCCTTGGTGACCGCATTGTAACCGTGCCGGATGTCGTCGGAATGACGGCAGAGGAGGCGACGATTCAACTGCTCGACAAGCGGCTCCGCTCCGTCGTCCTTGATCATGTTCCGGCCGACGGAGCGGAGCCGCTGATTGGCAGGCAGAGCCCTCCGGCTGGCACGCAGGTACGGGAAGGGTTTGAAGTACGACTCCATATCCTTGAACCTGACAATTAGGAACGAGCGCGTAAAACGTACGGACACGTTCCGGGCAGCAGGACGTGTGCCTACGCCGCTTCGACCACATCTACGTGGAGCCCGCCAGAAGTCAGTACCTGTACCTCCTCCCTGTGCTTGGTCGGCATGGTGCGACCAACATAATCGGCCTGGATGGGGAACTCACGATGGCCGCGGTCAACAAGAACCGCCAGCTGAATGGAGCGCGGACGACCAAATGTAATGATGGCATCGAGTGCGGCTCGAACGGTGCGACCAGTGAAGAGCACGTCATCGACGAGCACCACATCCCTGTCCGACACATCCGGCAGGGCGGCCATGCCCGAAGCATCTGTCTCGGGGCGATCATCTCGAAATGCAGACGTGTCCAGGTCATGTACGCCAAGAGGCAGATCTTCGATAGTCTGGATTTCGGCTGCAATGCGTCGGGCCACTTCGGCTCCGCTGCGAAGAATACCCACCAGGATCACGTTTTCGGAGCCGCGGTTGCGCTCAAGGATCTCACACGCGAGGCGATTGAGCGTACGGTCCACCTGCCGGGCCGTCATGAGACGGGTACGGGCTGCTGACACCCTACTGGAACATGGCTTTGAGACTTCCCCACGTGCGCCGGACGGCGGTCGAGGTGAAGTTCATGGATTCATCCCGGATGGCTTCGCGGACGCCGTTTTCATAGACCACGTCGAGGCGGTAATCGAGCCGGTCTGAACTGGACTTGAAGACCTGGGAGTCCCGGAACTGGTACTGCTGTCCGGTGCCCTGGCCCGTGACCGTGTGGATTTTAACGAACTGGTCGTTGCTGCTCGTCGTGCGACGCTGTATTTCAAACGAGCGCACACCTTCCTCGATCTCTGTCGACCACGTGATGACAAAATCCGAACCCTCGTTGCGTATTTCGAACGCAGCAAGGCGCACCTGGCCAAATGACCACATGGCGCCGGTCAGGACGACCAGCAGAAAGCCATATGTAAGAAGTCGCTTCACGGGATGCCAAATATACGGGCGCGCATCGTGCAATGAAAGGGGGTTACCGTCTGGTAATACACACGGGGATCACCGACTACCCACCGGCGGCGGCCGCCTCGGTTCGGTAGGCACACGATTCCTTTCTGCAATGTCCATAGAGTTGCAGCGAATGCTGGGTGATCTCGAACTCGAAAATATCCCCGACCATGTCGCGGACATTCTGGATGCGGGGATCACAGAACTCGTGGATATGGTCGCAGTCGAGACAGATCAGGTGATCGTGCTGCCAGAAACTGAAAGAGCGCTCGAACGTGGCCTGCTTGGTACCGAACTGATGCCGTACGACAAGATTACACTCGACCAGCAGGTCGAGCGTATTGTACACGGTCGCCCTGCTGACGGCGATGTCGGCTGCCTGTAGCCGCTTGAACAGCTCATCCGCGTCAAAGTGGGCGTCTATTCCATAGATCTCGTCAAAAATGGCGAGCCGTTCCGAAGTCTGTCGCAGGTTACGCTCCTTCAGATACCCGATGAAGCGCTCCTTGACGTCGGCGAGTTGTTGAGATGACAGGTTTGGCATGCCAGCGTTACAATGGAATCAGTGGGTCAGTTCCTGGGCATCTACCCAGATGGCGCGTGCAATATCGTCGATGGTCTTTGTGCCATCAACGACGCGATAGCGATCGGCGGCATTTTCAGCCAGGCGGTCGTAGGCAAGCGCGGTGCGCACCCAGAAATCCCTGTCCGCGTGTTCCATTCGGTCACGTCCCGTGGCGGGGGGGGCGGCCGGGCGGCGGGCGGGCGGCCCCCCCCCCCCCGCCCCCCCCCCCGGACGGCGGGGCCGGGGGGAGCGCG